>NZ_JBALFF010000117.1:0-52647 GCF_036916975.1 Nostoc sp.
TAGTTGCGCTTTAGCGCATCCGGATAAAGATGCGCTAAAGCGCAACTACGAGCCAGTAATGATTATTTGTGCAAATTAAAGGCGCAACAGCTTATCAAAGCTAGCAACTAGATGTATATTTGTTATGATCAGCGAAAACTAAGCAAAAGTATCAAATAAATTAGAGAAGGTCAGACTTGTGTATAAAACTTGTATAAGTTGACCAATTATTAGCAAAAAAAGTATTAGAAAATAATTTATTTCTAAAGGTCAATCTAGCGTCAATCCCTGAAAGCTGCTACTGTATATTGTCGATCCTACAGTTGAGCATCAAAAAAGTGGCTGCTGAATCAAAGACAATTGCGATCGCACTCAATAATGACTTCATTAACAATCTGGATCTGTCGCCTGCGTCAACGGTGATTGAACAACTGCTGCAAGATGGGGCTGCATCCCATGAACAGCAGCTACGCTTTGATATCAATTATCAACTCGAACCTGGCGATCCCCGCGAACTCTCAGAAATTCCAGAGGTGCGACTGTGGTTTGTGCGCCTAGATGCCAAATACCCCTGGTTGCCATTTTTACTAGATTGGAAAGCTGGAGAATTTGCTCGTTATAGTGCCATGCTTGTACCACACCAGTTCAGTTCCAAAGAAGGCATTCAGTACAATCCTGAAGCCTTAGAAATATTTTTGATGCACAAAATCTTTATTTTAGGTGATTGGCTCAAACAACAAAATATTCCCAGTCTCTCGCGGCTAAAGTCTATGGCCCAAATGCTGGGTTATGAATTAGAGGATGCTTTTTTTGAGATATTTTAATGCTGAGGTATAGCCGTAGGGGTTGGGAGCATCCCGTCAGGTGCAAAACACCTTGATAGCCCTCATCCCCTAACCCCGAATCCCAGATGAAGGGAGAAGGGGAATTAAAATTATGTCTCCCCTCTCCCAAACATGGGAGAGGGGCTGGGGGTGAGGGAAAAGATTTAAGCTACTCATTGGGATGCTCACTAGGGGTTTAGCAATAAGCATTGCTATGCCCCTATTGCGTATTCCCATTAGACTTTTGTTAAATTTTGACTAATGGTTTTTCAACGGGGATAGGCGTAGTCAGTGGATCAAATCCTAACTGCTCAGTAATGCGCTCTCTAGCTAAAACGCGGTATTCCCAAAAATGCTCACCAGCAGCACATAAACCTAAATACATATTCACGAATTGGGGCTTGGTGCGGAAAATAATCCAAAGCTGTTGCCAAAATTGACCCCGAATTTCCCGCCGTTGCCAACCTTGTCGCCACAGCAAGTGGGCAAGTAGTCGCAGTCCTTTGCCAGGAGGAAAATACATCGTCTGCTGTAGTTGGGGATTAGGTGTAATCTTGAGGCATTGTTCAAAACAACGTCGGAGATAGTTTTTGGGTTCGTACATTCTCCAAATTGCCTCTAAATATTCTTTAGCAACTTCAGCCATCGGCCGGCTAGGAACAAAATTCATTAAGGAATTCTGATCCCCCACCTCCAAACCTCTAAATCCTTCTAATAATCGCTCCTCTTTTTTTAGTCTTTCCCAGAGGGCAGTATTGGGGAGGGCTTGTAGTATACCTAGCATCGGTTGAGGAATGCTGGTTTCTTCAACAAAAGCTTGAATTCGCTCTCCAGCGCCAGTTTTTTCTCCATCAAAACCAATGATAAATCCTGCATAGATTAACAATCCAGCTTCATTGATGCTACGACAGGCTTCTAAAAGGGGATTGCGGGTATTTTGAAACTTGCGAGTGACTTGCAGGCTGTCTTGATCTGGTGTTTCAATACCCAAAAATACAGCATAGAAACCAGCCTTAGCCATTAATTCTAATAACTCAGTATCTTCTGCTAGATTGACAGAAGCTTCAGTCATGAAGGTGAAGGGATAATTGCGTTCCTGCATCCACGGAATTAATGCTTGTAAGAGACGTTTAACATTGCGCTTATTACCAATGAAGTTATCATCAACTACGAACAGAGATCCGCGCCAGCCTAAGTCATAGAGGGTTTGGAGTTCTGCGAGGGTTTGACTTGGTTCTTTGGTACGTGGTTTGCGACCGTATAAATTGATGATGTCACAGAATTCGCATTCAAAAGGACAACCGCGAGAAAACTGGATTGCCATCATTAAGTAATCATCTCGTTTGAGTAAATCAAAGCGAGGGATAGGGCTTTTGCTGACATCTGGTTTTTCTAGGGCGCGGAAAGTTCCTTGTTGTTCACCTTTGGCGATCGCATCTAAAAACTGTGGAATTGTAATCTCCCCTTCATCTAAAATCAAGTAGTTAGCTCCTGCTTTGTGAGCAGGTTCTGGTACTGAGGTTGGATAAGGGCCACCCACAGCAACTTTTTTCCCCAGTTGCGCTGCTTTGTGAATTTGGGCAAGAAAGTCTTCTTTCTGTGCAAGCATGGCAGAAAGAATCACGAGATCGCACCATTGCCAATCAGCATCTGTTTCTTGGTTAACATTGCGGTCATAAAACCGAATTTCCCAGTCTGTTGGTAGCATAGCGGCAACAGTCAGAATCCCTAGCGGTGGAATAACTGCCTTAAGTCCCGCTATTTTCATAAATTCGTCGTAAGACCAAAAGGTTTTGGGAAAACGAGGGTAGAGTAAGAGTACTTTCATTGCTATAGTCCTCTAAATAAATTTTGGTTGCAATATTTTTTACTTTTGATAAAACTGTATTTTGGATACTGATTGCAGAGATGATGCTACAATCCCACTACCCCTATTCTTTCGCTATCTGTCTTTAGACAGACATTTGCATCGGCAAACGTGATTTTTTCGCAGTATTGCCACCGTTGTTCCGAGTTGAGTTAAAATCTCTAATTCCGTCACGGCGAGTTGACCTGGAAAATGTCAAAATTAAATGAGTTTTGTGTAGGCGCAAAGCGACTTTTCGCCAGACATCGCCACTTTACTAGGGCGGATTTGAGATAACTAAGTTGAAATTTATGGGCAAGCAACGTGTTCTTTCTGGAGTTCAACCAACGGGCAATTACCATCTAGGTAACTATTTGGGAGCCATTCGCAACTGGGTAGAAGGTCAGAGCGAATACGAAAATTACCTTTTTGTGGCTGATTTACATGCGATTACAGTCCCACACGATCCAAAACAATTGGCAGCTGATACCTACACCCTTGCTGCTCTGTATCTAGCTTGTGGTCTTGATTTAAACCACTCTACTATCTTTGTCCAATCCCACGTTTCGGCGCACAGTGAACTCACTTGGTTGCTCAACTGCATTACACCTCTAAACTGGCTGCAAGACATGATCCAGTTCAAGGAAAAGGCTGTTAAACAAGCAGAAAATGTGAGTGCAGGCTTATTAGATTACCCTGTGCTAATGGCATCTGATATTTTGCTTTACCAAGCTGATAAAGTGCCAGTGGGTGAAGACCAAAAGCAACATTTGGAGTTGACACGGGATATTGCATCTCGGTTAAATCACCAATTTGGTAAACCAGATCAACCAGTTCTAAAGTTACCAGACCCTTTGATTCGTAAGGAAGGGGCAAGGGTGATGAGTTTAGCAGACGGTACACGCAAAATGTCGAAGTCCGATCCTTCAGAGTTAAGCCGAATCAGTTTGCTAGATTCACCAGAACAGATTCAATACAAGATTAAGCGTTGCAAAACCGATCCGATTCGTGGGCTGACTTTTGATCCAGCGCGTCCAGAGTGTAATAATTTGTTAACGCTGTATACATTGCTTTCTGGTAAAACCAAGGAAGATGTAGCCGCTGAGTGTCAGGATATGGGTTGGGGACAATTCAAGCCATTGTTGACAGACACGATAATTGAGTCTTTGAAACCAATTCAAGAAAAATATCAGTCGATAACGGAAGATAAAGGCTATTTGGAGTCTGTGTTGCGGGATGGAGGGGAAAAAGCTAGAGCGATCGCAAATCAAACTTTATCACAAGTAAAAACTGCTTTAGGTTACTCTCTTCCTCTATAATTTGTCCCTTTTCGGTGTGATTGGCTATACCATTTAAGAAATTGAATTTTCTTAATTTTATGCATCACACCCATAGCCCCACAGCCTTTCGCAAAGCTGTACAAGCAGGTGAATTTCTAATTACCGCCGAGGTAGCACCGCCGAAAGGGGGAGATCCAGCGCACATGATTCAAATGGCGGCGACTCTTAAGGGAAGGGTTCATGCTGTCAATGTTACTGATGGTAGCCGCGCAGTATTACGGATGTCTTCGTTAATCGCGTCGGTGATCTTATCACAAAATGGTATAGAGCCGATTTGTCAAATAGCTTGCCGCGATCGCAACCGCATTAGTTTACAAGCTGACTTAATGGGCGCTCATGCCTTGGGCATCCATAACATTTTAGCTTTGACTGGCGACCCAGTAAAAGCAGGCGATCATCCAGATGCCAAAGCAGTGTTTGACTTGGAAGCCGTGCGACTGCTACAACTGATTCGGAAGATGAATCAAGGCGTTGATTGCAACGAGAAACCCTTGACTGATGGAGCCTTAGATTTATTTGTTGGTGCAGCAGTAGATCCGCAATGTAAAAGTTGGTCGGGTTTGCAAAGTCGATTTGAACGCAAAATCGAAGCCGGAGCGCAGTTTTTTCAAAGTCAGTTAATTACAGATTTTGAGCGTCTAGAAAAGTTCATGGATACGATTGCATCTGGCTATAAAAAACCGATTTTGGCAGGAATATTTCTGTTAAAATCGGCAAAAAATGCCCAGTTTATTAATAGATGTGTTCCGGGTGTAAATATTCCCCAACATATTATTGATAGATTGGCAAAAGCCAAAGATCCTTTTGAGGAAGGGATGAAAATAGCCGCCGAGCAAGTGCAAATAGCACGGCAATTGTGCCAGGGTGTCCATCTTATGGCGGTGAAACGAGAAGATGCGATCGCGCCAATTTTAGATTTGGCTGGGGTTGCTCCACTTAATCAGTTGGTATCTATGTAAAGGAGATAAGTAAGTGGGTCAAATTAAATATAAAACCTCACCCCGCCTCCGGCTTCCCTCTCCTTACTAAGGAGAGGGATTGAGGGTGAGGTTTTTCTTATATTTAATTACATCTACCTACTTAACAAATTTTTTATTAAAGCAGATGGAAACAAACATCTGCTTTTTTAATGCTAAAATAGACGCATTTACACTATTGTTGATAAACTTTAAATATCCAATTTTAGCTATTACTAAATCCAGGTGCAAACTGACAAAATATTTTATAGCTTATTTCAAACTTTTCCTAGCATATTTTTTGCAATAATTGGCGATACGACTGTCAATGTCAACGCATATCAATTTGTTTCAATCGAACTAAAAGAAACTGCTTTTAGGATTGATGGAGTATTTATCCCCACAAGTGAAACTACAAATCAACCCCTCTACTTTGTTGAAGTCCAGTTTCAATTAGACCCAACTTTCTATAGACGCTTCTTTGCCGAAATCTTTCTTTACTTGCGTCAAAACGAATCTGTAAATTTTTGGCGTGCTGTTGTCATCTATCCCCAACGAAGTTTAGATCCAGACGATCGGCTGGCATATCAATTCCTGCTAGATAGTTCACAAGTGCAACGCATTTATCTAGATGAATTAGATACAGGTGAGAACTCAATGCAAGTTGCGATCGTTAAATTAATTATCGAAAGGGAAGAGACAGCCGTTGACAAAGGTAGAGAATTGATTTTACAAGCAAGGCAACAACTGGCAGATGAAACTACCACCAAGCAAATTGTAGAATTGATAGAGACTATTCTGTTGTACAAATTTACCCGGTTAAGCCGAGAGGAGTTAGCAGAAATGTTGGGTATAGACGACGAATTTAAAAAGACAAGGATGTATCAATCAATCAAAGAAGACGGCTTAGAAGAAGGTCGCCAGCAAGGTCGCCAGCAAGGTCGCCAGGAAGCTAAGTTAGAATCTATTCCCCGGTTGTTGGCATTGGGATTGAGTGTGGAACAAGTGGCGGTGGCTCTCGATTTGACAGTGGCGCAAGTAGAGCAAGTAGCCCAGAATCAGTCTAGCTGATAGTGGGCGATGCTTGCGTCTAATATAATCAGCAAGTGCGTAGACTACGCCTACGCACTTCAAAACTTGGGTTACATCTTACCGTGTTGCAGCACTTGTTGTAGATGTTGGCGAATCTCTTGTGCGTGTTCAATATCAGATTGGCGCAATTTTTGGAACAACTCTACACAAGGTTGAGAACCTACTTGTTCTGCATCTTTAATGTAGGTATCGTAAGCTTTAACGGCTTCTGCCTTGTTGTGCAAAACGGTGACAAAATCGTATTCCAAATCGCTAATCGCTTGTTGAGATTGTCCGTTACCTGTATTTGTAGTCATTGCTTAAACCTCTTTTAGAATTTCTAATTAACTTTATACTCGCCCTTAAAGAGCGATTCATCTTCCAAAAAGAGTATATTTCAATACGTCGGAAGTACCTTACAAAAGTAAGTTATACCATTTTAGATTTTAGATTTTAGATGCATCCAAGTTCCTGATACAGCCCCAAACAAAGGAGTGGAGAGTAGGAAAATACTTTTTCACCACTCCCCACTCCCCACTCCCCATTTTCATAACAATTTATCCAAGCGGTTGATTTTGATCACATTGACGTGAATACTGTAATTCCAACTCGTTTTGCCGTTCTCTACCTCCCTTATACACAAGCGGACAAAACTTAGTGTTAGCGCTCATACAATCCATGTGTGGCGTTTTAGCACATACCACAAGTAATCCACCTAGAACAAATAACAAACCACAAATTGCAAGCGTATTAACCCAATAAATTTCTAGCGCTCCGTGAACTACTATTTCTCGCAGTAGAGATACAATTGTTACCTCAACTGCCACTCCCACAGAGATACTATGTTCTTGCAAGTAAACCATTAATAGTCGGAATAACTCGACTAAAATTAACACAAATAGTATTTTTGCAGTCACATGTTGATAGTCTAGTGGCTGCGTGATGGCGATCGCTATCCCCCACAATTGGATCAGCATGACGGCGAACAATCCCAAACACAAGACAATCACAATTAAGTCTTGAAAAGCCTCCATGTTGCGAACAATTGAGTGCCGATCAAGCCAGCGATCGCTAAATAAAAATCGACTTTTCTGGCGCTTTTGCATGTACATTTTTTCCAATCGGGACAACTTCAGACAACACCACCAAGTCAACCCAATAATTTTATATTATGCAATATTAAGCTTTTGTGCATCAGCGAGGTTTGTAATTTAAATTTTGTGCTTGTTGCAACAATTGCTCGGCATTTTTCGCCCACTGAGGATTTTTCTGAGCATGATATAAATCTCTAGCAAATTGCAATACTTGTACTGCATCTTTATATTGCTGTAACTGCATAAAAACTAACCCTGCACCATAATAAGCGTTGGGATAGTTAGAGTTAGCTTCGGCTGATTTTCTAAAAGCCTCTAATGCCTCTTGTGATTTGCGTTGCCCAAACCAAATTGAACCGAGATTGTAGTAAGCTTCTGCATACTTCGGATTAATTTTTACTGCCTGATTAAAAGCATCTCTAGCTTGATCGAATTTACCTTGTTGGAGATAACACATCCCTATATGATAAGGAGGCTCTGGTGCATTTTTGCTATATTCTATGGCTTTTTTAAAAGATGCGATCGCTTTTTCACAATCTCTTTGCTGCTCTCGTAACAACCCCAAGTTATAGTGGGCAAATCCGAGTTTAGGATCGAGTTCTAAAGCTCGTTGCAAATAATCTTTAGCTAACTGTAAATTATTCCCCTCTAACAATGCTCCACCTAAATTAGCAAAAGCTGGCGCAAACTTAGGATCGGCTTGCGTCGCTCGATAAAATGCATCCGCAGAGGGTTGCAATTGTCCCGTTTGTCGGAATGCTAACCCTAAATTATAGTGCGCTGGTGCCAATGTCGGATCTAATTTAGCTGCTTGTTTGAAGGCTGCGATCGCATCTTGTACCTTTCCTGCCTGAATTGCTTGTAAACCTTGGTTTAACCAGTCTATAGCAGTTTTAGCATTAGATTCTGCCAGCTTTGAGGGGACGGGAGCAGATAGAGAAACAGAGGGAAAGGAAATACTAACAAGCAGCATCAAACTTACTAACCCGGCTATGCGATATTTAAAGAATGATTTTCCCATTGATTTTCTGACTTGCAATACCTTCAGTTAAATTTACTTTATAAAAAGTTTTTTACAAAAATTTTTATTTCGCCATAAAAAACCGTTTTTATTAAGTTTTATTAAGAGAAATCTTACGACAAACTACAATTTTTTTAAATTTAGATTAAAAGGAGCATAATAACAAATTAAAGAAGGGGTAATTTTGACTCCAGAGAAGCACTTTTTATCCCTGATATATACAGAATCATGCGGTTAGGAAAAACTTACCGCAAGGGAGGTTTTATGAACGAAAAAGTAAAATCGGGTTCGCGGAATGTTGCAATTGTCGGGCCTTATTTAAGTGGAAAAACCACTTTACTAGAAAGCTTGTTATTTGTCACAGGGGCCATTTCCCGCAAAGGGAGTGTTAAGGACAGCAATACAGTAGGAGATAGTGCTGCCGAGTCGCGCGATCGCCAGATGAGTGTAGAAGTCAGCGCCGCTAGCACTGAGTATAACGGCATTCGCTTTACTTTTATTGACTGTCCGGGAAGTGTAGAATTTGCCCAAGAAACATACAATGCTTTAATGGGAGTGGATGCGGCAATTGTAGTTTGCGAACCCATCCGCGAAAGAGTCCTTACCCTCGCGCCTCTATTTAAATTCTTGGACGATTGGGAAATTCCCCACCTCGTCTTCGTCAACAAAATGGATCGGGCAAATATTCACGTTCTAGAAACGTTGCACGCCCTGAAAGCAGTATCTAGCCGTCCTTTGGTAGCACATCAATATCCGATCATGAACGGGGAACAACTCACCGGCTTTATTGATATGGTGAGTGAACAGGCATATCAATATCACCCAGGCGCACCTGCTGACCCCATCCCCTTCCCCGAAAGTTTAAAACAAGAAGAACATACAGCACGGGCAGAAATGCTCGAAGCCTTAGCAAATTTTGACGACCATTTACTCGAAGAACTTTTAGAAGACATCGAACCACCCCAAGAGGAAATCCTCAAAGATTTAAAAATGGAATTAGGGGCAGATTTAGTAGTCCCCGTTTTCTTTGGTGTAGCAGAACAAGATTATGGTGTTAGACCTCTATTAGAAGCCTTGTTACGAGAAGCCCCCGAACCAGAAACCACAGCAGAACGTCGTTTAAAAAACATAAAAGGTGATACACCTCTAGCGCAGGTATTAAAAACTTACTACACTCCCCAAGGTGGCAAACTTTCCTTGGTGCGTGTTTGGCGGGGTAAATTAACTGATGGTATTGTCCTCAATGGCATTCGCACTGGGGGAATTTACCGCCTCATGGGACAGCAACAGCAGTCAGTTAACCAAGTTAGTGCAGGTGAAATTGTCGCATTGAGCCGTTTAGAAGGAATCAAGACAGGCGATACAATCTCCACAGAACAGCAGTCGGCAATAAAATTACCCAAAGCTGTAGAGTTGGAACCAGTGTATGCTCTCGCCATTACACCAGAAAAGCGCAACGATGAAGTAAAACTTAGCGGTGCGATCGCCAAGTTATTAGAAGAAGACTGTTCACTTGCTTGGGAACAACACGGCGATACCCACGAAGTTATCTTGTGGGGTCAAGGCGAGATTCATTTACAAGTCGCCCTAGATAGACTGCGCCGCAAATATAATTTGCCAATGACAACCCACTTACCGCAAGTACCTTACAAAGAAACCATCCGCAAAACAGTGGCTTCAATTCATGGGCGCTACAAACATCAAAGCGGTGGTCACGGACAGTTTGGTGATGTTTTTCTCGACATCAAGCCTTTACCACGCGGTACAGGTTTCAACTTTAATGAAACTATTGTCGGCGGCGTGGTTCCTAAACAGTACATACCTGGCGTGGAAATGGGCGTGCGGGAATTTCTCACACATGGGCCTTTGGGCTTCCCAATGGTGGATTTGGCGGTAACTCTGACTAATGGTTCGTATCATAACGTTGATAGTTCTGAACAAGCCTTTAAACAAGCTGCGCGATTGGCAATGCAAACGGGAATATCCCAAGCCGAACCTACTCTGTTAGAACCAATTTTGCGGGTGGAAGTGACCACACCTAGCGAATTTACCTCGAAAGTGCTGCAACTGTTGAGTGGTAGACGGGGGCAAATTTTAGGCTATGAAGGCAGAAACGATTGGTCGGGCTGGGATAATATCTCTGCATACTTGCCACAAGCAGAGATGCAGAATTTTATTGTAGAACTGCGATCGCTCACTTTGGGCGTTGGTTCCTTCCACTGGGAATATGACCATCTCCAAGAAGTACCAGAAAAACTCGCCGAACGTGTTATTTCCAGCAATGGTAATGGTGGTAACGGCAACGGCAAGTAATTTTGGATTTTAGATTTTGGATTAATCTAAAATCAACACTAGCCCGGAACTTTAAGTTTCGGGCTAATAACTAAAGTCCAATAAATTGTTGTTAGTCTATATCTTCTTCAGTAAGACCTGCATCCTTCAGCAGTCCTTTCAGTGTTCCAATGGGTAAATCACGATTGCCATGAACAGGAATAGATAGAATGACACCTTTGTTGGCATAAATATGGTGACTACCAGTAATCCGTTTCAGGTTCCAGCCATACCGTTCAACAATTTTACATAAGGCTTTACCAGAAACAGATTTCATAAGGATATTTCAATCAACTGTTTATCGGGTTCAAGTTCTTCCTGCTGGCTAGCAACTTCAAGCCAACCCTGAATCGCATCTTTAAGCATTTCTAACAAGTCTTCGTAGCTTTCTCCCCATGTGTGACACCCTGGTAGGGCTGGTACAGAAGCACACCACACATCGTCTTCTTGCCAGATAACGGCTTTGATTTTCATGATCAATCTGTTGTAGTGTCGTGTTGTACATCTTAGCGTAACTACATTTGAGAGTAGCGTAGGCAATGCCTGTCGTAGGCATCGCTCCAAAGCTGAGATTCCCGACTTGTTAGAGAAGCTGGGAATTTTTTTCAATAAAAGGATTCGTAAACCACTAACTTGTGTAAAACAATATTAGTTTTATAAAAGCTTTTGGGAATTATGTAATTAAGTATATTCGTCTTAATTACACAAAAAAAACTCATGGGCTTTATAGTATCTCTTTTAACTACCCTAATTGCAATTCTTGTTTATCTCAATACAGGTAGGATATCTGATGATAGGTCACGTTTAGCAATACGCACAATTATAATATTGATTGGCAGTATTGCAGTACTCAATTCTATTTCTAGGCTTTTGGTAATTGTCCCGCCTGGTAATGTCGGTGTCGTCAACTTGTTTGGTGAAGTTTCCGAAACTACTCTTAATCCTGGTGTTCACTTGCTTAACCCCTTTAGCAAAGTGCTGAATTTTTCCACTCGCCTTAAGGATGTAAAAGAAAATGTAGATGCAACATCTCAAGAAGGTTTGAGCCTAAATCTTGATGTCAGTCTTCAATACAAACTCGATCCGCAAAAGGCAGCTACAGTATATAAAACAATTGGAACTGATGAAACACAACTGGTGATTTCCAGATTCCGCTCTACTGTCCGCGCCATCACGGCTAACTACCCAGCCAGTGCTATTTACTCTACCAAACGCCAAGAAATCGCCCAAAAAATTGATCAACAACTCACCCAAGAGATACCCGCTTTGGGTTTCATTGTTGAGGAAGCTCTTTTACGAAACGTCAAAATGCCTGATACTCTACAAGCTGCAATTCAAAACAAACTCAAAACAGAGCAAGAAAATCAGCAGATGACATTTGTTTTAGAGAAAGAGCGTCAAGAGGCAGAACGAAAGCGTATTGAAGCGCAAGGTATAGCTGATTCCCAAAAAATTATCTCTGGTGGACTTACCAACCAAGTGCTACAATTACGAGCAATTGAAGCCACAGAAAAGCTAGCTCAATCTAATAATTCTAAGCTTGTAATTATTGGTTCTGAAAAAGGCGCAGTGCCTATTATGATTCAGCCAGAAACAGCAACTTCAAAGCCGTAAAATTTCCTTATCAGGTCAAGTCGCTTCTCGAAATTAAAAAAAGGTCAACTACCCCACCTACCATGCGCGATCATTCGTAATATTTTAACTGCTGTCCGTGGGTTTAAGTCCCCTGCTTCTCTCAAGCGGCAAGTTTTGTGGTGGGGTTAAAATCCCCATTGCAAAACTTAATTACGAATTACGAATTACGAATTACGAATTACGAATTACGAATTACGAATTACGAATTACGAATTACGAATTACGAATTCTTTAAGATATAACTCGTTTTGTCAAGAGTGATTACACTGAAAATTATCTATCCTAAGCATGAACTATACTTTTAAATATGAGGCGATGACTGGCTGAAAACTTGTGTTTTCGACTCCGATTTTGACTTAATTTTAAGCACCATTACTTAGACCCTATTTATAAAGTAAAAGTAAAATTACTGGAGAGTATGTTAGGTGCATGTTTGGATATGATTTCTCACGAAAAACATGATATGAGCGCCTAATGCACCATTGGATATGGCGCTGTGTTAGCTAAAGCCGAAACACCACTACTTAAGATTTACTTTATAAATCGTTTCTTATTGATAAATGGTTAATGAGCTTAACATGTCACCAATGGACTCGACGATTCCAGCTAGATTGAGCATCACTATCCATTAAAACAAGCTTACCTTAAAGGAAAATTAATCATGCGTAAATTGAATAAGACTGTTATCAAGTCCGCTGCCGTTGCGGCCGCCACACTGATGATGATCGGCATGTCTGCGGACGCGGCGGGGAGCAAGAACTATGTGAACGTCTCGACCGGTTTCTGTCTGGACAGCAACGCTAACGGCATGGTGTACACCCTTGGCTGCAACGGCGGCAACTACCAGAACTGGCAGAGCGACGGCAATCGCCTGGTCAACGTCTCGACCGGTTTGTGTCTGGACAGCAACGGCGGCGGCTCGGTGTACACCCTTGGCTGCAACGGTGGCAACTACCAGAACTGGGAGAGCGACGGCAATCGCCTGATCAACGTCGCAACCGGTTTGTGTCTGGACAGTAACGGCGGCGGCTCGGTGTACACCCTTGGCTGCAACGGTGGCAACTACCAGAACTGGAACTAATCCGCCAAGAACAATCAGTGCGTTGAGCGAGGGGTGAGCCATAGTGAGCCGCATGGTGGCTGGAAGTGCAGGTTGTCATCCGGACTAAGATTGCGCTCCGGTTGAACGCAATGTTAGGTCTTTTGCTCATTTTATGCTTCATCAGTCCGCGCCCGGTTAGCTTTACGTTACAGCACTTCCGGCGGCTATGAGGTACATTCTCAAATCTGAAAGCTATGATAGGAGAGGGGCAAGAGGAAAATCGCATTGCATAATAGCCGGAAGCGCTGTAACTGGCTTAGGTTATCTGTACAGGCACGACCCGAAAGTTTTCTTTTCGAGGCGATCGCCTAATTGGCTACACATCTCAAAAGCACATATAATACCACTTATGACAAGCATAATCGCCTACAATAGCAATTCTGACACAGTGTGCGATCGCATTAAGGATTTAAAATCTCGCTAAATGGCTTTTGCAAGCTTCAATTTTAAATTTCAATGGTAAGTAATGGTAACACTTCAATTACGACAATTAAGTGTTCCGCCGGGACATAGAGTAATACTCCACGATGTTAGCTGGCAAGAATTTGAGGCGATTTTAGAAGAACTTGGCGACCATCGAACCGCTCGATTGGCATACAGCCACGGAACTTTGGAGATGAGAATGCCGTTACCAAAGCATGAGAAAGCCAAAGTCATAATCGGGGATTTGGTGAAAATTCTATTTGAAGAGTTAGAAATTGACTGTGAAACATTTGGCTCAACCACCTTTAAACGTGAAGATATGGCTTTTGGTGTAGAACCGGATGACTCTTTCTACATTCAAAATCATGCTCAAATGATTGGTAAAGAGCGAATAGACTTGACGGTTGACCCGCCGCCTGACCTTGCAATTGAAGTTGATGTTACTTCCAAAACCCAACTGGATGCTTACGAAGCATTGCGAGTTCCTGAACTGTGGCGATATGAAGATGGTAAGCTACAAATTAATATTCTTCAGGATGGCAAATATATCGAGTCTGAAATTAGTTTTACTTTTCCCAACTTGCCCATTGTTGAAGTAATTCCCCGGTTTGTCGAACAGAGCCAAACTTTAGGTAGAAGTCCAACGCTTAGAGCATTTCGTCAATGGGTAAGAAAGCAAATCATCCAAACTTAATGTCATTCTTGCTCCATCCGCGCTAAATTTCCTACCCAATGGTCGAGTTGTCCCATTCCCACTTTGCTGCTATTTGAATGATACAGTATGAGCGTTGCTAGAAACTGATAACTACAAATCACTATACCACTACCTTGGTCAGGAGCGATGTCTACGACGGGCTACGCCTACGCTCAACATTTCGCATCCCTATACCAAGATTTATACATCTAATCAGCAATACCAATCTTTTTTCTTAGAAGAAATTTAATTAAATGCCTGCAAACCTCAAAAAATCAGGAATGTCATTCTGAGCGGAACGCAGGGAGAGAAGAATTTCACCAGATGTTTTGCTCCGCTCAAGATAACAATTTAAGTATTTATGTAAGATTAAGGTAAGTATACCTATTGTCTTAATCTCTAATTTTCTCTTTGCAGTGGCTATTTAATTACCTTAAAATTCTCAATTGTGAGATATTTTTCTTCATCAGCTATCTGACTGTTGTAATCGATATCAATTTGAGTTGGATAGCCGAATCTAGCATTATACCGCACATTCAGGCTGAAGGCTTTACGGTTGATAGCATCTTGAATCACATTAAACAGTTTAGGAATTGTGTTGTAATTTTGAAAGTATTGTGGATTAACTGGTTTACCTGTAGCTACAGAAGTGATGGAAGTTGTTTGACCATTACGTACTTCAATTACTACTGGCCCCCTAGCATCGCTTATACAAAAGCAACTATTGCTAAATTCATAACTATAGTTTGAAATATTTTGCTGATTCCAGAAACGGCGATTAAATTCTAATCGCTTTTGTAATTGCTTTAAATTCAAGTTATTCTTCGGTGGCGATTGTGCTATCTCTATGGGAGATATGGACATTACTGGTAGGTTCAGTCCAAAAGATAGCAATAATCCGGCACTGATAATGATAGGTAAACGCATATGAATCCCTTGAATTTCAAAAGTATTATGTATGTATTATATCTATTAATCGATCTACTTATTTAAGTACACTTTATATTTTTATTAAAATTCATCAGTGCGTAGACAAGGGCAAATAGCAAATTTATGACTGTAAGGAACTGATTAGTGAGTGTAGTCTATAGCTAAATCAGATCCGATGTAATCGCATACACGCGAGAATATTTTCTGTATGCCGTAGAATCTCTACTGTAAAAAACAAATGTTTTATTTTAAGTATGAATGAATCACAAACTTGGTATATTGTCAAGCGTTGTGTTGGAAATTGCGAAATTGTCTCCAGCAACAAAGTTGGAGAGGATAATCTAGAGATTATAGAACAGTGGGGGCCTTTTAATTCGCAAGAAGAAGCGATCGCTCGGCGTGTCGGACTTATTAGGGCTGGAAAGTGCCAACCAGTTTAAGTTAGGAGTTAGGAGTTAGGAGTTAGGAGTTAGGAGTTTGGAGTTAGGAGTTAGGAGTTTGGAGTTAGGAGTTAGGAGTTAGGAGTTAGGAGTTTGGAGTTAGGAGTTAGGAGTTAGGAGTTAGCAGTTTGGAGTTAGGAGTTAGGAGTTAGGAGTTAGGAGTTAGGAGTTTGGAGTTAGGAGTTAGGAGTTAGGAGTTAGGAGTTTGGAGTTAGGAGTTAGGAGTTAGGAGTTTGGAGTTAGGAGTTTGGAGTTAGGAGTTTGGAGTTAGGAGTTTGGAGTTAGGAGTTAGGAGTTTGGAGTTTGGAGTTAGGAGTTTGGAGTTTGGAGTTAGGAGTTAGGAGTTTGGAGTTAGGAGTTTGGAGTTTGGTAGTTCACAATGATGGTTTTTATTTATAACTCCTCACTATTGACTCCTAACTTTATTCCTAACTCCTCACTATTGACTCCTAACTTTATTCCTCACTCTTCATTTTTCTGCTGTTGCTGCGCCCACAGCAGCTATTTTTTTACCTATTACGTCCACTGCTTTAGCGAATTGGGGATCTGCTAAAGTAGCGAGTTTGTCACGTCCATGAAGCCACAATTCCTCCATCTGGGCTTTAGTCAAATCTACCTTCACATCTGGACTAATACCTTTATGATTAATATCTGTACCGTTGGGGGTATAGTAATGAGCAATTGTTACCGCCAATCCTGAACCATCTTCCAAGGGACGCACTGATTGCACTAGTCCCTTACCAAAGGTTTGAGTACCAACCAAAGTAGCACGCTTGTTATCTTGCAAAGCCCCTGAAAGAATTTCACTTGCACTGGCTGAACCTTTATCTACCAGCACCACCAACGGTTTATTTGTCAAGGCGCGTCCGTTTGCTTCTTCTTTTTCAGCCTCTCCTTGGCGTTCAACAGTGGAGACAATCTTACCTTTATCTATCCACATCCGGGCAATGTCTACACTGGAGAAGAGTAAGCCACCGGGATTACCACGCAAATCTAGGATATATCCAGCTACCTTTTTGCTTTCTAAATCCTTGATAGCGGTTTGCATTTCTTTACCAGCATTGGCGCTGAACTGGTTGAGGCGAATGTAGCCAAGATTACCTGCTGGAGTTTTCTTTTGGGAATATTTAACTGGATGAATTTCAATCCGCGCCCGTTTGATGTCAAACTGTTTTGTCTGACCGTCACGCCCAATCGTTAAGCTGACTTGCGATCCTGCTTCACCTCTAATCATGGATACTGCCTGATTAGTATCCATTCCTTTGGTATTTTTGCCGTCGATTTTGAGGATGACATCTTTTGCCAAAACGCCAGCTTTATAAGCTGGTGTATCTTCGATTGGCGCAATTACAACCAATTGCTTGGTTTTTTCATCCTGGCTAATCGTGATCCCAATCCCTGTCAATTCTCCAGAGGTTTCCACTTGCATACTCTTGAATTCCTCTGGGTCCATAAACCGGGTGTATGGGTCTTCTAGCTTTTTGAGCATTTCCCGAATGGACTTATACGCTTCCTGCGGATTACTGTAGGACTTGCTTAAGTATTCTTTACGAACAGCCTGCCAGTCTACTTGATTAAAAGTGCCATCTACGTAATTGCGGTATATATTTTGCCAAACTTCATCTACTAATTGTTTAGGACTTGCTTTAAATAAAGCCTGACCTCGGGAATGAATACCAAGGCTAGCAACAGCGATCGTGGAGAGTGTCACTGCCGTAGCACCCAAAACAAGCCTACTTTTTGTAATCACCATAATGACAGCTGCGTCAGAGGGAAAATATATAGTCAGTATGCTCAATCTAACACAGGCTACCACTGTAGAGAGCGAGTATGTATCCTTAATTTAAACAAAATACTTGACAATCCGGCGAACTTGATGGTTTATACAAAATTTTGGGGAGTGGGGAGTGGGGAATCGGGATCGGCACAGGAGGTAAAAGTTATAAAATGTTTGAATGCGTGTATGCGTGAATTTATTTCTCCCCCCACTCCCCTAACCCCTTACGGTTCTACCCAGCGTTCATCTGCCTTAATCAGGTTAATTAATTCCTCTACACCTTTATCTTCTGGGACTTTTTTAATTTCCTCTCTGCCACGATACAAAGAAATGTAACCAGGTGTTTTGCCAACATAACCATAGTCGGCATCCGCCATTTCTCCGGGGCCATTGACAATACAACCCATAACCGCTATGTCAAGACCAGTTAAGTGTTTAGTGGCTTCCCGAACTTTGTGCAGCACTTCCTCTAGGTTAAACAAAGTGCGTCCACAGGAAGGACAAGCGACATATTCTACCATCGTTTTTCGCAATCCCAAAGCTTGGAGAATGCTATAACAGACGGGAATTTCTTTTTCTGGTGCTTCTGTAAGTGACACGCGAATTGTATCGCCAATGCCATCAGCAAGTAAGGTAGCAATACCGGCGGTGGATTTAATTCGCCCGTATTCGCCATCACCGGCTTCGGTAACGCCTAAATGTAGGGGGTAATCCATACCCAGTTCATCCATGCGCTTGGCGATGAGGCGATAGGCGGCTAGCATCACGGGTACTCGTGAAGCTTTCATGGAAATTACTAAGTTGCGGAAATCCAGAGATTCACAGATGCGAATGAATTCTATGGCAGATTCCACCATGCCTTCTGGGGTGTCACCGTAGGTAAATAGCATCCTTTCAGCGAGGGAACCGTGATTTACCCCAATTCGCATCGATTTACCTTGATCGCGCAAAGAAACTACCAGAGGTTCTAAGGTTTCGCGGATTTTATCGCCAATTTCGTCAAATTCGGTTTTAGTATACTGGGTTCGATTGACGTTGGGCTTTTCAAAGACATATAACCCCGGATTAATCCGCACTTTCTCTATGTGTTTGGCAACTTCCACGGCGATTTTTAGTCCGTTGTGATGGACATCAGCCACAATAGGCACGTCTTGGTAAGTTTTAATTAATTTGTGTTTAATTTCTGCTAAAGCTTTAGCATGAGCCATACTCGGCACTGTGACACGGACAATTTCGCAGCCTATTTCGTGCAGACGACGAATACCAGCCACGGAACCATCGATATCAAGGGTGTCTTCGTTAATCATTGACTGCACTACAACGGGGTAGCCGCCGCCAATGGTGACATTTCCTACCTTTACGGGGCGGGTTTTACGCCGCTTGATAGTTGTATCAAAGGTTGGTTGGCTGGATGTAGTATTTGAAGTATCTACTATGGGCAGAGTTTGCATAACCTGATTAGGTAAATTTGCTGTGGTTAAAATATCAGATTTAATAAATCTCTGTTTCCCAGATTGCCACAGGTGGTGGCTCTTTTGGAAGGTTAATATAAAAAAAGGAAAATAAGACAGGCAAAGAAATAAAGAGCAATTCAAAGATTTTGCTCATTTATTAAGATATATTGCTGAAAAATTATTTTAACTGAGTAGCTTGAGTAGCGATCGCTCTTTTAGTGAGTTATAAATACTACTCTTGTCATAGTAATTCTCTAGCCTAATCTGCAATACTTAACTATAAATTAATTGTCCTTTTTTATACTATAAATTAAATATAATTATATTTAGGACTTACGCAAAAGTTTTCGGTCTACTGACCTTATTAGGCGCAGAGAAGCCAGTGCGCCCTTGCGGGTTAAGAGACTTGTCCCTTGCGCGTCTCCCCTTGGGAGAAGCAACTGGCGCGACACGGAGAAATAAGAGTTTGAGAGATATTTTGCGTAAGTCCTAATATCGTAAAAAATAGCACATTTAAGTTTTGTATCTTTCAAATCTACCAGGGTGAGCGCGTCTCAAATCCTATTGACAGGCGGATAATATAGCGGTTCTCAGTTGGGTGCAATATATAGCATTTCCTAATTACATAAGATACATCAGAGCAAGCTCATTATAATTTTCACCCCTAACTTTGCCAATTTTAGATTTTGGATTGAAGTAAAAATCTAAAATCTAAAATCTAAAATCCAAAATTGAATGACTCCTAACTTGAAAATGGAACGCCCAATTTTATACTTAGTCATAACTAACCACGGATTTGGTCATGCTACCCGCATGGCATCTGTAGCTGCGACAATTCAAAAATTACGTCCAGAAGTTCTGCTAATTCTCGTAACTACTGCCCCGCGCTGGTTGCTAGAGTGCTATATAGAAGGCGATTTTATCTATCGTCCCCGTGCATTTGATTTGGGTGTGGTGCAAACCGATAGTTTGACAATGGATAAAGTAGCGACTTTAGAAAAGTTGCTGGATATTAAAAAACATCAAAATTCGCTTATTGCCTCAGAAGTGAATTTTATCCGCCAAAATCGCGTTAATCTCATTTTGGCAGATATTCCCGGACTCGCTCCTGGGTTTGCCAAAGGTGCAAATATTCCCTGCTGGATGATGAGTAACTTTGGCTGGGACTTTATCTACCGAGATTGGGGAGGCGAATTTACCGCAGTTGCAGATTGGATTAGTGATTGGTATTCAAAGTGCGATCGCTTATTTCGTCTTCCCTTCCACGAACCAATGCAAGCTTTTAACAATATCACAGATGTTGGTTTAACAGGCGGTTCCCCCTGTCACTCTGCTGATGATTTACGTTCTCTTTGGAAAATAACTGCACCTGTAGAAAAAACTATTTTGTTAACCTTTGGCGGCTTGGGTTTACAGCAAATTCCCTACGATAACCTGCAACAATTCCCAGATTGGCAATTTATCGTCTTTGATCAATCTGTCGCTGATTTACCTAATTTAGTGAAAATTAATGATCGCAAATACCGCCCTGTAGATTTTATGCCTATTTGTGGGCGAGTCGTTTCTAAACCTGGTTACAGTACTTTTGCTGAAGCCACACTATTAGGAGTACCTATTGTTACTATCCCCCGTGAGGATTTTGCCGAAGCAAGTTTTCTAATAGAAGGCATTACTAATTATAACCAGCATCAAATCATTACCCCATCTGAATTTTTTCAAGGGACTTGGGATTTTCTGCATAAGTTACCTCAATCGCCAAAACAATCTGAACCAATTGCTAAGGATGGTAATGAAGCGATCGCTAAAGCTATTCTCAATTATTTACAGACGAAATAAAGTTATTCAAAACACCATCAATTAATCATGGAATCTCCACTAATGACTCACTACCAAAAGCTACTAAAAATTTCCACCACTGGTAAATCTTTTTACAACATTACTACGAAAATTGCAGCCACAGTTGCAGAATCGGGAGTTGAAACTGGTCTTTGTACTCTATTTTTACGCCACACTTCAGCCAGTTTAGTCATCCAAGAAAATGCTGATCCCGATGTTCTTGTAGATTTAGCTAACTTTATGGCAAAACTCGTCCCAGAATCGGGAAAATACATTCACGATGCAGAAGGTCCCGATGATATGCCGGCACACATTCGTACCGCACTCACCCACAGTTCTGAACATATCCCCATTAATCGTGGTCATTTAGTACTGGGAACTTGGCAAGGAATTTATATTTGGGAACACCGCCAGCGCAGTCATTTAAGAGAATTGGTTGTCCATATTTCTGGATAGGCGATTCTCAAGTTTTAAGTAGGTAGACGTAATTAAACATATAATAAACCTCACCCTGCCTCCGGCTTCCCTCTCCAAAGTATCGGAGAGGGATTGAGGGTGAGGTTTTATATTTAATTTGACCCACTTACTTATTTATTTAAGGTGGAGTCCTGTAGAGTCTAAATACTCTAGTTATCCCGCTTACCCTTTGGGTATAATCTGATAAACTCGCGGTAATATACATCTAATAAATTTTACCGCGATCGCTTTGCCATGAAAACTAATCAAATCCACGCTCAAAAATTCGTGTCAATTTGTAAATTTAAAAGTAAAGTTTATTTGTGATTATTTAAAAATCTCCTTGTATCGATATAAACTAATGTTTAGTGTAAGCTGTATGGGCTATTTCAATTACTATGAAGCAAAAAGTAACACCAACTCATACTTTCCAATTAATTGATAAAATACTTGCCCAACAGTCGATTAATCTATTATCACTTAATCCCAATAAAACATTAATTACCAGTTTTGCAGAATTGGAAAATTTAATTCCTGAAAACACTGATAGTGAAATCTTCATAACCCTTCAAGAAACTCTCGAAAGCATAGTTAGTACTCAGTTGCAAAACTTCCCAGAAAACATATTCTGGGATTTTGATTTTCTGGTAAGTAGTATGCTTAGGCAGGCTTTAATAGCAGATGAAGGTGCTATAGCTTTTTTAAAATCTTTTGGTGAAAAGATGCTTTCTCTTACAGAAATGTTCGGAAGTAAAACGGAAATACGCTTCCGTTACGTTCACGATTTTATGTATGGGTTCGACTGGGCAAGATGGGTACAAAAAGAGCCACAAAAACGCGCACATATAGAGCCTTTTAGTCCGGTTTTTTTAGATTATTTGCTCGTTAAAGGGAAAGAACTTTTACAACGCATTAATCATGGTCAGGTTACATCTTATAAACTATGTGACACAGGCTACCGTAATCCCTTCACTTTTTCTCGTGAACCAGAAGATGAATATCGTCTGCTAACTTGTCTTGCTCAAGAAGAACTTATCCCAGTAGCAGTGTGGAACTGGAATGCTAGCCCTGTCTGGAACAAACCTTTCCAAGAAATGCGCCAGCAATTAGCATTAAAATTAAATATTCAACCACAGAAACACTAATTAGCAATTAAAATTAAAAATTGCTGAAGAAAATAGTATGAAAATTGCTGACTTAATTACTTGGTTTGAAGCATGGGCAAATCCCGCTTGGTGTGAAAGCTGGGATAATTGCGGCTGGCAGATTGAACCAGGAGTGTTGCAGGAAAAAGCACGGGTTTTGGTATGTTTGACACCGACTTTGGCAGTAATGCAGGAAGCGATCGCAGAAAATGCTAACCTGATATTTGCCCATCATCCGTTGATTTTTACTCCTCCCAAATCTTTACGCACTGGGGAAGCGATCGCAGAAATGGTACGGTTATCCTTTACCCACAATATTGGTATTTACACTGCTCACACCAATTTTGACCAAGTGCAAGATGGTACTGCTGACGTTTTAGCTCAAATTTTAGAACTAAAAGAAGTTACTCCCATAGTACCGACACAAGCAGGATTAGGATATGGTCGTGTTGGTTTGCTAGAGCCATTTCTAACATTACAAGAATTACTCGCAGCCATTCAAACCCGACTTGCTTCCCCTAATTTGATTTTTTCCCCAACTACTGATTTACAGCAAACAATTTCACGAGTTGCTGTTTTGGGTGGTTCTGGCGCTAGTTACATTTGGGCTGTCGCCAAAAGTGGTGCTCAAGCTTATCTGACTTCTGACTGTAAGTTTCATCAGTTTCAAGAAAGCCGCGATCTCAATCTCATTTTAATCGATGCCGGACATTACGCTACCGAACGTCCGGCTTGCGATCGCTTAGTGCAAAAATTCCAGTCCTTAAACCTAGACTGGGTGCAATTAAGTCAAAAGGATGAAGATTTCCGCCAGTTTTTTGCTTGATTGCTTATTTTTCACTATATTTTTGGGATACTTTTTAAAAGTTTTTCTATCTTTTAATATTGTGGAATTATCCGCCATCTCAGTACTAATATTAATTTTTTTGTAACTATATTCTACGTATATAAATAGATAGATGCACCCAAATCTTATATTGTGAACAATTGATGTGATCTAAATCACCAATTAAATGTAATTATAATCACATGATATTCATGTTCCATATCAATTATTATCAGAGGGAAATGTTCCACACTTGACGTAACAATTTGTTTACTCTGTCCTAACCAAGATGATTCGCACACTCGTTGAATCTGCTTTTCAAACTGGATATCTTAGTGTTGAATCTGAGGGATTACTCCATCAAGTGCTAGTAACTAAATGCTGGAAGGAAGAGGATTTGTCGGATCTGGCAACCCTATACGATGCAGTTCGGGCAGGTAAAATTAAACGAGAAGCATCCTCCTCGAACGTGCTTATGGAATTTCCGCTACCATATAAATCTTGCTGATACTCCAAAATAAGCAAAGGGTGACTTTCTGGTGTTTCCCCTTAGCCCCCCATTTCCTTAGCCCCTGAAGCTTCTCCCCCTATTCCGTTACCTTTTCCTTAGCCATCATCAGGCAAAAACCTGCAAAAATCAAAACTATTTAGGTGTTATTGTTGAAAACCATCAAGGTCAGCAAGAGAATGAGTTAAGATCATATACACATGGGTAAAAGTAAAACCAAGTCCCCGGACTTCCCAGCAATGCCAATGATTATAAGTAGGCAAGTTAAACAACCGCAATCAACGATTGGTTTGGAGTATTCTTTATTACATAATAGTAACAAGGACTCACCAGCAAATATCAACCTGGTTACGACAGGTTCCGAATTGTTTGACTTCGACGAAGCAGACATTCCGTAGAATGAGCCGGAAAGAGATTGAGTTCATTAGCTAAAACAAGCATTGATTTATGATCCACAATTTCTCAATATTTGACAACTACAAGCAAGTCTTGGGATTGGGTGATGAAGCTTGCTTGTTCTCAACAATGAAATTAACCTCTTAAAGGTGTAATGTAATTGGGTAGAACCCAGATTTTGACAGGTTTAACTACGTTGTTTAAAAAGGCAGAAACAGTACATGCTACACCGCAAGATTTATCAACTCTGTTGCGATGGGCGCGAGGTATGTGTTTTCTTGCGGGACCAGCAACGCTGGATTGAACGCGCCCGCATCATCGACATAGAGGGAGATTTAGTGACTCTACGCTATGAAACAGAAGAAGAGGACGAAGTTTGTTCTTGGGAAGAAATGGTTCGCCTCGAGAGCATTGGTGCTGTAACGCAAAAACTGGCTTCAGTACCACGCGGTAATGTGGAACCTTTGATGACTGAAGACTGTCCCGAAGCCGAACGCATCCACAACCGTTACACTGACTCGAATCCAGAAAATTAGTCATTAGTCATTAGTCATTAGTCATTAGTCATTAGTCATTAGTCATTAGTCATTAGTCATTAATAAAAAATGGCAAAAGGCAGCGGATTGATGACTATTGACTATCATTCAAACCTTCAAAAGCAGGGCAGTAACCTTCTAGAGTTACTTTAAAGTTATACAATGGGGAAGCTGGATTCCAGCATCGCTGCCCCCTTTGGTGTCGGCAAGTACCGCAACAGTCTACATCTGTCCATGTATAGCGATCGCTACTTTGGTTGAGCAATTCTCGTTGAGACAATCCCTTCAATACTAGTTCTTCGCCTTGCCAACGAGCTTCGATTAAACCAGTATCAGCAAATTGCCGCCAACGCGGATCGGTAGTAATTACATCGGCTAGGGTGATTGTGATTACTGTTCCCAACTCTGTCAGTTCGCCTTCATAATTAGTTTCTGGTGCTGCTGGTTGTAAAAATGTATCGCCGATAGGCAATTCTACTAAGGTTTCAGCCGCCGGGGAATGGACATGGTAGCGGTTTTGCAACTCCTCTAAGCTAGTCAAGTCTGCCAAGTAAGCAGGAGAACCGTGAATAAAAATGACGTGCTGGGGTCGCAAATTATGAATTAGCTGCGTAGTACCAGGCCCATCACTATGTTGAGCCAACAGATAAGTTTCAACAGTGGTGGGTGCTAAATATTCTTTATTAACTTTTATATCAATTTTTTCTGGTAACAAGATCAGCCAAGGGCCAGTGTCTACTTGGCAGTGCTTACCCAAATCATCTGTAGAGTCGGTGAGGACTATACAAGGTGACTTCCCCACAATGGGACGATGTTCTGCTTGTAAACGACGCACACGGGGACGCACCCGTTCATCCCAAAATAAAGGTTGATGGCGGGCGAAGTTCTGTACAGATGGGGGAAGGTGGGGTAACAGTTCTAAGTAGGCATCACACCCAGTAGCCACAGCACCATCTACCCAGATATCTAAATCTCGTCCGGTGAAGTGGTGATGAGAGCGTAAGAGCATTAATAATTCTTGACCCAATCCTAAAGCAGGGGTGGGAAGAATTACAGAACAATTGTCAGCGATCGCGCGATTAATTCTTTCTGCTAGTTGATTTTCTTGGTTGCGGCGGTGAGGATGACGGGATGTGCCATAACTGCCTTCAATAATTAGCACATCCAAGTCTAATCCTCGCAGTTCCTCTAAACGCAAACCTTCTACCAGCCGGGAGTTTGATAAGAAAAAATCTCCTGTATACAGTAGCTTATAAGTACGTTGCTTAGTAGTGTAGGTAAGGAGAATTGCCACAGCCCCCGGTAGATGCCCGGAGGGAAATAATTCTGCCACCAAACCATCTTGGAATTCTACAGGCGATCGCAACGGCAAGGCATGACAAAATTCAGAAATTTTCTCAGGATCTTGGTCTAGCCAATTCAACGGCAGTAACTTGCTGGTTACTTCGCTACCATAAATAGGTAACTTTGGAAAAGCTTTATGCAGTGCCAGTAAGCCTCTGGCGTGATCTGGGTGAGCGTGACTAATTAAAACCAAATCTGCTGGTGAGGGCGAATCAATTCCCCGTACCGACTTACTAAGCCCCTTCGTCAGCGATGAAATATCTTCCAAACCACAATCCAACAGGATGCGGTGTGGCCCCATCTTCACCAATAAACACACACCCTCATCGTAATGCTGCACACTATAGGGCAAACATTCTAATTCACTACCCCCATCCGCAGCATCTACGCGAGAGGATGCCGATAGATTATCCCTCATGCTCTCCTCCCCTCAAACCTCATCATCATGGACATATCCCAAAAGCCAAAAATTAATTACATAAATTTTGGTTTTGTGACTTAGGGGTAAGTTTTATCGTGCGCCCCTACACCCTGAGAATACAGATTTTTGATTGGGGAGGACGCCTCCACCGAACCCGCACTGGTTCAGAAAGGTGGACTAACCAGAAGCCATCAAATTACTAGCTTAAGGATGCCTCTTGTTTATTTTCCCTTTGCAAGTTCTAAACGCTCTTAACCAACTCACCCTACAGTAAGTCGCCCAAGCGTCTACAGATTTATCTCAATGTGCAGAGCCATTGCCGTGATAGTTATCGGAATCATAAAATCCATTTTTCGTGCCAAAAAATAAGCACGAAAGCGTAAATATAACTGTCAATCCAGCTAGAATCAGCTTTACATCCATTTTTTTGCTGCCCTTTACTTAAAGACTTTCCTATATTAATTTAGTGCTTCCGCAATCAAACGTAATCACTAGAAAATCTTTACTATGCTTACATGGATTGGGCAATAGGTAAATTTACCGCAATCAGTCAGATTGTAGAACCTTTCGGTTCACCTGTCCATTGATCTAGATTTAACCTTGAAAGGGCTGGTCTTACTTAATATTAAAAACAGGAGCAATTATTTCCCAACCCCTAAATAAAAATACCTGTGTTGTATGACTATCGAACGAATTCCCCAAAAACACTATCCCAAAGCTGAAATTGGGCGACGAGGTATGGCATTGGGGCTTGATTTCCTTGGTGTCTGGTTAGTCAGTTCCCTACTGGGAGGGGGCGATATCGGGATTCAATTTGTGCAAATCCTAGTTTTTGTAATCCTTTGGCTGATTTTGCGGGTGGTGGTGGTATACAACAATCAAGGGCAAAGTTTAGGGCGTTGGGCGTTCGATTTAAAGGTATTGGAAGTTGAAGATGGGGAAGTAGTCGGCAGAATTCCAGATTTGCTCTCATTAGTGAAGCGAGAGGCGATCGTTGGCTTGAGCGCCCTTTTAGTGTCAATTGCCCTGAGCAATATTAGAGCCAATCCCACTGTTATACTGCTAGTAATTCCCTTAGCTATTGATTGTGGGACTGCCTTCTCTGATACCCAGATGCGGCAGGCTTTACACGATCGCTATTGTGGAACTTTCATCGTTTCGTCGCGTCGTGGCTACTCGCTCGATATAAAAGTTAAAAGATTAGTTGATAATATGCGGCGGAATGTGAGAAGATAGTCATTTGTGTTAATTCTCTTCAGGCTTCACTGTTTGTAAGATTATGGCTAAGAGTAAAGGTGCCCGCATTATTATCACACTAGAGTGTACTGATTGCCGGACAAATTCAAACAAGCGTTCTGCTGGTGTTTCACGTTATACCAGCACCAAGAATCGCCGCAACACCACTAACCGGCTAGAACTGAAAAAGTTCTGCACCCACTGCAACAAACATACCGTTCACAAGGAAATTAAGTAGAGATGAGTTATTTCCGTCGTCGCCTTTCTCCGATCAAGCCAGGAGAACCAATCGATTATAAAGATGTTGATTTACTGCGTAAGTTTGTCACCGAGCGAGGTAAAATATTGCCACGTCGGATTACTGGGCTGACATCTCAGCAACAGCGAGAGTTGACATTAGCAATTAAACGATCGCGGATTGTGGCTTTGTTGCCATTTATCAATGCGGAAGGCTAAAAATAGTGATGAGTTATGAGTTATGAGTTATCAATTAACTCCTCACTCTTAACTAATTTAAAGTGATGAGTTATGAGTTATGAGTTATCAATTAACTCCTCACTCCTAACTATTTTAAAGTGATGAGTTAGAAGTTATGAGTTATGAGTTATCAATTAACTCCTCACTCCTCACTCCTAACTAATTTAAAGTGATGAGTTAGAAGTTATGAGTTATGAGTTATGAGTTATCAATTAACTCCTCACTCCTCACTCCTCACTCCTAACTAATTTAAACTGTTCACCAAATTAAAGTGCGAGAGTTGTGGAGAAGGGGACGCTAGTTGAATTTAGGGTTCAAGGCGATCGCCGTCTGGGCATCGTAGAACGTCCAGACGGTAAAACCCGCTGGTTTGTGGTAGACGAACGTGGTCAATCCCACAGCCTCGCGCCTAGACAAATAACTTATACAGTTACCGGGCAGACGTACAAGCCCCCAGAGATTGCCAGCTTTCTGGAGCAGGTCAAGCCTTATTTAGATCCATCTAGCTTAGAAGTGGCTTGGGAACTATTGGTTGAAGATGGGGAAACAGTCACCCCAGACCAAATGGCAAATTTGCTATTTTCTGAATCAACTGCCCCTCCTTGTTACGCCGCCCATTGCTTGTTATCAGACGACAAACTTTATTTCAAGCAAAAAGGAGACGCTTACGAGCCGCGAACTGCTACTCAGGTGGCAGAACGTCAGCATCAGGTGGAAATAGAAGCACTAAAAGCTAAGGGACAGCAGGAATTTTTAACTCGTGTAGAGCAGGCGCTCAAAGGTGAAGCAGTAGAGTGGGGTCGCCACGATCGCCAGCGCTTAGAAGGACTCGAAAAATACGCAGCGCTGATTGCTGACACCGTGCGGACAGGGGTAAATTATGACTCCTTGGCTCGCGCTTATCCGCCAAGCGCTCCAGTATTAGAAACTATGACCATGCTGGGACGACCCACAACACCCCAGGGAGCCTTTCAACTGTTGGTGGATTTGGGTTGCTGGAGTCCTTATGAAAACTTGTTCCTGCGTCGTTCTTCAATTCCGATCCAATTTCCTAATAAGGTATTAGAAGTGGCGCAACAGCGTTTGGATTTCCCGCCAATTGACTCAGATACAAACCGCCTTGATCTGACTCACCTGAAGGTCTACACCATTGATGATGAAACTACCACAGAGATCGACGATGGTCTGAGTTGGGAAGTACTACCCGATGGACAAGAACGCCTGTGGGTGCATATCGCCGATCCGACTCGATGGTTAGTACCGGAAGATGAATTAGATTTGGAAGCCAGAAAGCGGGGTAGTACAGTCTATTTACCTACCGGGATGATTCCCATGTTCCCAGAGGTATTGGCGACTGGGCCGATGAGTCTGATCCAGGGACGGGTTTGTTGCGCCCTCAGTTTCGGAATTATTTTAGGTACAAGTGGGGTAGTAGAAGATTACAGCATTCATACCAGCTTGATTAAGCCGACTTATCGCCTCACCTACGAAGATGTAGATGAAATGCTGCAATTACGGGTACAGGCAGAACCGGAAATTGCCGCGATCGCTACTTGGGCGCAGAAGCGCAGAGCTTGGCGTTACGCTCAGGGGGCAATTAGCATCACCATGCCGGAAGCGATGATCAAAGTCAAAGATGACGAGATCAATATTGACATTTTGGACGATTCCCCGTCACGGCAAGTAGTGGCAGAAATGATGATTGTTGCCGGTGAAGTTGCGGCTCGTTATGGTAAAGCTCATAGCATACCTTTGCCCTTTCGCGGTCAGCCGCAACCGGAATTACCCCCAGAAGAGGAATTGCTGCTACTTCCCGCCGGATTCGTTCGCGCTTGCGCTATGCGTCGTTGTATGCCTAAGAGCGAAATGAGCATTACGCCTCTGCGCCATGCTGGTCTGGGTTTGGATACCTACACCCAAGCAACCTCTCCCATCCGTCGTTACAGTGACTTGCTTACCCACTTCCAACTTAAAGCCCATTTGCGGGGTGAAGTTTTACCATTTACCGCAGATCAACTTAAAGAAGTAATGATGACTGTCACCAGCATTACCCAAGAGGTGACGATGGTAGAACGGCAAACTAATAGATATTATGCTCTAGAGTATTTACGCCGTCATCCAGAGGAAACTTGGGAGGTAACAGTGTTAATGTGGCTGCGAGAAGACAGCAACTTGGCTCTAATTTTGTTAGAAGATTTGGGCTTGCAATTACCAATGGTTTTCAAACGTTCTGTGAATTTGGGCGAACAGATATTGGTGAAAGTTAGCCACGCCGATCCGCAAAAAGATATGATCCAGTTTCAAGAAATAGTTTATCAAGAAGCCCAAACAGCAGCGAATTAACTAATTTGTAATCAGGCTCGAATACTCGCTCATAGCGTTGCTGTGGCGTTCGCAAAGCGTCTTTAGGAGTTGGCTTTAGGCTGCGCTAAGTAAGTGGGCGCGAATAATCATCACTGGCTCGTAGTTGCGCTTTAGCGCTAAAGCGCGACTACGAGCCAAATATAGAGATTTTATTTTTCGTTACATAGTTTGGTTTTATCTTGCCTACCTACTTAACGTAATTCGTAATTATCAATTAAGAATTATTTTAACCTTACTCCAATTACTTTCTGACTTTTCAGGGTATCTGGAAAACCTCTGTTCTTCATCTCTCTCCTTTTAAAACTACCGTGGATACATCAAGTCATCGAATTACCCAAAACAAAAGAAAAACCTCACCCTGTCCTATCGGACATCCCTCTCCTTAGTAAACCTCACCCTGTCCTATCGGACATCCCTCTCCTTACTAAGGAGAGGGACAGATTTTGCTTGTGCAAAATCAGGGTGAGGTTTTTTGTGGGCATTTGATGATCTGAATTGTCAGCAATCTCTCTCGGTTAAAATATAGGGTAAATAGAATGAGGTAATAGTTGTGAATATATCTTTGACCCCAGAACTGGAGCAGTTGGTTAAGGATAAGGTTAATAGTGGGAAATATCACTCAGTTAGTGAGGTGATGGGTGAAGCATTGAGATTGCTAGAAGAACGCGATGCCTGCGGCGGGCTATGCCAACGCATTCGAGAGCAGCGTCTAGCAGAATTGAAAGCTAAAATCCAAGAAGGAATAGAAGCCTCAGAGCGTGGTGAAGTAGTCGATGGCGAAGAGGTGTTTGCAGAAATTGAAGAAGATATCCGACGTGCTGAAGCTCAAATGCAAGAAGCAGAGGCCGCTAAATCGCGTTTTAAAGCTTCATATCGTTTTGCCTCTTCAGGATGTCTCCTCAGATAGTCGCAAAATAGCTTGTGCTTCTCCCAAAATTCGCTGTCAACCTCGACTATGTGAACATGATGAGTACGTTGCTTTCCGTATGGTGGCATTCCTTTCACAAAAAACATCCGTCCTGGATCTGGGTTTTCACGCCAATAAACGTATCCCAACGATTCCAATGCTGGAATCGTAGATTTCGCATTTACTAAGGAACGGACTCCTACCATGATGTCAATAACTAGTTTTGCTGCCATTCCTGGTACTGCCGTACTCCCAATATGTTCAATTTCCACAATCAAGTCATTGCCTAGTAGTTGCCAAATCCGCTCGGCTTCTTCTGCAAACAAAATCTGCCAACGTGGGTCATATTCGACTATATTTACTTCATCCATCGGTGAAATTAATTTTGTCTATAACAGTGGTAGTTAGTTAAATCCTTTATTTAATTACCATTCAAGCAATTTTATTAGTATAATAATGGATCGTGTCGAATTAAAGCTAGACCATGCCTAAACTAAAGACTCGTAAAGCAGCAGCGAAGCGATTCCGTGCCACCGGTACCGGCAAAATCGTCCGTCGTAAAGCGTTCAAAAGCCACCTTTTAGAACATAAAAGTTCTAACAAAAAGCGTAGCCTGCGTCAGAGTGCGCTTGTACATGAACGCGATGAACTTAACGTGCGCTTGATGCTCCCATATTTGTAAGTTTTTAAGGAAATAAGTTATGACTCGGGTAAAACGCGGTAATGTAGCTCGGAAGCGCCGCAATAAAATTCTCAAACTAGCTAAAGGTTTTCGCGGTTCTCACTCAACTCTGTTTAGAACTGCCAACCAACAAGTGATGAAGGCGCTACGGAGTGCCTACCGCGATCGCAAAAAGAAAAAGCGCGATTTTCGTCGCCTCTGGATCACCCGCATCAACGCTGCTTCAAGGCAACACGGCTTGAGTTACAGCCAGTTGATAGGGAACTTGAAAAAAGCTGATATCCAACTAAATCGCAAGATGTTGGCACAATTAGCAGTCCTCGATCCAGCTAGCTTCGGTAAAGTTGCTGAATTGGCAAATCAAGCTAAAGGATAAAGGTGGCAAGGGATGTATAACAGATGTAACAGATGGCAAGTAATTACTCGGTTACATCTGGTATTATCCGCCACTATTTTTTGGATATCTTGCTTTTCCATAGTGGGGACAGGATTAACTGCATCTGCTGCCGAAATTCCAGAAATTCAGCAGCGAGGCTATCTAACTGTTGCCGTTAAAGATAACTTGCGTCCGTTGGGATTTAGAGATGCTAACGGCAATTTGCAAGGCTTAGAAATTGACTTAGCACAGCGATTGGCACTTGACTTGGTTGGGAAAGCGGAGGCTGTCAAATTGAAACCTGTAGCGAATCGCGATCGCTTATCTGTAGTCTTAGACAAGAAAGTTGATTTTGCGATCGCTAGGGTAACAGCAACCGAATCTCGCAGCCGGATAGTTAGTTTCAGTGTTCCCTACTATTTGGATAGCACTGTATTAGTTACAAAAGATCCCTCTGTACAGAAATTGAGTGATTTTGCAAAACAAAAAATTGCTGTACTCAATAACTCCAGTACCATCGCTAAAGTACGGTACTATGTGTCAAACGCTGAGTTGATAGGAGTGAATTCATATCAAGAAGCGCGAGATAAAATAGAAAATAATGCCGCCTTTGCCTTTGCCGCAGATGCTAGCGTTCTGAGTGGTTGGGTGCAAGAATATACCCAATATCGGCTACTGCCAATTAAGTTATCAACAGAACCCTTGTCTGTAGTTATGCCCAAGGGATTGCAGTACGATAAGTTGAGACGAAATGTTAATCAAGCGATCGCTCGTTATTTAGCAGAAGGTTGGCTCCAGCAACGTGTTCAATATTGGGGTTTACCGTAAGTAAGTTAGGAGTTAGGAGTTTGGAGTTAGGAGTTAGGAGTTAGGAGTTAGGAGTTTGGGGTTAGGGGTTAGGGGTTTACCGTAAGTTGGTTAGGAGTTAGGAGTTAGGAGTTAGGAGTTAGGAGTTTGGAGTTTGGAGTTTGGAGTTTGGAGTTAAGATAATTATCCTTATCTCCATCATGGCCAATAAGCTGATAATAGATTATAAGAAGTAACTTTTAATATTTGTGTTTGCAGCAATGGATAACAGTCTAGCCGTTGTTTATCTCTCAGTTTTGGTGGTTATACTCACAGTTGCAGGCGTGAGTGTTTTTCGCCAGATTTTCAAAACTCGCAAGATTGAAGGCTCCTTTGGAAGATTGCGGAAGAAGTTAGAGAAAGAAAAGGGTACGACTCAAGAATATTATGAGTTAGGCAGTATTTATTCAGACAAAAAAATGTATTCCCAAGCAATACTGCTGTTTCAAAAAGCTATCAAAGCTGCCCAAGAAGAGGGAGAAGAAAATATTGCCCCTATTTACAACGGGCTGGGTTATATTTATTTTATCCAAGAGCAATATGACCTAGCAATTCGTCAGTATAAAGAAGCCCTAAAAGCTAAACCAGACTACGTAACAGGGTTGAATAATCTCGGTCACGCTTATGAGAAAAAAAAGTTAACTACTCAGGCGTTACAAAGTTACGAAGAAGCACTAAAATTGGCTCCAAATAACCCTATTGCTAAACGCCGTGCTGAATCTTTACGTCGGTTAGTTTCTGCTTAATTGCTAACGGATCATAATTGATCAGTTATGAACAGAGGATTATAGCCTTGATTTTCCGTAGGGGCAATTCATGAATTGCCCCTACATTTCTTAATTGATGCGTAAGTCCTAAATATGAAAATATATGAATATTTACTTTTAAACCTTACACATCAAAGTGATAACGGATAGCTCCAGTATTTGGATCATTGTTGACCTCAGCATACCCTATCTTCGTTGCTTCAAAAAGCAATTCTTTCAGATGCTCTGATTCTAGCTCAGTATACATAGCCGCTTGAGCGATGGAAAGTTGTCCATTATGTTCCTTTGCAGCTTTGAGCAGCTTCTGCATTGGACTAGCTGTAGATATTGCTGGCTGTATCGCTTGTAACTGTTGAAGTTGGGGAATCTCACCAATGTTCAACGTAATTGATTGATTGACACTGGGGGTTCCATTACCATGTAACCCACGCAGATAAATATTTCGCTTGTCAACCATACCAGGAATGAGAGCCAAATCGATTAGTTGACCAATCCCAAAAAAACCAATTGTGAAAAAATATAACAAACCAGTACCAATCTGTCCGGTGTAGAATCTTTGCCCACCACAGATACCAAAGAAGCACAAACACCAAAGAATGTATGCGACGCCTGAATTTGCTTGCTGCATGACAGTGTACTCCAATTTCCCATGAATACCTGTATACAGTATTCCCAGGTTTGAATGTAAAGCTAACAATTGATTAGACTGATGGATTTTATAAGGGACTTCCAAGAAATAAATTATCCAAATAAACGAACCACAGAGACACAGAGAGAGTTTTTGCGTCAGTTTTGGAACATTTTTTTATTTGGAAGTCCCTAATTGGGATAGTGTTAGCAAATTAATTTCTTAATCTATCGGTTTCTGAGCTATTGCTTAGAAATAAATAACTATACGTTTGTTTTAAAGAATGTAAAGGGATGATTAAGCGGCTACGTTTTTTTTGGATAGCTATTACTATCACTGTCGTTATTTCTATCTCATTGGGACTCATGGAAAAATTGACGGCTCAACAGCCTTCGATTTCCCATCCTCTGACTTCGCTAACAGAGGCAGAAATTAGCACAGCCGTTTCAGTGATCAAAAGAGAAAAAACTTTGAGCGAAATGGCAGCTTTTCCACTTATTGCTTTACAAGAACCAGATAAACAAGAAGTTCTGAAATTTATGCCTGGTAAATCTTTTGGGCGAAAAGCTTTTTTGGTAATCTATGAGCGATCGCAAAATAAAACCTTTGAGGGTATAGTCGATCTAACAAGCAAAACCTTAAGTTCTTGGAAAGAAATACCCTCTGTTCAACCTGCGATCGTCAATCCAGAATATGAACTCGCAACTCAGGTAGTTAAAGCCGATCCCGGATGGCAAAAAGCAATGCGAACGCGAGGAATTACCGATTTTAAGCAAATCGAAATAAGCTGTTGGGCACCAGGAATCTTAAGTAAACAGGAAGAAGCAACAGGTAATCGTCTGTGTCGAGCCTTATCTTACTATAAGGGCGATCGCTGGAATTATTACGGTAGTCCCATTGAAGGAGTCTTAGCAACAGTCAATTTAAACACGGGTAAAATCGCCAGTTTTGTTGACAGAGGAAAAGTACCTTTCTCTAAAGAAAACTGGAACTATGATGTAAAGTCTTTGGGTAAATTACTTTCACCACTAAAAGCATTAAAGATTGTCCAACCTAATGGTACAAGTTTCCAGGTCAAAGACAATGAAATTAGCTGGCAAGGTTGGAAGTTTCGCTATTTAATGCATCCTCGTAATGGATTAATGCTGTACCAAGTGACACACGACGACGGGGAAAATATTCGACCAGTTTTATACCGCGCTAGCCTATCAGAGATGGTAGTTCCTTATGGCGATCCAGATCCCACTTGGTCGTTTAGGAATGCATTTGATGTTGGAGAATATAACTTTGGTTTGCTAGCAAATACGATGGAGTTAGGTAAAGAAATTCCTGAAAACGGTCTTTTGCTGGATGCTGTATTTGCTAATGAGCAGGGAGAACCTTATAAGATACCAGGAGTTATCGGTATCTATGAACGCGATCGCGGAATGCTTTGGAAACACTATGAGTATAATACTGGGCGTAATGATGTCCGTCGCAATCGAGAATTAGTGATGACGATGACTGCGGCCGTTGACAACTATGATTACAGCATTAATTGGATATTTCACCAAGATGGGACTTTGCAAGTCCAAAATGAATTAACGGGTATTGTACTGGCGCAGGGAACGGCTGCCCAAAAGCAATCTGAGGATGATTCCTATGGGCAGTTAATTGCTAAGAATATCTTTGGAGTAAATCACCAGCACTTTTTCAACTATCGCCTAGATTTCGATGTCGATGGCCAAGCTAATTCTGTCATGGAAATGAACTTAAAAGCTTTACCGATGGATGAGAAAAATCCTTTAGGAAATGCGATCGCAATTACACAAACCCCACTCACAAAAGAAACGGCTGCTGTGCGCGATTTGGATATGAAAAGCAGTCGGGAATGGATGATTGTTAGTGCAGATAAGAAAAATACGCTAGGGGCTGCACCTGGATATATGCTAATGCCTGGTGGTAACTCCATATTTTTCCCAGTGGAAGGCTCTAACATCCGTCAAAAGGCAGAATTTGCGACTCACCACGTCTGGGTAACAAAATATAAACCTGCTGAACTCTATGCTGGCGGTGATTATCCCAACCAGACTCAACCAGGACAGGGTTTACCAAAATATATTGCAGACGATGAATCCTTGACGGGTGAAGATATCGTGCTGTGGTACACAATGGGCGTAACTCATATTCCGCGATCGGAAGATTGGCCTGTGATGCCTGTTCACCAAGTTGGCTTTAAGCTAGTACCTAGAGGATTCTTTAGCCGTAATCCAGCAATTAATTTACCAGAGTAAAACATTCGTTTTCTCAAGTTTCCTTAGTTCAGTCTTTTCGCAATCTGTAAACCTGTAACTTGAATGCTGATAAGCTTATCGTAGGTCAAATACTGCCAGTTTTCATTCATAGGATACCTCATGAATTTTCCAGAAATTAATATTCCCGGTGAAGGCACACTGCACGCTCGTTTAATTACTTCCTTGGGTGAAATTATAGTTCTTTTGGAGGAAGACAAAACCCCCAACACTGTCAAAAATTTTGTAGGTTTAGCAACCGGGACAATCGACTGGAAAGACCCTAAGACAGGTCAATCTCAAAAGGGGACTCCTGCCTACGATGGAATTCGCTTTCACCGAGTCATCCCTGATTTTATGATTCAGTGTGGCGATCCCCTGGCTCGTTATCCAGATATGGCCAACCGATGGGGTACTGGTGGGCCAGGATATCAATTTGAAGATGAGTTTCATCCTGAATTGAAACACTCTAGTGCGGGTATCCTCTCAATGGCAAATGCAGGACGTGGTACTAATGGTTCGCAATGGTTCATTACAGAAGGACCAACGCCTCATCTTGACCGCAAACACAGTGTTTTTGGTAAAGTTGTCGAAGGTATGGATATAGTCAACCGCATCGCCAATGTGCCTACGACTAGAGATCGTCCGAATCAAGACGTAGTGTTAGAAAAAGTAGAAATTTTTCGCCAGTAACTAACACCTCACTAGGTTAATTTCTACTCCCTCAAATGAACAAATTGCGCTAGTTTTATTCCCCTTTTTTGTTTGTTTAAGGAGGGTTAGAGGGGATATTGATACAAGGTGATTTTTTACAAACATCCTCTCAGAGGATGTTTGTAATTTTGGAGAAGTTGTACATAAATTTTCTAAATTTAGTGGTGATAGTTAATACACCGCCCCAAATTGAACAGCACTTACGCAAAATGCCTCTCAAACTCTTATTCCTCAGTGTTCTCTGTGCCTCTGTGGTTCGATTTTCCGTTACCTATGCGTAAGTCCTATTGAAAACAAATTTGCCGAAAAATTAAGATTTATTTTAAAAAAACAACAGTAATATTGTTAAATTCAGAAGCTAGATTCCAATCAGGAACAAGGTTTGAGCGATACCTACGCCTACACACCCAGCTAAAACCCTTACAAGTCTTCACTTCATTAGGGATACAACTTTTGAGACAATCAGAAACGATTTAATAATAATCAAGCACTTATAGTCCACTTTTATCGGACTCCGTGTTATTTCTGTTGAAAAGGGAGAACACAAACATGAAATTAGCTTACTGGATGTATGCAGGCCCAGCCCACATCGGCACTCTGCGAATCGCTAGCTCTTTTAAAAATGTCCATGCGATCATGCACGCCCCCATTGGCGATGACTACTTTAACGTCATGCGCTCCATGCTATCGCGGGAGAGGGATTTCACTCCGGTGACAACCAGTGTCGTTGACCGCAACGTTTTGGCGCGTGGTTCCCAAGAGAAGGTGGTTGATAACATCGTCCGCAAGGATGCCGAGGAACACCCAGATTTGATTGTGTTAACTCCCACCTGCACCTCCAGCATTTTGCAAGAAGACCTGCACAACTTTGTCGAACGGGCGCAACTCGAAGCAAAAGGAGACGTAATGCTGGCGGATGTGAACCACTACCGCTACAACGAACTGCAAGCAGCCGATCGCACTTTGGATCAAATTGTCCAATACTACATTGAAAAAGCCCGGAAGCGGGGCGAATTGGCACAGGGCAAAACTGCAAAACCCTCAGTTAACATCATCGGTACTACCACCCTTGGTTTCCACAATAATCACGACTGCACCGAACTGAAACGGCTGATGGCTGACTTGGGAATTGAGGTAAATACCTTAATTCCCGAAGGTGCTTCGGTGAACGACTTGAAAAAGATGTCCCAAGCGTGGTTTAACTTGGTGCCTTACCGTGAACTCGGTTTAACGACCGCTCGTTACCTAGAAGAACAATTCGGCACACCCTATATAGACATTACTCCAATGGGTGTAGTGGAAACTGCCCGTTGTATTCGCAAGATTCAGCAGGTAATTAACGCTCAAGGTGCAGAAGTTGACTACGAAAACTTCATCAATGAGCAAACCCTTTATGTATCTCAGGCTGCTTGGTTCTCCCGTTCGATTGACTGTCAAAACTTGACTGGCAAAAAAGCTGTGGTCTTTGGTGACAATACCCACGCCGCCGCCATTACCAAGATTTTGGCGCGAGAAATGGGGATTCATGTTGTTTGGGCTGGAACTTACTGTAAATATGATGCAGACTGGTTCCGCGAACAGGTTAGCGAGTATTGCGATGAAGTGCTAATTTCTGAAGATCATGGTGAAATTGGGGATGCGATCGCTCGTGTCGAACCCTCTGCCATTTTCGGCACCCAAATGGAACGCCACGTTGGTAAGCGTTTGGATATTCCCTGCGGTGTAATTGCAGCACCAATCCACGTCCAAAACTTCCCCATTGGTTACAAACCATTTATGGGTTACGAAGGTACAAATCAGATTACAGATTTAATCTACAATTCCTTCACTTTGGGAATGGAAGATCACCTATTAGAAATCTTCGGTGGTCATGATACTAAAGAAGTTATTACTAGAGGAATTTCTGCTGATTCTGATTTGAATTGGACAAAAGATGGTCAAGCAGAATTGAATAAGATTCCTGGATTTGTACGCGGGAAGGTGAAGCGTAATACTGAAAAATTTGCCCGCGATCGCGGTTTCAAAGAAATCAATGCTGAGGTATTGTACGCTGCCAAGGAAGCAGTCGGGGCTTAGTTTAGCGATTAATCAAGAAGATTTAGGGGTGAGGAGTTATGTATACTCTTTACCCCCATTTTTTTGCTTTAGTGATAAAAAAAAATGTAAATTATGAGATATTATAGGTTTATATTAATTTTTATATATTTCTCTCAATAACTCTTTAAAATAACTAAATTAAATATGAACGATGACAAAACGGCATTGTTTGCGGCACTGTGTCAGGCTGGTATTAAGCACAGTCCAGAAAAAATTGTGCGGATTGCCAAGCAAGCTGATGGCAAAATCGTATTTTTAGAAGAGGGCAAAGCTGGTAGAAGAGGTAGCGGATTATCACACATCTTAAAAGAACATCGAGATGATTTTGCCAGACGTGGAATTTCTGAAAATGAAATTGCGGATGCTGTTATAGCGGCTGTGACAACAGGAAAATTCCTTGGTTATCAAGGAATAATAGAACCTCGTCGGGAAATCTATGAAGTGATTTTTAATAACAAACACAATACATAGCAGTGACAGTAAGCGATAATGGTTATATAGTTGGAGCTAATCCCGCCTCCATACCATAATTTCACCTGAATAGCTATGGCAGTAAAGATAAAACTAATGGCTGATTATGGGTGCGACCCTTTATGGTGGGCAGATGCTGATAAGGTTGGTAATATCGATCCAGCAAAACTGCCTCTCAGTCAAAAAACCATTAGCCATTTGAGAAAATGGGCGGCTGATTACAATGCAACATTAAATTGGCAAGATCCTGCTAACTCACCAGATTTGAGTGCAGAGGCCCAAGCGGCTTTTGAAGAAGAAGGAATTAGTCTGTGGAAGCAAGTGCAAACAGAACTTGCGCCTAATTATCAAGTTGTTTATTTCAGTGAGCTATTAAGCAAGGTTTTAACTCATCCTATTGAATTAGAAGTTTTACGTCCTATTCAGCAATGATTTCACGTAATAGAATATAAATCTAGTGCAGCATCAATAAATTTAATTGCGATCGCGGTTTCAAAGAAATCAATACTGAGGTATTGTACGCCGCGAAGGAAGCTGTCGGGGCTTAGTTCAGAGCTAGGCTAAGAAGAGTAGGTCGTGAGGGGTAAGGTCTACTTTCACTACTTTTCACTACTTGCTCTTTGTGCTATAGACACTTGTGTACGCTAGTGTTACATTAAAGACGTGCGTTTGGACGCATTGTATCTCCTTCAGAAGTCAGAACTGCAAACAGAGTCTAGTCAAACTAGGTACTGTTCTATCCAAGCTACTGAATAGGAGATTACAATGAAAATAAGTGTACCGGCCTGTTTTATACCTGTGTTTGTGTGTACTTTAATGAACTACTACAATCCAGGGACTTCTGGCATTCCTTTACTACCCTGCCCAGGAAATATAGTTATTGAGTGGCAGGAAAAAGAAAAAAAAGGAAATCTAAAAAAGAAGTGAAACATTCTCAAAAAAGTGTACTATGGATAAAAATAAAAGCTCGCACTAAATTAACCTAAACAAACTAAATTAACCTAAATAAACTAAATTAACCTAAACAAACTAAATTAACCTAAATAAACTAAATTAACCTAAACAAAAAAGCGAAAGAAACTCAAAAATTTAAACCCTAGTATACTTAAGCCCCCTTACTAAAGTGAGGAGGGCTTAATTTTGATCACGCCTCCAACCAGTCAAGCTATTATGTACTGTAAAGCCTACAGCATTAAGAAATCTCCCACCATGTCCAACCAGACAAACTTGACTGATGCTCGTAACAACCTAGCCGAACTCTGCGCTCAAGTAGTTGCAGATAGAGAAGTGGTAATTATTACCCGACAAGAAGGCGAAAACGTCGCCCTAATTGCTGTTGATGAACTAGATAGTTTACTAGAAACATCTTATTTACTTCGTTCATCTAAAAATGCAGTCCGTTTGTTAACTGCTTTGGAAAGAGCAAAAGCTAGAACTTTAAAACCTCAAAATATTAACGAACTACGTCAGGAGTTGGGAATTGACGAAGAAGAAGAATGAAACCCAACCCCCAAGAAAATAAAGTTCGAGATGCTGTATTTCATCCAGAATTTCGGGAAGACCTCGCCTATTGGGTAGAGACAAACCGCAAAACTGCGCTTCGCGCTTTTAACTTGGTTGAAGCGATTATGCGAGATCCTTTTACAGGTATTGGAAAACCTGAACCATTGAAATACTTAGATTCAGATGCTTGGTCGCGGCGACTTACTCAAGAACACCGGATTGTTTATCGAGTAAGTGATGACCGAATTGATTTTCTTCAAGCTCGATATCACTATTGAAATAGCACATAGCTAAAAGCCAGTATGCGTCTACGATTCTTGACAAAGCTTGTCTTGCAAGATATTACCCTATAGCGATCGCTCCTGTAACCCCTCAAGCGATCGCATTCCTTAACAGGAAAATTTACTGATAAATAAAAATTAATAGCTAACAAATATCACAATACAAAATTATTACTTCGGGGATCTAATAGGCAGAATAACCTACTAAAGCCTTAACCGATGTGTCTCCCGCGATAAAGTAAAAAAAGCGTCATAAAACCCTCGCAATCTCTCTTAGATAAAAAAAGCAGATGCATGTTAATGTTTTAGTCTCATTGACTTTCCCTTCGTGCCTTTCCCTATGCATCTGCACTATTTAGACCCCCAACACCTTGAAGAATTAGTCAAGAGTAGTGGTATAGACTTACACCTAGTGCAACTCAATTTTAGGTCACTTCAAGGCATAACTGCTTATGAGTATCTATTGATTTCTAAGCTACTCCCTCGCACTAATACCGGAATGGTGAAAGCTGTATTGTTGCAGCGTTATGCTCATATTACTGAAGGTGGCTGGTGGTGTTCCGGGCTAGACCCTTTAAATAATTGGCAAATGATGGAATGGGGATGCTTTAAGCCAAACCAACCCCGACAGAATCACAATGGTAAGTCCATCAAATACGAGCATCCCCCCAGCACACCAACGCGGATGTTTTGTTTGCGCGTAACGCTGCAACTGTGGCAGCAAGTCGCTGCACGTTACAATCTGGTCATGCCTGACAATATCACCATTACTGCTGATGGTGAAGCTGAAGGCTTTTGGCAATGGGTGATGCAACATAACATTCCCCTGATTCTCTGCGAAGGTGTTAAGAAAGCAGCAACACTTTTGACGCAAGGATATGCAGCTATTGCTATTCCCGGAATTACTAGTGGTTATCGGGTTGTTAAAGATGAATTTGGCCAAGTTACCCGTCGTCAGCTAGTTCCTGACTTAGCAGCATTTGCAATGACAAAGCGTAGCTTTTATATTTGCTTTGATTTTGAAACGCAGCCTAAAACAATTGCTGCTGTAAATAATGCTATTTCTCAACTTGGTTGTTTATTCCAGCAAGAAAAATGCACTGTCAAAATTATCGAACTTCCAGGAATAGAAAAAGGAGTTGATGAGTTTATCGTTGCAAAAGGTGCAAGTAGTTTTGAAACCGTTTATCGCCAAAGTGTTGATTTAGAAATTTATCTTGCTCAAACCAAACCCCACACTGAGTTAACTATTCCTGCTGCTCTCACCTTCAATCGCCCTTATATAAGTGAAATACCTTTCCCCACTTCTGGATTAGTAGGAGTCAAATCAGCAAAAGGAACAGGTAAAACTACAGCACTGCAAGCCGTTGTTCAGCAAGCCAAAATTAGAAATCAACCCGTTTTATTAATTACTCACAGAATTCTACTAGGAAGATTTTTGTGTAAAAAAATTGGTATTCAATGGGGAACACATAAAGAAGATGCGGATAAAAGGATTGATAAAACACTTACCCCCGCTCCTCCGATTCTCCGCTCACTCTCTCCTCAGCAGTCCCTTGGATTGTGCGTTGATTCTATGTGGAAACTTAACCCGGAAAATTGGCAAGGAGCAATAGTAATTCTGGATGAAGTAGAGCAGTCTTTGTGGCATCTATTAAATAGTAATACTTGTAAACATAAGCGTGTAAAAATATTAAAATTATTCCAGCAACTAATTTCCACAGTTTTAACAACTGGGGGGTTAGTAATTGCCCAAGATGCTGATTTATCGGATGTGTCACTTGAATATTTACAAGGATTGGCAGGAATTAAATTAACACCTTGGGTAGTTCTCAATCAGTGGAAACCTCAGCATGGTTGGGACGTAACTTTTTATGATTCGCCGAACCCAACACCGCTAATTCACCAACTTGAATTGGATTTAATTGCTGGACGTAAATGTTATGTTACTACCGATAGTCGCGCTGGGCGTTACAGCTGCGAAACAATTGAACGTTATCTGAAAGAACGCTTACAAAAATTACGACGGCAATTTCCTAAAACTTTGGTAGTTAGTAGCCACACTACAAACACACCTGGTCACGAAGCGGTTGATTTTATCGCAGCAATCAATCAAAAAATCTCTGAATATGACGGCGTTTTTGTTACCCCTAGTCTTGGTACAGGAATTAGTATTGATGTCCAACATTTCGACCGAGTTTATGGCATTTTTCAAGGGGTAATTCCTGACTCGGAAGCAAGACAAGCATTAGCAAGAGTGCGCGATGATGTACCGCGTGTTGTCTGGTGCGCTAAACGAGGTATTGGCTTAATTGGTAGTGGTAGTACAAATTATCGCTTGCTATCTGATTGGTATCAAGAAAATCAAAAAGAAAACTTAGCTTTGCTGAGTCCACTACATAAAATAGATGTGGATTTACCTTTAGTTCATGACCCAATTCATTTGCGAACTTGGGCTAAATTATCTGCACGGGTAAATGCTTCTATTCGCCTCTATCGTCAATCGATGCAAGATGGTTTGATTGCTGATGGACATCAAATTCAGATGCGGAGTAATGCTGTTCACAATAATATTATTCGGGATTTACGCCTTGCCTTTTTAGCAACTGACGCTGATGATTTAGCTACCCGCAAAAGATTAATTTTAGAAATTGTCAAAGTTCAAAAAGATTGGGCGCAAAGCCGCCAAAAAGCTAAAGATATTAAACGCAAAATTAAAGAGATTAAGCAGCAAAATCAACTATCACTAGCAACTGCTGTGGCTAATGCTAAAGATATTGATTATGTAGAATATGAGCAGCTATTAGTGAAGCATTCCTTGACTGATGGAGAACGCAACCAAATCAATAAACATGTTCTTAGGCAAAGGTATGGTGTAGAAGTTACTCCTTGGCTAAAATTGCAGGATGACCACGGATATTATCGTCAATTGTTAATTCACTATTATCTAACTCACGAAAGCGAGTATTTTCACGTCAGAGATCAGCAAGAATGGCATCAGCAATTGTCTTGGGGTGAAGGGAAAGTTTTTCTTCCAGATTTAAAAACTTACACACTCAAAGTTGAGGCGATGAGAGCTTTGGGAATGCTTCAGTTTCTCGAAGCAAAACGAGAACTTATCGAGAGTAATCCAGATTTGATACTGCTAAAAAATATTGTTTTTCAGCATAGTAAGCATATTAAAAGAGCGCTTGGTATTAACTTAATTGGGGAGAAAGAGCAGGTTTCGGCAATAAAAATACTCAGCCGACTGTTAAATTTGTTGGGCTTGAAACTAAAGCGGATAAATGAGGTTTATCAAATCGACCTAGAAACGCTTTATGATGGCAGGGAGAGAATATTTACAGTTTGGCATCAACGGGATGAGTTGATGTTGGCTCATCTTAAGAGTGCTGACTATGAATTGCCTGATTATTCTTCAAACTGGAAGTTTGAAATTATCCAACCCAAGGCTTATGCCGCAGTAGCTAATACCCTTGACAGCTAATATCAAGCAAACGGCATGTTTAAAGACAGCCAAGCATTAGTAATACAATTAAGTAAGTGGGCGCAAATAATCATCACTGGCTCGTAGTTGCGCTTTAGCGCTAAAGCGCAACTACGAGCCAAATACAGAGATTTTACCTTTAGTTACATAGTTTGGTTTGATGTTGCCTACCTACTTATCCCAATTTCTACTTTGCCTTCAGCCGCGCCTGCTTCACCATCGCAATTAAAGTTTGATGGGCATCTTCCGCATCTGCTAAAACATGATCAAACTGGATGCGAACTGGCACAACTTCCGCATTCACTTGCGCTGTCAAATCCATCCCTTGTGCATCAATTGACAGCATTTGTGCTGCACTAGCAGATGTTACACCACCAAAAGCCTTAGCATAAACAACTATGGCATCAGCATGATCATCATTCATGTGCTTGCAGATGCGCGAACTAATATCAGCAGAAAAATCCTTAGACATTGTTGAGATACAAAGTAAGCAATATAGCAACAGCTTAAATTTTAAGCTAAGAACGCGAATGAAATTTGCTGATTTTCTTTCTTAGCACTCAAGATTCTGCATTTTATCCCATTGCGTAATAAATTAATTTTATTTATACGGGAATAATTAAATTAAAATAAAACTTATTCAGTATTTTTACCTTCTATTACGGAAACCAGACAGCTTAAACTGTAGCAGAAGTATTAGCCAAACTATTGAAGCTAAAAGACAATGAACGAAACTAGCCCCAGACGAATTGTAATTGGGGATGTGCATGGGCACTATGAAGGTTTGATGACATTGTTGGAGGCGATTGCCCCCACCTCAGACGATCAAATCTATTTTCTGGGAGACTTAATTGATCGTGGTCCTCATAGTTCACAAGTAGTGAATTTTGTCAAGCGACATAACTACCCATGTTTGCTGGGAAATCATGAGCAGATGTTATTAAACATTCTGACCAATCACAGAACTTCGTCCCCGACGATGCAAGCATGGTTATATAGTGGGGGGCAAGCTACCGTAGCCAGTTACAACGAGGCTTCTATTCCTGATGACCATCTGGATTGGTTTAAGAGTTTGCCTACATATTTAGACTTGGGGGATATTTGGTTAGCTCATGCTGGCGTTGACCCTTCCAGGTCGGTGACAGAACAAACTGCCGATCAACTATGCTGGATACGAGAAGAATTTCACAGCATTGAAAAACCCTACTTTCCAGATAAGCTAATTATCATCGGTCACACCATTACCTTTACTCTACCGGGTGTTTCTCCTGGCAAACTGGCACAAGGAGAGGGATGGCTAGACATAGATACTGGCGCTTATCATCCCCGGAGTGGCTGGTTGACTGGATTAGATGTCACGAATAACCTGGTTTATCAAGTTAACATTTTTAAACACTATCTCCGTAGCTTGCCCTTAAAAGATGTAGTGATCAGAGTTGATCCAGCTAAAATCAAAGTCGATCGCCGCAATAAGAATTGAGCAATATTCGAGATGAGGGGTATGAGGGAGACAAGGGGAATAACCAATGCCCAATACTTAATACCCTCAAGACCTCACTAATGCTCGCATATTAGCTCTATAACTAGCCTTATCCAAGCCATAATTTTCCTCACTAGGTTGAGAGTTAATTGCACGTTTGAGGGCTTTAATGCGATCACTCGTTCCGGGGTGCGTACTTAAAAATGTCGGAGCAGAACCACCCTGTTTCAGCAGCTTTTGCATAAAAGAAACCATTGCAGACTGGGCATAACCAGTCCGTGTTAAAGTTCGCAGTCCTCTTTGATCGGCCTCAAATTCATTGCTACGACTGCGTGGCAAGTCTCGCGCTAGCTGTACACCCATTTGCACCGCCGTACTCCGGTCTAAGCCAGCAGCTGTTAATAGACCACTTTCGAGCGCTTTTTGCTGCATCTGTTTAACTACGTGTTTGCCGCCAATGTGACCAATTTCATGGGCGAGTACGCTTGCTAGTTCCGCTTCATTGTCTGCGGTTTTCAGCAAACCCGTATGGACATATACATAGCCGCCCAAGGTAGCAAAAGCATTAATACTTTCATCCTGAACTACTTGGAAGGTATAGGGGAGATCGGGGCGATCGCTATTAGCAGCTAAACGCCGACCAACTTGTTCCACATAGCGATTAACTTCTGGATTACGATAAAGCCGTACTTCACTGCCTACTAATTCTTGATTAATCTGCTTACCCAGATCAACTTCCTGGCGAGGGGACATACTAGAAAGCTGAAATGCCTGAACTCCTTGGAGTAGAAGAGGTAAGAAATCTAAAGTTCTTCCAGGTAAGGGTGTACTCAAGCACAGACTCAAGGCAACTATCACTGAAATTAAAGGATAAAACCAGCGACGCCGCGACACACGGTAATTTGCAACAAAATTCCAGTTGAACATAATAGGCGCTGAAGATTATTTTGGGAGAACATAAAATGATCGGACAAATTATGAGACGGATTTAGAGTATTCTAAGTTGCATTCTTAAATCAAGACTAAAGGAGTTGTTATACAGCTAATGTTTAGGCAAATCTACCGAATTACGGGGGTTAGAGACTTCCTCTAGAGATAGGCTTAAACACTAGATATTACTTTCTGGGTGTGTCAATCTTAACAGGCAAAAGTTTAAGCGTTAGCTGCCACCCCTGCGAACTTACGAACTCGTGATAAACTGTCGCATAACCGCAACGCCCAGCCGCTTTTCCTTTATTACCAAACAGGGAAAATTACTATTCCCATCGAAAACCTTCTTGCTACAATCAATTACTTCGCTATTACCTCGGAAAACTTTTTATGGCTATTTTAGATTCAAAAGGTCGCTTGTTCGGCAAAATCAACCTCTTAGATTTAGGTGCTGCGCTAGTAATTCTGCTAGTTATATTTGGCATCTTTATTTTTCCTGGCACTTCTGGTTCTGTTGCCCAAGTCGGTGCGAAAACAGTACCCATAGAAGTAGACTTAGTAGTTCGTGGTTTGAATGTGCGTGACCCGGAACAATTATTCAATAACGGATTAAAAAAAGGCGGTAAAACTAATGTGATTATCCGCAATCAACCTCATGGCGAGATTGAGATTAAATCCATTCAACAGCTACCTAGAACAATCAATATTCCCCAACCTGATGGCACTGTTAAAGAATTACCAGATCCAAAAACCAACAATTTTAGTACCGATTTGATTTTGACTTTAGATGGCAAAGCTCAACTGACTGACAATGGCCCCGTTCTCGGTAACAGTAAAGTTAAAATTGGTATGCCATTTGAGTTGGAAGGCTATAACTACAACTTCAATGCAACTGTTATTGATGTCAGAATAAAAGACAAATAGCATTCACATTTTCGTCTTAAAAAAATAATTTGATAAACCGAATTTTATCTAATCTCCAAAAACTCGGTTTATCAGATTAATGAATAGGGCTATTTCATTCTATACATAAACCGCCCAGAACTAAAGTTATAGGCTCATAGCTAAAGTCCGTTAAAACGGACTAGAACATGAGTCTCAGTTATCTTCAGATGAATGAGTGCTATAAGACAGGTAAATTAATTCTGAGGCGGGCTAAATGAGAATGAAATAGCCCTGGATTAATCAATTGAGGTTAAAACTACTGAGCAGTTTTTGCTTCAAACATTAAATACGTCCCTCCTAACCCTTCTACAATTGTGCGTGTATTGGCAATCATCATTTTCTGATAAGTGTCAGCCTCGCTTCCGGGTTCACCAAGTCCCTCAGCATACAACTTCCTGTTAGAAATTTTTACTCCAGCTTGTCTGGCTATAGATTGAAGCAAATTAGGGTTAATTGCCGCCTCAGTAAAAATTGTTGATACTTTAGCCTGCTTAATATTTGTAACCAAATTTTTCACTTTTGCATCTGTCAGGTTTTCGCCAGTACTAATACCTTGTAATCCCCCTGCGAATGGAATCCTGTATGCTTTTGCGTAATAACTCAGTGCATCAGAAGTTGTAACTAACTTCCGTTCTTTGGGAGGAATACTGGCAATTCTTGACTTAATCCAGCTATCTAGTTGAGTAAGTTCATTTGTGATTCTTTTGGTATTGCTGGTATAAGCCTCTGCTTCGCTAGATTCTAATTTTCTCAAGTTACTATTAATTACCTCCACCATCCTGATAGTATTCTTCGTATTGTGCCAAAGATGAGGATTAGTTAGATTATTGTCGCCTTTCTGAAACTTTTGTGGCTTAGACATTGCAAGTTGACTAACGGCTATTTTCGGTGCAGTGTTTTTAGTCACTTTAATTAATTTGATCAGATTTGGTTCTAAATTATAGCCACTATAGAGAATAAGATTAGCTTGCTCAATGGCTCTACGATCTTCCGGTTTTGGTTTATAAAATTGGGGGTTAGTACTAGGGTCAATTAAGCAGGTGAGGTTAACTGAATTTCCGGCAACTTGTCTGGTTAAGTCACATAATACACTTGTAGTTGCAACGACTCTGGGAAGATTCTCATTTACCTGAGTGGTTGTCTGAGTGAATGCAGTTCTTGCAGTTTGATTTCCACACCCAACAAATCCAATTGTCAAAGCAACAAGAATAGCTCGGAAGAAATTAGTTGATGGTAATTTTTTTGACATCCGAAACTCCTACTGGATGTATAGAAATAATCATTATCAGTAACGGATTAGTGAAATACCAGGTGGAAGCGTTCAACAAGGTAGAGGTTAAAAGTTATACGCTAAGGCTTTGGCTTCATCCTCCCTAATCCTTTTTAACAAGGAGGAAATTAGAGCAAGCCTTTTTAAGGGAAGAGGAATTAATAGACTCTCTCCTTCCCCAATAGCACATCTAGCAATTTTTACTTGGTGAACCCGAAGTGAGGTTTTTGCAGGCAAAATGTTAGTTAAGGTCAGGCGACAGACTGGAAAACTGGTAGGGTAAAAGCACAATAATAAAGGTGATGCTGGGGAGCCTCCGGTAAAGAGTGTAGTGTAGTTCTCTCACCGTCTGTTGAAGGGGCTATACCATTGTGCTTACATTCCACAAAGGTCGCAAATGATCTAAGATTATCAGGTTAAGGAGTGGAACATAGTAATGCTGGGGCTTATTGAGCATACGGGTTGATTTCGCCTTCCCGATTCGTGAATCTAAGGCAATTGTAGCTGTGGTTTTGCGAACTGTGGGCATCTGGGGGTTACAAAATTGGCGAATTGGTGATTTTTTAGCGTTAGACTAAATTTTACCTAGTAAAGCCTTTCAATAACGCTCAGAGCATCATCTAACTGCTCTTTATTGCACAATACCGACTGTACTTTGTGCCATAATTTTTATTTTGTAATTTCTTAATCATTAAATAAGAACCAAGTCAAGTATATAGAAAAATCCCTCAAAGCTGATATTAGTGAATATAAACAATGGTTATTTTAGTTATCCTCGTTAACACCCTCATTTCACTGATACTACTCTATGTAGCTTGGCGAGTGTGGCAACTCAAGCAGCAGTTAGCATACATAGCAGATAGCTTAACCGCCTATGAAAGTTGTACCCATGCAGCACTGAATAAAGCACCCGAAAATATTTATCTCAGCCAGGAGAGTATTTATAAGTTACGGCAGAAAAATCAAGTACTACAAATGCAAATCCAACAAGTGCGGCAAATTATTAGTCTACTTTTGCTAGGACAGCAAATCTGGCAGCGTTATTTTCGTAGGCTACAGTTAACACCAGCGAAAAGAACTGTTGGAAAATGAGTTATGTCAACAGATGAACATTTATAATTAGGACTGACACAGGGACGCAGTGACACCATGAAACAAAGACGCAAGGAGTTTTGATTATAAGTAATTAATAATTTTAATATTTAATGAATAAAAGCAACTTTTTTGGCTGATATTTTGTCAGGATAGATTAACTGAATAAAATCGGTGGAATCTTACAAGGAGAGAAAACCCACTTAAAATGGGTGTAAGGAGAGAAATAACAAGATGTCTAATAACCGTTCTGGAGTATTTTTTGGCGGTTTGATGCTGGGAGCTACCATCGGTGCTTTAACCGGTTTGCTGGTGGCTCCCCGTACAGGGCGCGAAACGCGTAAAATTTTGAAAAAATCTGCTAATGCTATCCCAGAATTGGCAGAAGATTTATCAACGAGTGTGCAAATCCAGGCAGATCGTCTATCTGCGATCGCACTACGAAACTGGGATGATACTTTAGATAGATTACAGGAAGCGATCGCAGCAGGTGTAGATGCCAGTCAGAGAGAAAGCCAAGTCTTAAAGCGGCAAATATCTGTTGAAGACTCAGATTCGCTTCCCCAGCAACTAGAACGCTTATAAATGACACAACCGTGATTGATCCCCTGTTTTGGTTGGGACTTTCTTTACTCTTAGTCGCCACAAGTTTGACTGCGGTTTTAGTGGCGGCAATACCTGCTTTACAGGAGTTAGCACGCGCTGCTCGTAGTGCAGAAAAGCTATTTGATACACTCTCGCGGGAGTTACCACCCACTCTAGAAGCTATCCGTGTGACTGGTTTGGAAATCACTGACTTAAGTGGTGATGTTAGTGAAGGTGTAAAAACTGCTAATCAAGTCGTGAAACAAGTCGATCAAAGCCTTGATAGTGCAAGAATTCAGGCTCAAAATCTGCAAGTAGGTACACGTAGCATCTTGGTTGGCGCGAAAGCTGCTTGGAGAAATTTCACGCGCCAAAAACCCACAAGGCGAACAAGCGATCGCTTACCAAGCAATGAAAAACCACCCCTAACGTTGCGAGAACGAGAAGCCCTCAAGCAAGAAAATCGCCGGAGCAAAGCAGAAGTATACCGCGCTAATGACGGTTACAACGATGCCAGCTGGGAAACAAATTTTGATGACGAAGATTGATCAAAAAAAAGCATAGGGCATTGCTTATCTTCCTGATAGGGTGTCAAAATGTGCTATTTTATCATGTCCTCGCCAGACACTAAATCCGCACTTAAGCTACTAAGCTTATCTTCTACACTTAAAGTATCATCAGATTCTAAAAACTCCATAATTTCTTTGCAGCCTCTAGGAATTAATGAACGTCACTAGTAGAGCGAATAATGATAATTCTTTGTTATACCATTTCTTTGTGAGGCTGCGCCAAACCCTCTTAACTTCTTCTTTCTTTCTTTCTTTCTTTCTTTCTTTCTTTCTTTCTTTGTGTTC
>NZ_JBALFF010000118.1:0-100614 GCF_036916975.1 Nostoc sp.
CTAACTCCTAACTCCTAACTCCTAACTCCTAACTCCTAACTCCTAACTCCTAACTCCTAACTCCTAACTCCTAACTCCTAACTCCTAACTTTTATTTCCCAAACCCTTTACCGCGAGAGCTTGAAGGTAGACAAATGCACTTTTCAAGTTGACTAATTAAAGCCTCACGATCCAAATTTTGACCAATTAGCACGATTTGGTTTTTCAGTTGACCTTTCCATTCATCATCATCCAAAGTAAAGCGTTTACCGCAAAGGTGGAAAATATGACGCTTCGGACTTTCATCAAACCACATAATCCCCTTCGCTCGGAAGATATTTGAGGGTAGCTGATTATCTAAGAAATACTGAAACTTCCTAATAGAAAAAGGCTTATCACTTTGGAAAGAGATAGAAGTAAAACCATCATTTTCTAAATGGTCAGAATGATGGTGATCGTGGTGATCGTGGTCATGGTCGTGATGATCGTGACCGCATGTTGAATGCTCGTGATCATCATGATGATCGTGATGTTCATGATCGTGATGGTCGTGTTCATCCACCACTGTGTCAAAATATTTATCAGACTCAAACAGACCAACACTGAGAATTAACGGGAGTGGCACTTGCGATCGCGTGGTGCGGAGAATTCTTGCTCCTTCTTTAACTTCGTTAATTTTTGTTTCTAACTCATTCAATGTAGCTTCATCAACCAAATCAGTCTTGTTGAGTACAATTACATCACCATAAGCAATCTGGCTGTATGCCGCTTGAGAGTTAAACAAATCTAGGCTGTAATTTGCCGCGTCTACCACGGTAATAATCGAATCTAAGCGAGTTAAATCTCGCAATTCTGTGCCTAAAAATGTTAGAGCTACTGGTAGCGGATCTGCTAATCCAGTTGTTTCTACTACTAGATAATCTAGATTTTCTTGGCGTTCTAAAACTTTGTAAACTGCATCTACTAAATCATTATTAATAGTGCAGCATATACAACCATTATTTAGCTCCACCATGTTCTCACCAGTGGAAACAATTAGCTCGTTGTCGATGCCAATTTCGCCAAATTCATTCACGAGAACGGCGGTTTTCAAACCCTGTTGATTGTTCAGGATATGATTGAGTAAAGTCGTCTTGCCACTGCCAAGGAAACCCGTAATAATTGTTACTGGCATTCCTTGTTTGGGCGTATCCATTGCGGAAGATTCGGGTGTAACTGCTGATTGCATAGCGCTGTTATCTAATAGTCAAAAAATAGTAATGTAGCGCAGATAGTCCAGAAAACACTAGCATAGGGATGCTGGACTGTCATCCCAGCTGCTTTACCCTATTATTACGTATCTTCTTATTTCAGCATTACTCTGTTATGACCCTAACCCTTTACAACACCCTCACCCGTCGTCAAGAACCGTTTGAAACTCTCGTTGCAGGCAAGGTTAAGATGTATTACTGCGGCGTGACGGTGTACGACTACTGCCATTTGGGTCATGCGAGAGCTTGCATCGTTTGGGACGTAGTGCGCCGATACCTCCAGTTTATCGGCTATGAAGTGCGATATATCCAAAATTTTACCGATATTGATGACAAAATTCTGAATCGAGCCTGTGTTGAACATTCATCAATGGAAGCTGTAGCCGATCGCTTTATCAAAGCATATTTTGAGGATATGGCGCGGCTAGGAATCAAGGAGGCTGATGAATATCCCCGTGCTACTCATACGATGAATGGCATTCAACGCTTAATTCATGAGTTGGAAAATAAAGGTTTTGCTTACCCTGCTGACGGCGATGTGTATTATGCAGTCCGACAGTTTGCTGAATATGGCAAGCTTTCGGGACGCAAATTAGAAGATATGCAAGCCGGGAAAAGCGAGCGCGTCAACGTAGATGATCCAGAATATCACAAAAAGAAAGATCCCTTTGATTTTGCTTTATGGAAGGCAGCAAAACCAGGAGAGCCAGCTTGGGAATCACCTTGGGGCGCAGGTCGTCCGGGGTGGCATATAGAATGCTCGGCAATGGTGCGCGATCGCCTGGGTGATACCATCGATATTCATGCTGGTGGTGCCGACTTAATTTTTCCCCACCACGAAAACGAAATTGCCCAATCTGAAGCTGTCACAGGAAAACCCCTAGCGCTTTACTGGCTGCATAACGGCATGGTGAAGGTAGATGGTGAAAAAATGTCCAAATCTTTGGGCAATTTTACCACTATTCGAGAATTACTGGATCGAGGAGTTGACCCGATGGCGGTACGGTTGTTCGTACTGACCGCTCAATATCGTACACCCATAGATTTTACCGACGAAGCGATCGCCGCAGCAACCAACGGTTGGCACACAATTAGAGAAGGTTTACTCTTCGGCTACCAATACGGTAAAAAACTGGGATGGGAACTACAGGGGGAAAATTCCCCAATCGAAAATCCAAGTTGCGCTGAAAGCGCACCAAAGGTGCGACCTAAAATCCAAAATTCAGACATTGAACGCTTCCAAGAAGTTTTAAATAACGACTTTAATTTTCCTGGTGGGTTAACAGTGCTGTTTGAATTAGCTAAAGAACTGCGCCGTGAAGGAAATATTATTGTGCATGAAGGGAAAACTGAAACTTCCCCTGATGAGTTAAAGCGTCAATGGCAAACTCTTGTCACATTAGCTGGAGTTTTAGGTTTAGAAGCTGAGATAGAAGCCGAACCTGACAAGAGTAATGGTTTAAGCGATGCAGAAATTGAAGCGAAAATTCAGCAAAGGCAAGAAGCACGTATTGGCAAGAATTTTGCCGAAAGCGATCGCATTCGTGACGAACTTCAAGCAGAAGGTATTACGCTAATTGATAGCCGTGATGGTACACGCTGGCATCGGAATTAGAGGGGAGATGAGAGGGATGAGGGAGAAAGAATAATTAATATTCAATGCCCAATGCCCAACGCCCAACGCCCAATGCCCAACGCCCAATGCCCAATGCCCAATGCCCAAAATTATGTGGATTACTCTAAAAAAAGCGATCGCTAGTTTCGATATTCCTGCTGATTGGATTGGTATTAGAGCCGTAAAGGAGACTTCTACAACGCGTTTAGTCCGTGACGGCTTACCCCAAGTAAATGGCAAATCCTTCACTGTAGGAGCGATGCTAGAAGTTTTGGTAAATGGCTGTCTGGGTTATGCAGCAACTAACTCTCTAGAACTGTCTTCCTTACAAACTGCTGCCGAAACAGCCTATAAACAGGCACTAGCAGCCAGTGAATGGTGGATACATCCCTTTCGTGAAAGTGAGCGCCCTAAAGTCGTTGGTGAATATAAATCTCCATATCTTGAGCCATTGGATGCTTTGAGTCCGGGAGAAATCAACGATTTACTGGTTCGGATTTGCCAAACCCTGAAAGTTGACGACAAGATAGTGCAAACCATAGCCAGTGTTAGCACCATTGAGAGGGAGTCTTGGTTTATTAGCAGCAACGGTTCAGAAGTCTATCAAAAAACTCTATCTATAGGCACTCATTATGGAGCCACCGCCCAAGATGGTGTGATTGTACAGCAGCGTAGTAACAATGGTTCTCACGCAAACTATTACCAAGGCGGACTAGAACTTTTAAAACAAGAAAACTTATGGCATCGGGTGCGGCAAATTGGCGAACAAGCAGTAGAACTATTGACAGCAGATGAATGCCCAACCACTCGTACCAATTTAGTTTTAGCCCCAGACCAAATGATGCTGCAAATCCATGAAAGTGTCGGGCATCCCCTAGAAATTGACCGAATTTTGGGAGATGAGCGTAACTATGCTGGGGGCAGCTTCGTTAATAAAAGTGATTTTGGCAACCTAGTATATGGTTCGCCACTGATGAACATTACCTTTGATCCCACCGTACCTGGCGAATTTTCTAGCTATGGCTTTGATGATACCGGTGCTGTAGCAACAAAGGAATATTTGGTTAAAGAAGGAGTACTGCAACGGGGTTTAGGCAGTCTAGAGAGTCAAGCCAGAGCAGGTGTAGCAGGAGTTGCTTGTGCGCGTGCTTCCTCATGGAATCGACCTGCGATCGATCGCATGGGAAACTTAAATTTAGAGCCTCTAAACGCTAGCTTTGAAGAAATTATTAGCGGCATAGAACACGGCGTTTACATGGAATCTAACCGATCTTGGTCTATTGACGATCGCCGCTACAAATTCCAATTTGGTTGCGAGTACGCTAAATTAATTGAAAACGGTAAACTCACCAAAACCCTCCGCAATCCCAACTATCGCGCCACAACACCAGAGTTTTGGCACAGCTTAATCCAAGTAGGAGATGCCACAAACTGGCAAATGTATGGTACTCCTTATTGTGGTAAAGGAGAACCAAATCAGGCTATTTGGGTAGGACATGGTTCACCTGTTTGTGTATTTGCTAATGTTGAAGTTTTTGGTGGAGGAACGTGAAAAAAGTTAGGAGTTGAAAGTTATGAGTTAGGAGTTAAAGAAGTTGTTCGTCTGAAGTACAGTTTTGTAACAGGGATTTAGCGCTACAGTGCGTCTTGGTGTGGAACCCAAGAGGAGCAACTTTGTAAAACAGACCCTGCTCTCCACATACATCCATGCTTTTTTTGTAGCCGGCGACAAAAAAGCGCCGAAGTTTCTTAAAAAAATCTTCAACTCCTAACTCCTACCTCCCAACTCCCAACTCCTAACTCCTAACTCCTAACTCCTAACTCCTAACTCCTAACTCCTACCTCCTACCTCCTACCTCCCAACTCCCAACTCCTAACTCCTAACTCCTAACTCCTAACTTTCTCCCCCTCCTTATTCCTTATTAATATTAATATCTATGAAAATTGAGGAATTATCTGCGTTAGAAGTCAGCTTTAATCAACTGATTGAAACTCTACTGATTAAAAAAGCCGAAATTGAACAATTTGCTGTGAAACTCAGCTGTGAAAGAAGTCAATTTACTCGTTTCAATCACGCGAAAGTGCGACAAACTGGTTGTGTTGCTGATGGTTGGATCGAACTGACTTTGATGGCAAATGAATGCAGCAGTGTTCGGCAGTTCCCCTTTACTGGAAATTGGGATGTAGATTGGCAGTTAGCATATACTGCTTTGCAGGAACTACGTGACGAACTGATTCTATTACCCATCGATCCTTATCTAGTTTTACCATCAGGAAATAATACCAGTCGGGAAATACATTCTGGAAATTTATTGGCGGCGGAAGCAGTAGTCCCAACTGTGCTAGAACTAGTTGCTGAATTAGATTTTACTGGTATATATGCTGGAGGAATAGTAATTAAAGCTTATGGTGATTCCAACGGTCAAAAACACTGGTTTGCTACTGATTCTTTTACATTAGATTATTCTCTATTTTCCACCTCTGGACAAGCAGTTAAGGGTACATTTGCTGGGAGTAATTGGGATATATCTGTATATATAGCCAAAATTAGCGAAGCCAAAAAGCAACTAGAACTCCTTTCTCGCCCAACTAAAGAATTGCCACGGGGACAATACAAAACTTATTTTGCACCTGCTGCTGTTGCAGATTTATTAGTAATGCTTTCTTGGGGAGCAGTCAGCGAAGCTGATATCCAACAAGGAAACAGTGCTTTAGCTGCTTTATCGCGTCAAGAAAAACAACTTTCTCCAATATTTAGTTTGAAAGAAAACTTTCAGAGAGGATTAGTACCGCGATTTAATGAATTAGGAGAAATAGCAGCACCGGAGTTACCTGTAATAGAAAAAGGACATTTGATAAATAGTTTGGTGAATTCTCGGACTGCTAAGGAATATCAAAAAATTGCCAACGGTGCTAATGGTTCAGAGACTTTACGTGCGCCAGAAGTGACTACTGGAAATTTAGAATTTGAGCAGATTCTTCCGAGTTTAGATACCGGATTATATGTATCTAATTTGCATTACTTGAATTGGAGCGATCGCCAAACTGGTAGAATCACAGGTATGACTCGTTATGCTTGTTTTTGGGTAGAAAAGGGAGAAATTATCGCCCCCATTGAAAACTTACGTTTTGATGAAAGTCTTTATCGCTTTTGGGGAGAAAACTTAGTAGATTTGACTAATTTTCAAGAATTCATCCCCGAAGTAGGAACTTATGAAAGTCGCCAACTTGGAGGTAGTTTAGTTCCCGGTATGCTGGTGGAAGATTTTACATATACTTTGTAATCATCTGCTGATAGTAAATCAAAAGCTAGCCAACGGAACCTTGAAAATTAAATAAGGAGGTGGAATTGGAACCGACATCAGAGCAGTTGGGAGCGTATTACCGGATGTCAGTAAGAGCAAGCAATCTCCTTCAATCGATAAACGTAGTGCGCCTAGACGAAAGGACAAAGCGCATATACATGCTAGTTGGAGACACAATACAAATAGAAATCTACCCTAACGGTGAGGTAACGTTTCCATGACAAATTCTAACTACCAAGCGATGACTGATGAAGAGTTGCGGGACTGGGTTCGCTACCATCCCAAAGATGTAGAAGCCTTCCACATTCTCATGGATAGATTAGAGCAACGTCCAAAAGTCTTTTGCAGCACAGATGAAGAAATTGAAGCCGAATTGCAAAAGCGAATTAACCAAACGCGATCGCAGTGAAGGATTCGTTTAAGCTAAAATTATCTATCTCTGTAAACTGCATTAATTACAAGCCAAAATTTTAAATATAAGTAGGTAGGCAAGATAAAACCAAACTATGTAACGAAAAGTAAAATCTCTGTATTTAGCTCGTAGTTGCGCTTTAGCGCTAAAGTGCAACTACGAGCCAGTGATGATTATTTGCGCCCACTTACTTATTACCAGGTAGCTTCCCAAAAATTCTTCTTTCATAAAAATTGTTGGGTTAAGCAATAGCAAAACCCAACCGATAATTTTTTCTCATCTCTGGTTAGAACCTCTATTTTTTCTTACCTGGAGGTGAATTGCGCTGGGTGAGGTTATCAATTTGCAATTGTTGTCGTCCGTTGGTGATAATTCGCAACATCTGCTTGAGATCCTGCTCAATATTTTCCAGGATGCCATCAGCATAAGCATCAGCACCATCTTCAATATCTTGAGCCTGAGCGATCGCAGTTTGTCTCATTTGCTCTAACTCTTGCTGACAAGCATACCGTTTACGCTCAATTTCGGCGAGAGTTTCTTGCATTATTGCTTCACACTCTTGTTGCACTTGTCGCCGCAGTTGTTCAGCTTCTTGTTCTGCTTGTTGAATAATATCGCTTTCAGCTAAAATTTGCGCTCTTTTTGCTTGCGCGGCCTCAACAACCTTCTGTCCATACTCTTCCGCTTCCAGCAGAATTTCGTCCTTTTGGTTGAGGATAGCTGCTGCTTCTTGAAAAAGCGATGGTAGAGCCAGCCGGACGTAATCAAGCTGATCTAGCAGCTTTTCTTCATCTATGAGAGTGCGTCCTATCACCGGAATCCTGAGACTAGAGAGAACCATTTCCTCTAGGCGGTTGAGTTCCTCCTGAATATCTATGCTTCCCTCTCCACCGAGATGCTCTTGAGGGGGGGGATTGCTTCCGTTGAGATTGGGTTCAACATTGGAGAGTTCTGATTGTAGCATTGGTATATATCTAGGGCAATGTGTGGGGGAACGAGATGATCGATAGAGCCACCAAACCTTGCAATCTCTTTTACCACACTACTACTTAAAAAACTATACTCATTTGAGGTTGCGAGAAAAACTGTTTCTATTTGGGTAGAAAGAGTTTTATTGGTGTGAGCCATTTGTAGTTCCACTTCAAAATCTGACACAGCCCGTAAACCCCGGATCAAAACTTGTGCTTGTCGCATTTGAGCATAGTTGACGGTAAGACCATCAAAGCTGTCTACTTCTATATTAGGTAGATGTTGTGTAGAAAGACTGATCTGATTTAGCCGTTGCTCCACACTAAAAAGTGGCATTTTATTAGGGTTCCGCAGTACAGCGACAATTACCCGCTCAAACAGCCGACTACCGCGCCCGATGAGGTCAAGGTGTCCCAAGGTGATGGGGTCGAAGCTACCAGGATAAATAGCAATCACAATTTTAGATATATCAAAGTTGTTTAGGTGATTATATTGAAACTCTTTTGTGTAACTTACTCAAATTTACCATCTTGCGCTCTGAGTAAGGATGCTTTAGTCAATTGTTTTGCTGGTACAAGTTATGCTCAACTAGGCGTTAGGAATTATAGCGGTGCAATATAGCCGCAACCTCACCCCGCATTTGATTAAACTTACGCTCCCCTCTCCAAAGCATCGGAGAGGGGTTGGGGGTGAGGTTGAACAAAACCGCTATAAACTCCTAAATATGAATGCTAGATTTCTATTTGTGTCCCCACGAGATTGTGAAGGATTTAAGTACATTCTCAGCATTCGATACTAAAAAAACTCCGTACTTAGCAAAGTGCGCGGGTAGTTAACGAACTATTCTAGGTAATTTTTCATGGCACTGGATTTTTCCACCTTGCCCTTGGCGTTTCAATTTACTTCTCCAGGACCGATTCTGGTGAAATTAGGGCCACTCAGTATCCGTTGGTATGGCTTATTGATTGCCACAGCAGTATTAATTGGCGTTATCCTTTCCCAGGAATTGGCAAAGCGCCGTAATGTTAATCCTGAGTTGTTAGGCGATTTATTCTTTTGGTTGTTGATTGGGGCGATTCCTGGCGCACGGCTATATTACGTTTTTTTTGAGTGGTCAAAATATGCCCCAACTCCAGAAAAAATCTTTGCTATCTGGGAAGGAGGTATTGCGATTCATGGAGCAATTCTGGGTGGCGTTTTGGCTGCGTTAATCTTTGCCAAAATCAAGCAGGTTTCTTTTTGGCAACTGGCAGATTTAGTAGCGCCTTCGCTGATTTTAGGGCAAGCGATCGGACGTTGGGGCAATTTCTTTAATTCTGAAGCTTTTGGCGATCCGACAAATTTACCCTGGAAGCTGTATATTCCAACAGATCATCGTCCTCTAGAGTATGCTAGCTTCGATTACTTCCATCCCACCTTCCTCTATGAATCTCTGTGGGATTTAGGGGTGTTTGCGCTACTAATAACTTTGTTTTTCCGGTCTTTATCTGGTAAACCACGTTTGAAGGTAGGCACGCTGTTTCTAGTTTACTGGCCAGCCTACAGCTTAGGACGCTTGTGGATTGAAGGTTTTCGCACTGATAGCTTGATGCTTGGTTCGTTAAAAATGGCACAAGTAGTCAGTAGTCTAGGAATTTTATTTGGATTACTTGGATTAGCTTGGCTTTACTTACTCAAACGCCCTTTACCCGATGTAGTTGCTACTCCTAAGGGAGATGGGGAGATGAGGGGATGAGGGGGATGAGGGAGAAGAATGACTAATGCCTAATTCTCAATGTCGAAAAAATAAAAAATGCCCCAGAGTATTCTCTAGGGCTTAACCAGGGTGCATCTACCATTACTGTCTACTGGGGAAAGAGAGTGAATCCGGAAAGATACTGAGAAAATATCAAAAAAGTTTTTTGAGGGATTGCTGTGTGTTCTGCTAAAAGTGAAAATCTGAGTTATGAAAAAACACTATATGCCATAGAACCATCTGTGTATATTGTGGGAGCAGGCCCTGGAGATCCTGATTTATTGACGGTGAAGGCGCAGAAACTACTGGCTGTTGCTGATGTGATTTTATTTGCTGATTCTTTAATACCCGAACAGATTTTAGAACTTTGCCGAAAAGATGCGGAGATAATTAGAACTGCGAATCAGACTTTAGAAGAGATTTTGCCGATTATGATCGATCGGGTGCGATCGCAACACAAATCTCTAGTCCGTCTCCATTCTGGCGATCCTAGTCTCTACAGCGCCATTCACGAGCAAATGCACCTCCTCGCTGAGGCAAATATTCCTTTTGAAGTCATCCCAGGTATCAGCGCCTTTCAAGCCGCAGCTGCCAAACTCAAAGTAGAGTTGACTGTCCCTGGTTTAGTCCAAACCATCATTTTGACCCGGATTAGTGGACGTACAGAAGTCCCCGCTACTGAAGAATTAGCCTCTCTGGCGGCACATCAGGCTAGCCTTTGTTTATATCTAAGTGCGCGTCACGTCGAAAATGCCCAAGCTAAACTACTCGAACATTACCCAGCCGAAACCCCCATTGCAATTTGCTTTCGCATCGGATGGCCCGATGAAAAAATCAAGGTTGTCCCCCTGAATCAAATGGCAGACTGCACTCATAAAGAAAAACTAATTCGCACTACACTTTATATAATCAGTCCAGCGCTCTCGGCAAATAAAGGGCGATCGCGTTTATATCATCCCGAACATACTCATCTATTTCGCTCGTCTCATCACTAAATGCTAGGGCATTGGGCATTGGGCAAGGGGGCGATTGCACTTCCTACACACTCCACAATCCCCTACAATGCCCTTCACCTCCAAGGTCATCCTGAAGGGGTGATGATTGGGTATTGGGTATTGGGGATTGGGTTTTTTGACTGCTAGTTTAAATTATTTGCTTTCTCAACTGCTTCCTTTAACTCTTCAAAGGTAATACTACCGTCTTTGTCTGAATCATACTGTACTAGTAACTCCTGGGGACTACTGGTATTTGTTTCTGATGAGATGATTGCACTTAAGCCAGGACTTAAAAAAAGATCATTAATGGAGACTTTGCCGTCTTGATCGCGATCTAATTTATTAAAAAGAGATTGAAGCTCTTGCTGGGTTGTCATAAGTTTCTATCTGAATTAGTTTTTAAATTTAATATCTCATTAATATCTCAAAATTAAACAAACTTATATCCTTAGACGTAGAAACGCGTATCGCTGGGGCTTAGATCAGGTGTACGCTGTGATACAGGGTCAACAGTCTAGAAAGAGTCGATCTGATGCCCTCATTTAGGACGTTATGCCGACCCTATGCAGCCTAATATACCGATTCGAGGCATTAGATCGACAGATTTCTTGGGAATTTACAGAGAAAGAGTCAGTCTAATTAATAGTTAGACTGACTCTAGCGAGGGTGCGCTGAGTGTTCTGTTTGGTTCGTCGATCGCGTTGGTTGGATAATTCCGCGTTCTATTTGCTTCGGTTTGAGTTTCGTGTTTTATTGGCTGCGATGCGATCGACGGGTGCAATGTGGGGCTGGAACGGCACAACCTTTGGGTAATTTCCCGTCTTCTTTGGTCAAGACTAAGTTAATCTGGCAGGTGTAGGATAGAGATCCTACATCAACTCTTGATTTTTTATGTCTGCTACGCCTCTTGTATCTCTTGAGTTACACAACCCAGTAAAATCAGAATTAATTCCCCCCCTTCTCGGCGCTTCTGTTGCAGAGTTAAGCACTTGGGTGCAGCAACAGGGACAACCTGCTTACAGAGGAAAGCAGCTGCATGAATGGATCTATGATAAGGGAGTGCGATCGCTAGCTGATATTTCTGTCTTCTCTAAACAATGGCGTAAAGAAGTAGCAGAAATCCCCATTGGGCGCTCAACTTTACACTACCGCTCTGTGGCTCCCGATGGCACAGTTAAATATCTTTTACGATTAGCAGACGATCAAATTATTGAAACTGTTGGCATTCCCACCTTTGCAGAAGCCGGAGATGGCCCAAAATCCCGTTTGACAGTTTGCGTTTCTACTCAGGTGGGTTGCCCAATGGCGTGTGATTTCTGCGCTACTGGTAAAGGAGGATTCAAGCGCAACCTAGCACGGCATGAAATTGTCGATCAGGTGTTAACTGTGCAAGAAGATTTTCAGCAACGGGTTAGCAATGTGGTGTTTATGGGATTGGGTGAACCGTTGTTGAATACTGAGAATGTCTTAGCGGCGTTGAAATCCCTGAATCAAGATGTCGGTATTGGGCAGCGATCGCTTACAGTTTCTACAGTTGGGATTCGCGATCGCATTCGTCAGTTCGCCCAAAACAATTTGCAAATCACTCTCGCTGTTAGTCTCCACGCGCCCAACCAAGCACTGCGCGAAAAACTCATCCCCAGCGCCCGCGCCTATCCTCTAGAAGATTTGCTGGCTGAATGTCGAGAATATGTAGAAATTACTGGACGCCGCGTTACTTTTGAATATGTTCTCCTCGCTGGTGTTAACGATTTACCAGAACATGCATTGGAACTATCAAAGTGTCTGCGAGGATTTCAAAGTCATGTAAATTTGATTCCTTATAATCCCATCCAAGAAGTAGACTACAAACGCCCCAACCGTGATCGCATTCAAGCATTTGTCAACGTCCTTAAGCAACAAAATACTGCTGTTAGTGTGCGTTATTCCCGTGGTTTAGAAGCTGATGCTGCTTGTGGACAACTCAGAGCAAGTAAGAATTAAACCTCTTGTAGTCAATTTTAAGTAAGTCTGTGGGAAGAAATCAAACTATATTAAGTAGTGTAAATTTATTGTAATCGAGTTTGTAGTAAAGACTTCAGTCCTTTTTTGGGTTTAGCGATCGCTCAACCCAACCTATAATAATTGAGGAAATAACTGTATGTTGAATCGCTTATTAATAGTTAAAGCATGGCTACTATTGATTGTGCTTGCAAAAGCTTTATCGATTAATTCTCCTGCCTCTGCACAAATAATTCAGATAAATCCTCAGCAACCTGAGTCTTTTCAAGAAAGAATCAGACAACAACAAGAGGAGCAAACTCAGCAAACACAAGAGCAATTTAAGGAAACATTGCTTCGGCAACAGTTTCAGCAACCACAGCTACAACAACAACTGAGACTACAACAGCAACAATTTACACAACAACAGCAAGAACTGCTCCGCCAGCAACAACTGAGACTACAACAGCAACAATTTACACAACAACAGCAAGATTTTACACGACAGCAACAACTAAGAATACAACAGCAACAATTCAGACAAGATCAACAAATTAGACAAGATCAACAATTGAGATTACAAGAACAGATCCGACAGCAACAACTCCGACAACAAAAGAACAAACTGTGAAATCCTCAAAATTGTTGACAAGTAACTTTATTATTAGAAATTAGAGAAAACTTTCTCTAATTTTTAATTTTTAATTACTAGCGCTGTGCATAAATACCTGGGGCGTAAGCCTCAATCACTTTGCCCGTGCGAGTGCAAGTAATCATCAAATAATCACAACTAGCGCATTGTGTTCGAGTTAATTGACTATCAGAAATGTAATAGCGTTCTGCTTGGCAGCCGCAATTTGGGCAGTAAATTTTTTGTACTGTCTGCATTTTAAAACCCCTGGTTGTAACTATTTTTTATTTGATAAAACTGCCAGTGAAACTAGCAAAAATTTTGATTTGACCCGATTTAACAAACTGTCTTAATATTGACGGATTATTTTAAACAGAATTTCAGATTTGAAATATTTACGATATCTTTGTATATTATCCTAAAATTTAGGTTATCTTACCCTCCTACTTTAGATACATAAATTGTTTCTTAATTAAATACTGCTTAGAGATTTACTGATCCCTATGGCGAATGCCTTGAGATAAACTTATTCCTAGTCATTTTAGACAAATAGAAAAAAGCCGTTCTTGTATTGAAAAATTAAATCACAAAAAATACTGTATATTTAGTCACAAAATATTTCTCTTAAGATTTAGTTAATATTTGCTGGTAAGATTTATGAGATTAAATTGTAGTGAGCTAATTTGATTAAAACTAGTGAACTTCTAAAGCAACGGCTTTTTTCGCTTGCATTCTCGTGGCGTGTGATTTCTGCGCCATCGGTTGCTTAGTAATCAAAACCTCTTCCCCAACCCTACAAGAGTTGGGGAAGAGGTTCTTCCAGGATTACTAGGGATAAAATAGGCGATTGGGTTTTGATGCAAGAATATTTTTAGGAGCGGGTTAATGGTGAACCGTTACTGAGTATTATGAATTAGCGATCGCTAAATGTTTATACAGTTGGGATTAGCGATCGCTCCTCTAAGGTTGTAGGTTAAAGGATGCTTTATTGAGCAGGATATCGTTTTGAAATCTAAGTGTGACACTCCAGTATAGATCGATATCTTCTCTTTGAGATTCGTAATCAGTCAAATAAACATCTTGATTATTCCACTGATAAATCTTTTCATGGATTTGTCCATCAGCAGAATCGATATTATTTTCATAAATCAAGATACCATCCCAGCCTAGAATAGAACGAACTTCATCATAAGACATGCCTGTAGATATAGAGTTATATAAATTTTCCCTGATTTCAGATGACAAATTTATCTGTTTAATCGGTATATTTTCATTAGTATTTTGATTAAACACTTTCAACATAGAGTTCATAAAAAAGGGAGGCATTTGATTGATATAAAAAACTCTATGAGAATAGATAAATGCAATCCATGCCAATAAAGCAACAGCTAACAAGATTAAATATTTCATAAAAAAAGAGTGGAATAACCACCCTACAATTTTCTCCAATAATATCAATTCGGGTAATAATTAACGAATCCCTGCACTACTTTCGTGGGTGCTGGTGTATGAATTCGTAATAGTATTGATCGTACCCCATACTCTAGTTGTCATCTTTTCGTGAAAACTACCATTTAGTTTAGAACCAGCATTATAAACAGTAAAATCTTTAAAATATTCTCCGACTTTACCATTGTTATATTCGGTTTCAACCGTACCATCAATATAAATCTTGTCAGATGAAGAACTGTAATCTTCAGTGCGATTTGAATTGGTTACAGTATCGATGTTGAAATTAGTCTGTGTTCTACCCCCCTTAATTGTCCACTGGTTCAAAACAAAAGTCTCACCTGCTAAAGCAGGGCTAGTAAACAAAGTAGCAAGAATAGCTAAACCGAGAACTTGCTTCATTACTTTGTCCTGATTATAAATTAGTTGCCATTATCAGAGAAACTAATCTCGGCAAAGGAACTAAAAGAATTTCCAGGGTGGATTAACCACCCTAGAATCTTTTCTAAATACATCAAGCACTATTAAGAACTAACGAATACCTGCGGTGGTTTCGTGAGCATCAGTATATGCGTTAGTTTTAGTCTTAATAGTACCACCAACGGTAGTCGAATTAGTTTCACTATATTTACCATACAGATCAGCACCTGCTGTATGAACGGTAAACTCATTATAGGAAATTGTTGAAGCACCATCATATCCTTTGGTGGCATCAATACTACCATCAATGTAAACCTTATCAGCCCAAGAACTGTATTTTTCGTTCCGGTCAGAATAAGTCTTAGAATCAAGTTTTAAATCGGTGTTTGTTACGCTATCACTCCATGAATTTTCGTTACGCACAAATGTTTCACCAGCAAAAGCAGGAGTAGCTAAGAAGCTAGCAAGAAAAGCCAAAGCAAGAACTTTTTTCATGAGTTTATCCTCGTTGTGAATTAGTTGTCTTTTTCAGTCTCATTTTTAGGTAATTCTTGAGACTGGAACCTCGGAAGTTTGTTAGGTTCTTTTGTATTAGTTCTGTTTATAGCGACCCCTTTACAGACAGCAGAAATAGTAGGAAAGCTGTCGGGGCTTAGTTGGATACCAGCGCTGATTAATTCAGCACAGGCCCGAGCATTGATAATCTCTACATCATATTGAGTCTTACGAGAAATAGTTTCAGCCATTTGCTTGCAAGTACTCTCTAGACTTCCACCCAAAGGGAAAACTATAGCAGCATTCATAGCATAAGAGGCGTTATTAGAAAAACTAATCCCGTCATAGGAGCTCAAAGCAGTCCCTAATATTAAAGATGGGCGCGGACACACAACATTTATTCCAGCTACTCCTTGAATTTTATAAGTAGCGGATTCACCAAGGTTGTAAACTCCTGTTTGATTAATTGCAGCAGAGTTTCGTTGTTGATTATCAAGAGTCTGCTGTTGATTAGGCTGAGATTGAGAATTAACAGAGTTAGTGACAGATTGTGCTTGGGCTTCGAGATTTATACTAACTACTCCCAGTAGACAAAATAAGGAATGGTTAGTAAATAGTCGTAGAGCTTTTTTAAACATTTGAAGTTTTTTAGATATTGCAAAGGAAGGGTGTTAAGAGTCATGGATTAAGTAACTTGGCAAAATCAAACCAAACTAAGAAAGATAAATTAAATAAAAATTGTCTTTCTTCTTACTTCCTACCTCCTATCTCTTGCTTCCTGCCTTATCCCAACGACAAATTTATCCGCTGGTCTACTTGGTTTACAAATTCGGTGCTTTACCTCGTTAAAAAAAGTAGTATCCCGCCACTTGATTTCCTCTTTAAACTGTTGATGTTTTTGAACTTTTGCTGTTCGTTATTCATCACAAATCAATATTCTCAAGTTTCTCAAAAAAACGCGAGGGGGGTTTTGTGGGTTTAAATGCAAAATTAGCAAAGATTAAAATTTATAAACGAAAAAGACAATTAGCTCGAAATAAGAAGAAAATAAGTAAACATTTCAAATCAATGATAATAAAACTTTAAAGATAAAATGAAGCTTAAATAAAATTTTTAAGATTTAACCAATAGAAGCTATTTTTGTAAAGCTCAAATAAACTTCATCATAAATTAGTTCATACCTTGTATTATTACAAATACTTAGATAAAGAATATTTCAAATCATCTCCAGTTCATCAATTTTAGATCACTCCTATTTAGCTTTGGAAAAAACGTCCTATACCTCCAATACGGTTCGGTTAAAGCAAGAGACACGATTTATCGCCGTCTCTACAAAGGACTGATTATTGTAAAGACGGCGATTTATCGCGTCTTTGCGATCTAGGGCGTGTCATCAAAAAACCTTATCCGAATCGTATTGCCTACACCTCTACCTCTCTTCTCTTGTGTTCTCTGTCTTCACAAGGAAGTTGATAAATCAAATCAGATTGCTATATGAACTGTTAATAATTCAAAATTACCGTGTGCCTTGTCGCAGCCTTTCACGCCACTTGTTACAAGGGGCAATGCCCGACTTGTTCGCACAGCGTCTCCGACAGGAGAAGAAACTGCCGTGAGAACCCCCGCAATGCAGTGGCTCTGAAAGGGTGTTAAACCCTTTAATTTACGCTAATTAAGCATCTAGATAAAATTCATCAGATTAGTTTCACCTATGAACATCCAAGAGTTATTAACTATTGCGGATAAAGTGGTATCAAAATCATCTGGCAGACACTTGACTGATTTACAAAGTGATTTATTAAAAGCATCTTTTGAAAATCAGACATACGAACAGTTTGCCAACGATCGCGGCTACTGCCTAGATTATATAAAGAAAGATGTAGGGTCTACTTTATGGCAATTGCTATCTCAAGCATTAGGAGAGAAAGTTACAAAAAAGAACTTTCGGCAAGCCTTAGAGCGATATCAACAGGCGGAAAAATTTGTGAGTTATAACGAAACAGAAAAACAGCAATATTTTGGCATCTACCTGATGTTTTGGCTTTTTAAGGAAGCACAAAAGAATTCGATAACCTTTGAGAATCGATACTACAGCATAGATGCCGAGTAATACTGCTGCCTTGGAATTAAAACTCCACTCTTTGAAAATTTCAACTACTTATGTCAGATGCTTTTCAGCGATATCAAGAAGGATGAAAATAATCGTAAATTTCTTGAGCCAAACGCGGGCCGATTCCTGGAACCTCAGCAAGTTGTGTGGGTGCAGCTTGCCGAATATAATCAACTGAGCGAAAATGCCCTAGTAGCTGCTTTTGTCGATGATGTCCTAAACCAGGAATTTCATCTAAACGCGATCGCTTCAATTTATCACTACGTTGCTGACGATGAAAAGTCACTGCAAACCGATGCGCTTCATCCCGCAACCGCCGCAACAACTGCACGCCTGATTGTTCTGAATCAGTTGTTAAGGGTTTAGATTCTCCCGGTAAAAAAATCTCTTCTCGCTGCTTCGCCAGACTCACAACTCGCAAGTCTTCTAATAAATTCATCTCTTGCAAAACGGCGACAACTGATGATAATTGACCTTTACCACCATCGATCATGATTAAATCAGGCCAATCTGGATTACCCAAACGTGCTAACTGTGGATCGTCACCATACTTACGGAACCGTCGCCCAATAACTTCAGCAAGACTAGCAAAATCATCTGAATGTCCCGCCGTCACCGTGGGATTTTTAATTTTGTAATGGCGATAATGCTGTTTGGCGGGTAAACCGTCGATAAACACCACTTGCGAAGCTACTGCATTTGATCCTTGAATATGGGAAATGTCATAACCTTCGATGCGGTGGGGTACATCTGGTAAATCGAGAATGGCTGCTAAATCTTGCATTGCTTGGTCGTTGCGATCGCCTAATTTTTGCATTCTTTGCAATTCATACTGGGCATTTCGCTCTACCATCTCAATTAATTCTGCCTTAGTTTGCCGTAAAGGAGTCAAGATTGTGACTTTTTTCCCTTTGCGTTGAGTTAAGACATCCGCCAATATGTCCCCATCTGGTAAATTATGCTGTACCAAAATTTCTAAAGGTATTTCTACTGAGTCAGCAGTTTGATAATGTTCCTCTAAAGCTCGTTGTAAAATAGCTCCCGGTTCTGCATGAGCATCCGCCACAAAGGCTAAACGTCCTACCAATTGTCCGGCGCGAATCTGAAATAGTTGAATACAAGCGTATTCTTCGTTAGCTGCCAGTGCGATTGCATCCCGCGAAACTGTATCATCTGGTAAGGAAACTTTTTGATTGGCTGTCAGCGACTTTAACCCAGAAATTTGGTCACGAATCCGCGCTGCTGACTCAAAATTCAAGTTTTCAGCTGCTGCGTTCATCTGTTGAGTCAAAATATCAATCAATTCCTGAGTTCGCCCCTGAAAGACCATCGCTATTTTTTGCACAATTTTGCGATATTCTTCTGGTGAAATCATCTGTTGACACACACCCGGACACCGCCCTAAATCATAATTTAAGCAAGGACGGTCTTTAAAAAGTGGTTGAGGCCGTTGTCGCTGGGGGAATATCCGCTTACACAGGCGGACAATTTCTCGTAAAAGACCAGCATCAGTATAAGGCCCGTAAAATTTATCCTTTTCTTTGCCGAATTGGCGTTTACGGGTAATAAAAATTCGCGGATAATCTTCTGACCAAGTGATGCAGAGATAGGGATATTTTTTATCATCTTTAAGCAGCACGTTAAAGTATGGCTGGTGCTGCTTGATCAAATTCGCTTCTAGTGCTAACGCTTCGGCTTCAGTATCAGTGACGATGAATTCAATTTCTGTTACCAACTTCACCATCGTGGCGATGCGTTCACTCTTGTTGTAGCCATCCCGGAAATAGGAACGGACACGCGATCGCAACTTACGTGATTTACCTATATATATAATGCGATCGCTACTGTCCCGCATGAAATAAACCCCCGGTTCCGGTGGAATTTCGGCGAGACGATTTTCCAGTCGTTCTGGCTCTTTAACCAGTGGTAATATTTGAGTAGATATTGTCACAACCAAAATTAGCTAATCTTTCTCTATTTTAAGAAAAATTATTTTTTCGTGCCGATTTAGCAAAGTAATTATCAAGTAAATATAAAGTAGCTCTACCATTTCATTACAGCCAGAAAGCCCAAAATTAAAAGACATAGGAGTGAAAATGAATGTCTTGACGTTGCAATGTAACGTCAAGACAAGGGTTTCAGGTAACGCATAATTAATTTTTGGAGATATCTAAAATTAAAATACGTGACTTTTGCCCTGCGGTACTAGGCTTTTAGTCAAGAAAGAAATCCAGTGTTGAGGTCGAACCACTTGCTTCTATCCATCAAAACAAAGTTAAAACTAAGTAAAAATCAACAAATAATAATGAGTAAACACGCAGGGATAGCGAGGTTTACTTATAACTGGGGTTTAGCTACTTGGAATAATCTTTACAACGATGAATTAAAGCCTGATAAATATCTGATAAAAAAGTTCTTTAATAATCACGTTAAACCTGAGTTTGAGTGGATTAAAGAAAAAGGTATTTGTCAAAAAATAACTCAATATGCTTTTGATAACTTAGGAGATGCTTTCTCTAGATTCTTTAAAGGTCTGGGTAAATACCCTAATTTCAAAAAGAAAGGTAAACATGATAGCTTTACCATTGATGCTAGTGGAAAACCTATGCCTGTTGGTGGTAAAACAATAAAATTACCTACTATAGGCTGGGTTAAAACTTACGAAGGTCTACCTCATACGACTTGTAAATCAATCACTATCTCTAGAACAGCTAACAGTTGGTTTATAGCTTTTGCTTATGAGCAAGATCGCGTTCCAACTGCTAAAACTCACGAAGTTGTAGGAGTTGATTTAGGAGTTAAAGAACTTGCTACCCTATCAACTGGTACAGTTTTTCCTAATCCTAAACACTATAAAACTAACCTAGAGAAACTAAGAAGATTATCTAGACAATTCTCCAGAAAAGTTAACGGTTCAAATAACAAATACAAGTGCAAATTAAAACTAGCAAAGCATCATGCTAGAGTAGCGGCTCAAAGGATTGACACTCTTCATAAAATAACCACTTATCTTTGCAAAAACCACGCTAAAGTAGTTATTGAAGACTTAGCTGTAAGTAATATGGTTAAAAACCATAAGTTATCTCAAGTAATCTCAGATTGTGGATTTAGTGAGTTTAGAAGACAACTAAACTATAAGGCTAAGAAGTTTGGATCAGAAATCATTGTAGCTGATCGTTTTTATCCATCAAGTAAAACTTGTTCTAATTGTGGACACATCCAGGATATGCCACTAAAAGAAAGAATTTATAGTTGTGGTAATTGTAAACACATACTTGATCGGGATCTAAATGCAGCTATTAATTTATCAAGGTTGGCTAAATCTTGAAAGTTTACTGAGGGATAACCGCTCCCATGCTCCCGTTGAAGTAAAAAGTAATGTCTAGCTTTGTCTAGGTTTTATATAGCAGGTAGACAACACTAAGTAAGTCCGTGTGAATAATTCAAACTATGTGTTTTTTAATATAAAATTATTGTAATCCAGTTCGTAGTAAGGATTTCAGTCCTTCTTTTATGACTAAAGTCCTTGCCCAAGTCAGAATAAAAACTTGGCTTTTTCAATCTATAATTAGCACTTTCAAATCAACAATTATTTATTATTCCAAAATTCATTTTTATAAAAATTGTTTTTTTATCTAGGTAAGTTTATATTTTTATTATTAAAGCTAATTAAATTTTTGAGTATTGGTTATATAAATCTTAGACAAAATTTCTTCTGAAGCAATATTTTTGTGTTTTATTTGAACTGATAATATTAAGCGATTTAACGGATTTAGCAAGTTAAATTTCCGAATATCATTAGGAATATAGCGATTACAATAATTTCAGGCAAGAGTTAAACTATGAATCTGCAAGAGTTTGAAGCCCAATACCGCGAAGCTATGACTGAAACCCTCAATGATCTGCAAACAGCAGCTTTGTTGTTAGCGCAAGTACAACATCAAATTTTAAAAATTGGCAGTTCTGTGCAACATATTAGTGAGCGAGTTGAAGAGTTCATTGCAGACCAAAAAGCTGAATAAAGGAACACCCAATACAAAAGTTTATTTGTGGCAGCAAGTCAACTCTTCTTCAATTGTAAGTATAAGCTCCTTGAGTTTTATAGGTTTAACAAAATAGCGGCGTGCGCCCAAACTCAGAGCTAGTTCTTGATCGGCTTTAAAAGCATAAGCTGAAACCACAATGATCGGTATTTTTGACAAATCAGGTTTTTCCTGGACTTGTTTTAACAGCGAATAACCGTCAATATCGGGCAATTTCAAGTCTAATAACATTAAATCTGGCTGAAATTTCTCTATAGTCGAAAAAAAAGTAGAGCCTTCTGATAAGCTTTCGACATCGTACCCAGAGTAAATTAGATAGTCACTCAGTAATAACCTATTGAGATAATGGTCTTCAACTAGCAAAATTCGTCTAGCTTGGTGTGACCGCAATGGCTGATCTATATTGAATAATTGTGCTGTCATTGCTACCTATTATCTGATTATATTAAGTAAAAGCCAACTATTATTACTATAACCCATTCATTTTTTGCAAATATTTTTAGAAACAGTATAACCTAGAAGACTAAATCATTAGACCTCTTGCATAAATCAAAAATTAAGAACCCCATCCCCCCCGCCAACTTCACCCCTTACTCCCCTCTCCAAAACATCGGGAGAGGTTGGGGGTGAGGTATTAGGGACTTTTGCAAGAGGTCTATTTTATAGTTTGAAAAAATTATTCATCAAAAAAGGGAGCTAATAGCTCCCTTACTTATTTGTAGTTTTGAACCCCCAATCTTAAATAGATATTTTTTTAAATTTGCGTTGGGTAGCAAATACACCAGCAACACCCAATAGGCCAAGTATTACTGATGGTTCCGGGACTGCTGTAGACAGCTTTTGTGACCAAGTATATTTGCCAGAGTAAGATTCCTTATCATCGGAAGCTGTAATACCCGTGTCCATTGCATCAAAACTATAAGCAAAGTAAGTTTGGACATCGCTACCACTACCGACAGTTACTTTGGCAATTTCACTCGCCTGTATACTAGTCATTATCAGTCAAAGCTTTGATGGCAGCGTCAGTACCACTTTGTGCATTCCCTCTAATGAAAGTACCATTTGAGCCACCAGTATAAGTGTTAATTTATCCAGTATTATTGAAATTAAAGGATGTAGCGTGGGCTGGGGCAGTGGCAAGAGCGCTCATACCAATAACCACTGAGGCACCAATCAAAAGTTTCTGAAAAGTCATTTTCATTTTTTCAAGTCCAATCAGTTTGGAAGTTAAGTTTTAAACTACTGCCGTTTTTAGGCTTGGGCTGTTTTGACTAGAGGCTTTTTGGCAATACGGCTGCTTAAAAACGCAAGCTGGATTATTAGCCATACTTGGTATTTCATTGCACAAACCCAGTTTAAGAAACGGAGAGACTTGATTGGGTAAAGTTCCTGCTGATTATCAATGAAAAGATGAAAAATATTCTTACATTTTTGTACGTTTAATCACTGCTTATAATTATATTTATTAGTTAAAATAGTTACTTATTAAGGGTTTTAAGTTCAGTACAATACGGTAATTAGTAGGGACACAAAAATGTGCGTCCCTACCGCGTGTTCTATTCGTAAACTTTGCCGCCAAAAATCCTTAGCGTTTAGCTTGAGAATAAATTCAATGAAGGAACTGGGCAATTCTTTCTACAGCAGTTTCTAACAAAAGTGGCTCATGCACCAAAGCAAAGCGGACATATCCTTCCCCTGATTTACCAAAGCCAGCACCTGGGGAAGCTGCTACACCAGTTTGTTTGACTAGTTCGGTACAAAATTCGATGGAGTTTTGACTCCAATGTGAGGGTAATTTTGCCCAGATGTACATTGTGGCTTGGGGAGTAGGAACATTCCAGCCAATGCGGTGTAAAGCAGTGATGAAAGCATCACGGCGCTGCAAGAAGGTAGCGACAGCAGATTTTACCCCAGCTTGAGGGCCAGTTAGGGCAGCGATCGCACCATTCAAAATCCCCCGATACTGATTAAAATCAACTGCGGCTTTTACCTGGCGTAAGGCGTTAATTAACTGGGCATTACCGATGGCATAGCCAATGCGGAAGCCGCCCATATTGTAGGACTTGGAAAGGGTGAAAAATTCAATCGAGACGCTTTTGTTTGGATCGGCTTGCAGAATTGAAGGGGCTAGGGATCGGGTATTAGGGATTGGGGATTGGGAAAGATTTTTTCTATTTCCTAATTCCCAGTCCCCACTGTCGGCAAATACTAAATCTACGTAGGGGAAATCGTGAACTAGCACGAGATTGTGTTGCTGACAGAAGGCGACAGCTTCTTGGAAGAATGATATTGGAGCGATCGCAGCAGTGGGATTGTGAGGATAACTTAATACCATCATCCGCGACTGAGCCAAGACTGGGGTAGGAATCTCAGCAAACACTGGTAAAAAATCGTTTTCTGCTCGTAGTGGCATCGGGTAGATTTGACCACTGGCTAGGTAGACTCCCCCCGCATGGGAGGGATAACCTGGATCGAGCAATAAGGCGAAATCTCCGGGATTGAGTATTGCTAGGGGTAAATGGGCTGTGCCTTCTTGAGAACCAATTAGAGGTAGTACCTCAGTTTGGGGATCGATTTTAAGACCAAATTTTTGTTCGTACCAGTTGGCTGCGGCTTCACGAAACCCAAGAGTTCCGTTAAACAACAGATACCCGTGGGTACTGCGATCGCCAAGAGACTGAGCGATCGCCTCGATGACATGTGCCTCGGCTGGTAAATCAGAAGACCCCAACGACAAATCAATTACCTCTCGCCCAGCTGCCAAAGCGATCGCCTTAGCTCTGTCCATATCAGCAAATACATTAGATTGCAGGGGTTGTAAACGCTTTGCAAATTGCATGTTAGTCATTTGTCATTTGTCATTTGTCATTTGTCATTTGTCATTTGTCCAATGACCAATACTTCTCTTCTTAGGCTGCGCCAACGGCAATGCTACTTCGGCTGCGCTCAGTACAAGTCAGTACAAGTGACCAATGACCAATGACCAATGACCAATGACTAATGACTAATTACTATTTAAGTGCGTATCTAAGAGTTCGAGTAATTTATCTTTGCCGATGACTCCCTCGGTCGATATTAAAACTTCTTGCCCAAGAAATAGTCTAAGGGCGGGTACACCTTCCACTTGATACTGCTTAACAGTCAGTGGGTTGGGGTCAATTTCCATTTTAACGACTTTGAGGCGATCGCTATATTCGCTAGCAGCAGAGTTAATCGCGGGCGACATCAGTTGACAAGGCCCACACCAGGAAGCCCAAAAGTAAACTAATACAGGCTGTTCAGCTTTTAACACTTCTGTTTCAAACTCAGCATCAGTTATGGTGATTACAGCCTTACTCATTGCAGTCTCCATCAGGTGGCGATCAAAGTTGGCACACACAATACTTTATCCCAAAGTAGTCAATAGTTAATAGTCAATAATTCATACTTTTTTTGACTGTTAACTATTGACTAGTGATATAAAATCCCACAGCCAACAGGTGTGGGACTAGCTCAAATAAGTTTTCTACCAATTTTACAATTGATCCAATTGCTTGCGGAGAGAATCCAACTCGGCATCAACCACTTCATTAGATTTAGGATTAGGGGCAGTGGTTTCTTGTTGCGGTGGCAGTTGCGCTTGAGTGACTGGAGTAGCGGGTGGTAACATTTGCGCTTTTAAAGCTGCCAATTCATCATCAACATCGCTACTACCTTCCAATTGGGCAAATTGGCTTTCTAAATCGGCACCTGCCAACTCTCCTGCTGCCTGGGCGCGGGATTCTTGCATCAAGACCTTTTCTTCCATCCGCTCGAAGGCAGACATTGCACTGCTGGTATTCATCCCACGCACCATCCCTTGCAGTTGCTCTTGGGCTTTGGCAGTGGTGATTCTAGCTTTGAGCATTTCTTTCTTGGTTTTAGCTTCAGAAATCTTGCTTTCCAGCTGGATTAAGTTGCGCTTGAGGGTTTCAACTTGAGTGCTTTGGGTGTCCAAACTAGATTTGAGGGCGGCGCTGGTGTCAGTATAAGTTTTTTTGCGCTCTAGAGCTTGTCGTGCTAAGTTTTCATCACCTTTTTGCAGCGCCAGTTGGGCATTGCGTTGCCACTTATTGATTTCATTTTGGGCATCATTATACTGTTTTTCACTGCGTTTTTGGGAGGCGATCGCCTGGGCTACTCCCTGACGCAGCTGCACCAAGTCTTCCTGCATTTCCAGGATGGCTTGTTCTAACATTTTTTCCGGGTCTTCGGCTTTGTTAACCAGGTCGTTGAGGTTAGAACTAACTACTCGCTTAATGCGATCGAATAATCCCATAACTTTGTTTTTCCTTGTTTGGTTTACGCTTTTTGTTGAACAGTTAGCTTTTTTATTTTTTAATAGCTACCTATTTCAATGTAATCTTTCCGGTTTGAACCAGTATCTTCTAACAACTCTTAATTTTTAAGATATCTCCAAAGTGGGATAATTAGCAGAACTTCAATCCTGAGTTTTGGGTTGCTGTTGGGGAGGCTGCGTTTTCTGGCTCTCCTGGGTGAGGAGATTGTTGTGCTGTGTGTTTTCTGCCCCGTTTAAAACCTGCACCTTCATCGCTGCCAATTCGGCATCTACATTATTAGTAGATTCCAAGGAAGTAAATTGTGTTTCCAAGTCGTCGCTACTGAGTTGAGCTATTGCTTCTGATTTTGCTTCTATCTGCGAAACTTTTTCTTCCATGCGCTCAAAAGCACTCAGACTGCTGGTGGCAGAAACTCCACCGAGCATTTCCTGGAGGCGATAAGAGGCTTCGGCAGAACGGGCGCGAGCAATATACATATCTTTTTTTGTTTTCGCCTCGGAAATTTTTAACTCTAGCGATCGCATATCGTTTTTTAGCCTAGCGACTATCTCATTTTGCTGCTCTATCTGCGAAAAGAGGGCTGTAGCGGTTTCTTTATAGGCTTGGCGCTTAGTCAAAGCTTCCCGTGCTAGAGGTTCGCTGCTTTGTTGCAGGGCCAATTGGGCGCGACGATACCATTCTTCTGTTTGAGATTGAGCGGCCGCGGCCTGACGTTCGGTGCGTTTTTGGGTTGCGATCGCTTGTGCTACACCAGTACGCAACTGCACCAGATTTTCCTGCATTTCCAAGACAGTTTGCTCCAGAATCTTTTCTGGATCTTCTGCACTACCGATCGAACTATTGACATTAGCGCGAATCACCCGCAGGATACGCTTGATTAATTCCATGTCGGCTCTCCATTCAAGAAACTCAGTAATGAGTGCTGAGTAATGAATTAGTTATGGAGTGCTGAGTGCCTAGTTAAAGTCCTAAGTATAATATTATTTTTTGTCATAAAGTAGTTAATGAGTGCTGAGTACCTAGTTAAAGTTTTGAGTATAATATTTTTTGTTGTTAGGTCGTAAACAAACAATATTTTGTTTCTATCACTTAGCACTTATCACTTATCACTCATTAACCCAGCACTCATTAACTCAGCACTCATTAACTCAAGACTGTTCTCTCATGGTATCGTAGATTTTTGCAACTTATCGCTGCTGAACCCGTGCCTTGATTCCCCTTGCCTGTAACAATTTCAGATGTTGTTGTACTTGCTCTTTAGTTTTAAAAGCACCCAAATAAACTAATTCTTTGTTGGATGATAAATAAGCATCGGGAATTACTTGTCGTGCTGAGGCAAAAGCTGTGCCTTTATTATCTATTACTACATGATAGAAGCCATCTGTTGCTGGTTTGATTTCTGCATCCGGCTTGGGCGAGGTTTTCGGCGTTAAAGTGGGAGGCAAATTCAGGGGAGGCAAGGGCTGTACTGTCGGTACTGGTGCTAAAGCGATCGGATTTGTCGGTTTTAGGGCTGTGTTGGGGTCAGGCAATGCCGCTTGAGGATTTGCTCTTTTGTCGGGAACAACTGGATTAGGCACTACTGCGAGGGTTGGTTGGACTTTGGGTTTTAAGCCAACTACATCATTGGCGTCTCTCACCTCAGGAAACTCTTGGGCAGCTAGATTAGGATACTTGGGTATAGATGTGCTTGGTGGCTCGATCTGAGGTTGGACATTACTTCCGACTTCCTGAGTATTTTCTGGTGCAGGAGACGAGTTGCCGTTAAACAACTTGCCTAAATTCCATTGTGGCAAGCTTTTGGGATTGAAGACTACATAACCCAGGGTAAGACTCGCTACCAATAGCAACAACATCGAGCCGATACCCAAAGGTGATAGCAGACTATCGCTAGAATTGTTTGATTTTTTGGTTTCTGGTTGTTCTTCTGTCAGACTTCGCAGCAATGCTTCACTAGATTCCAAATAGTCATCTGGGTGCTTAGGGGTATCATTTGGCGGCAAAAGGTTTTCGCTCTTAGTATCTTTAATAATTGCTGGCACGATGCTGCTACTAAAGTTGGGCGGCGGCGGCGGAAGTTGAGTTTGTATTTTAGCAGAATCTGAGGTGGAGGACACATTGAGATTATTTAATTCTTCAATTTTTGCCATAGCTGACGCTGGGGTTTTCTGATGATTCACAGCTACAAAAGATGTCGGTGGTACGTCAATTGCTGTAGCTGGCGCTGGGGTTTTCTGATGATTCACAGCTACAAAAGATGTCGGTGGTACGTTCGTTTTAATTTCCGTTACTGATGACTGAGTTGTACCTAATGTTGTAGGGATTGCAGTTAACGGCTGAGATTGACTGCTCATGTAAGTTCCAACACGAGGCTGCTTTGATGCCACCAAACCAGTTCGCGTGCGTCGGTATCGAGCTAACTCTTGCTCTAGGGACACCTCTAAACTCGCTAATGCTGCTGCTAGTGCTGGTTTCAACCCAGGTATTTTAGACGATTGAGTACCGGAATCATTCAGGGGATTTTGAGTCATTGCCTCTGTGCCTCAAACGTAGATTGTTGGAATTAACTTTAGATATATTTGTGACAATAGTAGCGAAAATTATCTAAATAGATAGATTGGGAATTGGGCATTGGGCATTAGTTATTCTTTCTCCCCCATGTCCCCCACTCCCCACTCCCCACTCCCCACTTTGAATGATGTCGTTGAAATCAATTAATGATATTTTGGGCGTTCTAGAAAAGCAGGCTAAATGGCAAGAGCAACCATTTCAACGCCTGCTCAAGTTTTGGCCAGAAGTTGTTGGCCCAGTGATTGCTGCACATACTCGACCATTGTCGATTCAGCGTGATGTTTTGTCAGTAGCAACTTCTAGTGCTGCTTGGGCGCAAAACCTGACTTTTGGTCGCTCGTCTCTGCTTTTAAAGTTGAATAAAAACCTGCCAACGCCTTTGGTTGATATTCGCTTCTCTACTGCTAACTGGCAAAATCGATCTGTGGAGAGAAAACAGCAACAAACGGTTTCGCCCCATGAGCATCCCAGTTACCTTGGTGATGAGATTAGCCGCCCTGATGTTACACCCACTAAAGATGTAAATGCTGCTTTTGGGCATTGGACGAAGATCATGCGATCGCGATCGTATGGCTTACCTCTTTGTCCCCAGTGTCAATCTCCCACCCCACCCGGCGAACTCCAGCGCTGGGAAGTCTGTTCTGTCTGTGCTGCTAAAAAGTTTTAAATTGAAAGCAAAATAGTTTAGCGATTATTCTTTAAGCAGAATTTTTCCTCAAGTGACTTCACATAAATATAGTTTTGATTCTTTAGAAAAAATGTATTTTACGGCTAAAATATGCCTAATGTGGTATGCAAAACAGGCTATTTATCTAAAATTATATGCCTTTAACTATCCTTAAGGAGGAAGTTAAAAGGTTAGATAAATCAAAAGCTTCAGTTTTAGTCTTGATCCCTAATAAGTTTTAGCCAAAAAATATATGCAATGACTCTAAGCTTTATTGAAAAATATAACAAGAATATAAAAATATCATAAAGTTTATTTTTTCGTTGGGATCGCTGAAACCTATAGACAATAATGGCTTTTTGGCTTTTATTTGTCTTTATATGTATTTATATATAGAAGCAAAATATAAGTATGAAACTCAGCCGGAAACGGCACTAAAGATGAATCCAAATGAAACCCATTAAATTTTTAGCATCTGCCTGTAAATATTGCCGTTATTACCAGCCAGAGGGTCGCCGTGGCGGAACGTGTCAGCAATTGGGAGCGCCAGTTCAAGCAACTTGGAAGGCTTGCTCTTTGGCACTTCCACCTTTTGCACCATCTTGGGAAACCTTGGAAGATGCTTGGATTTTGCCAGACGCAGCTCCAGTTTTAACATCAACTCATTCCTTAGCCTCAGATTTAGACAATGCTGTTGCCCCTGTAGAGGAAATAGCTGCCTCTATCCCTGAACAGCTAAAGGCTAAAGCAGTTGTTATTTAGTCATCCGTTGTTATTTAGTCATCCATTATTACTGAACTGATTTTGTACTTTGCTTAAGATAAGATTTTTTTTAAGATTTTTAGTGCTTTAAACGTTGATATATACAAAAAATCGCACCTCATCAATAAGGGGTGCGATTTTTGCCAGTTTTAAGGTAACCAAGGAAAAGAGCGGAAATCTGGTGGCCGCTTTTCCAGAAATGCTTGTTTGCCCTCAGACCCCTCTTCTGTCATGTAATAGAGTAGGGTGGCATTACCAGCAAGTTCTTGTAAACCAGCTTGTCCGTCACAATCAGCGTTGAAGGCGGCTTTGAGACACCGAATTGCGATCGGACTTTTTTCTAAAATCTCTTGCGCCCATTTAATACCTTCTGCTTCTAGTTGTTCGACTGGGACGACACAATTAATTAAGCCCATTTCTAGAGCTTGTTGTGCATCATATTGGCGACAGAGAAACCAAATTTCTCTAGCTTTTTTTTGTCCCACAACGCGGGCGAGATAGCTGGCTCCAAAACCACCGTCGAAACTGCCGACTTTCGGGCCAGTCTGTCCGAAAATGGCATTATCGGCAGCGATGGTAAGGTCGCAAATTAAGTGTAGGACATGTCCACCACCGATCGCATATCCAGCTACTAAAGCAATCACAACTTTCGGCATGGAACGAATCAGGCGTTGTAAGTCCAGCACATTCAAGCGGGGGATGCCAGTATGGTCTACATAACCCGCATGTCCCCGCACACTTTGATCGCCACCAGAACAGAAGGCATATTTGCCATCAGTGTGTGGCCCATAGCCAGTAAATAGGACGACACCAATAGTAGTATCTTCACGAGCATTAGAGAAAGCATCGTACAGTTCAAAGACTGTTTCAGGACGAAAAGCATTGCGTTTATGGGGACGGTTGATGGTGATTTTTGCAATGCCATCAGTTTTTTGATACAGAATATCTTCGTAGGTTTTAGCAGTTTGCCAGTTAATTTGCATTGGTATGGAGTGCGCTGTTGTTTGAGAATTTTATCGCGGACGTAGGGACATGCGATACCTGGGGTGGGTTACGCCGACGCTAAAATTGGTATCTCAAGCCTTTACAATCTGGTAATTGTCTGGGTGTTGAGGAATAAAAATGCGGCGCGACTCTATCTTCTACAAATTATTTAAGCAATTCCCCGGTTTACTGTTTGAATTAGTAGATGAACCACCCCCAGAAGCCCAAAACTACCAGTTTGAATCAGTTGAAGTCAAAGAAACGGCGTTTCGGATTGACGGAGTATTTTTACCTCCGGCGAATCTAGTTTCCAAAACCGTCTTTTTTGCAGAAGTCCAGTTTCAGAAAGATGAAGACCTGTATCACCGCTTCTTTAGTGAGTTGTTTTTGTTTCTCTATCGCCACTCGATTCGTTATGATGACTGGTTTGGAGTAATAATTTTTGGTTCTCGCAGTCTGGAACCTTCTTCTTCTTCAATTCACCGCACTTTGCTCTCAAGTGGTCAAGTTAGGCGGGTTTATCTGGATGAGTTGGGGGATTTGCGACAACAGCCTTTGGGGTTAGGTTTGATGTTGCTGACAAATGTTACTTCTGAAACTGAAGCAGTGGAAGGGGCGCGGTTTTTGCTGGAACTTGCACAGCAACAATCAGAGCAAGCGATAATTGATTTAGTGACGACGATTATTGTCTACAAGTTTTCTAACCTTAGTCGAGAGGAGATTGCAGCGATGTTGGGATTAAATCTAGAAGAACCACGGGCTATTCGGGAAGCAAAGGTTGAAGGACGAGAGGAAGGAAAGGTTGAAGGGGAAAGAACGATCGTTTTACGACTATTAAATCGGCGTGTGGGTAATATTCCTGATGCGCTTCTTTCCCAGATTCAAGGGTTATCGGTGGAACAGTTGGAAGCTTTAGGTGATGCAATGTTTGATTTCTCCACTGTTGCTGATTTGTCAGGGTGGTTACAAGGTGAAGTAAAGGGTTAAGTTTTACCCACAGACGCACAGAAAAAGAGCGATACCTGCGGTGGGCTACGCCTACGCACTCCGTAAAATAATTATGGCTAGGCTACAAATATAAGTTTCTCGAAGTCAACAAGCATTTGCAGACACGCAATTCTATCAGAAGCGGTGGAAGAAAAAGTGCGATCGCTCATTTTACTTCTATCTCAGAAGCTTGATCATCTAATTCTCGTAGTGCAGAAATAATCACAGGAGGTCTATCAGGAAATTCTGCTACAAGTTTTAGCTCTCCTCCCATAGCCTTTACATAACTACGCAATGTAGAAAGAAGGAGGTCAGTACGTTTTTCCAGCCTAGAAACACTATCTTGACGAATTCCTATTTCTTTCAGTTCATCAAGATGAGAGTCAAATCGTGCATCTGCTTTTGCAATCAGTTGCTTGTAAAATCTTTTTTCACTTATCCCTGCTTTGTTTCCAGCTACAAGTAATATTGCTTTCTTCTCTGGATGTCATTGAGCAAGCCTACCAAACAGGCAAAAAAGTTGCTGAGGGTTTTAAAGAAACTATGGAGATTTTCTTTGATGATTTTTTGCCACAGTGGAACTACACTGCTAAACCCCAACGAAACTCAGAATTGCAAGTTATTTAATCCACGTTCATAAGGCAAACTTACTTAAATTATCCTGTCGCCACTTGGCATCTTTTTTACGATTTGTCCGCAACTCTAAAACCCGAATTCCTGTATTTGGTAGTGGGTTTAATCTTTGCTGCAAATTCTCCCAAGAAGTAATCAATTCATGCTGCACATTATAAGTAGCGCACAACTGAGCAAAATCAATATCCTGGGGAGTACCAAAAAACTCTTCAAATGGTGGATCAAACTTGGCAATGGGTAACATTTCAAAAATTCCACCACCATTATTGTTGATTAATACAATCGTCAAATGTCCGACAAACTTATTGCGGATTAAAAACCCATTCGTGTCATGCAATAAAGCCAAATCTCCGGTTAACATCACACTACTTTGCTGCTGGCGATGTGCCATTCCTAATGCTGTGGATAATGTGCCATCAATGCCATTTGCACCCCGGTTAAAATACGATCGCACTCCTAAATTATTCGGTTTCCAGAAATATTCCACATCCCGCACAGGCATACTATTGGCAATAAACAGTGGTGTTCCTGGTGGTAAAATCTGAGAAATTAACCAAGCTGCTTTACTCTCAATGACTTCATCTATTTTCCCCATCGTCTGGTCAACAACTAACCTAACCGCTTCTTCTGCATCACACCATTGCTTTCCATAGTCTGAAGAACCAGATAAATTTCTCTCCTCTACTTTTATGTCTTCTACAGATATCCGTAAATGCGTCGTTCTCCCGTGCAAAGGGTCGAGGTTTTGGTCGCTATTGTCAATTATCCAGCGTCGCGGTTGCGTTGCATCTATCCAGCTACGCAGTTCTTTACTTGTAGGCATTTCACCCACCTGAATCACCATTTCGGGCGCTAACTGCTTTGCTAGTTGCTGATTTCGCAAAATCAGGTCATAAGTGGAAATCAAATAAGGGTTGAGTTCGGCATAATTTCTGACTGGGGAGAGTCCCTCAGCTAGCACAGGCCATTTGAGAGTTTGGGAAAGGTGCGCGATCGCTCTACAATATTCCTGTGGTTGCGACGGTTGGGCAACACCTGCGATAATAATGCCGCGATCGCATTCTTTCCATTGTTGGAGGATGGGGAGTTGGGAATGGGGAATAGGGAATGGGGTAGTGTTTGCTATTCCTGCGAAAAAGTTTTCTGGGTGAAACTGTGATTGCAAATAACTCAAGTCTGTTCCATCAGGAAGAGGCGCTAAGGGATCGCGAAAGGGAATATTCAAATGTACTGGCCCTTTTGTCGGAGTTTGCGATCTTTCCCAGCTATGAATTACCGTTTGTCGCAGATAAGCTAACATTCCCATATCAACAGAGGGTAAGGCTAACTCTGTTTGCCAATTTGGGTAGTTTCCATATAATCTCAACTGATCTACAGTTTGACCAGAGTGACAATCTCGCAATTCTGGGGGTCTATCGGTGGTTAATAGCAACAGTGGGACGCGACTATATGAGGCTTCGATTACTGCTGAATAAAAATTTGCTCCTGCTGTACCAGAGGTGCAAACTAATACTACAGGTCGTCCGGTTGCTTTAGCTTGTCCCAAGGCAAAAAAGGCGGCGGAACGTTCATCGAGAATGGAAATCGCTTCAATCTCAGGTGCTTGTTGAGCAAAGGCGATCGCTAAGGCTGTAGAGCGCGATCCCGGACAAATGATAGCACAAGTCAATCCCAACTGCTTTAGCGTCTCTGTTAAAATATAAGCCCAAACTTGATTAACATTCCTAAAATCAAACATAGCTATAAATTAAATTTTAGATTTTATCTAGGGGTCAATTTAAAATCCATCTGGGATTTGACAAATCCAAAAATGAAATCCTACACCGCCACGCGAGTTTGTGGTCAGGAAAATATCCAAGCAAACTTACTCTAGTTTCTACATGCACAATTTGCTCTCAAACATTTATGGACTGCATTCATTTAACGGGAATTCGCTGCTATGGCTACACTGGGTATCTACCAGAAGAACAGGTGTTAGGACAATGGTTTGAGGTAGATGTGAGGTTATGGTTGGATCTCTCCACCGCGGCCAAGACTGACGCGATCGAAGACACTTTAGATTATCGCAGCGTCATTAGCTTGATACAACATCTGGTCAAAACGTCTAAGTTTGCTTTGGTGGAGAAATTGGTAACAACGATCGCAGATTCTATTCTCCAAGAATGCGATCGTGTAACACAAGTTCATGTCATTCTGAGCAAACCTGCTGCACCTATTCCAGACTTTAGTGGCAAAATTAGCATTGAACTGACTAAAAGTAAGTCCAATCTCTAATCTCAATATCTATTCTTCATGACTAAATACACCCAAAAATCTTTAGTCTACTTCAGTAGACTTTAGCTATTAGCCTGGAACTTTAATTCCAGGCGGGTGAATAAGCCAACACTTAAGCTATTTATAGTTTAAAATTTTTAATTCCAGATAATGATTATTTTTTAGTAATATTCTAGTAATTCGATACTATTAAATTAATAATAACACACGATATTATTTTCACTTACATAAAACTAATATAGTGTTATTTGATAATTTTTTCTTGATTAATTTTTACATAAATACTATACTTAATAATTATTTTATTAAGAAAAATTATTACCTAATACCATTTCTTTGTGAGGCTGCGCCAAACCCTTTTAACTTTTTCTTTCTTTCTTTCTTTCTTTCTTTCTTTCTTTCTTTCTTTCTTTCTTTCTTTGTGTTCTTTGCGTCCTTTGCGGTTCGTTTTTCTTTCTTGTAGTTAAATATGGTTTAGCGCATCTTAATACAGAATTGGTATAAGTTATGAAAATAGCTTATTGATTGCTAGTAATTACATAGAAAATTATGTTTGATGTTACTAAATTGACATTAGCTGCATTAAATAATCAGAATTAGCTTTGACAAGTACAGAAATTATGGGAGCTTAATAACATGATGTTATTTGCTCCTGACTCAGTATTTATATCAAGCAATAAGACAGAATAGCTAAAGATTGTTTATGATAGAATAATGAAATTTTACATGAGTTTATACTCATAAAAAAAATCTTAACCTTAGCAAACAGGTTATTTTAACATGTTCGCCCGCAAAATCCTAGTTGTTGAGGATGAGAAAATCCTAGCCTCAAATATTAGAAATAGTTTACAAAAATTAGGTTATTCAGTTTCAGAAACAACTAAATCTGGTGAAGAGGCAATCAAAAAGGTAGCAGAAACTCATCCACATTTAGTATTAATTGATATCTGCCTAGCTGGGGAAATTGACGGTGTACATGTAGCGGATATTATCCAGAATCAGTTAAATATCCCTGTAGTATATTTAACAAACTGTTCGGAATATAAAACATTACCAAATAATCAGCTAAGTGAGCCTTTTAGTTACATAGTTAAACCATTTATTGAAAGTGATTTACATTTAACGATTGAAATGGCTCTGTACAAACATCAGAGCAAAAAGATATTATACGAAGAAAAACAGAGGCTGACGGCAATTATTAACAGCATGGGCTGTGCAGTGATTGTGACTTATGCAAATGGTTCTATTCAAATGATGAATCCCAAAGCAGAACTAATCACTGGCTGGAAGCAAACTGAAGCATTGGAGAAAGATTTAGAAGAAGTCGTTAGTTTAGTTGACAAAGATGTAGGAGAAAGAATTGAAAATTTAGCTAAATATGTAATCGAATCAGGCGAAATTTTCAATTTACCAGAAAACTGTACATTGATTAGCAAAGATGGCAAAGAAATAGCGATTGGGGATAATGTTGCACCTATTCGGGATCAAAATGGCAATATTACTGGCGCAGTTTTAGTTTTTCAAGACATCACCAAACGCAAGCAGACAGAGGCGCAACTGATCCGCAATGCCTTTTATGATGGGCTTACAGAATTACCGAATCGGGTTTTATTTTTAGATCGGCTTAGACAAACAATTGAACGTAGCAAACGCAGAAACAATTATTATTTTGCAGTTTTATTTTTGGATTTAGATGGCTTCAAGGAGATTAACGATCGCTTTGGGCATGGAATAGGGGATGATTTTTTAGTAGCGATCGCTAGACGTTTAGAGTTGTGCTTACGCGGTGGCGATACTGTAGCACGCTTTGGTGGTGATGAGTTTACAGTTCTTTTGGAGGATATTAAAGATATTACCGACGCTACCAATATTGCCAAACGGATTCAAGACTCCTTAAGATTGCCACTTAACCTGAATGGATATCAATTATCTACTACAGCTAGCATTGGTATTACTTGGAATTTTACTAATTATGAGGAACCTGCAACTCTGCTGCGAGATGCTGATATTGCTATGTACCGAGCTAAAAGGCAGGGAAAAGCTACTTATGCCATATTTAGTTAATGACTCTAGCCGCTACGAAGGTATATCACACACAACTAAGAAGCTACATAAGTCATGGAAAAAAGCGAAAAACAGAAAATGCTCGCAGGCGAATTATATCTAGCAGATGATCCAGAATTGGCTGCCGAAAATAAGCGAGCTAGTCGTCTGTTGCGAAGTTATAATTCTACAAGCGAAGAACAGCAAGAGCAACGGCAGAAAATTTTGCAAGAATTATTTGGAAAAATCGGTGACAAAACATCAATTGTGCCACCCTTTCACTGTGATTATGGCAGTAATATTTTTGCTGGCGACAGATTCTATATGAACTATGGCTGTGTAATTTTAGACTGCAATACAGTTCATATTGGTGAAAATGTCTTGTGCGCTCCTTATGTGCAAATTTATACTGCTTATCACCCAACAGAGCCAGAAATTCGTCTTTCTGGGAGAGAATTAGCTGCCCCAATTAACATTGGTAACAATGTCTGGATTGGTGGCAGTGCAATTATTTGTCCAGGTGTAACTATTGGTGATAATACAACCATTGGTGCTGGCAGTGTAGTAGTTAAAAATATACCTGAGAATGTTGTCGCTGCTGGCAATCCCTGCCGCGTCATTCGCTATTTATCCTAGAATTTAAAATTTATATCCTCTAGCAACCCAATAGAGCCAGTCTGCGATCGCTTCTTGAGTTTCGCTGTCAGTATCAATGGCTATTATTTCAGATAACTTTGCAGAATATACATCATCATCCTTACCATTAATGTAAGCCACTTCTACAAGCATATCTTTTAAGCACTCATCATCTGGGGCCATTCCCAGCACTTCCACTTGTTTCTCCTCGCTAGAACCTGATTTGCGTCCCTTCTTAGTCCATTTAGCCATAAAGGGAAAATTCAGAGCCTCTTCGAGGTAATAGTACCAACCCATAGCCCGGTCTTCTTTATCTTCAGCATCTACAATGATCTCTGTTTTAATGCGATGCTCTCGGTTTTCGTCGGCTTCAACACTAGGCATAAGATAACGCTTTACGTATAATGCACTTTGATAATACTACCAAAGTCAAGACTTAAGAATAATTTTTCTAAAATTCTCAAATATATAGGACTTACCCATAATAGATACCCCAATACCCTTAAATAGAAGGCTTTTAGGGTTATTTACTTTTTGGGGGGGAGCTAGGTTTCAGTTTTCAGTGCGTAAGCCACGGTATCTCTAAGTTATACAAAAAACCGCTTGTCATTGACAAACGGTTTTTTAGTTATGCTCTCAAAGGGTAACTCATATCAGAGTCGCTTGATTAGTCCTAAGATTAAACAAGTCTCAAATCAGGATAATTTGCCAGTACATCATCAGATGTCAGGGTATCATTTTCAGCTTGCGGAGTCCAAAGAACTTCAATTGCCAGAAGTTTCTCACTGGGGATACTACCAATTTGGCGCAAAGCTTGACGCAAATCATCAGCACTGTTAATCGCTGTGGGGATTTCAAACTTACCTAATGTCGCCGCTAGCAAGGTGACGATAATGTATTCTCCAGGGCCTTCGGTAAATAGGCGGGTGGGGTTGTCGAGTTCACCACCCGGAGGTAAAGCATCTTTGGCAAGGGCTGCTTTTAGCTGGTTGTTGACGTTAGAAATAGTTTCTTCGCTAAACTTGCTGCGTTCTGCCAGTGACAGGCGATTAAACTGACTTTCAGCTGAATTTAAACTGGCTTGTTGAGTACCACCACCTGCATATACAAAGTATTCGGGATGGCGCAGTAAAGCTAGGCTGGCTTCTTGTAAAACTTCTGCTCTCCCTTCTGGTGTGTTAGTATCAGCAGTTTCAGCGATGTGGTTGAGTTCATTTTGCAATTCCCGGGCTTGAGCTAACAAACCTACTTGCAAACGAGTTACAGAAACCGGAGAGTTACTGCTGTAATCTGCTTCTTGAGTTTCACCGCCAGAGACGCGGCGGAAAGTTTGCAATATGAAATTAGCGATCGCAAAGAAAATTAAGATACTAAATAGACCACCAAATCCTCCCCCAATACCCCACAAAGGAAGTAGGAAGGGAAAGCCAAAACCACCACCAAAACCACCCCCAGGATAGTATCCACCCCCGCCAGTAGGTGAGTATGTGCGCGGTGTATAGGTGCGGCTCGAAGGTACTCTAAAGGAACCACCACCGATTCGCCCACCACTACGGGCCGCTAATGCTCCATCGGCGTGGCTAAAAACCAAAGTTAACACCAGTCCTAGCGCTAAGAAGCTTTTTAACAGTGGTTTGATGGCTTGTTGTAGTTTTTTACCCATAATACTATCGCTTGGAAAAGTGAATTATTTATGATTTCTCCCTATGCTGGTAGGAGTGTCTCAATCTGTCGCTAACGCCAGCCCGTAAAAGCTTGCTTTGTAGCATTCACGTAGCATACACAAGTATTGGCTACATATTCAATTTACCGCGTCTTCTGTTGGCTAGGCAGCGATCGCAGGGGGGATTTCTCGGCTGGGGAACCGTACCTTAAGATATGTTCACAATTACAGAAGTTTGCGATTGGGTTATTGTTGCTACGTTTTTGACTACCACTTTCAGGCTACAGTTTGGAATTATACAGATGCTTTAATTTTTAATTCCGCTATTCTCAATTCAGAAGCAAAGCCAAAGACGTTTCCGTTGCTTTGGTCAGCAATCAAGACGCTCGTTCCTCTCTACGAGACGCTGCGCTAAGTAGGTAGGCAAGATAAAACAAACTATATAACGAAAACTAAAATCTTTGTATTTGGCTCGTAGTCGCGCTAAAGCGCAAGACAGCGCAACTAAGCTGTTCCACAAATAAACTTGCATAACCTGGGCGGGCTTTCCTGCCCACCCCACAAGAGTTATATTTAATAAAGGTTATAGAAATTAGATGTTTTTTAGCTTACGAGCCAGTGATGATTATTTGCGCCCACTTACTTATCAGCGACTGACAAAAATTAAATTACTCAATTCCTGTATCCAATACGACTATCCGATTTCTTCTCCCCCTGCTCCCCCTGCTCCCCCTGCTCCCCCTGCTTACCAAAACGATTGATTTCTGGGGGTCTTAAACCCAATTCTTTATCCGCCAGTCGCACAGAATACCCAACTCAATTGTGCCGACTGACGCATGTATTCTGTTCGATAAAATCAACACAATAAAAAAATAATCTTTCTGGCTAATCTTGTAAAGTAAGCTGCAAATTGGTCTACCACATTCGTTTTAAAAGAAATAAAATAAGAATTAAGGCTTTGAAAATAATCCTAATTGTAAATAAATTCAAAATTATTTGATTTTAGTTATCAGCTTTATTATGGAACATATTTCTCAACTAACAGCCGAAATCAAAGACAAAGCTGCATACCCAGATATCTTAGTCATATCCCGGATTTTCTTGCCGAAAGAAGCTGTAATTGGGGAATATATCTATAATCGCTGTCTCCAAGATCCAGAACGAGTAATTGTGCTGGCGGCTAGTTGCTCAGGAGACAAAGTATTTGATCGAGGTCAACAGTTTCCCGTATATCGCTGGTTTTATCCTAGATACTGGCGTAGTGGCTTTGTGGGAAGTATCCTCAAGCCTTGGGTGAATATCGTCTGCTCATTTGTGGTAGCAATCAGACTTTATTTTCGCTATCACTACCGTTATATAGAGTGGGGCCACGGCTATGATTTCCCTTCGCTGTTGCTATTGAGTTATTTCTTACCGATTCGATTTTTTATCTATCTGCACGGTAACGATCTTTATTGTACTTTACACAATCCCGTGCTGCGATCGCTATTTAAATTAACACTTCATAGAGCCGAAGGTATTGTTTGTAACAGTTCTTATACAAGAGACTATCTCAGAACTGCTTTGCGACTAGATACTCCTATCCACGTTATTAACCCAGTCATCAGACCAGAAAAATTTGGTAATAATGTAGAGAGTCCCAGTAGCCTTGATGATTTACGGGTTCGCGTGCGTCAGGCTTACAACATTCCCGAATCAGCAATAGTTATTCTCTCGGTAGGAAGGCTAGTAAAACATAAAGGTTTCGACCGAGTAATTGATAACATCCCACTATTGTTAACTTTTGGGGTGGATGTCCACTATATAATCTGTGGTCAAGGGCCAAGTGAATCGGAATTGAAATCTTTGGCGCATCGTTTGCGGGTAGATAAGCGCGTCCACTTTGCCGGATATGTGCCTGAGCGAGAATTAGCTGGTTATTATGCTGCTTGTGATATATTTGCCATGCTGACTTTATTGGATAATAAAGCTAATAGCATGGAAGGTTTTGGTATGGTTTATTTAGAAGCAAGTTACTTCGGTAAGCCTGTAATTGCCCCTCGCTTAGGCGGTGTTCTAGATACAGTTCAGGATGAAGAAAATGGGATACTGGTTAATCCCAATTCTGGTTATGAAGTATTTCAAGCTTTTAATCGGTTGTGCAAAGACCAGCAATTACGTGAGCAGCTTGGCCGCAAAGGTAAAGAATTAGCCAAGCGTAGAACTCTTCATCGGTCGCTTTACAAATCAGGGGGATGAAACGCGGTTTTGCAAAATGAATTAAAGAAGTCGGAAGTCGGAAGTATAGTTTTAGGCTTAACTGAACTGCTGAGTTAAATCAACTAACCACCACCAACAATAGTTACCACTTCTAAGCGATCGCCTGGTTGCACTTTTGTTTGGGGCCAAAACTGGCGATGTAAAATTTCGCCATTGTACTCTACAGCCACTAAGCGGGGGTTAAAACCCAACTGTTGGATCAAATCGGGTAAAGAAGTTTGAAACGAACAGCTATGGGTTTCCCCATTTACCTGAACCGTTATCTCATTAGACATAATATGTGGGGTGGGGAATCGGGTATTAGGTATTGGTTACTTACTTTGGACAAATGACAAATGACTCTTTTAAACTTCTGGTTTAATGCGATTGAGTTGGGAGAGCAAATATTGTGTTACTAAAGTAGGCTGTTCGGCTTGCATGAGCGATCGCACCACTGCTACACGTTCGGCTCCAGCATCGATCACATCATTGATATTATTGGCATCTATTCCTCCAATGGCAAACCAGGGAATTGAGCAATTTTTGGCAGCATAGCTGACATATTCTAAGCCTGTTGCAACCTTACCTAGTTTCGTGGGAGTTTCATAAACTGGCCCCACGCCAATGTAATCTACACCTTCAGCAATTGCTGCTTGCATTTCTTCTTTATTTGTGGTAGAAAGACCTATCAGACGCTGCGAACCGAGTAATTGCCGAGCAACAGTAATAGGCATATCTTGTTGTCCCAAATGCACCCCATCAGCATCGACAGCTAAAGCTACATCCACGCGATCGTTAACAATGAACAAAGCACCGTAGATATGGCATAACTGCCGGAGTTTTCTGGCTTGTTCCAGACGCAAAGAATCATCGGCAGTTTTGTCGCGGTATTGTAAAAGCGTTAATCCACCCTTGAGTGCAGCTTCGACGTTGTTCAACAAAGTTTCATGTGGGGAAGTAACAAGATACAAACGCGATCGCCATAACAATTGATGGCGCTGATGACCCATTAAACTACTTTCTAGGGTATAAACCTGATAGCGCATCTGCTTGCAAGCTTTAGCCATAGTTGGGTGATAAAGCTTGCCGTATTCTTCCAACACCCGCAATGCTTCTTCTATCCGGCAAAAATTAGCTTGCAACACCGATTTGATACTAGCTCGTTGTTCTTCTTGAGGATGGGTTAACTCAGTCCCAGGATCGCCTGGTGTATCTCGCGCCGCCCGCAATTCCGGGGTATGCCATTTAGCAACGTCTTGTCGCAGGCGCTTGCATTCAAGAGCCAACTGGGCATTATTCAACCCAAACCGACACCATTCCTCGATAATTCGCAAGCCCTCACGAGCGCGATCTAAATTGGCATCTAAAATGCGGTAGACAACTTGTTGTATCTGCTCTTTTTGGCTGTATGGCTCGACCATTACAACAACCCCGTTAGTGCTTTCATCGGAATGTGAATTATCATATATCCTAGTAACCATAAGTTAATTAATTTGCTTTTTTTTACTCAATTTTTGCAGAATATACGGAAAGTAACCTAGTAGTGAGAGTTACGCCAAATCATCCCATTTTCCTATAGGCAGTGATAAGGGTAGTTTGAGGCTACAGTTTCACACTAAGGTTAGTCAAGTATTTTAGGGTAAACGACAAGCTTACAAAAAACTAGCTAGAGCGGATACACTAGAAAATCCCTGACGGGGCAAATTAAATTTAAGACTGCATGGATACTATTTACAGAGCATTTATAAAGTAAATTTTAACTTTGAAATAGAGCGCTTTCTCGCCCAAAATCTCATCTGAGCCAATTATTAAAGTTCATAGTATATATCGCCTCACTGATGGTCAACAAATTTTAGAGTCAGGGTAATTTGGCATTGGCGTAGCGTGTCCTTTAGGACAAGGTATTGCTGAACAGACACAATATCATTTATTACCTGGTCTTAAAAATTGCCACTCGCTGAATATGTGAGTAATATTATCGACATAATACTCTTAGAGAGTATCAGAATTTATGGTTACTTCCAAGGAGTTGTGTTAAATATGATTCACCATCATGTGTTTCCTAAGTACCATAGGGTAGATGTTATGCTTGCAAAGCTGAAGGTTCTGAAATCAGCAAGGCTTTTATTTTTTATTTTTTCAGTATTATCTTTTACCGTAGGCATGGGAGCGGCAAGTATGCCGTTCCTGGGTAGCGCCATAGCTCAGATGCCATCGACACCAAATTCGGCGCGTCTGATTGAGAAAACAAATTCTCAGGTTAACAAGGCGCTGTTTGTCAACCCAAATGGTGGAGATGACACAGGCAATGGCAGCGAATCCGCTCCTGTAAAAACTATTACCCAAGCTTTACGATTAGCTAAGGCCAACACTATAATTATGCTCTCCACTGGCACTTATAGCGCCGAGACAGGAGAAGAATTTCCCTTAATATTGAAACCGGGTGTTTCAATTCAAGGCAACCCTAGCAATCAAGGTAAGGATATTGTAATTCAAGGAGGTGGTGATTACCTGAGTCGGACCTTTGCCGGTCAAAATGTCACAATTGTTGGAGCAAACCAAACCTTGCTTACTGGGGTGACGGTGACGAACCCAAACCGCCGTGGTTACGGTTTATGGGTTGAATCAAGTAATCCGGTAATCGCAGAAAATACATTTACTGGTAGTACTCAAGATGGGATTTCTGTCTGTGGTAATGCTGCACCTACCATTAGTAAGAATTATTTTGATCGCAATGGAGCCAATGGCATGACAATTGCTGGTAACTCCAGTCCGCAAGTGAAAGAAAATGTCTTTCACGAAACGGGTTTTGGCATCAATATTGCCCAAAATGCCGCTCCTGTAGTCATAGGTAATCAAATTCAACACAATAGATCGGGAATTGTGGTGCAAGCAAATGCCCGCCCGATTTTGCGGAATAATATTATTCAAGATAATAAAGAAGATGGTTTAGTTGCGATCGCTCAAGCAATGCCAGATTTAGGTAGTGCATCCGAACCTGGGGGTAATCAATTTCAAAATAATGCCCGCTACGATATTAACGCCAGCGCTGCTAAACAGGTGATTTCTGCTCATGGTAACAACCTTGTGAGCGATCGCATCACTGGTAAGGTAGATATCAACGCTACAACAGCACTTGCAAGTCCAAATTCTCAACCTGTTGCTAACAATGTGTTACCAGAAATACCACCAACCGGGGAAATTACCTTCTCGGCTCCCGAAATCTCTGAAAGTACTAATAGGCAAACCAGCAACAGCATTTCAGCAAATAAGCCTGTTCCTAAACAATTAAACAGTCAATTGCTGCCATTGTTGCCAGCCAACCAACAGCAAGCCACCTCTAAAGTTGCCAGTTTTCCTACTCCTAGCAGCTTGTCGGCTAGACAAATATCAACTAACACTTCAAGAGTTGCAACTCCTAGCCCAGCACAATTGAATTATGTGCAAATTCAGCCTCAGACGATTGAGTTTACTGCTCCTGAGTACCCATCCAATTCAGTTGCACAGCCACAAGTCTCAAGTATGACGGATCAAACACAGCAGCCGTTACCAATACAACAAACTTCTGCCTCATCAGCTTCGGCACTTTTACCACTTCCAGATCGCAATATCCCTATTAATAATACTCACAACATCCAAACAAGTTCTGCAAGTATTCCAGATGGCGATAATGCAAGACAATTTGCTGTCCGTTATCGCGTAGTAGTGCCATTAGCAACTAATAAAGATGAAGATTTAGTGCGATTCCTTGCTCCTGGTGCGTTTCCCACAGTTTGGCAAGGTCAAAAAGTTATGCAAGCAGGAGTATTTAGCAGTGAATATAACGCTAAAAAAATGCTCAAAACACTCTATACCAATGGTTTAAGAGCCATTATGGAGCCGTTGAATTAATTTGGGCATCCCTTCGCCTTACCTCGGCTCCGGCTCCATTTTCCCTCCCCCTGCTCCCTGCCTCTATAGCGATGGTATATTTTTTATATAGAGTTCAATGTAGTACTTAGTTATTTCTAAGGAAAGGCAGATGTTTGAGCCAGTCACTGTAAATAAACAAACGATTAATTGGGGCGTGTATTCTGGACTCGCAATAGGGGTTCAGAAGTATACGAAAACTCATGTTAGTGGAGGAGAATATACAACTTCCACGATCGAGACAATTATAGAGCTATCCATTCAAAAAAACAATGGAGATGAAGCTGAGATGACTATAAAAAGAGAGAAAATTCGAGTTCGAGATGGGCAACGTGTGTCAGGAATTTTTGGATATACTGAAAGTGAAAAAAGCAACTGGCTAATTTTTGTCAATCATGATGCTGAAAAATGGTACTGGCTGGATACGCCTAGATCATTTTTTGAATCTCTTGGGGTATTTAGATTATTATCACCTTTGTGGCTTATATCCTTTATAGTAATACTGATTATTTCGGTAATTGCTAGGGTTGTATCTGGAGATTATTCACATTCTCCAATCTGGACTACTATCGGAATTATTGTGGGAATTATTGGTATAATTTTTTGCATAGTTCAGTTTATACTTCAGAGGCACCGAGTCAATTTAGCTTGGAATACAATAGAGCCTCAAATCATTCAAATAGCGAGGGAGTTAAGATATTGAGATGCTGATGGCTATTTTCTCTTGCACCTGGAAATTTGAATGTTAATTCCAAGACTTATGTGCCAGTCCTCTCAGGCGTTCAATGTCTAGTAAAAAAGGATTCTAGAAGATTAAGGTAAAGCTGAGTTTTTTCACGCAATCAAATAGGACTCCTATAGTTGAATTATATTTATAATACTTTTGTGCGCGATCGCCTTTGCCGTAAGTTGGATTGAGCTAAGGAAACCCATCATCTATAATACTCCAACATGACTTAGAAGTACTTCAACATGACTTAGAAGTACTTCAACATGACTTAGAAGTACTTCAACATGACTTAAAAGTACTTCAACATGACTTAGAAGTACTTCAATATGACTTAGAAGTACTTCAACATGACTTGGAAGTACTCCGACACAATTTAAAAGTACCTCTACATGACTTGGAGGTATCTGTTGCTTATTTAATGTAACTTTTTTGACAATTTTAATAAATCTTTCGGTACAATCCACTAAAAATAATTAGGTGGATCTTAATTTGCTTTAATTTTTCCGAATTATTTCTCAGAGAAGTTTAGGGTTGCATTGGCTAGAGTACATCTAGTAATCCTCTATAACTTCCTTCAGGAGCGCATTTTATGGCACGACTAAAACGCAGTACAACTACAATCTTGAATGGTGTAAACAACAATGGCAAAGAAACCTCTGTTGTTTTACCCTAATGTTTAACTGCATCATGCTGGAGTGTTGCTGATTCTGGGTATAAATTATAAGTTGTATGAATTAAAACTGAACTGTTTCAGTGGGCAATTTTGCGTCAGTGGGGCGATCGCCGCCTCACACAGCTAGAACAATACCTTATGAATTAAAGAGCGATCGTTATATTCTTCATTCCATTCCTCAGGCGTAAAACTGACCAAGTTGGTCTTTGTTTCAATGTTTTGAATAGCGGTCATCAAGTGGTAACGATTGGCTTCAGTAGACAGCAAATACTCTGTCACATCTTGTTGAATAGATTGGTTAGCATTTGTCTCAACAACATCTTGTTCAACCAAAACAATCACTTCAACAACAGTTCCTTCGGCTAAATCAGACGTTTGAATCTCGATTTTGCCATCCTTGCCAACGACCACTTGCTGTTTAATGCCACTTAACATGATTAAACCCTCATGGTGCTATATTTCACATTAGTTTTAGCTTAACTTAGTATGATCGCAATGGCTGAAATAGTGAACGGGCGATCGCCAATATTGTAAGTTGGGTTTGGCTCACTCTGGAGACAACCAGGGATTCATAATCTCAATATTTGTTGGATTGAGGGTTAGCTTTTATTCTTCAGTTTTGTTTAAGTCCCGTTATTCCCGTTATCTCCCCACTCCCTATCCTGGCTTATGATCCAAACGGGTGGCTTGCTCTAGGGCGGCTTTTTCTTTGGCTCGGCGGAGATATGGTTGTAATTGGGTGCGATCGCAACCTGTTAAAATAATCAGGTTTTCCAAGCTGATCCCCCGCATTAACATTTCTACACGCCAAGTTTGTTGTGCTTGTGCTATAGCTGGCGTTTGTCCTTGGGGAGTTAACAGCCCATCACTCCATATTTGCCAACGTATCTGAAGCTCTGATTCTGAGATGGGTGTGCCTGTTTCATTCAAAAACATGGCTGTTTGAACATCTTTACGGCTTTTGAGCCATTTGATTAAAGGATTATTAGTGAAAGAACCGTAACGTTTGCCCAGAATCCACTGATTCACAGGTACTTGACGGACAAATCCGGGAATTGTGATTTGTAGGAAGTGTCCTTGAGTATCGTAGATTTGGTGCGCTCGCTCCAAGCTGATTATTTCTGTAGCGGATAATCCAGCCCCAAATAACACATAAGCCAAGGCATAATCTCGTACTCCCGAAATTCTTGCTTGTTGCAGAATTTCGTGAACTAAACTAGCAGGCAAATCAGCTACTTCTGTGGTAATAAACCCTCTTTGTAAAGAGTTTATGGCTGATTCTGCTGAAGATGACATCGCTCCATGTAAAAACAACTCCACCAAATTTTCCAGAAAATCATCCCGATCCTCCCAAAGTTCGTGAAATTCGCTGGTGAACTCAATTACGGCATATCCCAAGATCATCCCATTCAGCAAACTGGCTAATTTTTCTGCCGGTAAATAGGTATTTAAGTGGCCTTGCTGGATTACAGTAGCTAAATACTGCGCTACATAGCGGTTTGCCTCTGTTACTCCCCTGCCTAGTGCGCGGCGATTTTCTGCCGGGAATTGGTCGGCTTCACCCACCACAGACCGGACGAACTCTGGCACTCGTTCTAATGCATGTAAGCTATCACTTGCATAATCTTTAAGAGCTTGGTAGACATTGCCGGGAGGCGTAGCCCGCCGCACCAGCGACTCACCTAAATCCTTAAAAGCTGCCGACTCTTCCAGCACAGCCAAAAGCAGTCCATGCTTATTGCCAAAATTCCGAAATAGAGTCACTTCGTTGACTTCGGCTTTTTCAGCAATTTGGCGGGTTGTGGTAGCGCTGACTCCGTGAGCAGAAAACAACTCAAGTGCAGCTTGAATCAGGCGTTGACGAGTTGAAATGAGTTGAGATGACATACAAAAATGCAAGTGGCACTTGCACGGATATCAGAGTTCTGCTAGCATAACAAATGTAAGTGAGACTTGCTTTACTCTACCCTAGCGGTGACGCTCCTTTGTCGCTAACGCCAGTCGCTAATGGGGAAACCCCCAAGACCGCGCGTGGCTGACTGTAACGAAATGGTGTACGGGGTGGGTAAATCCTAATGGGATTATGCCCAAGAAAAGGCAAATTACTTCATCATCCATCAACAGGAATTTTTATGACCGCAAATTTTGGGGCGATCGCCCCTGAGAGAGGCAACTCACCTCAACTCAGTTGGACGAATGTAGTATTTTTTGCTACATTTCATGCCTTAGCACTTCTGTCTCCTTGGTTTTTCTCCTGGTCAGCATTAGGTTTGTTAGTGTTTCTGCACTGGTTATTCGGCAGCATTGGTATTTGCTTGGGATATCACCGACTACTGAGCCATAGGAGTTTCCAAGTTCCTAAGTGGTTAGAGTATGCGATCGCCCTGATTGGAGCCTTGGCTTTACAAGGTGGGCCAATTTTTTGGGTAGGTGGACACCGCCAGCATCACGCCCACACAGAAGATATCAATTTAGACCCCTACTCTGCCCAAAGAGGCTTTTGGTGGAGCCATATATTATGGATTTTCTACCCGCGCCCAGAATTTTTTGACTATGACACCTATAAAAAATATGCCCCCGATCTAGCAAGACAACCCTATTATTGCTGGTTAGATCGCTACTTCTTGCTATTGCAAATACCCTTCGGGCTGCTGCTATATGCCTTAGGAGGATGGCCTTTCGTATTCTACGGAGTATTTCTCAGATGTGTCTTGCTTTGGCACTCAACCTGGTTTGTGAACTCAGCATCACACCTGTGGGGTTATCGCACCTTTGATGCTAATGATGGCGCTCGTAATCTTTGGTGGGTATCCATCGTCACCTATGGAGAAGGATGGCACAACAACCATCATACTTATCCCCACATGGCAAAATCTGGGTTTTCTTGGTGGGAGATTGATGTTACTTGGTGGAGCATCCTAGTTTTACAGACTTTGGGTTTAGCCAAAAAAGTTGTTTCGCGTCCTCCTCAAGGTGCAACTCACGGCTAAATTGCAACTAAATTATCATCAATTTGTTAAGCCGATTGTTTCTCGCAGTCGGCTTAATAAGCTATTACGCATTTTAATTGCATATTTACATCATGATGAATACTTCTAGGTTTCGCCAGACCATTCTGCTAGTTGTCATAACACTCAACCTCATTTCTACTTGGCTACACTACATAGATAATGCATTATTTTTGAGTAGATATCCTGGACCGGCGTGGTTCACTTCTGTTGGAGTAATTAGTACTGTGATTGTGATGACTCCAGTTGGATTATTGGGATATTGGTTTTACACCAAAAGCATGTTTTGGTCGGCGTACTTTTTATTAATTTTATACTCAATCACTAGTATCTCCAGTCCAGTCCATTATCTCTTCTCGATGGTTGCTCCCATGTCTTTGAAAATGCATAGCCTAATTTGGCTGGATGGAGTTATGGGACTGTTCCTGATAGGTTTTTTACTGTGGTCTAGTTTTGTATTGAAAGAGTGGCGTAGTAAACTATCTATAAATTGAGATAACATATATATAACTGAAATCGCCCTCCATTTTCTTAAGTCTAATTAAGCAAAATCTGTTACTCGCTATTTTACGGTAAAATCTAACGGTTTAAATCACTGCAATACATCAAGCGTGAAAACTGACAGCATTTTTTATCGCCTTTTTCAAGAACTTCCTGGCATTTTTTTTGAATTAATTGGCAATCCACCTCAAACGGCAGAGGCTTATAAATTCTCCTCAATTGAAATCAAGCAAACTGCATTCCGCATAGATGGAGTTTTTCTGCCAACACAAGGGGAAGAAAATCCGATTTACTTTGTTGAAGTCCAGTTTCAAACCGACACAGAAATTTATTCTCGCTTATTTTCAGAAATTTATTTATACTTACGCCAAAATAAACCTAAAAATTCTTGGCGAGGAGTAGTTATCTATCCCAATCGCAGTTTAGATGTAGCAGATATCAGGAATTACAGTGAATTTTTCACCAGTCAGCGCATCAGTCGCATTTATCTTAATGAATTAGGTGAAACTGCATCATTGCCAGTTGGAATTGCTACGATGAAATTAGTGGTCGATGAAGATCAGACAGCAATTACATCTGCTAAGCAGTTAATAGACAGAACTCAGCAAGAAATCAACATTGAACCACAACGGCGGCAGTTACTAGAATTAATAGAGACAATTTTAGTTTACAAGTTTCCGGCAATGAGTCGAGAGGAGATTGAAGGTATGTTTGGGTTAAGTGATTTGAAACAAACACGAGTTTATCAAGAAGGCAAGCAAGAAGGTAAGCAAGAAGGTAAGCAAGAAGGTAAGCAAGAAGGAGCGCGTGAAGAAAAGTTTAGAATGATACCTTTGTTGTTGAGACTGGGGTTGAGCTTTGAGGAAACAGCAAAAGAGCTAGGTTTGAGCCTAGAAGAGATTCAGCAAGAAATGCAAAAACAGCCTCCAAGTCAGGATGCGTAAGGAACGTGGATTAAATAAAATGCAAAACTTGATCAATTATCTAGCTACCCTCTCCAATATATCGGAGAGGGATTGAGGGTGAGGTAAGCTAGGGACATAAATTGTATGTTATTTAATTCTTGTTCCTAACCTACAATTAGCAGCGATCGCAGATACCTCTAAATATTTCTGTTATTTTCCATTCCTATTAATTTTTTATTTTTTGTATGATTTCGCTCTCTCCGATTCTCCAAGCTAGACTTTCCCAACCCCTTAAAATTGGCTCCTTTGAGGTAAAAAGTCGCGTTCTCCAGTCGCCTCTATCTGGGGTGACAGATATGGTGTTTCGCCGTCTTGTGCGTCGTTATGCGCCAGATTCGATGATGTATACCGAAATGGTGAATGCTACAGGGTTACATTATGTCAAGCAGTTACCCAAAATTATGGAGGTAGACCCAAATGAGCGCCCAATTAGTGTTCAACTATTTGATTGTCGTCCAGATTTCTTGGCAGAAGCAGCAATAAAAGCAGTTGCCGAAGGTGCTGATACTGTTGATATTAATATGGGTTGTCCCGTTAATAAAATTACTAAAAATGGTGGCGGTTCTTCGTTGTTGCGACAACCAGAAGTAGCAGAAGCAATTGTGCGAGAAGTGGTAAAAGCTGTTGATGTCCCTGTGACAGTAAAAACCCGTATTGGCTGGAATGACAACGAAATTACTATTCTCGACTTTGCCAAGCGGATGGAAGATGCCGGGGCAAAAATGATTACAGTACACGGACGCACCCGCGCTCAAGGATACAATGGCAATGCTCGCTGGGAATGGATTACTCGTGTAAAAGAAGTGCTTTCTATCCCAGTCATTGGGAATGGAGATATTTTTTCTGTTGAAGCGGCGGTGAAATGTTTAGAACAAACTGGCGCTGATGGCGTGATGTGTTCCCGTGGAACTTTGGGTTATCCGTTTTTGGTGGGAGAAATTGATCACTTCCTAAAAACTGGAGAGATGTTACCGACACCAACCCCGATTGGGCGCTTGGAATGTGCAAGAGATCATTTACAAGCCTTATGGGAATATAAAGGCGATCGCGGTGTCCGTCAAGCCCGTAAGCACATGACTTGGTATGCTAAAGGTTTCGTTGGTGCTGCCGAACTCCGAGGACAGTTAAGTTTAGTTGAAAAGGTAGATCAAGGTTTAGCAATGATTGACCAAGCTATTGAAAAATTGGCTAATGGTTATGAACTAGAGGAAGAACCAGAAGGTCGTTTGGTAATGCTTTAAAAATGTATTTTACCACAAAAATTATGTCAATTAGAGCAATTTTGACATAGATAAATGATAATTAAAATTATTATTTTTACGTAAATAAAGTTAGCGATCGCAATGATGGCTTTCCCTTTTCGAGTTTCAATCCCTAATAGGGATTTAAGTTAATTGCAATAAATTTTGTACTATTCATATAGTACATGCGGCTTGAGACGTTTCAATCCCTAATAGGGATTTAAGTTAATTGCAATCTTGAAAGAGCCACCTACATCTGTGGCGGCTGAATTGGTTTCAATCCCTAATAGGGATTTAAGTTAATTGCAATGCAGCGACACAGATTTAATCACCCATTAAGGTGCGTTTCAATCCCTAATAGGGATTTAAGTTAATTGCAATTAACAGTTTTTTGGGATATCCAAGAGTATCTTTAGGTTTCAATCCCTAATAGGGATTTAAGTTAATTGCAATTCTGCAAGCTAGCGTATAGGGTTCATCAATAGTTCTTGTTTCAATCCCTAATAGGGATTTAAGTTAATTGCAATTGTCTACACTTGACATCGTGGTATCTAATGCTGCCTCGTTTCAATCCCTAATAGGGATTTAAGTTAATTGCAATTGATGCAAAGTGGCTTATATATGGGGATAAGCCTGTTTCAATCCCTAATAGGGATTTAAGTTAATTGCAATTCCGTATTTCTCTTCGAGAAGGTATACAGCGTTACGAAGGTTACGTTTCAATCCCTAATAGGGATTTAAGTTAATTGCAATACGAAAGACGATCGCCAAATCCAAACTTTTTAAAGTTTCAATCCCTAATAGGGATTTAAGTTAATTGCAATTTTTAGGTGAAGTTGAGCTTTATGGATTGTATTCTGTTTCAATCCCTAATAGGGATTTAAGTTAATTGCAATTTTCACGAGCTACAGCGAGTAGAGTTAGCCCTGGCGTTTCAATCCCTAATAGGGATTTAAGTTAATTGCAATTTTTTACACAGGCTCCTGGTATTGTTGGTACGATCGACGTTTCAATCCCTAATAGGGATTTAAGTTAATTGCAATTTATTATGAGCGCTCCAATTGCAGGAAATGTACTGTTTCAATCCCTAATAGGGATTTAAGTTAATTGCAATTTTTTACCGCCTTTGGAATATCCCAGCACGCGATCAGCTGTGTTTCAATCCCTAATAGGGATTTAAGTTAATTGCAATTAATCATAAGATTTTCTAATGCTTCGGGGCGTTCTGGTTTCAATCCCTAATAGGGATTTAAGTTAATTGCAATTTCAAATATGACACTTGTAATGATGATTTTGACAAGGTTTCAATCCCTAATAGGGATTTAAGTTAATTGCAATTCTAGTACATTTTCAATAGTGATAGGAGTACCATCAAGTTTCAATCCCTAATAGGGATTTAAGTTAATTGCAATTTGGGGAGAAGATTATATATACTATATAGATATGGGTTTCAATCCCTAATAGGGATTTAAGTTAATTGCAATTAGCTGGGGTCTGAAAGCACTGCTGTATTTGGTTTTCAAGGTTCAGTTGCGCGAATGAGTGAATCATAACACAGGGAATCGTAAAAGCACAAGATGTAAATCGCTGAAAAGCAGTCCTGATAAGGTGCGCGGAGGGTTTAAAGGGATAATTGCCCTGAAACTCTTGTATAGATGGAGCTTACAGGTTTTTTTGCCGCTTCTCATTTTGTACACCTACCCCGCCGCGCATTTGGCAAAGAAATTAGTCTAATTACGATCGCTATCTCTATTAAAATAAGCGATCGCTATACCTTGCACACCTTAACTTACCAAATCAGGGAAAACCTCTTGCACAGCAGGATGTACTAAGCGATGGTTCTGCACGTTTACACCCTTAGCTAATGCTGGATTAACTTCCAGTGCCAAAATTCCCAAATTCGCCAACTGCACAACATAAGGTAATGTACTATTATTGAGTGCTTGAGTTGCTGTCCAAGGTACTGCTCCTGGCATATTGGGAACGCCATAATGCACCACACCCTCTTCAACATACACAGGATTTGTGTGGGATGTAGGGTGTAAGGTTTCTATGCAACCGCCTTGGTCAACGGCTACATCAACTATTACAGAACCAGGACGCATTTGTTTCACCAATTCGCGGGATACTAGTATTGGCGCTCTCCGTCCTAACACTAAAACTGCACCGATAAGCAAATCGGCTTCTTTAACCGCAGCTTCAATATGAGCAGAATTGCTGTAAACCAATTCGACTCTAGAGCCAAACAAGGTTTCTAAATAAGATAAGCGATCGACACTCACATCTAAAATCTGGACGCTAGCACCCACGCCTACAGCAATTTTAGCTGCTTCTGTGCCGACAACGCCGCCACCTAAAATTACTACTTTGCCTGGTTGGACTCCAGGGACACCGCCCAAAAGCACACCTCTACCACCTTGCTGACGCTCTAGGAATCTCGCCCCAAATTGTACTGCTAGCCGACCGGCAATCACGCTCATGGGGGTGAGCAAGGGTAATCTGTTAGCACCGGGTTGTTCTACAGTTTCGTAGGCGATCGCAGTTATGCCACAATCAATTAAATTTTCTGTCAATTTGCGATCGGCTGCTAAATGTAAATAAGTAAATAATATTTGCCCTTTCTGCAAAAATTTATACTCAGATGTCAGAGGCTCTTTGACTTTAACAACCAATTCCCGATTCCAAGCCGTTTCTGATGTGGGGACAATTTCGGCTCCAGCACTTCTGTAGTCGTCATCTGAAAATCCAGCACCATTACCCGCTTGCGTCTCGACAAAGATGCTATGATTATTTTCCCGCAGCACCCGCACACTAGAAGGACTTAAACCTACCCGAAATTCTTGATCTTTATTTTCCTTGGGAACGCCAATTTCCATATATCGCCTCTGATAATTTTTTTGTTTAACTGTAGCCTGCCAATTTCAAGCTTGCTACTGATCTATTACAGATAGCTGTATTAGAGATATTTAATCTGTGTCCTAAGTTTCTCAATTTAATCTGAGTAGCCCCAAACTCTTATCCTTGACTATTGCCCCAGTATTTATACAATATATAAAGAATAGTAACAATTTATTAAAAGAGCGATTGTATAGCTCCCTACAGGAAGCTTTTGCTGAATTTATCAAATCATCTTGACATTCAAGCACTGCAATCAGCTTTTAAGCTACCCTAACTTTTCACGTTATCTGGAAAAGCCCAAGAAAAATCTAACCCCCTAACTTCCCTCTCGATGGGGAAGGGGAAAATTCAAAGTCTCTCTCCTAAAAGGAAGAGAGGAATAGAAGTGAGCTTTTCCACCGTAAAAAGTCAGATGCTGCGAAGTCTAAAATCAAGTCCCGTTCGCCGAAAAAAGGTTTCTTAAAAATGACACAATCACAACCAACAATTACACCTAAACTAGAGGAGCCTAAGTTTGGCTTTAACGAATATGCTGAACGCTTGAATGGTCGAGCGGCAATGATTGGCTTCGGTTTACTGCTGGTGATTGAATATACAACAAATCAGGGCGTGCTATCATGGCTGGGTCTGAAGTAGTGCCACCAACAAGCACAAGGTAGAAGTTGTAAGCTAGTACTTAAAAGAGTTTCAACCAGCTGGAATAACCAGTTGGTTTTGACTTTAACAATTAATAGCCAAATACTTCACTCTAGATACTTTAATTAGACTTATTCGTAAATTCTTGCCCTAGAATGTAAGCAAGAGAGGAATCGAACTATTTATTAGTGATATAAATATTATAGACTTGCAACTAGTACAGTAGGGCAAAAATCCAGCCACTATGTCAATTAACAATACTTGGCAAGGGGTAAAATCCCATACTTAAAGGTAGCAAAAGTTCCGCCACAGTCTACTAATATATACCTAATATATACAAGGCGATTAATGAGTCTATTTCCTCCCCTACTAAAGAAAATTATAATTAGTATCTGCCTTCGATGAGAAAGGCAAATTATGGGTGAGGTATTCTTGGTAAATATACACAAAAGGTGAACTGGAACCAACCAAGCTGTGATGAATGCTGTATTACCTCGTTTTTTGAAGTCAACTTACCGAAAAGAGCCACTAATCAGTGTATTGATTACGATGGGCGCTATAGATGCCCTGATTGGCGGATTGAATGATAGCTGGTCGTTGTTAGCTTTTGGTTTGGGAACAACAGGGATAGCGCTAGCTTTTAAGTTGTGGCGTTTCCAACAGCGTCGTCCTCTACCAGAGGAACCTGTAGTGCAACATTATTTGCCCTCTCGTTCTTCTACTGCGCCTTTACCTATGTTAAGCGTTTCTAAGAAAAAACCACCTCTTTAAAAAGTGCAGAGTTATTAACTAATAACTCTGCAAAATTGATTAGAGCAACCGTATCTATAAAAGTGAGGAAAAAGTGTGAGTAGTGAGGGAAGAGGTGGGGGTAATTTTCTACGTCGGTATATTATCCTGGCATTTATGGCAGCTGTTGCCCTTCCAGTGACTATCGGGGAAGGGTTTCATATTCATGAAGCTCATGCTGCCATTGAGGTAATACCAAACTCCCAAACTACTAACAGCTTTGCTAATGCCCAACTACTTTACACACTCAGAGGAAATAACGGAACCGTTAAATCCCTCGCTTTCAGTCCAGATAGCAGAGTTCTTGTGAGTGGAGGCGCAGAAAACGAGGGTGTAATTCGCCTATGGAACCCAGCAAATGGCAAAAAGTTGGGGGATATTAACAAAGCACACCAAACAGCCGTAGAATCTTTAGTGGTTTCACCAGATGGGCAAACCCTCGCTAGCTGTAGTGATGATAATACGATTAACCTCTGGAACCTGAAAAATTTTAAATTTAGCCGCTCTTTTGTTGGACATACCAGTAACGTATTATCTTTAGTAGTGTCTCCTGATAGTAAAGTTCTGATCAGTGGAGGTTTGGATGGGATTCGGATATGGGATTTGGTACAGCAGCGCCCACTTGGTACTTTAGTACGTTTTGATAATTTGATTTATACCCTAGCCCTTAGTCCTGATGGGCAAACCTTGGCTAGTGGTGACAATAAGGGTGTAATCAAGCTGTGGAATTTGACTACTGGTAAATTAATTAGTCAATTTGTCGCTCATGATAATGTTGTTAGCAGTGTAATATTTACACCAGATGGACAAACATTAGCTACTGCTAGCCGCGATCGCACAATCAAACTATGGAATATTAATACTGGAGAATTAGTCCGCACCCTTACAGGACATAATAACTGGGTGAATGCGATCGCCATTAATCCCGATGGACAAACCCTTGCTAGTGCAGGTAGAGATGGGATTAAATTGTGGAATTTAACTACAGGTGAGTTAATAAATACACTGAGTGGACATACAGACTGGGTGAGTGCGATCGCTTTTAGTCCTGATGGTAAAATTCTTGCCAGTGGTGGATTTGATCAACAAATCAAGATTTGGGGAACTCCACAAAACGTCATTAACAGCGATCGGACAAAATAATCCTGAAATAGTAGACTATATCCCCGACTTCTTAAAAGTTGTCGGGGATATACTTGTCTCAGATTTTAACGCCGAAAGATTCTCCCCATCATTTATCTTGTTTGCTAAACTTTAATCTTGCATTTTTAGAGTTTTTATAGTAAAAAATCAACCAAAGCCCAGATAAAATTTTGCCAGAACTAGCCAAAATCAATGATGCTAGCAACCAAGAGCGATGTCTACGACGGGCTAGGGAGCATCCCAATTTTGGCTTAAATCTTTTCCCTCACCCCCAGCCCCTCTCCCAAATTTGGGAGAGGGGAGACATAAAATTCTAGTTCCCTGAATCCCATTTTTGGGAGAGGGGAGACATAATTCTAGTTCCCCTTCTCCCATTTTTGGGAAAAGGGGTTAGGGGATGAGGGCAAACACAAAGTTTTTGCACCTGACGGGATACCCCAATTGTTGAATAACTGTGAATCCTTGATGAAAATACAGCCGAGCTAATATCTTCTCCAGCAAATTACTGTAACTATAAGCATAGATAATTCCAAAACATCTATGCAGCTACTTGCCCTCTAGAACGGAACAATTTCTGAACTAAGACAATCTTAGAAATGGTTATCATCAGTAAATACATTCAGGTAAATATCACTATATTGGCTCAAGCAAAGGTTTATAGCGCTTGAACGCTACTTGAAACGAAAGACAACTTGCTGACTTAAATAATGTTTAATTTTCCCGAACAGCTTTTGATCCCCATTTCGATAGAATGACTAGGCAGAACCCTAAAACTAAAAACCGCTTTTGACTGCGACGCCCATGAATGAATTGAACAATGGTTTTACGATATTTCTAAGTCTGCTAGTCGAGGCGATGCCTTTTTTGCTTCTTGGGGTTTTATTCTCCAGTTTGCTGCTGTTTTTTGTTGATGAGCGCAAATTAGTAGAAAAAATGCCCAAAAATCCGTTGCTGGGTGCTTTAGTTGGCAGCATGATCGGCTTTTTATTTCCGGTGTGTGAGTGCGGGAATGTACCGGTAGCGCGGCGGTTCCTAATTCAGGGAGTACCTATGCCAGTCGCAATTGGTTTTTTGCTAGCAGCACCAACAATTAACCCCATTGTAATTTGGGCAACTTGGACGGCATTTCGAGATCAGCCAGAAATAGTAGTCTTACGAGTTGTATTTTCTCTAGCAATTGCTACAATTATCGGGTTTGTTTTCAGTTTTCAAAAGGATTTAAATCCCATACTCCAACCTGCGATCGCTCGGTATATGAAGTTTAATCCGCCTGAACAACCACAAACTAAACGCCGTGGTAAACGTTCCCAAGTACAACAGGAAGCAACAGTACCGAATCTGTTACAATCTGGAACTTATATCTTAGGAGGAAAAGCAGGTATACCTCTGCGGATAGATCCGAATTTAGTACCGCCTACCTTAATCTCTACCACCGATAAACCGCTTGCAGCTAAACTGCGCCTAGTTGTGGATAATAGCATCCAAGAATTACGAGAATTAGGCGGAGTGATGATTGTCGGAAGTGCGATCGCTGCTGCTATTCAAGTGCTAGCTCCCCGTGAATTAATTCTTAGTTTGGGTGCTGGCCCGATTACTTCAATTGTGGTCATGCTGATATTAGCTGTAGTGGTGTCAATTTGTTCTACAGTCGATTCTTTCTTTGCACTATCTTTTGCCTCAACCTTTAGCAGTGGTTCATTGTTGGCATTTCTGGTATTTGGCCCAATGATTGACATCAAAAGTGTTGGTTTGATGTTATCTATTTTTAAACCAAAAACTATCTTTTACTTATTTGCTTTAGCAGCACAATTGACATTTGTATTCACCCTTTTTCTGAATTTGCACGTCTTTTAAAAAACTATTTGTCATTTGTCATTTGTCCTTTTTTAATGACTAATGACCAACCACCAATGACTAATGACTAATGACTAACAAAAATCCCAAATCTAAAATTCCTAATCTGTTATTCCCTTGGCTGGATGCTTTAGCAATTACATCTTGGGGCCTTTTGATGTTGAAATATTGGCTAACTAACAAGCTGAACCTGTTAATTCACCCCAATTACATTTGGTTGGCGGTCGTGACTGGTATCAGCTTCATCATTATAGGTTTATTTAAGATGCAGGAACTTTGGCAACGCCGTCGCCGTGATGTTACGCCAAATACCCAGCATATTCGTTTATTTCCCCCTGGTTGGGGCAGTACTTTGTTGTTGACTACAGCGATTTTAGGTTTTATCATTACACCGCAAGTTTTTGCTAGTGACAAAGCGCTCCAAAGAGGTGTGACGGCTGATTCATTGGGAAGCACACGCGTCAAACCCCAAGCCTTTCGAGCTACTGTTCGTCCAGAGGAGCGATCGCTTGTAGACTGGGTACGCACTGTCAATGTCTATCCAGAGCCAGATACATATGCAGGACAAAAAGTCAAGGTGCAAGGATTTGTCATCCACCCGCCAGATATAGCAAAAGAATATTTGTTTTTAGCGCGATTTGTCTTAACTTGCTGTGCAGCAGATGCTTACCCTGTAGGATTACCCGTCAAACTCCCAAACAATCAAGAAGCTTATTCTCCTGACACCTGGTTGGAAGTAGAAGGACAAATGGTAACAGAAAATTTGGCAGGTAAACGCCAACTTACCATCGCCGCTACCTCTCTCAAAAACATTCCTCAACCGCAAAATCCTTATAGTTATTAGTTATTTGTTGATGACTAATGACAAATGATAAATGACAAATGACAAATAACCAATGACGAAATCTAAAGCATTTATCCAACCACTAGATCGGATAGCGATCGCACTAATGCTACTGCTGAGTGTGCTGATTGGGTTAATAATATTGCAAGGTGATGTAGTGACTGCTCGTGTCCGGGAATTTACCTGGCAAAATCAACAAATTGGCGCAGAAGATAATTCTTTCACCCTCACCTTCAGCCGCCCAATGGAAGTAAAAACCGTAGAGGATAACTTGAAAATCGAGCCACCCCTAGCAGGTAAATTCAGTTGGGCTGGGCGGCGGATGGTTTATACACTGCTAACACCAGCACCTTATGGCACGAATTATAAAGTGCAGTTACAGGGAGCTAAAGATAAGTTTGCAAAGCAAGAAGGCAATAATCGGTTGATACAGCCCTTTATTGGTAGCTTTCGCACACGCGATCGCGTTATCCTTTACATCGGAACCGATAAAGAAGAACAGGGACGGTTAGTTCTTTACAACTTAACCCAAGAGCAAAAAAGGGTGCTTACCCCCAAAGACCTGATAGTAATAGATTTTGAGTCATTTCCTGATGGAGAGAAAATTTTATTTTCTGCTCGCGCCGCAAACAACCAAGACTTACTTTCAGCCCAACTGTATACAGTGACAACAGGCGTTTATAGTAAATCTGGAGAAAAAACAGAACCAGCAAGCAAAGTTGACTTAGTTTTAGATAGTAAAGATTATCAAAACCTGAAATTTGACTTATCACCTGATGGGCAAACTATTGTCATCCAAAGGGGAAACAAAACTAATCCCGGTGACTTTGGACTATGGTTTATGCCAGCAACCAGTGACGGTTCAGCAGAAAAACCCACCCCTAAACGCCTAAAAAGCCAACCGGGGGGAGATTTTATGGTAACGCCAGATAGTAAAGCCGTAGCAGTTGCCCAAGGCCAGGGAGCAGCAATTTTACCACTGCAAGGTGATGCTAGTAAACCCCTAGATTTTTTGCCGCAGTTTGGTTTGGTACAAGCTTTCTCTAAAGATGGCTCTCAAGCAGCGATGGTGAAATTTAATACAGATTACACGCGAGATTTGTTTTTGGTGACAAACCAAGGTGTGCAGAAACAACTATTAAAAACTACAGGCTCAATTCTCAGCTGCCAATTTGACATCGCCTCACCCACCCTCTACTGCTTGCTGACACAGCTAATATCCAAGGAACAATACATAGAACAGCCTTATGTGGTGGCAATTGATCTGAAAACTGGGCAACAGAAACCATTGCTAGTACTCCCTCCCGCTCAACGGAATGTGCAAATGAGTTTATCATCTGACGGTTTGGGCTTGTTATTTGACCAAGTAGTACCGCAGACAAACACGACAGCATCATTACCCACAAACACTTTGAAAACTGATGATGGAGATGTTATTGCTACCAGTAGCTTGTGGTTAATGCCTTTGTTACCCATCGCTGATGCTGCGACTGTTGAAATTAAACCAGAACAACTTCCCTTAGCCGGATTTCGGCCCCGGTGGCTACCTTGAGAGAATAATTCTTAAGTCGATTGCGGAAGTTTAGTTAAGGTGTCGTCGCCAAAATTCGAGTTGAACCTAATGCAGTTCAGTTCCATTCTTACGGAGCAAATAGCGATCGCTAATCAACTTCAAAACTACTCTACCTATTTCTGGATGCGTTTTCTCAATGACCGGTTGCACAACAACGCCTTCCATGATGCAATTCGGACTGACTACACTATTGGCATTATTGAACTGAGACACCGCTTCCCAACTGTAAGCACCGATATAAAGCGCAGGCACTCTCGGCAAAGTAAATTCCTCGCAAAAAGCCACAAAATCGCTGTAATTGAGAAAATAACTGCCGCGACGCACAGCAAATATAGCAATTCCAATATTGCCATTATTCAAGCCATATTTGATATCTTGTACGCCGTAGATTTCCCCAAAAATCTGAGTTCCTGGCGGAAGTTTCTGGAAAGCTTTGTTTTCGTTGTAAGCACGAATATAAACTAATTTTTTATTGACTTCGCTGTTTTTCCAGAAGTAATTATGGCTGCCAATTTTAGTTGTGCCATCAGCATCAACTAAGACAGTGAAGTTAGTTCCGTGCAACTTCTCTGTTACAACAACTTCTTCACCTTCAATTAGTATATTTTTGTAACGTTTCAGGTTTTCTGGACTGGGGAATTTGTAATGTCCAATAACACTTTCTACCTGCCCGCTCATCCCTTGAGGGATTGGATATTCGTACTTTGTTACACCAAAATGCTCCGTGTAGTCATCTCCGACATTTCCGATAAAGTTATTACCAACGGGAATAAGCAAACCCTCAGAAAAAATGCCGCGAAGTTTGACAGCATACAGTTTTTTCGAGTAGTAGTTACGAATACCAAACTCATCCAAAAACTTTTCTGGAATCACACTATCAATAGGAAAGTAAAAAGCTAAATCTCCCGGTTTAAAGTGACCTTTGACTATAATTACTTGATACCCCATATTTTCAATAGAGGCAATATCTAGCCTATCAGCATTGGGATGAGGAATAATGCTGTTGATTTTGACAACTTCAACTTTAAAAATACTCATATATCACCTCTTTTAAAAATTTAGACTTTGGCTCTCTTGTAGTGGCGTGCGAAGGCTTAAATCTTTTCCCTCACCCCCAGCCCCTCTCCCATATGACGGGAGAGGGGAGACATAATTCTAGTTCCCCTTCTCCCGTCATATGGAAGAGGGGAGACATAATTCTAGTTCCCCTTCTCCCATTTTTGGGAGAAGGGGTTAGGGGATGAGGGCAAACACAAAGTTTTTGCACCTGACGGGATACTCCCGTAGTAAGGACTTTAGTCCTTATTTTTGAAGTACTAAAGTGGTTACTACAAACTTTTCATTACTAGCTTAGACAAAGTACTAGGATGCGTTAGCCTTTGGCAGAGTCGGGTTTTCTGGGTTTAATAAGTAATCAAGCAGACATGATATTACAAAATATAGCAATCATAAATGAGTTGTGAAAATCGAGATGCTCAGATCCCCGACTTCGTAAAAGTTGTCGGGGATCTTGTTGTTCACGAATGATTTAGGACTGCTATAGTAATTATTTGTTGATAATTTGTCCAAGCTTCCCAAAAAATATAAACTGATAGTATTCCTAAGAAGATACGAAGCACTAAACTGACAGTATAATCTGGTAGCTTTGGCAATGTGCGAGTACTCATCTGAACGCCTAAAAGCCCACCACATCCCAAAATTATACCTTGAGAAAATAGAATATTTCCCTCTAAGGTGTGTCCTGTGCAGGCAGCTAAACCAGTGATGACAATTACACCCAAACTAGTCTGAATTGCTACTTTAATTTCTTCTCCCAGTAATAACATTTGCAGTGGCACCATAATGATACCGCCACCTAAGCCAAATAAACCTGCTAAAATTCCTGCTGCTCCCCCAGTGCCAATTTTAGAAACTAAGGGATTAAAAACTGGGGGTGTATTTTCTTTCTCTTTTAAAGCCAGTTGCTTGCGAAGCTCAATCAGATAAAGATTAGCGAGTAGTATAATGCCAAATGTAAAGAGTATTATATAAGATGGAATTTTATTGGCAAAGTATACACCTATTCCAGTAGTTAGAAAAGCTGGAATTCCTAAATAAATTACTCGTTTAAAGTCAAAGTAGCCCATTTGCCAATTCTGCAAACTTCCCGAAATTGAAGTAATTACAATAGCAAGGCTACTAGTAGCGATCGCCTGAACGGGAGTATAACCTAGTGTAACTAAAAGAGGAATTGTGATAATCCCGCCACCTATTCCTAAAAGTCCAGCTATGACTCCAGATATTAGACCGCCAGTTATTAAAATCAACCAACTCAAATCAATCATAAATAGGTCTTTTTCTAAAGAACTGATAGTACTGAGTAGGCATTGGGCAATCAATATATAAATCAATACGCTTGGGTTAAGGCTAAAGCTTTTTGTCAAAGTCAATTTTTTTAACGAACCTTATTAGGCGCAGAGAACACTGAGAGAAGAAAAAATGCTTAACTGAACTTTATTGATATATAAATAGTTCTTCTCCCCTGCTCCCTCATTCCCCTCATCCCCGTACTGTCACCGGATGGCTAACAACGCCACCATAGAGCAATCCAGAATCATTCCACGGAACTGTACTCGGTTGTGTATTACCTAAATCGTCAGTAGCAATAGCTTGGAGAAAATATTCCCCAGGAAGTGGGTTCCATTCAATGTCCCAGCGTACCCATGCAAATGGAAAATTTGGTTCTCGCAGTCGTGCAAATTGCCAAGTTTTGCCGCCATCTAGGCTGACTTCTACACGGACAATCTTTCCTTTCCCAGACCAAGAACGCCCACGTAGTAAGTGAGTTTGAGCAGAAAGTGTAGCCGGCCAAGCCAATTCAAAAGCGCTCTTAACATTTTGATAGGTAATCAGCTTACCTTTATACGGTGCGATCGCTGGGTAATCTGCACCAATCAGCACCATTTGCTCCGTCACCCACTGGGTATATATTGGCGTTTGGGAAACCTCAATCCGCTCAATCCATTTAACGTTGGCGTTTCCTCCCCAACCAGGGAATAAGGCACGGCATGGCTGGCCATGATCTGGAGGTAATGGTTCTCCGTTCATTGCATAGACAAGGAGCGAATTATCTGCTAATGCCTTGCTAATCGGAACTACATTGTTGAATTTGGATTTATTCGTCCCTTTTGAGTCCAGCGAATCCACATCAGCGCCCTCAACGAGTACATCTTTTGCTGTGGATTTCAGTCCGGCTCGCTCTAATAATATGCTAAGTGGTACACCAGTCCACTCAGCCACACCAATAGCCCCAAGCCTCCATCGTGTTCCGGGAAGTGGGATGTTGTAAGCTTCTTCAAAGAAACGCCGACCATTAGCAGCACACTCAATGGCACAAGTGACTGAGATGGACGGCATAGCAAGGATTTCATCGTAACTAAACTCACAGGGGGCAGAAACCCCAGTTCCATGAATTTGCAAACGCCATGTAGATGGGTCAAAGGGAGGAGGTGTACTGCGGTTATGAACATAAAACCAATCATTTGGTACTAAATAACCACGCCCATACATGGCTTCCCAGTTCATCTCTAATGTGCCTTTGCTATGAGAGATATACCCTGGTGGCAATGGCTTAAGTATTTTACTGCCTTTAGTTTTTACAGTTGGCTGACTCTGAGCCGGCGCAGGTTTAGCTAACCCCCCAATGGCTGTTGCGCCAACCATAGTAGCTAGTATTTTTAGAAAGCGCTGGCGCGAAATACCTGCTTCTGTACTTTTTTGCCAGATGCACTGTTCAACCCGTGCGTGTAAATAATCCTCCTGGTCAAAGAGGTTTTCATCGCTCAAGCTATTACCTCCTGGTAATTCGTAATTCGTAATTCGTAATTCGTAATTTAAGGCACAGAGATGAGGGAGAAATCAATTCAAAATTAAAGAATTTATTTCTGCCCCTCTGCCTTTTCCCCAATGAAGAGAAAAAACTAGCTGTCTATCGCTGTCCAAACACCAGTTATCTGATCTTGTGTGTAGTTGGGCAAGTAGTGAGCAAATCCGTTTTTAGCTATTTGAGCGATCGCATCAATAAAGCGATCGCAGTCTTCTAATGTATTATATACAGCAAAGCTGGCTCGGATAATACTAGGAATGTTGCGCGTGATTCCTCTGTCTACTTCCTGAGCAATTTCGCAGTCTTGCTCGTCTGAAATATTCTTAAGTTTGCGAATATATTCATAAGTGCAGAAAGCCCCAGCCCTAACCCCAATGCCGTATTCTTGTGCCAGAATCTCTGCCACTAAACGTCCATCAAACCCATCAATATCAAAGGGAATAACATGGGCTAAATTATGTCCTGGAATATGTAATTTGACACCAGTAATAGTCTGAAGCCGTGTATATGTAAATTCGACTAAAGAGTGTTCATACTTAGCAATGCGCGAGCGCCCTACTGCTTCGATAATTTCAATCGCCTTGGCAATGGCGATCGCACCCATTGCGTTTGGTGTTCCAGGGTCATGGGCCCTTTCTGTATAAAAACGTTTGATTTCTAGATTTCTGGTGATATAAGGCAGGTTTCCACCGCCGATTTGATAAGGGTAGGAGCTATCAAAAAATTCCTTTGGCCCTAGCAAAACCCCGGTTCCGTAGGGTGCATACATCTTGTGTCCAGAGAATGCCACAAAATCTAAATGACATGGGTCATTATCAGCACCCATATCTACTTGCTCATGCTGAATCAACTGGCACACGTCTGCAAAAATCTGAGCGCCATACCGATGTGCTAAAGCTGCAATTTCGTAAATCGGAGGTCTGTAACCTGTAATTGTCGAAGCACCTGTAATAGTTACTAACTTAATTTGCTCGGATTTGGGAAGATTTTCATGTGCTTTGAAGATATCTTCAATTTCTGCGACACTTACACTTCCATCCGGCTGGGTTCTGTACTGCACAACTTCGTCTCTTGTAACCCAAGGCAGCAGGTTGGATGAATGCTCAATATCAGAAACTAAGATTTTTCCAGGTTTTTTTGCCCAAAGTGTGGCGGCTCCATTAATTGCTTCTGTTGTATTCTTCGCAAAGATTACATAGTTGTCTAAAGATGACCCTACAAAGTCTCGAATAATGTTCCGACTGGCGTCATATTCTCGTGTAGTAATGATGGACTTTTGCCCAGAGCCTCGATGAACGCTACCGTATGTGTCAAGCATATCGTCCACATGCTGCTTGAGGCTCGCAAATGGAGTGGTTGTCGCTCCATTATCCAAGTTGACATACTTAAGATATTTTCCGTTAAGAGTTTTCACTCTGAAACATAGAGACTCATCTGTAAATAACGGCCTAATTTCTTTATCCCAAAAACTGTCCAAATTTTCTGCAACTAATGGTAATTGGGCAGTTACTTGTTTTATATTTACACCCATTGCAAGTACGTCGGTCATCTTTAGCACCCTATTTTCAATTTCTAATTTTTGGAAAAGCCTAACTGTTATACCGCTTTATCTAACACCGCAATCACATTAATTGCCAGTAATTATAGTCTTTATAATTACTTTTTTGCTAGTAAAAAAGTCGGTTACTGCAACTATTATTTAATAAATAAATTAGAAATTGTATCCGTAGTATTGCTTGATAATAACAAAAAATTTGTCATTTATTATACTAAATATTTTATATGTATAAGTACTAAAGTATACTTTAAACAAATTTTTTGTAGTCATTAAACAAACTTGACGCATTGAAGGCAAGTTGTTAGAGAAGCCTCTGACTAACTAAGCTTGAAATTGCTTACTAGGACTGTATTTAATCAGAAAAAAGCCGGTATCAAGTTGAGATTATTCTTTAAAAAAGCTTTATTTTTTTACTTACCTAAAATATTACTTCTTCAGCAAATATTTATAAGTATTTATCCGTAGTAGGCATATTGTTCTAACATTCCAGTTCTAAGAGAAGCTCTTAATTGTTTGCTGACATTAAATAGCGATCGCCCAAGATAACAGAATAGGACTTATGCACTTTCCACATTGTCCATCATGTAAACAAGGCTGGGCTTCCTACAAGAGCATTACAAGGCTCTTGCTTGTAACCAGAGGTAACCCACGGTTGGTTGTCTCTGTCAATGCGTAACTTCTACAGAAGTATGCCGTAATAGTAAATACTTGTACTGACATCTATCCTAAGTAATAAGAAGTCAGTGAAAAAATGTATTTAAGGATACATTTTAAAATTATCTATTAAGACGGATGCGATTATAGACAATAATTTATGTAGTGAGGCAGTTTTTCGATGTAGAAAAGCTTCATCAGCCAATACAGTTTAGTTTTTAAGCATCGGGTTTCTTTTCTGGGCCGCCTATCCCCAAGGGCAGCCTAAATTCCCTTTCCGTCTCTTCTTGACGGGAAAGAGCATCATAGTGTTATAACGGCATCAGTCTAGATACAAAATGGGGAACATCAATTGATGATTAATTGCTGGTGCTTGGAGAGAGTTAAACTTGGCTTCTAAAGCAAACCCTGATTAGACAGAGTTGATAAGCAATGCTAATGCCAGCACTGCTGAATATTTTTAAGCAGGTGAGTCAAGAGTGATGAATGAAGCTAACACCTCAAACAAGGGGGCTGTGATGGAATCCCTAAATTCTGCTAATTCGCCACAATCTGAGCAGGCGAGTTGTCCCTTTTATTCAGTTGTGCCTAATGACAATATGACAGTCAGCAAACAGCCACTCCTCATGCCAGCTGAAGATACACAATTTTCAAAAGATACCACCCAGGCGGACTGGGTTGCAGAGCCTGAAAGCGGCAAACAAGCACTTATTGACTCAGAATTTCAGAACCTGCTGGCATTGAACGAAGAATTGCGTGCAGCTAACAATAAGTTGTATGAAGAAGTGGAGCAGCTAAAAGACAACCTAGCTGAGTCAGAAAAGGTTTTGCAGTGGCAGAAAACGCGTTCTAGCGTTAGTGAGTCGATGCTCAACCAACACGCAAAAGAACTGGCTGCGGCTCAAGATCAGATAAAATCCCTATTTCACCAATTAGAAACTGCTGTACAAACTGTTAAGCGCCAGGAAATTCTTACCGAAAGTTATAAAGCACAGCTACAAATTAGCCAACAACGCCTTGCCCAGTTAGAGCGAGAATGTACGTTGCTACACACTAACAGCAGCGAACAGTCTCAGCAGTTATTGCAATCAGAAACTGTTTGTCGGGAGTTACGTACTAGATTGATGCGACAACAACGCCAGACGCTGCAATATAAAGCAGCTTTGGAAAAATGTCTAGATACATCGGTTCCTAACTATGACTCTCTAGAAGATACTGCAAAACATCCCAAAGACATAACTAGTGGGCAAGGAAGATTTTCTAGAAAAGCTCGATCTTTGTTTCCTAACGCCCAGCCGATTCAACCTTGGTCAGCAGAACCCGAATCCCTGACTGATGATTTAGATAATTCTTGGGGCGAACCGTCAGCACCAATTCCATTCCAAAGAACTGAACCGACTCCGACGGCATCATCTTCTTGGAACTGGTCAGTTAAGCAAAATCCCCCAACACCAGCAGAATCGGTTCCTCCTCCAAAAATTGATGATTCCCCAGAGACACCGGAAGTTGAAACAACTTCAGGCTCATCAAATTTAGATCAGCAATTAGATAGTCTCATTCAAATGTTTTTCACCTCGCAGCCTGCATCACCACCACCCGCGGCGAAAACCAATGTGGATAATCAGGGTGATGCACCTATCTGGGAGACTTTAGCAACAATCTTAGAAGACGATGAGGAATTAGAAAATCCACAAGAGGAGCAGTTGGAAGCAGAAATTAATCCTCCTACAACTAGCTCGACTTCTTGGACAATAGATTCTGTAGTTTCACCAGCCAATAACTTATTAGTTTCTTCTAGTTCACCTCAGACTGAGACGCCGCCTGAAGGAACTGAAGACTACTGGTCAGAATCACAATTGACACAGTTGGAATTGTCGGCAGCTGATTTGCCTCCAGAGTCATTAGGTGATAACACCAATGATACATCACCTTCACCAGTGGTTTATCCCCAGCGTCCACCCAAGGGGCGTAAGTCATTGGCATCTGTGGAACTGCCAAATTTTCGCCCCAAGGGTCAATAGTTAGGAGTTAGGAGTTAGGGGTTTGGAGTTAGGAGTTTGGAGTTTGGAGTTTGGAGTTTGGAGTTTGGAGTTAGGAGTTTGGAGTTAGGAGTCAAGTGATTAATGTAATGCCCTATGCCCCTTGCCCAATGCCTAATTCAAAATCCTTGCTTCTGACTTCGGAATTATGGCTTCTGGGTTGGCTTTTACGACTTGAGCGCGCGATCGCGGTTTGCCTGTGGCGATCGCATAATTAATCGCTAGCAGCCACAGCCACAATCCCGGATTCCGAGGTTCTAGCCAAAAACCTATCCGGTTCAAGAAGCGCCCGAACCACGGACTCAGCAAAGCACTAACCAGGGCATGACGACCGAAGTTGAAATAACTACCAAGCCATCGCCCTAAATCTCTTGGCCCAGCAAGTTGCCAAATCCATAAAAGTAAGGCAGGATTTTTGCTCGCTGCTTTGAGTGCTAAACGGTTAAAGGTTAACCAATCACACCTATCTTTGATGAAGTTATCTGCTACTTCTTGGGGTTCGTCTGCTAACAATCCAAAGAAGGTGTTGAGCATGGAGTTAATCCGTTGGGGTGGTAAAAATTTCCCTGTGGGTACCATCATGCCTTTGGAAAATAGCCAAGTCACGGATACGTTGCTTTGGTAAGCGCGAATTTGGTTCAAGTAGCGGAAACTCAACAAGTCATGTTTGAGAGCAGTATCTAACAGGGTTGTTAAACGCTCTAAGTTGCGAACTAGCGAACCAAAACCGGTGAAGACAAGGGGAGACTGGAGTGATGCAGCATCACCGATCGCAATCAATCGATCAAAGGCAACTGTGCGATCGCTACTTCCCACACTAAAATGCCCCGGTATATACCCAAATGTCGGCTTCTTCCACACCAATTTGTCCATATCGCACCTGCGATACTCTGGCAAAATCGTGAAAAAGTCCTCGTACATCTCTAGCAAGGAACCGGGATTTTCTGTATTGACCTCATGGTAATGAAATAAATAAATCGTCAGTTCATCATCTGCCCCAGGAAACAGTTCCCAAATTAACTGCCTTCCCCGCGAAATATCCCCATGACTATAAAGCACGTCCCCATACTGAGAATCCCACACTTGCGGCTCAAATCCGCTCTCAATTGCCGCTCCCACTGTCGGACATACACTATCAAAAGCACGACCACCATTTAATTGCCAAGCGATGGGCGATGCAGTTCCCATTGCATCTATTAGCAGTCGTCCACTTACTTGCTTTTCAACCTGACTGGGTAAATGCTTGACTTGTAGAAGAACTTGTGATATATCAATATCTGCACGGATAAACTCTGTTTGATCCCAGATTTCACCGCCTGCGGCTTGCAGTTTTTGCCCACACATTTGCAGCCATTTTTCGGAATCTAAGCCTAAATTTAGGACTGTGGGTGTGTGGAGGACGGGCGATCGCAGTTTGACTGGATTATTAGCATCAAAAAACTTATTGAATCCATCTTTGTATTCCCTGGCAATGATGGTTTCTAACTCAGCGGGGGTGACTAAACCCAGGTTAACTAAGCTTTGAATCTCATCGCGGGAAATATTCCATTCTCGGTTCATCCGCCCAAACGGCATTCGTTCCACCAGCAAGACTTTATATCCCAGTTTTGCCATCAATGCTGCATGAATCGCGCCTAGTGCGCCACCGATGTAGATGATGTCGTAAGTAGGGGATGAGGGGGATGAGGGGGATATTATTTTTCCATCTCCCTCATCTCCCCCTGCTCCCCTCTCCCCTTGAGTGGAAAACACCACCTGACGCGGCTGCTGCGGATTCCGTACTCCTTCGCGCCATCGTTGTTCCCACCAGTAGGCACGCGTTAAATCATATTCACCGTTGGGCATTTTCTGAAAATACTTGACGGTGAGGGGGTAAGCAGAGCCTAGTGCTGCAAATATTGATTGCTTAGATAAATCAATCGCTGGCGGTTCTGGGTAATGATGCGGAAAACGGCTTCTGATTTCTTTGGTTAGGCGTTGCAAAATCTGCCCCTCTTTGGGAAAGGGTTTTTCTGCCCAACGAAACACTTTCAGATAAGTAGTTCGTTGCACCGACCAGACAAATACCGAAAGTTCCGCAGGCAATTTTTCGGAAATAGTCACGGTAGCAGTTGTAGTTGCAGTGGGGATTTTGAGGCGAAAGCCTTCCGAAGTAAGCACTTTTTCTCCATTTCCGGGTTCAAAATCTGTTTGTAACCAGCTACGAACAGTTGCTATATCCGAAGTTGGAACTTCTAAATAAAGGATTTCTCTCATCGTTTCCTGACATCTCCGAGCAATCTACTCACTAAGACAGATTTTATGAAGGCACAAAGTAAGCTAAACTCCGCCCTATTACTTTCGTAAAGATTAAGTGAAGAAATTTTAAGAATTTGTCAAATTTATTGTACATTTTGTATTTCTGTAAACCCACGCCATGAATTATCCCATTCCAGACAGTCCCCAGGAAATTTTTGCTCTGCGACAACAGCCAATTGATGAAGAACTAGTTGCCAGTGCGATCGCTGGATTAATTAAAATTGTCCGCGCTCAGGGTCAATCTTTGGAAGAATTAACCGCTCAGTTGCTAGCGGATGATCCATTGCTGGATCAGCAACAACGTCGCTGGTTGAGCCAATTAGTTGCTCAATCTTGGGAAAAGTTCTCCTAAAACCTTGTGTATGATGAAGTTTTTGTCGCAGCATTAGATTTCTAGGTCTGCACCTAAATGTTGGCGATGGCTGCGGCGGGCTGTTCGGTGTCGCATTTTAGGTATATGAATAACATGTCTGGAATTGGCAATTGGGTTGCTATTTTTGCATTTACGGCACAGAAGCCACTAACTTAACCATATCAGCACTCGGCACTACTACCGCAAAGGAAAAGTCAATCTTGAGCCAGTGCAGCTGATTTTATTAGTTGCGATTTTACGTTCTATACAGGTAGAGTAGCTGCGATCGCACAAAAGTATTGCACGAAAAAGGAGGCGATCGCCTCCCATTCTCATTGAAAAGTGTAAAATTTATCTACACCATATAGTGTTATTTGTCAACTAGAAGCTTTGTTGCCGCTTCTGCTTGAGAGTGCAATAACAAACCATATTCCAAGCCTTCCACCACAGCTTGATAAGAAGCCTCCAAAATATTGGTAGAAACTCCTACCGTAGTCCAGCGTTGACGACCATTGCCCGATTCTACCAACACACGGGTTTTTGCCGCAGTCCCCGTATGTCCGTTGAGAATCCGCACTTTGTAATCTGTCAAATCAAAGGTTGCTATTTGGGGATAAAAATTCACTAAAGCCTTGCGTAAAGCTGCATCCAACGCAGCAACGGGGCCGTTACCTTCCGCCGCCTCCAGAATATTTTTGCCCTCAACAGCGAGTTTAACTGTGGCTAAGGCATTGCTAGTTTCTTTCCCCTCAATCAAATCACAGTGGACTTGAAAACCTTTGACTTCAAAAAACTTCTGGCGACCTCCCAAAGCTTCGTGCATCAGTAGCGCAAAACTGGCTTCTGCTGCTTCAAATTGAAATCCTTCACTCTCCAAATCTTTGAGGCGCTGGAGAATTTGCTTGGCTTCTGCCTTTAGCTCATCGAGGTCAATGCCAAAACTGCGGGCTTTAGCTAAAACATTACTAAGTCCAGACTGTTCAGAAATCACGATGCGGCGATGATTCCCGACTTGTTCCGGCTGAATATGTTCGTAAGTTAAAGGATTTCGTTCCACGGCTGATACATGAATACCGCCCTTGTGGGCAAAAGCCGAAAGTCCCACAAAGGGAGCGTGTTCATCTGGCGCGAGGTTGACCACCTCACTCACAAAATGACTAGCTTCTGTAAGTTGTGTTAGCTGGTCTTCTGTGATACAACTGTAACCCAGCTTCAATTGTAAATTGGGAATTAACGAACAAAGGTTAGCATTCCCGCAACGTTCACCGTAACCATTAATTGTCCCCTGTACCATCTTTGCCCCTGCCATCACGGCGGCTATTGCGTTAGCAACCGCCATTTCCGAATCGTTATGAGTATGAATTCCAATTTGGGGAATTGTCCTCTGTCCTTTGTCCTTTGTCATTGGTTCTTGACAAGTGACAAATGACAAATGACAAATGACATCTTGAACAATTTGGCTAATTTCATGGGGTAAAGTGCCACCATTAGTATCACAAAGGACTAGCCATTCAGCACCAGATGCGATCGCAGTTTCTAATGTCTGTAAAGCATAATCTCGATTGTGCTTGTAACCATCAAACCAATGTTCGGCATCGTAGATAATGCGACGCCCTTGAGAACGGAGGTACTCAATCGTGTCGCAAATCATCGCCAAATTTTCTTCTAATGTCGTCTTGAGGCTGGTTGTGACATGTAAATCCCAAGACTTACCAAAAATCGTTACCCAGCGAGTTCCCGCAGCCAAAATATCCTGTAGCATCGGTTCGGTTGCAGCAGTGGAATTGGGGCGGCGAGTCGAACAAAAAGCGACAATTTCAGACTGTTTTAGCGGATCTTCTTGGAGTTGCCAGAAAAATTGTACATCCTTGGGATTGGCACCAGGCCAACCGCCTTCAATAAAGGGAATTCCCAGTTGATCGAGTCTACGAGCAATGCGTAACTTATCTTCTATCGATACTGATAGCCCCTCGCGCTGAGTGCCATCTCGTAATGTAGTGTCATAGAGCCAAAGTTGAGGTGAAGAATTTGTGGTCATAAAACTGGGACCGACGAGACAACTTTCGAGGCAATGTGTCAATATACAACAAAACGCCAGTTTGGCAATTAAAAAATGCCTAATGTACTAGCTCAAGGTAAAACAATTGAGTGGGTAACCAAAAGCAATCTCCGAACAATTTTGCTGCAAAATGGTATTGACCTCTACAATGACGGTGCTAAGGTAATAAACTGTCCGGGCATTGGCAGTTGCAGAACCTGCGCGGTTAAGGTCGAGGGTGAAGTATCAGCAGCGAATTGCGCGATCGATCACGGCGTTCGCTTCCTCCCCATTCTCCTACAACAGACTTGCCTAAGGAACAGCCAAACTCTGGTTTTAGGCGATGTGAAAGTGACAAAGTTTGATGGATTTTGGGGACAAGGTTCTCGAATAGTGTGGACACCAAAAGGTTAAAAAGGAGTAAGACAAGATGGGTAGATGGACACCCTTAATTTTAATGGCTGGAGGTTTAGCCATTCTGCTTGGTACATTACTGGGCATCAACTTTCCGATGGGCGTACAAACTGCTAACGCTCCCAGTGACAAAAAATCACAAGTCCTGCCAGCTAATATCAATGTTAATAGCAGTGCTGGCAGCAAGAATGAAGAAACTGCAACAGAAGGAAATGAAACAACCGAAACAAACGCAAACAAGCGTAGTATTGTAGCTCCAAGACCTGATAACAGGAGTAACGTTGCCCAGAATCCTTCTGATGACTCAACATCACCTGCTGACACTACAACAAATAACAATACAGATTCTTCACAAACAAATACGCAAAGCAATACAAATCAAGGCAACGAACCAATTCGCGCCTTGTGGTAACGTTAGATCCGTCTATGAGTTATAAGTTATAAGTTATGAGTTATTAGTTATGTACTAATGACTAATAACTAATGACTAGTGACTAATGACTAATGACTAGTGAGACTGTAATTATTGGTGGCGGCGTTATTGGTTTAGCGATCGCCATTGAGCTAAAACTGCGCGGGGCAAGTGTCACCGTGCTTTGTCGTGACTTCCAGGCTGCCGCTACCCACGCCGCCGCCGGAATGTTAGCACCAGATGCAGAAAACATCCCTAATGGGGCAATGCGTTCATTGTGTTGGCGATCGCGTGCTTTATATCCCGACTGGACGCGCAAACTAGAAGAACTAACTGGTTTAAATACTGGCTACCGTCCCTGTGGCATCCTTGCACCCGTCTTTGAAGAGGCAGGGGGGCAGGGGGGCAGGGAGCAGGGAGCAGGGGGAGATGAGGGAGTAATGGAAGCAACATCCCCCTCATCTTCCTCATCCCCGGCTTACTGGTTAACCAAAGAGGCAATTCATCAATATCAGCCAGGATTGGGAGCAGAGGTAATTGGTGGCTGGTGGTATCCTGAAGACGCGCAAGTTGATAATAAGGCTCTCGCTCAGGTTTTGTGGACGGCGGCTGAGTCTGTTGGTGTTGAACTTAAAGACGGGATTACAGTAGAAGGATTTTTACAGCAGCAAGGACAAGTGGTTGGCGTGCAAACCAATGCTGGAATAATTCGCGCCGCACACTATGTTTTAGCTTCAGGTGCTTGGTCAAATGAGTTGTTACCAGTACCCGTGCGTCCCAGAAAAGGGCAAATGCTGAGTGTGCGGATACCAGAAATTGCACCAGAATTGCCCTTGAAGCGGGTTTTGTTTGGGCAGGATATTTACATCGTACCAAGGTGCGATCGCCTTATTATTGGTGCAACCAGCGAAGACGTTGGCTTCACCCCCAACAACACCCCAGAAGGTATTCAAAAATTACTACAAGCTGCCATCCGCCTGTATCCCCAACTCAAACATTATCCCATCCAAGAATTCTGGTGGGGATTTCGCCCAGCCACCCCCGATGAGTTGCCCATCCTTGGCACTAGCCATTGTCAAAATTTAACCCTTGCTACAGGTCATTACCGTAACGGAATTCTACTTGCACCCGTAACAGCCGCCTTGATTGCCGATTTTATCTTAGAACAAAAGTCTGACCCTCTACTTGCTGATTTTCACTATTCGCGCTTCCAGTCCAAGCTATCTACCTCTACCCCAATGCTGACTCACTCTGCCAATTTCTCCAACGGGAATCGTCCTGCCATATCGCCACAGCAGCCACCACTCCCCATTCAAGACCCCCCATTAATTATTGCTGGTAAAACCTTTCAATCCCGCTTGATGACTGGAACTGGTAAGTATCGCAGCATTGAAGAAATGCAGCAAAGCGTTACCGCCAGTGATTGCCAGATTGTCACCGTAGCAGTACGACGGGTACAAACCAAAGCCCCCGGACACGAAGGTTTAGCTGAAGCTTTAGATTGGACAAAAATCTGGATGTTGCCCAATACCGCAGGTTGCCAAACTGCTGAAGAGGCGATTCGGGTGGCGCGTTTGGGGCGAGAAATGGCGAAATTGTTAGGGCAGGAAGATAATAATTTTGTAAAGTTAGAAGTAATACCTGACCTTAAGTATTTACTCCCAGATCCAATCGGGACGCTGCAAGCCGCAGAACAATTAGTTAAAGAGGGTTTTGCAGTATTGCCTTATATTAACGCTGACCCCATGTTAGCCAAGCGTTTAGAAGAAGTAGGCTGTGCTACAGTAATGCCTTTAGCATCGCCCATCGGTTCTGGACAAGGGCTAAAAACAACCGCCAACATCCAAATCATCATCGAAAATGCGGGTGTACCAGTGGTGGTAGATGCCGGAATTGGTTCACCCTCAGAAGCCGCCCAAGCAATGGAATTGGGAGCAGATGCTTTGTTGATTAATAGTGCGATCGCACTTTCTCCAAACCCGCCAGCAATGGCTCGGGCCATGAATTTAGCAACAGTTGGCGGTCGTCTAGCATACCTTGCTGGCAGAATGCCTATCAAAGACTACGCCAGTCCTAGTTCACCTCTGACTGGAACGATTACTAGTTAGGGAATGGGGAATAGGCCAAACAGGGCATTGGGAAGAGGACTTGGCGACTCTTGAGAATTGGGGACAAGGGGAAAGACTTGTTGCAAGTTCTTACCCCTCATCCCCCTCATCCCCCTCATCCCCCTGCCCCCTGCCTCTTTTAAATCCCTAATGTAACGATTTGTCTAGCACTTTGAGGGCGGATCTACGATTTATGTAACATTAGATGAACAATAAATATAAAGGAATTAATTCATGCCCTATACAAACGAAGAAGGCGGCCTTCTGAATAATTTTGCCCGGGAACCAAAAATTTATCAAGCAGAAGCTCCCACAGAAGGGCAAAAGCGAACTTATCTTTTATTAGGAATCGTCGCTACAGTTTTGGTTGGCGGCTTGATTCTAGTTGCCTTCTTTGTTTCTAAGAGCAGTTGATCGTAAAGCTTTTTAATAAAATTTCATTTTCTTTATAGTTTTCAGGTTCTGATTTTAAGAGGAGCCTGCTTTTTTTTGTTAAAATTAAATTAAAATTCAGAGTATAATTATATACTATTTTGTTTTACTAAGTACGTGGGCGCAAATAATTATCATTGGCTCGTAGTTGCGCTTTAGCGCATCTTTATCCGGATGCGCTAAAGCGCAACTACGAGCCAAATACAGAGATTTTACTTTTCGTTACATAGTTTGGTTTTATCTTGTCTATCTACTTATACCTGAAAAGCTGAATTTATCTACAGCAGTAGAACGCTAGCTTAAAAATCATTTCTATTATGAGATTAGCTTACTTGGATGCGCCCATAAAGGTGATAGATATGTACTGTGTTCTGGCTCTTTAGCCGCTATGAGCGTGAATGATACTGCAAAAAATGATAATTCTAGTTGGAATCGGCAAGTATACCACCGCCTGAAACTTGCCCTCAGTCTTGGCTTACGACGACAATTTTTTTTAGCAGTATGTGATGATTTACACTTGAGAAATCAAGTAGCGACCCGTTTGCATTCTACATTGGCTTATCCTATTGGACAAGTGCTATCTCAGCCATCAAAAGCTCAGGAAAATAGCACTCTAGCTTATCCGCGATTAGTTACGTTGCGTTTGAATTTAAACGATCCCAATCCCATACTTCAAATAAATCAATGGTTGGCAAACTATCCACCGCCAATTGTTGGGGCATCAAAAGATACCCCTGGAAGACCTTCTCCAGTACCAGCATTTCAGATTGTCGGCGTGGAGCATCTCACCAAGCAACCAGTCGCTACACAACGGTTATTTTTGCACCATCTCCGCTTAAGCGAACAATATTTCTCTGTACAAGAATCTAGCCGATTCCTAGAATCTAACTTGTTGTTGTGGATACCACGTCCTTGGTTATCTGCTATCAAGCAATCAGCGCCACAGTTTTGGCGTTGTCGGACTGGCGTATTTGTGTTTGCTGGAGAACCTACACCAGCGACTCAGAATTCGGGTTATCCAGAACGTTTTTCTAATCCCAGAAGCTTGGATTTAGGCTATATTGAGCAGTCGATTGCAGATGAATCAGTTACCCAAGCAGAACTCAAAACCGCAGCCAGCGAGTTAAAGTTTAAAAATAATTCCGATTTTCCAGCAGAAACACAAGGGAATGGCGGACATAAAACCCAGGAATCTCCATCACCAGGCGACTTATTGAAGGCTGCGCCACAATACCAGGAATCTACTAATAGGTCTGGTACTGCGAATAATAATCAATTGCTGTCGTCTTTATCTCATATTAGTAGCGAGTTAACGGAGCTAGTAATAGCAACGATAAATACAAATATTGCTCAAAATACAGAGGATTACTTGCAACCGCAGCAGATTTTGCTGGAGATTGAAGAATTACACCAAAAGCAAGTTCCAGGGGAGGTACTGGCAGAAGCTTATCATCGCTTGGGCAGCTTATACCGCCTTCGCATTGAGCAAGGAGCAACCCTAGAAAACCTGATGGTGGCAATTATTGCCTATCAGGAGGCAATTAGCTATGACGAAACCTCACCACAACTCCCAGATATCTTAAATGATTTGGGTACACTCTACTGGATGCTATACCGTACACCGCCCAATTCTGAGGAAGGACAAACCTATATAGAGCAGGCTATAGAATTTTATCAGTTGGCGTTAAAGATGATCTCACCCCAGACACATCTAGAAACTTACGCTCGTGTGCAAAATAATTTGGGGACGGCTTATGGTGATTTAGCTGGTTTTTCTCACCCTTCTGAAAATTGGCAGCAAGCGATTATAGCTTACAGCGAAGCACTTAGCTATCGTACAGCCGACATGGATTCATTAAAGTATGCGGCTTGCCAGAACAATTTGGGTACTGCTTACTGGCATTTAGGGCAATACAACCAACCGATTGTGCATTTAAAGAAAGCGATCGCAGCTTACAACGAAGCACTTGTACACTACAACCCCGAACAGGAACCGCTCAAATATGGCATGATTCAAAACAACATCGGCACCGCCTCTTGGAATCTGGCACAATACGAACATCCTGCCCAAAATCTTCAGCTAGCTATAGATGTTTACAACGAAGCTCTTAAGTATCGCACTCCAGCTAATGTTCCTGGTGGCTGCGCCGCTACACAAAATAATTTAGCTACTGCCTACTGGCATTTAGCAAACCTATCTCAAACAACTAAAGAAGCACGGCAAAAGTATCTGCAACTATGCATTAGCGCTTACGAAGAGGCCATAGCCTTGGCTCGCTCACTTAGCGGTACTCCTTTAAGTTTTGATTTGCTTGCCTCTTATAATAACCTGGGACTTGCACATTATCAACTAGTAATAGATAAGTCGTTTAATGGTGACAAAGCAACACGTTCTCAACACTTAGAAGTAGCATTAGACAACCATTTGCAAGCCTTGAACGGATTAAGCAAACAGCCCGAAGCTTATCAAACAACCTTTACTTATATAGTGAAAACTATTCGTGCTTTTCATAATGAATTAGGCATCCAGGGACAAAATCTGGCTTTATCTAAAGTTCCTAGTCAGTTGTTACCAGAGATTTTGTCAAAGCTATAAATCATATCCCCAATACCCTTGAAAAAGAAGCAGGGGAACAGGGAGCAATAAGCAAGGGGGATAGACTCCTGACTGACAAAGAAAGCGAAAACCTTTCCCCAGTTTCACCAAAGAAATCTACAATAGAAGTAAGAGTTCACAGTCAGTCCATCCGCCTCTGTTCAGTGCTGTAGATATGTGGATGTTAACAATGAAACAACTCTGGAAACAATTAGACCTATTTTGCGTCATCTTGAGAGGATCTCACCATCTATTTAGTGACGCACATTAGCAAGATACAAATTCTGAAAAGCGATATCTCCAATAGGACTAGCTGCAACACAAACTCCAGGCTATATAAGTACCTTAAATATTCGGAATGCGTCTTTAAAGAGGTTTGATAAATTTCAGAAACAAACTCAGTGAATTCACGTCATTAAATACATAACATACACAAAGGTTTACCCACTTATGACTCGCATACATCAATTGAAATCTGGAACTGCTGCACTCATGGCAATAGCCGTTACAGCAAGCCTCACTGCCCCACTGTTAACTTTAGCTCCTGCTAATGCACAATACAGAATTGGGCAAGACAGAATTGGGCAATATGGAAACGTTACCATTCCTTCTGGGGTTGCTTTACCTGTTACCTACGATAAAGATACAATTACTATTGCTCCTGGGGAAACTAAATCTCTAACCTTGAGAATAGCGAATGACATTATCGACAGAAATAGAAATGTCTTGATTCCCGTCGGTACTAAAGTAAATGGACGACTAGAATCTGTTGACCTAGATAATTATTCTTCAAGAGATACAAATGATAACCAAGGAAAAGGCGTGCGGTTTGTAGCTCAAGAATTAGAATTTTCTAATGGTCAGCGTCAGTCAATTAATGCAAGTTCTCGGACATATACCACAACTCAAAAAGTTTCACAAGGCCCCAGCACAAGTCAGATTTTAACTGATGCAGCTATTGGTGGGGGTGCTGGTCTTTTAGGTTCATTAGTTACTGGTAACCGCAAAATTGACGACTTAAAACCTGTTCTTGGTGCGGCTGCGGGTGCAGGAGCAAGTGTGCTGTTGCGGAAAAAACAAGCAAATGTCTTTGTTCTTAGACCCGCAGAGGATTTGAAGCTCACACTGAATTCTAACTTGAATTTAGTACCACAATCCCGCTACTAAATTTAACTGAATTCAAGTCGTGACTTTAATCACCCCTGATAGGCGATCGCTCCTTTAAATATACTGTGCGATCGCCTTAATTTTTAATAGTAAAAAATTATATTTTACAGCAACCATTCTTCCTCTATATCGTTTTAATTAATATTAATATTTATTAAAATATTTATTTAATTACCCTATACTGTGAACTTAGAAAATCGGCTGTATTTTCTTCTCTATCCAAAAGAGTATTCAAAATTACGTAATATCCTGATATTTTTATTAAATAGTGGTAATCACTGGTAATCAAGGAGCTTTTGCTTGTGGAAATTCAAGGTTTCGGTATAGGCACATATTTTGCAATTCCCGTAGTATTAAGTCTTATGGCTCAGGGAGAAAGGATAAAAGTATTTTTAGTTCAAAATGTCCATCCGGTATCCACTAACCAGGAAATGAGCCGATCTGGCCGCGAGCTAATTAGCGCTAATTCAAAACCCAAAACATACTATGTTAGTGGTACTGGAAACGACAATAATAGCGGACTCTCTACTTCATCCGCCTTTAAGACAATTCAAAAGGCAGCAGACCTTACCAACCCTGGCGATACAGTATTGATTATGAACGGAGTATACAAAAATATACCCAAAGCTGGGAGTGTAGTAACTATTAAACGTTCTGGAACTGCAAATGCATGGATTAAGTACAAAGCATATCCTGGGCATTCCCCAAAAATTCAGCACAATACATGGAATGGTATCCTGATTTCAAATGGAGCTTCATATATCGAGATCAACGGGCTGGAGGTGATAGGGAACAATGCCAATATTACCCTTGATTATGCGAGGAGTCAGAAGACTAACAAAGTAAACCCACTGACGAATGGAAACTGCATCAGCGTTGACGGACGAACCAACGATCATCCTCATCACATTCGTATTCTGAACAACAAAGTGCATGACTGCGGAGGAGGAGGTATTTCAGCAATTCAATCCGACTATGTGACAATAGATAATAACGTGGTGTTTAATAATGCCTGGTATAGTGTTTATGGTAACAGTGGCATTTCAATGTTAAACAATTGGAATTCTGACAATAACCAGGGATACAAGATGTATGTGACCAACAATCAGACCTACAACAATCGTATGTACATCCCTTGGATCACAGTCGGACAGATCACAGACGGTAATGGCATCATTATCGATAGTTCAAGAAATGATGAGAAGAACTTAAAAATGAGTGCATATACAGGACGTACTTTAGTTAAAAACAATCTTACATATAATAATGGTGGTTCCGGCATTCATGGATTTTTAAGCGATCATATTGATATTGTAAATAACACTGCTGTTTTAAATAATCAAAGTCCAGAAATTAACGAGGGGCAAATATTTGCTAATAAATCATCTGATGTCAAAATTTTAAATAACATTCTCTATGCTTTTCCTGGCAAACTTAGTAACAGTAATTATAAAAATCAAAACGTTACTTATGACTATAATATCTACCTCAATAGTTCTAAGATAAGTGTTAAAGGACCTCACGATGTTGTTGCAGACTCAGAGTTTTTAAGTAAACATCCCAATCTAGAAAAAATATCTAGCGATTGGAAATCGAAGCTAGATAAACAAAATCCGCCAAGGCGGAATTCTGTAGAGTCTAAGTCGGCAAGTTTAGTTTGTGAGCTAATGACTTATAGTTTGCAAAGCAAACCCATCCAAGTGGGATGCTCCCCGACATCTTTGGCTCAAAATACTGCTTCATCTTCGGCTCAAACTATTGCTTTTTCTGATGTTTCATCTAACTATTGGGCGGCACAATTTATTCAACAATTGTCACAGCTAGGCGTAATTGTCGGATTTCCTGATGGTAGCTTCCGCCCTGAAGAACCTGTGACACGCGCTCAATTTGCCGCTATGGTCGATAAAGCTTTCCAAAAATCACAGCAACGGCAAGCGATCGCTTTTACTGATGTCCCTAGCAACTACTGGGCATCCAGTGCCATTGGGAAAGCCTATAGCATTGGTTTCTTAGCAGGATATCCTGGTAATCGCTTTGGGCCTAACCAGGCTATTCCCCGCCAGCAGGTTTTGGTTTCTCTCGCCAACGGTCTGGGATATACTTCTGGTGGCAATACCGAAAACACTCTGAGGTATTTCAACGATGTTTCTAACATCGCTAGCTACGCCCGTAGCCCGATCGCAGCAGCAACTGAAAAACAAATTGTGGTGAACTATCCGAATGTGAAGTCCCTGAATCCAACCGCAACTGCTACTCGCGCCCAGGTAGCAGCTTTTATCTACCAAGCACTGGTTAGTTCTAATCAAGCCCCAGCAATTAACTCGCCCTATGTCGTGCCAAACCCCAGCAATTAAATAATTCGTAATTGCGTACAGCCCAAAGGGCCATGAAAACCGCAAAGCGTACCGGAGGCTCTATTGGGAATTACGAATTGCGAATTGTTTTAATTATCCCTGATAGGCGATCGCGCGATCGCCACAGAAGAAGTGTTGGGTGGCGCCAGTATCGGTGCGTTGGTTGGTCTATTCTTCGGCAAGAATAGTGTTGACTTAATCGCCATTGACCCAAATACCGATTTACAAATGACCATCAATCAAAACTTGTTGGTTTCACTAAAATAGTTATGAATTAGGCTAACTCCAAACTCCAAACTCCAAACTCCAAACTCCAAACTCCAAACTCCAAACTCCTAACTCCAAACTCCAAACTCCAAACTCCTAACTCCTAACTCCAAACTCCAAACTCCTAACTAAGTTTCCACTTCCGGTAACCAAATAATAAAGGTAGTTCCCGGCGCATCGGGTGAAGTTAGCTTAGAGTTGATTGCAGGGCTGAAAACCTCGATTTCGCCCTGCATTTGCTCTATTAATTGTTTTGCGATCGCTAACCCCAAACCAGTGCCGGGGATTTCTGTTTGCGCTTGTACACCCCGATAATGCCGTTCTCCAAGATGTTCTAAATCCTGCGGGGGAATGCCTGGCCCATTGTCACTAATGACAATTCCCTGAAAATTAGCCTTTTCTTGCCCCGCCTGAATTAAAATTTTGCCACCAGTGGGAGTGTATTTTAAAGCATTATCAATAATGTTAGTTAACACCTCTCGTAATGCTTTGACATTTGCACGCACTAGGGGTAAATTTTCTTGAATTTCAGTTATTAGTTTTAGCTTTCGCTCAAGAGCTATCGCATTGGCTGATATTAATAATGGTTCTAATATATCTGCTAACGAGCAGTCAACTGCTTTATCTCCCGTTCCTGGCAATAATAACGGTGGTTTAGCGTCTTTTTGGATAGTTGCTTCTACAAATACTTCTTTGGGGAGATGTAGTGGTGCTAAATCTGCCTCAGTTAAATCAATTACTTGATCGAATTGTTGCAGCAATTCTTGGAGGCGATCGCTTTCCCGCACAATACTATTTGCTACATTTCGGTTGGTGTCTGCTGGTCTGAGCCTTTTTAATAGCAGTTTACCAAAAGTCCGTAACGCCGTTAAAGGGTTACGAAACTGATGCAACAGATTATCCAGCAAATCTCGCTGTTTTTCTTGGAGAACTTGTTGCTCATGCAACTGCTGCTCAAACCATGCTCGCCGTTGATCTAAAATACAAGCGATCGCCAGTGTTTGGGCTATCCGTTGAATCTGACTTTCCTCGTGTTCATTCCATCCCCGATCTTTCCTACCCGTCACTAGTAACCCCATCATCACACCCTCATAAACCAGAGGTAAAACAATTTGGTTGCCACTAAATAAGTATTCCTCTTTTAGATAGGGCCCTGAAGCATCTGGTATCTCCGACTCCGGTGACGAAGTTGGAGATTCTGATCCTGCTGTCAATAACCTTCTCTGTTGATTGGGTAATATAAACACATTTCCAACTTGAAATTGCTTATGTACTGTCGCTTCAGCATTCTCCTCTCCTGGTGGTAATAATGCTGTTTCCGGGTAAATCACTACAGGAATCAGTTTCGACTCACCCGAAGGAGTCTCTACCAATTCTTGTGTCAGGTACACAATACTTAAAGTTGCTCCCAGCCCTTGGGTTAGCAGCGCTATTTGCTCTCGACATAGGGCAAGAAAATCAGAACTGGCAGACATTAACATTTTTTAGCTTTTCCTCAAGATTACAGATTTTGAGGCATGATTAAGAGAAGATACTTAGTTTTTACCTCACCCATTTAATAAAGCTTAACTAAAATCTTTTTAGTGATGGTTTGTACTAAGGGATTATATTCTTAGGTAGTTTTGTTTTCTTTATCTCCAAATACATATATTAATTTTCTTAAATTAAAAGGTGAAAAACTATTGATATTTTGAACTAGAACTTATATAATGGCGACGGATTTTGTAGCTATTACTACAATCTATAGCTTGAAAGAGGAGGACAATAGATTGGCAAGGAGACGCAAAAGGAAAAGTCGTCGTCGTCAGGAAGGACGGCGAATTTTGGAACATGTGCCTCAATATAGCATCGAAAGTGGCGAAGAAAAACCTGTGACAGCAGCAAGAAGATTCATTCAAGCTGAAGGTATTTTGCCACCTGCGCTGCTACTCGTAAAGCGAAATGAACACACCACAGACCGTTATTTCTGGGCAGAAAAGGGACTCTTTGGTGCTCAATACGTAGAGGAAAACCACTTCTTGTTTCCTAGCTTGAGGGTGTTAGAACCTTCACCAGGTCAAGAACCTCAAGCTTTAGCTAATCGGTGAACCATAAACGGTCATCTTACGCATTGAATGTGGCTCCTGACTATCATTAACTGGCAAAATTGCTAAGTTTATGCAAAATTTAATTTTTTTTTAGTTTGGAGCTGATTTGCTTTTTAAGGCTAGCCAGGTAGTTCAAAAATCAACTTGTGTCAAACCACGCTAGATTGCATGGATTGATACTAGTGTCAAGGTACAGAAGGAAGTGGGTATAGAGCCAAGCGCCTCCAAAAGCGCTAGTGAAATTGCGCTCTTATGCCGTAAATTGTTAAACCTTGCTCTGTCAACAAATTTAAGTTAATGAATTTAAATTTTTCCCCACGACACAAGTCGTGGGGAAAATTGACAAAGCAGAAGTCTTGATTTCCTCCTTCCTACTTTCCATTGCCTAAAGAGTAGGTCAGATCACAAGTCTGCATATCATAGTTAAGAGATGGTCATAAAAACCAACAATTATTCACCAGCCTTAAGCTGTAGAGTCCTCTGTAACTCGTATAGTTCATCTCGATGGGCAACTACAGTAATTTTACTTGAGGAGGTTTGTTCGCTCTGAGTTGTTTCTACTTTAAGCGACACCTTCTCAAGTCTTCCAGATTTTTTCCAATAAAATAGACCACTCAAAGGCGACAGCAGTACCATAGGTAGAACAAAGGTACTCAGGTTAGGAAAAAGCAGGTACACGACTAGTGATAGACAAACAATACCACTCGCTGCCAGCAGAGTTAAAAATATAGCTAAGAACCAACTGGGGCGGACATTACCTTCAAAAATCACTTTGTTTTGTTCTCGGTCTACCTCTGCCACTCGGTAAGACCGCGAGCGAAAATACTCTTTTAATTGAGACATGAAAGCAGCTTCGTCTTGCTCGGATACCAATTGTGCTGTTTCTATGCGGTCTTTAGTCGATGCCCGAATAAAGAAAAACAGCCCAACTGATAACAACAAGGTTAGCAGGAACGTAGATGGCAGAATAGCAGTATCCATAACTAATTGTTATTGTTTGACTGGAGGAGACTTATTCATTATCAATTATTCATTATTCGTTACTTTGTCCTCCTATTGATGTAGTTAACCCATTGAAAAGCTAAATCCTGCGCTTGAACTTGCCATTCTGGAGAAACTTGGTACATTCGCCTGGGGCGTCCTCGTCCTTCGAGTTTCTTCCAATATCCAGTGATTGCCCTTTCATCTTCCAGAAATTTGATTGCACTATAAAGTACGGTATCCGAAAGTCTATAGGTTGGATATTCAGTTTCTAATTGCTCAATCAACTCGGTTCCGTAAGATTCCCCTTGTAATAAAACAGACAGTATGTAACAAACTGCTACTTCCTGACAAAGGTAAGTTGGCGGAGGATTTTCAAAAAATTGATATATATCCTCAAGTTTCATGGTTAGTGAATGGCTAAAAAAATGCCTTAGGGTAGGGTCTACAATCCTTGTAGTCACTATATAGTGCTACTGCTAAGTAAGTAATATATAAAGCTACTTAGACTAGATATCCATTGCGTAAATACGAAATAATTACCCACGCCGGTGAAGTTGTGGGACGAGTTTACGAGTTTTAGGAGCACCAAATAGTGTATCCCTACTCAAGCTCGATACGATATGGTGAGGAGCGAACAGACAGTGGCAAAGTCACTGTCTTGGTGTTAAGTGATGCCGAGCTAGTTATAACTGCTTAAGCAATAAAATGCCATCGAAGAAATTTTACAGGTAAAATGCTATTTTGTCTGTAAAAGTTCATAAACACTTTGTTTTATAGTGATTTTTCCAATGCAAATTCTGAAAGCTTACGCTAAGGGATATGTCTGGGTTAAATCTGCTACGGCAGTGAAAACACTTAAAGCTTAACCATTACTGATTTTCTCAAAAAGAGAATCTTTTGTCTGTTATGGCAAGTGTGATAGTAAATTTATCAAAGAAGACCCAAAGGCGGGGGGAAAGAAGACGGGGAAACGCAAGGACGCGGGTAAAGAAGTCTTTGCGTCCCCTCGTCCTCGCGTTCCTTAATCAAGCGCCTAGCATATTAGCGATCAGTTTATGTCACAAACTCCCGATGCTCCATCATCTTCCTCGACTCTGCGGGCAATTGCCCAAACTTTTCGCCTTACAGGCTGGATTAGCTTCTGGATTCAGCTAGTACTAGGCGTTGTTTCTAGCATAATTGTGCTGCTTGCCATCTTTAATCAAAGAACTGGCAGTCCTGCTAATAATCCTGGGACTGGCTTTGGCGTATTTTTAGCAATTTGTGGACTGGTTATTTTGGGTGGAGGGATTTATTTAGCTTACCGATACACTAGAATTGGCAAGCAATTGGAATCCTCCAATCCCAGCAACCGCCCTCGCAAAAGCGAGACTGTGCAAGTATTACGCTTAGGGCTGTGGGTGAATTTAGGGGGAACGCTGGTAACTCTTTTAGGGGCGCAAGCGATCGTCGGTACACTAGTAGCAAGATCCATATCCCCGCAAGCTATAACTACGCAATTGTTTGATCCCACCCGAATTATTAGCGGTCTAGATATGCTTGTGGTACAGGCAAACACCAACACTGTTTCAGCGCATTTTGCAGGGGTTATTGCATCGCTTTGGTTGCTCAATCGCATTAACCGTCCCTAGAAAATCAGAGGAGTAATACCAAATTTTGGATTTTAAATTTTTCTAGCCCTGGTAAGATTGGCAGGGCAAAATTTTTATGTTTGCTTTTCTGCTCGTGGCAAGTCAAAATCAGTATATGCTGATGTGTTGGCAGGAAGATAATAGGCTAAAAACTGAGAAAAATCTGTGCTGGATATCAAGCAAATACGGGAAAATCCGCAATTAGTTCAAGAACGATTGAATAGTCGTAGTGGTAAATACGACATTGAACCGATTTTACAGTTAGATCGGCAACAACGGGAACTTGAGGGAAGGCGTAGTCAACTCCAAGCTCGTAGCAACGAAATTGGTAAAATTGTCGGGCAAAAGATTAAATCTGGGATAAATCCTCAAGACGGAGAAATTCAAGCTTTGCGGGATGAAGGTAACTCTGTCAAAGTTACGTTGAGTGAACTCGAACCCCAAGAAAAAAACCTCAAAGCTGAAATCGCCCAACTTGTGTTGGCACTTCCCAATTTACCAAGCGACTCTACACCCCTTGGTAAAAATGAGGAAGATAACGTAGAAGTCCGCCGTTGGGGTGATGAATATATTCCCAAAAATCCGAATATTCTCCCTCACTGGGAAATTGGCGAAAAGCTGGGTATTCTCAATGTTGAACGGGCTGTAAAAGTTGCCCAAAGTCGCTTTGTGACATTGATAGGGGCTGGTGCGGCATTGGAGAGGGCATTAATTCAATTTATGCTGACTGTTCATACTCAAGCTGGTTATGTGGAAGTCAGTCCGCCTCTGTTAGTTAATACCGAGTCTTTGACGGCGACCGGTCAATTACCCAAGTTTGCGGAAGAAAGCTTTAAATGCGCTGATGATGACTTATGGCTAATTCCGACGGCGGAAGTTCCAGTTACAAATCTCTATCGGGGTGAAATTCTCGCTGCTGAAGATTTGCCTATTTACCACTGTGCTTTTACTCCCTGTTTTCGCCGCGAAGCTGGGAGTTATGGGCGGGATATGCGGGGTTTAATTCGCCTGCATCAATTTAACAAGGTGGAAATGGTGAAATTTGTCGAACCCAGTACGTCTTTTGATGAGTTGGAGAAATTGGTGGGGAATGCAGAAGCAATTTTACAGGCGTTGAAGTTGCCTTATCGAGTCGTAAATTTAAGTACTGGGGATTTGGGATTTTCTTCGACAAAAACTTATGATTTAGAGGTTTGGTTACCCTCTTCTGGCAAATACCGCGAAATTTCTAGCTGTTCCAATACTATAGATTTCCAGGCACGACGGGCTGATATTCGCTTTAAAGAGGCGGGGAAGAAAGGGACTCAGTTCGTACATACTCTGAATGGTTCGGGTTTGGCGGTGGGACGGACGATGGCTGCAATTTTGGAGAATTATCAACAACCTGATGGGATGGTGAGGATACCAGAAGTGTTGCAACCTTACTTGGGGCGTGAAGTTTTGTAATTTGTCCAATTCGTAGCAGTTTTAAACGCAAAGGAACGCTGAGGGAAGCGCAGAGGTACGCTGAGGGATTCGCTATGAATTTACGAAATTATGTACTTAGTCTTTTACCCATGCCCCATGCCCCATGCCCAATGCCTAATGCCCAATTAGAATGGAGATAACCGTATCTTAATATCTTCACAATTTACTCTATGTCAGTTTTAGCAGCGATCGCAGTTTTGGCTGTTTTGATTTTAGTACACGAGTTGGGACATTTTGTTGCAGCCCGTTCTCAAGGTATTCTCGTTAACCGTTTTTCTTTGGGTTTTGGCCCAGTTCTTCTTAAGTACCAAGGTTCACAAACCGAATATGCTGTCCGCGCTTTTCCCTTGGGCGGCTTTGTCGGCTTCCCGGATGATGACCCCGATAGCGATATTCCACCCAATGACCCAAATCTGCTGCGTAACCGTCCAGTTTTAGACAGGGCGATCGTGATTAGTGCTGGAGTAATCGCCAATTTAATCTTTGCCTATTTGGTGCTGGTTCTACAATTAGGTATCGTCGGCATTCCCAAGGAATTAAATTATAAAGCTGGTGTCGCCGTACAGCCTGTTAATCAAGAATCTGTTGCCTATCAAGCAGGAATTCGGGAAGGAGATATTATTCTGGCTGTTAATGGTCAAGAACTCCCAGCTTCTGAAAAGTCAACTCCTTTGCTAACAAAAGAAATTCAAACTCATCCCAATCAGCAAATCGACCTGAAAATTCTACGTGACAACCAACAACAAACCCTGAAATTAACCCCAAAACTGGGAGCCGATGGTAAAGGTGTAGTTGGTGTGGCACTTAGTCCTAATGCTACAGCAATTTATCGTCGTCCTAATAGTCCTTTTGAAATTTTTGGCATTGCTGCTAACAGGTTTCAACAATTATTTGTTGGTACACTCGGCGGTTTTGGGCAGTTGATTACTAACTTTCAACAAACTGCTGGACAAGTTTCTGGGCCAGTTAATATTGTCAAAATCGGTGCAAAATTAGCTGAGGACAATAGCGTAAACTTGTTGTCTTTTGCGGCAATTATCAGCATTAACTTGGCTATTATCAATATTTTGCCTTTACCAGCTTTGGATGGTGGACAACTTGCTTTTCTGCTGATTGAAGGTTTGCGCGGTAAGCCTGTTCCGGCGCGGATTCAAGAAGGGGTAATGCAAACTGGTTTGGTGTTACTCTTAGGGTTAGGAATCTTTTTGATAGTCAAAGAAACTACTCAATTAACTAGCCAATTGGAGTGGGTACAAAAATTGTTTCAGTGAAAATAGAGAGTGGAGAGTAGGGAGTGGGGAATAGGGAAAAAAAACTTTTACCTTTAAAGCTACGGGCGATAGAAATTTTAGCTCGGCTGAAGCGTCTTTATCCAGATGCTACTTGCTCTTTGAACTACTCAACGCCAGTACAACTTTTGGTAGCAACGATTCTCTCTGCTCAATGTACTGATGAGCGAGTGAATAAAGTGACACCAGCTTTATTTGCTCGGTTTCCTGATGCTGAGAGTTTAGCGATCGCTGACTTGGTAGAATTAGAAAGCTTGGTGCGTTCAACAGGGTTTTATCGCAATAAAGCCAAAAACATTCAAGCCGCCTGTCGGATGATTGTTAGCGAATTTGACTCTGTTGTGCCTAACCAAATGGAGCAATTATTAAAGCTTCCAGGTGTGGCGCGAAAGACAGCAAATGTAGTCTTGGGTCATGGTTATGGCATTAATGTTGGGGTGACGGTAGATACTCACGTCAAGCGCCTCAGTGAACGTTTGGGTTTAACTCAAGCAAAAGACCCCGTTCGGATTGAGCAAGATTTAATGGGTTTATTGCCTCAGCCTGATTGGGAAAATTGGTCAATTCGGCTGATTTATCACGGTCGTGCTATTTGTAGAGCACGCTCTCCCGTCTGCATTGCTTGTGAACTTGCCGATTTATGTCCTGCTGCTAATAAGCCGGTGGTTGTAGGGTAAGCGACACAAGTAACCCCAGAATTGATGGAGAGACTGTAGAATGGAAAACGGTGTCTTTAAATAAGTTAGAGAATATATGGCAAAAAAGAGCTTGATTGAGCGCGAGAAAAAGCGCACTAGGTTGATAGAAAAGTATGCTGACAAGCGGGAAGCTCTCTTAGAAGAGTTCAGAAGTGCACCATCTCCCCTAGATAAGTTGGAAATCCACCGCAAGATTCAACAGCTACCCCGGAATAGTGCGCCCACTCGTCACCGCAATCGTTGCTGGTTGACCGGTCGTTCTAGAGGTGTTTACCGCGATTTTGGACTGTCTCGGAACGTGCTGAGAGAATGGGCCCATGAAGGTCTTTTACCTGGAGTTGTTAAGTCTAGTTGGTAAAAAGTTATGAGTTATGAGTGATGAGTTATTAATTGAGACAAACCTAACTCCTAACTCCTAACTTCTAACTCCTAACTATTATTGACCACAACACTTATCAATTCCTAGACTTTCTAAGAGTAGATCGCTGACGGCGTTAGCGATCGCAAACTCTCCATAGAAGCTATTGGAAAAATCATACGACTGCATCTCTGTGACAATGGCAATTACCAGAGAACCAAGGTCGTTTTCTCCTTCCATCCGTTGACGCACAAAAATCTGGGCGGCTCGTTGGGCAATGTTTTGGTTGACTGCTTCGGGGAGAAATTCTGTATCTAGCCACCGTTGTAAGCGTTCTCGTAACCATTCTCCTTCGAGCAAAGGGTTTTCAGGGGGTGGTAGGGTGATGGGTGGGATTGGTTGAGTCATCTTTTTTATTTTAAACGCAGAGGGACGCGGAGGGAAACGCAGAGGAACGCGGAGGATGATTGATAGGATCAAATGGCGTTTCTAAGAGTGTTTTTTTATATTTATGGAATATGATATCGCGGCTATTGTTGGGGGTTATGCACAAGGCTATTTTCTCATGGCTGATGAGCGCGATCGCCTCAGTTGGTACCGAAGTCGCGATCGGACTTTTATTCCTTTGGATGAACGGTTTCGCTACCCTAAGTCTTTGCAGCGTGTCTTGAATCAAGAGCGTTTTAGTGTGGCTATTAATCGGGACTTTCAAGCTGTGGTGGCTGGGTGTGCTGATAGAGAGACAACTTGGATTTCACCGGAATTACAAAAGATTTACTGGCTACTTTTCCAGAATGGTTATGCTTTTAGTTTTGAAACTTGGCAGGGTGACGAATTAGCTGGGGGAATTTTAGGGATTGTTATTGGTGGGGCTTTTATTGGCGAGTCGATGTTTTATCGGATTCCTGAAGGCTCGAAGGTAGCGATGGTTAAGTTGGTGGAAAGGTTGCGTCAGAGGGAATTTGTGTTTTTTGATGCCCAAATGATGAATCCGCATTTGGAGAGGTTTGGGGCTTATCGGGTTGAGGATGATGAATATCAAGGTTTACTCAAGCAAGCGTTGCAATGTCGATGTTCTTTTGTATGCTGAGTTTGAGCGTGAGAAAATAGGGTATAAAACTAGATAACATTCATGCCGAGGAAAATTCGGGAATTAAAAGCTCAGATTGCGCGTGAAGGATTCGTTTATCTGCCTAAGCGTGGCAAAGGCAGTCATGAGCGTTGGCGACATTCTTTGATCAAAAAAATACTCACAATTCCCGGTAAAGATGGAGACGATGTGCCAATCTACCTAGAAAAACAGTTAGCAAGTTTATTGACTGAACTCCAAGAGTTAAGAAAGGACGATGATTCATGAATCGATACAGTATGATTCTTCAATGGTCTGATGAAGATCAGCTTTTCCTAGTCACGATTCCAGAGTTTGTCGAGCGCGTTATTATGCCTTGCACTCATGGCAAAACTCGTGAGGAAGCTATTCGTAATGGCGAAGAAGTTATTGAAATGTACTTGGAAGCTTGGCAAGTAGAAGGTGAATCTATTCCTGAACCTAGCACACTTCAAATTGCCTGATTCCCAGTGTTGAGTCAGTGTTAACACTAACGAACGCCTACTTTACGTATACTGGGTTAAAGACTATCTCCCAGTGAAACCGGATGTTAAATTTACTTGGAAGAATTACAGTTATAGTTTGACGTTTCTTGCACTACCCTAAAGATATAAGTAGGTAGACAAGATAAAACCAAACTATGTAACAAAAAGTAAAATCTCTGTATTTGGCTCGTAGTTGCGCTTTAGCGCTAAAGCGCAACTACGAGCCAGTGATGATTATTTGCGCCCACTTACTTAATCGGTAAACTAGGCTTGTTATGAGTGTTGTAATCTCAGACGAAGTTCTCCAAGCATCTCAGCTTACTCCAAGCGAGTTTTGTCAAGAAATTGCTCTGTTCCTATTCCAGACAGGACGCTTAACGATAGGCTACGCCAGTCAGCTAGCGGATATGCAACCCAATACCTTTCGCCAACTCCTCAAGCAGCGAAACATCCCTCTCTACTCCTACGACGTTGAAGACTTTGAATTGGATTTGAAAAACCTACGAGAGCTTGGAAGGCTTTGATTGTTATCAGCGATACGTCGGCAATCACAAATTTGGATAGAGCGATCGCTCCATTTTCTCTTCAGGTACGATGGAAATAGGTTCTAGTGCGATCAATTGCAAGCTAAAAATCCCTTACACTTTTTCTTCAGTAACTAATGTCAGACTAACCCATTCGCCTTTATCGTTATAGCTGCGAATCATCCTCTGGCGCAGATTTGACTGGATTAACCAACCCGCTTCCAAAAATAATGGTTGACGTAATTGCACCTTTAGAGGAGAAGTTGCAGAAGCGCCATCAGGTAACAATAATACTTGTACTTGTTTTTGGGGATCTTGGTCAAATAGAACTATGGAACCTTTGATGGTAGCAGTTGAGGTAATTGTGCGATCGCCAAATGAGGTACTTTGAATTAATCGCCCAGTATCATCAAGTTGTATTTTCAAAGTTGTAGAGTAAATATCAGGCGAACGCAAATCTCGATATATTGTCACTGCTTGTCCTTGCCATTCTCCCAACAAGTCATTTATCTGCAAAGGTGGACGTTCTGTTACTGGGCTTCTGGCTAGATGTTCTCGAATTAGAACTAGTTTACTTAGATTACCAGTTTTATCAAACAGTTGCACCAGACGTAAGCGGCGATTTTCATGAACAAAAGCCAGTTCTGCACCGAATTCGGAAAATGGCCCTAGCTGAATTAAACCTTCAGAAAATGAACCATTTTCAAAAAAAAGTAGACCCCCTCCCACAGAACTAAATTCTCTGATTACATCATCTCCTCCCGAACGGCTCAGAGTTAGTACCACTGTCTGGTTATTGTTTACACCTTCTAGAGAAAGATGGCTAGGAGTATCTGTGAGAAGTGTACCTTCGGGAGAAAAATTAGTGAATGAACCTTCCCATACACCGAGATTTTGCAGAAAACATTCCCATTGCGATTTCATAAGGTTTTGTCATTTATCATTTGTCATTAGTCATTTGTCCTTTGCAATGGCCAATGATTAATGATTAACCTTTGGCAAAACGTCGGACAGCAAATAAGCTTCCCATTAATCCTACAGCTGAACCGAAACTCAAGAGAATCAGGGGCAAGAGTAAAATTTGGGCTGGAGTGAGTTGCACCCCGTTGGTGATAGCTTGAATAAATTCAGGTTGATTGGCTAGCAACTTACCGAGAAACTGTTGAATTACTGAAATAAAACTCCAAGCGATCGCACCACCAACCAAACCAAAACTAATTCCTTGTAAAATAAACGGTAGGTAAATCCAAGCTCTGGTTGCTCCCACCAGTTGCATAATTTCGATTTCCTGGCGTCGCGCCATCACAATCAGCCGAATTGTCGTAGTAGTCACTGCGATCGCTGTTAAAGTCAGAATAATCGTAATTGTTAAACTAATCCAGTTCAGACCTTGGTGCAATTGGGCAATGCGTTTAACTGCTTCATCCACATACTGCACCGTATCAACTCCCGGTAACTTAGCCAACTGCGTTGCTAAAGTTGGTACAACTTGAGAATTACGCGCTTTCACCTTCATCTCGTCAACTAAAGGATTCTCACCTAGCTGTTGGGTAGCCCCCTCAATATCAGAAATTCTCATTTCCTTAACTAACTTAGTCCAAGCCTGCTCTTTGGTAATGCTTTGTATCGCCGCTACCTCTGGCATTTTTGCAATCAGTGGCTCAATGGTTTCTACCCGCGTATCCGGTTCGAGATAAACTGAAACTTCTAGCTGACTACCAAACTGATAGAGGAGTTTTTCAACTTGCCAAGAGGTTTGCAAACTCAAGCCGAATAAAAACAGTAACACCGTTACAGTACTTACAGCTGCCCAATTCATCCAACCTCCCCGCAGTAAACCGAGGAAAGTTTCTTTGAGCAGGTAGTCAAGTTTCGTAAGAGATTTAAACACACATCACCTCAAAATTTGAATGAACTTAACCCCTTGGCGCTAAGTTCAGCTTTTGCGTCTTTACGTCAATAACACCACTATTTATAGTCAATAGTGCAAAGTTTGCCAATACATCAGCTTTTATAAATTGCCACTTCCTTCCTGCTCCTTTGCTCCTGTAGGCTCCTGGTGTCTCGACTATTTACCTTATCTTCGTGCTATTCACCATAGATACACTCGCTGTCGCTCTTACAGTTATTGATAACAATGGCTACCTGTTCTGGTTTCTAAGCAATTTTACTGTTTTTATAACCGACTTCAAAAAAGGGGAAAAATAGTTTGGTAATTTTACGATGTTTAGTATCTGACGATGCTTGTAAATTTAAAGGAACAAACAAGATTGATTGAAGGAAATTTAGATTATGAACTCCTTAAATAAAGCAAAGTTGGATAATAACTTATTAAGCCAGATCCAATATCAACTTGAGTCTATAGAAATACATAATTATCATCTAGCCAAACTATTGTGCAAAGTAATTCCCTCCAATTGTCCTTTTGAAAGAACTGTTACAGTTTTCGGTCGGACTCTGTTTCAGATTCCACCTTTATGTAAAATTAACCCCCTCTATGAACAAATAGTTGGTCTTCGGTTTAAGTCTTTATTATATTTAGTCAATGAATGTGGTGAGGATGCGACAAAATATTGTTAAATATAGGTTTCAATCAATAAAAAACATTGAAAAATTCCTTTTACTAAGTAAGATTGATATAGCGGTTATGATTAGGGTATTGGTGTCAACAAAAGCTTAGAAACAGTTTAAGTGTTGGCTGCTAAACCCGCCTGGAACTAAAGTTCAAGGCTACAAGCTAAAGTCTACTGAAGTAGACTTCATATTTTTGGTTATATATTAGTTATCTTCTCTACAAGACACACTCGTGTTCGCTTAAGTAAGTCGGTGAGAATAAATCAAACTAAACCACGTCTATCTTGAAACCTATAGTTCTTCCATGATGAAAAAGATTTGCCCTCATCCCCCAACCCCGAATCCAAATCTGGGATTCGGGGAGCCAGAATTTCAAACTCCCTCTCAAGCATTTAGCAGAGGGAGTTAGGGAGAGGGTGAAAACTACGGTTCTCAACTTAGATAAGGTTTAGATTAAGTAATGTAAAAAATATTGAAATTATTTCGTAGTGAGCGGCTCCAGTCATCTTATGAAGACTTTAGTCGTCTCTAGGGACTTGCAACAAATAAATTATCCAATCTTCTGGGGTGGGACAAAAAGCCATTGGTGTGAACTTAACGTCATCCCCTCTCCCATTTTTGGGATTCGGGGTTAGGGGATTTGCTCCCCTCTCCCATTTTTGGGAGAGGGGCTGGGGGATTTGCTCCCCTCTCCCAAAAATGGGAGAGGGGCTGGGGGTGAGGGCAAAACTCATACAGTCAGAAGATTTCAGCTTAAATTGCAAAGCACTGGCTCCCCTACGGGGATTTCAAAAATTAAATATGAGTCTTATAGAATAAAGATAGTAAGAATTTTCACCATCTAGCCATCAAGACTCATGCCTTCTGAAATTGCTGTAGAGAAAAAAAAGTTAAAAAATCCACCTTTGGAGCTTCATTATTTAGGCGATCGCGTCCTGCGTCAAGCTGCAAAGCGAGTTGCGAAAGTAGATGATGAACTCCGCCAAGTGGTGCGCGAAATGTTGCAAACTATGTATAGCAAAGATGGCATTGGTTTGGCTGCACCCCAAGTGGGAATTCACAAACAACTAATTGTCATCGACCTAGAACCAGAGAATGCAGCTAATCAGCCCTTGGTGTTGATTAACCCCACCATTAAACAAGTAAGCCGCGACATCTCTGTAGCCCAAGAAGGATGCTTGAGCATTCCCAACGTATATCTAGACGTAAAGCGCCCCGAAGTCGTAGAAATTGCCTATAAAGACGAATACGGTCGTCCCCGGACATTAAAGGCTAATGACCTTTTAGGACGCTGCATTCAGCACGAGATGGATCACCTTAACGGCGTGGTATTTGTAGACCGTGTAGAAAACTCCTTGACTTTAGTCCAGGAGCTATCTAAGAATGGCTTCTCGTATCAAGCGGTGAAACCAATAACATAGGTAGGGGGCTAGTAGTGTATTTAACTCCAAAAAGCGGTTTATTTCTGGGTGGTTCTTGTGTAAGCGCGATCGCGGCTGTCGGTTCGATTTTTGAACTCAGTTACGGACGACCAGATTTTGGTTTCACGACCACTGCGATTATCCTGGCATTGAGCATTCCACTTACAGGATTATTTTTCTTTGCCGCAGTGAAGGACGCAAGGGCTAACATGAAATAAGCATCAGGTACATAAAAAAGGTAAAAGGATGGAATAAATGCAAAGTTTATCCTTTTACCTTTTATTTTTGCTCTCCATCTTCCACTTGCCCCAAAAGTTTTTAGCGTCACTAACTGCGCTGCGGTTAACCCTGTAACCCCAGCGATCGCTTCTAAAATAGAAGAATGCTGTCAACTCCCACTCAACTACTACGACTATCTCAAGGACAACTCAACTTACTAGAAGTTTGTCCGCGTAAATTCCAACATACTTACTTAGAAAAACTCAATTCGCCCTCAAATCCAGAACAAGAAGAACGGCAAACTTTGGGTAGTCGCTTTCACTTGCTAATGCAGCAGCGAGAAATGGGTCTGCCAATTGATAGTTTCCTGCAAGCAGATGCTAAACTGCAAAGCTGGATGCTAGCTTTTGCCGATGCAGCCCCAGAAATTTTAACGCCTGCATCTGAAAACCAAACTTTCCGTGAGAGTGAACACTACCGCACTCTGCAAGTTCAGGATTATTTGCTGACAGTTGTCTATGATTTATTGATTGCAGATAACCAACAAGCGCAAATTCTCGACTGGAAAACTTATCCTAAACCACCCAATAAACGCAACTTAGAATCCAACTGGCAAACACGGCTTTATTTGTATGTATTGGCAGAAACTAGCGACTATTTGCCAGAAAATATTTCGATGACTTACTGGTTTGTCCAATCTGAGGGAAAACCACAAAATATTAAATTTAATTACAATACTGTTCAACATACACAAATAGCAAAGAAACTTAATCAATTATTAAGCCAGTTAACTATTTGGCTGAAAAATTACCAAAATAACCAGCAGTTTCCTCAAGTGGTGGAGGGTAGCAAAACCTGTGATTATTGTCAGTTTGCCAAACGGTGCGATGGCTACGGCGGTAAACTACGCACAGAACCTACTGAAGAAGCAGTGAAAGATTCATTGCCCAATTTTGATAGCATTCAAGAAGTCTCACTTTAATTTTATCCGCAGGATTGTTTTCTCGAACTAATAGTTAAAAGTTAGTAATTAGGAGTTAAGTAAGTCGGCGCAAATAATCATCACTGGTTCGTAGTTGCGCTTTAGCGCATCTTTATCCGGATGCGCTAAAGCGCAACTACGAGCCAAATACAGAGATTTTACTTTTCATTACATAGTTTAGTTTTTTCTCGCCGACCTACTTATAAATTAAAACTCCAAACTCCAAACTCCAAACTCCAAACTCCAAACTCCAAACTCCAAACTCCAAACTCCAAACTCCAAACTCCAAACTCCAAACTCCAAA
>NZ_JBALFF010000119.1:0-36025 GCF_036916975.1 Nostoc sp.
GTTAGGAGTTAGGAGTTAGGAGTTAGGAGTTAGGAGTTAGGAGTTAGGAGTTAGGAGTTAGGAGTTAGGAGTTAGGAGTTAGGAGTTAGGAGTTTACTAGTCGTTCCCAGGTTCTACCTGGGAATGAATTTTTAATGGCTCTGCCATCGATTTTGAGCAATGAAAATGAGATAATCAGATAAGGGACTTCCAATTGGAATTACGGCTGTTTCCTGACGAGGAAGGAGACGATCGCTGGCAAAAATCTGTACAAGAAATTGGCGGCGATTTGTTAGTAGTCAGTCAGTTTACCCTTTACGGTGACTGTCGTAAAGGTCGCCGTCCTTCTTTTGACCGTTCAGCCGCTCCCCAATCAGCAGCAGATTTGTATAATCGTTTTGTTAGCAAGCTAAAAGCTAGCGGTTTGCAGGTGGAAACAGGGCAATTTGGTGCAATGATGCAAGTTACAATAGAAAACGATGGCCCAGTAACTTTGTTACTTGAAAAAGAAGCAATTTAAGTATATACCCTATAAAGATGAATAACGGTAGCCTCTAGACCGTGGTGTTCTAATTGATGAGAGAATATTAAATTAACCATCACAAAAGTTTAAATTCAGTCATCATGGCGAAAATCCAGTTTTCTAGAGGTCTTGACGAAGAAGTAACTCCAGAGGTGCGCTTAACGCGATCGCGCACTGGTGACAGTGGCACAGCGACGTTTATTTTTACCAATCCAAAGATTTTAGATCAAGGTAGCACCGAAGATATTACCGGGATGTACCTGATTGACCAAGAAGGAGAGATAATTACCCGTGAAGTTAAAGCTAAATTTATCAACGGGAAACCGGAAGCATTAGAAGCACTTTACGTGATGAAATCTCCCCAAGAATGGGATCGCTTTATGCGCTTTATGGAACGCTATGCTGAAGAAAACGATCTGGGACTGAGCAAAAATCAGGCATAGGGGAGCTGGTGCGTTGCGGAGGTTCCCTCCGTTGTTCGCGCAGCGTAGCGTCTCCCCTTGGGAGAAGCAACTGGCGTCATAGGGCATGGGGCATGGGGAATTGTCATGTTCAATGAGTTCGCCATTTACCATGCCCAATTATCCACGATCAAAAGTTCATGACTGACCTATAATGCTACAACCCCACCCAGACTTGCCTAGAATTACGGTAACTTGTGCTGTGGTTACTGTCAGCGATACACGCACTTTTGAAACAGATAAAAGTGGCCAGCTAATTCAGCAGTTACTCCTTGCTGCTAACCATGCTGTAAAAGCCTACACAATTATCAAAGATGAACCAACACAAATTCAAGAGCAGATAGAAAATCTAGGTAAAAGCTCAAATTTGAATGCTGTAATTTTCAGTGGTGGTACAGGTATTGCACCAAGAGATACTACTTATGATGCCATTGAAAAGTTACTGGAGAAAACCTTACCGGGATTTGGTGAGTTATTCCGTTTTTTAAGTTATCAAGAAATTGGTTCGCGGGCGATCGCTTCTCGCGCTGTTGCTGGTGTTTATCAAAATAAATTAATATTCTCGCTTCCTGGTTCGAGTAATGCTGTGCGACTGGCGATGGAAAAATTGATTTTACCCGAACTGACTCACTTGGTAAGCCAGGTTTCTAATTAGTCATTTGTCATTTGTCAATAGTCATTAGTGTGAAAAATCACGAAAAATTGTGAAAAATTACTAATAACTAATAACTAATAACTTCAATTTACCCCATGTCTAAAGCCATTGGCTTTCCACGGCACAAGGACTTTGGTAAAATGAGCAGCCTTTGAGAAAGTTACTATAAAAGGCAGCATCCCGTCAGGTGCAAAAACTTTGTGTTTGCCCTCATCTTCTAACCCCGAATCCCATCAGATGGGATTCGGGGAACTAGAATTATGTCTCCCCTCTCCCATTGTTGGGAGAGGGGTTGGGGGTGAGGGAAAAGATTTAAGCACTCATTGGAATGCTCCCCTATAAAAAGTTTTGTAAAACTAAGTCATGAAGAACTGAAATCATCCTTTCTCTAGTTACATTTGGAGCCTACCCAAAATTATAGTTAAACGAATGAAATGTTAATATCAGGTCAGTAATGGAGCCTATTTACTGGAATTGCATAATTGCTCACGGCATCACTGCATTTTCATCCTTTGGCATCCCTATAGTAATAGGGGTTTTCTTTGCCAAAACTAAAGTAACCATCTCTTCTAAGTTTTGGCTAGCCTTTTTCTTATCAGGTGCATTCGTACTATTTTGCGGATTTGACCACTTTCTGGCGATGTTTGAGTCACAGATGGCAGTGTCGCTGCTGCACTTAGGTGTACTTGATATAATGGCGTTTATTTCGTTGTGTGCCTTACTCTACCTGATGCCAACCACTTATCAAATTATAGAAGCGATCGCCAAATCTCAAGAAGATACCCGCGAACTTCAACGCAGCCAGCAGATGCAACGGCTATTTTTAGATCAAGGCCCGTTTCTAGCCTATATCAAAGATGAGCAATCTAGAATGCTCTACTATAACCAGGAGTTACAGTCTAGATTTTCAGTAACTGCACAAGAATGGTTGGGGAAAACGGATAGTCAATTCTTGACAGATCCAGAAGAGGCGCGGCGGGTAATTGAAAACGATCAAATGGTTTTGAAGACTGTACGCCCCTTGAAGCTGATTGAACAGGTAAAGACATCTGCTGATGATCAGGCGTGCTACTGGCTATCCTTTAAGTTTCCGTTTAGCGATTACGCAACAGGCGATCGCCGCATCGGTGGGATTAGTTTTGATATTACAGAATCTATAGAAGCACAGCGATCGCTCACCGATCTAAATCGGCAGCTAGAAGAAAAAACACTGAAATTAGAGGCAAAAAAACAGGAACTGATATATCTCTCAGATATGGCGGATATGCTTTATTGCTGCGAATCTGAAGATGAGGTGTATCAAGTAGTCGCTTTAACCTGTTCAAAGCTGTTTCCTAATATGAGTGGTTGTATCTATATAATTGCTAATTCCAAAAGTTATGTTCAGATGAATAGTTTTTGGGGAGATAAAAAAAACAGTAAAGAAATATTTTCCCAATCTGATTGTTGGGCATTGCGGAGAGGAAAATTAAACCTTTTATCGCCTCATAATTCTGGACTAATATGCAATCACTTAATAGAGCCTATTAGCGGCACACATTTATGTGTTCCATTGTTTGGACAAGGCGAAGTAATTGGGATTTTACACATCTATACGCTTGAAGAAATTAGTCCAGAAGATCAACAAATTACTGAGATCATTGCTAGAACCTTAGCCATTGCACTAAACAATCTCTCGATAAAAAAACGTCTAACCTATGATAACTTGCGGGATGGGATGACCCAACTATTCAATCATAACTATATGCAAACTATAACGGAACAGAGACTAGCAGAGGCTGAACGATCGGGAGAACCTCTTAGTGTTATTTTCCTTGATATCGATAACTTCAAATCTTACAACTCGCGCTATGGGCATTTGACTGCCAACATTGTTCTCCAGGGATTAGCAAAACTGCTGTTAAAATCTATTCGCTCCTTTGATATTGCTTGCAGATGGGGTGGTGAAGAATTTGTGATTGTCATGCCTAATATGACACTGGAAAACCTTAGGAAGCGAGTAGAACAACTCAGGATAGATGTTGAACAAATGCAATTGAAGGACGGCGATCGCATTCTCCAAGGCATTACCGCTTCTTTTGGAATAGCTGTATCAGAACCAGGGATTACAGTTAAAGATTTTCTGAATCGGGCAAATCAAGCGATGCTGGAAGCAAAGCGAACAGGGAAGAATCGGGTTATAGAGTATGTAAATACATATAATTCGTAATTCGTAATTCGTAATTCAATACGATTTGACCTAGACTGAGTTTCCCCAACATAGGCATAACCGTCTGCATAGGCGTTTTGAATTCCCTAACGGCTTTGGTGACTGCTATAATTCATAAATAAAAAAACAACTCCCTGAAAAAGCGGAAGTTGTCATTATGGATTCGAGCAGCTTTTCAAAAGATTCAGAATGGAGCGATGCCTGCGGCGGGCTTCGCCTACGCCAAACAGATGGCAGCCAAAATAACACCGATGACATAAAATACTCCAACCACTTGCAATTCTGACCAGCCAGTGAGTTCTAAATGATGGTGTAAGGGTGCCATTTTAAAGAGGCGCTTGCCTTTGCCATCGGGTCCCTTGGTGGCTTTGTAATAACTTACCTGTGCCATCACCGAAAGGGTTTCTACGAAGAAGATACCACTGAGAATGAACAGAGCTACTAGGGTGTTTGTCAATAGGGCTACAGCCGCTAAAGCTCCTCCCAGTGCTAAAGAACCGGTATCTCCCATGAAAACGCGGGCTGGGTTACGGTTATGGGCTAAGAAACCTAAGCAGCCGCCACTTAAAGCCGCACAGAAAACCATCAACCCAGGTGCTGTAGGTGCGACTATAGCACCTAATGCCAAAAGTGCGATCGCTACTGTTCCTGCTGCTAATCCATCAATGCCATCTGTTAAATTAGTCGCATTACTTTCTGCAACTAGCACAAAACCGGCTATTGGCCAAAATAGGAATCCTAAAGGAACTGTAAAGCTCACCCAAGGCAAAGCAATATTTGTAATATTAGAAGGTTGATTAAACGCCAGCCATAGACAAAACACTGCCGCAAAACTCACCTGTAAAGCCAGTTTCGTTCCGGGAGATATACCTTTATTTGATTTACGGCGGAGAATTTCCCAATCGTCGAGCCAGCCAACCAATCCGTAGCTGAGTGTCAATGCCGAAACTGCAAGCACCTCTTTAGTAAAGTTAGATAATATACAAGCAAGTAGCACAGATACAGGGATAAAAAATATACCTCCCATTGTTGGCGTGCCTGCCTTTTTTAGATGGGCTTGGGGGCCATCTTCACGAATTATTTGTCCAGTTTTGAGCGCTTGAAGTAGGGGTATTACCCAATAACCCACAGCACCCGAACCCAACGCACACAACACTAGTGGCAGGGTTAAGGACATACTTTGCCACGGTAGCCTATTGGCCATCGAATCCAATAAAAATGCTGTTGTAGCTAGCCCTACGCTTAATAAAGAGGCTAGAGCGATTCCAGAAATATTTAAACCTTGCTCAGGAGATAATTTAGCGTCCACAGAAGTTTCCCTTCACTCCACACTTATAAAATTCAATATCAGCAACTAGGGATACAACCAAGTCCCTAGCCTGAAAAGGCTAATCCTCGGCGATTCCTATATCATCGTCATCATCATCAAGGTCGTAGCCAATCCCATCTTCTACACCCATTAGGGAGTCTATTTCTACTTCGTCATCTTGAAAATCCGGTTTGTGAATGTCACGCGCGATGATCCGACCGTTGGTTTGCAACCAGTCCAACACAGAGGACTCTAGCTTTAAGGGGATGACATCGGCTCGCTGATTACGAGGTACTTCACGCAATGGAGAGTTCAACATATCGAAAAGGACAAGAAAAGGTTTACGTAAGTTGACATTTAGAGTCTATCACTTGGCACGGATTAATTTAGTTATCTTTTCAACGCTTTAGTTGATAAATCCGCATTCCGATAGAAATTTTTTATTTGATAGGCGTATAGCTTACGCAAAGCGTTTATTTAGTAATTTTTATAGCTCTACATATATGTGATGAATATCTTGTTTATGCTGATGGAAAGGACTGATTTTTGAGGTAACAGGCGATGATCCAAAAAGTGGCTCTAATAGATGCGATCGCACTTACTAATCGCGGTCTACTGGCGACCCAAGCACAGAAGCAGGTTATCTTAGCAGCGATCGCCAATTTAGAAGATTTTAATCCTACACCCCGTCCAGTAGAAGCTAGTAATTTGCTTGATGGCAATTGGCGATTACTATACACCAATAGCAAGGCTCTTTTAAACTTAGATGGTCTACCTTTGTGCAAACTGGGTGAGATATATCAGTGTATCCGGGTTGATACTGCCAGTGTTTACAACATAGCTGAGATTTATGGCTTACCTTATTTGGAAGGATTAGTCAGCGTTGCTGCTAAATTTGAGCCAGTTTCAGATCGGCGTGTCCAAGTAAAATTTGAGCGGTCTATTATCGGCTTACAACGTTTAATAGAATACAATTCTCCGGTAACTTTTATCCAACAAATTGAAGCAGGTAGAAAATTTCCGGCAATTGATTTTGTAATCAAGAGTGATAAACAGCAAGGCTGGTTAGATATCACCTATATAGATAACGACCTGCGGATTGGCAGAGGTAACGAGGGAAGTGTGTTTGTCTTAACTAAAACATAAGCTTCTACAAAATAAACGCTTGCGAACGAAGGTACGCTATAACGTGTGCCTTGTCAAGTAGGGTATTATACCGTTTTTTGGGAGTGGGGAGTGGGGAGTGGGCGAGGTGAGGGAGATGAGGGAGGTGAGCGAGGTGAGGGAGAAAGAATAATTAATATTCAATTCCCAATTCCCAATTCCCAATTCCCAATTCCCAATTCCCCATTCCCCACTCCCAATTCAGACAAATAACTTAACAAAGACTCTTGCTGCTACCTTCAGGTTGTAGAGTGAAATCAATTAGCCCTCTAGATTGGCGATTGATAACTAAAAGGGAAAATAATCATGGTTCAACGTGGTTCTAAAGTACGTATTCTCCGCCCTGAATCCTACTGGTTTCAGGATTTAGGAACTGTGGCTTCCATTGACCAAAGCGGTATCAAATACCCAGTAATTGTCCGCTTTGACAAGGTAAATTACTCTGGTATCAATACCAACAACTTTGCCCAGGATGAATTAGTCGAGGTTGAAGCACCAAAGGCTAAAGCACCGAAAAAATAGCAGCAAAGCTACAAGGGGGTTGTTTGATGCGATGATGAAGGATAGTCTTAAGTCTGAAGTATGAAGTCTGAAAATTTCAGTTCATTCATCTTTGAGCCAAGCCTACCCTAATCTATGAGAAGCTGCCCTGCGGGTATTTACGGTTTCTCTTGGTTAGTAATACGAGCCATCTACGGATGGGTAAGTTACTACTCCATCTCTTCTTTATTCAACGCCCAAGTACATAAAAATTGCTTGCTTAATCAGTTTGAATGCCTGAACTGCCTGAAGTTGAAACAGTCCGAAGGGGCCTAAATCAATTGACCCTTAACCAAGAAATTACGGGTGGAGATGTGTTGCTCGATCGCAGCATCGCCTACCCGTTTTCTGTTGGTGAGTTTGTTGATGGAATTGAAAAGAATGCGATCGCTACTTGGCATCGTCGCGGTAAATATCTCCTAGCCACACTCTCCCCCCCTTCCCCCTCATCCCCCTCATCCTCAATAGGCTGGCTAGGGGTTCATTTGCGAATGACCGGTCAACTACTATGGCTGCATCGAGATGAACCATTACATAAGCACACGCGGGTTAGATTATTCTTTGGGGAACACCAGGAATTACGGTTTGTCGATCAGCGTACCTTCGGTAAAATTTGGTGGGTTCCGCCTGGTGTTGCTGTAGAAAGTATTATGACTGGTTTGGCAACACTGGCAGCAGATCCATTTTCACCCGAATTCACTGTTGAATATCTAGCTCTCAAACTCCAAAACCGCCGCCGTCCGATTAAGACTGCACTACTCGATCAATCGGTAGTGGCGGGATTAGGTAATATTTATGCCGATGAAGCCCTGTTTAAGAGTGGAATTTTACCTGAAACCTTGTGTATAGATTTGCAGCTAAAGCAAATTGAACGTTTGCGAACAGCCATAATTCAAGTTTTAGAAACCAGCATTGAGGCTGGCGGTACTACTTTTAGTAATTTCTTAAGTGTTAAGGGTGTCAATGGCAATTATGGTGGTGTTGCCTGGGTTTATAACCGCGCTGGAGAACCCTGTCGAGTTTGTGACACTCCAATTATGCGAATTAGGTTAGCTGGGCGATCTAGTCACTTTTGCCCACAGTGTCAAACGGTACGGGGAGTTAGGAGTTAGGAGTTAGGAGTTAGGAGTTAGGAGTTGGGAGTTGGGAGTTAGGAGTTAGGAGTTTGGAGTTTGGAGTTTGGAGTTAGGAGTTAGGAGTTAGGAGTTTGGAGTTTGGAGTTTGGAGTTTGGAGTTTGGAGTTTGGAGTTTGGAGTTAGGAGTTAGGAGTTAGGAGTTTGGAGTTAGGAGTTAGGAGTTTGGAGTTTGGAGTTAGGAGTTTGGAGTTTGGAATTTGCTCCCCTCTCCCATTTTTGGGAGAGGGGCTGGGGGTGAGGGCAAAACTCATACACTCAGAAGATTTCATCAAAAGGTTGACACCAATGGCGACATCTCACAAAATCGCATTGCTCCCATTTATTTGTCGGAAGTCCCTTACAGGATTTTTTATCTCGGAAGTCTTTTAAAATGCGGATAAGTCTAATCTATAAATTTGAGAGGGGAATTCATGGCAGTCAAAAAGGGAGATATGGTTCGCGCTATCCGCGAAAAACTGGAAAACAGTCTGGAAGCAAAAGCCAGTGATACTCGCTTTCCTTCTTATTTGTTTGACAGCAAGGGCGAAATTGTAGATATCAAAGGTGATTACGCCCTAATTAAGTTCGGGAAAGTGCCAACGCCAAATGTTTGGTTACGTGTGGATCAGCTTGAAGAGTTTAAATAATAAAAGATAACAACCCCACCCCGCCAAAGCTATGCTTTGTCTCCCCTCCCCGATCTTCCAGAGGGGTTGGGGGTGGAGTGTTAGGAACGTGGATTAAATAAAATACAAAACTTCATCAATTATCTAGCTTCCCTCTCCAATATATCGGAGAGGGATTGAGGGTGAGGTAATTTAGGGATATAAATTGTATGTTATTTAATTCTTGTTCCTTAACCCTCTTTTGTCACTCTCGGAAAACAATAATCTCAGCCAAATTCTGAGACTTTGATTTAATCCAGGTTTGAGGCTTTATTTTCTAACAGAAACTAAAATTTATAGACAAAAGGTAGAAATTAAAGCCCTGTAACCGTTTGAGCGATTGGATTCTCCCAAAGTGACAAAAGAGGGTTAAGGACTTGTGCAACAGGTCTAATTTAAAAGTCAGCATTAAAGTGTTTTGGAATTAAATCTCACCGATCGCCAAAGAGAGGGTTTGCATACTTACGGCTCAATCTGTGCGTAAAAGTATTGAGCGATCGCAGCAAATTTTGGATAACAACAAGTGAGCAAATAATTCGTAATGCTTAATAAAGAAACCTCTAAGAGGTTTTACTACGTAAAACCGTCCCTCTCCGAGTCGGAGAGGGAAAGACTTGAACTTTAGTTCAAGGCAGGGAGAGGTTCTCATATTTTAATTGTCAGATTGTTTGACTTTTTCACAATCTTGAAATAACTGCAAAAACAAAAGGCAGTAAGTTCAAATCCTTCTGCCTTATTTGTTAGTTACTCCAAAATTTATCACCCTTTAAAAAGCAATATTACAACACTAGTAGTCTGTCTCATTAAATTAGTAAGCACAAAGAGTGCTTAAAAATCCAGGGCTAAAGTCCTGAGTACGAACTTGTTCACCCCTAACTAATAGGACAGACCACAAGTTTGGCGTTAACGGCGGTAATCCTCATCTGCGGGGTCGCCGTAGGGATCTTCGCTGGCTGGACGGACGTTACCAAATTCCCCTTGATCTGCGGGGTCGCCGTAGGGGTCTTCACTGGCTGGACGTACATTACCGTAAGAAGATATATCTGCGGGGTCGCCGTAGGGGTCTTGACTGGCTGGAATCACGTTGCCGTAAGATGCCACGTCTGCGGGGTCGCCGTAGGGGTCTTCGCTGGCTGGGCGGACATTGCGATCGCCTACGGCGGGGCGTAGCCCATCGCGGAATTCGGCATCTTCAGCTTGATCGCCGTTCGACCCTAAGAGCAAATCCTTCGCTTTTCGGAAAAATTCATTTACCATAATCTGTCTCCTGATTTAAGTTCGTGTTTCCGACGTGCGCGAAAGGCGTTATCCTCCGGGAAACCCGCTTTCTTATTTACACACGCTTTGCTATCTAAAGTGCTGGAGCTGCGGATGAAGTTATGCCAGTTAGATCGCGACCTGAAGTATTCCCGTTATAGCCTTGGAATTGCCGATATTGTTGTGCTTCAGATTCTGGGACTCGAATTCCTTCTGATGGTGGAGTTACCCAGTGAGCGCGATTTTCAGCATCGCGGTAGTATACACGCCCGTTCTTGGAAAGATAGTACTTACCTTGCGCTCCTTCTTTTGCAGCATTCTTATGTTGGTTGTACATGTAGTAAAGTGCCGCAGCTCCCGCCAAAAGCGCCACTTTTTGCCCCGTACCCAATCCTTTCTTAGCTTCGGTTTGGCTTGTAGCCTTGCGATCGCTCACTGTTCTACCAACGGTATCATCAACAGGTGGTGGCACATTAGCGCTTTTGGAACCACCTCCGCAGCTACTCAGCAAGGGTACGGTTAGCAATGCCGAAAGCAGCACTGCAAATAGACGCGAAACTATTTTACGTTCTTTATATATTGTGTTCATCGGATTTCATCATCACCTGTATTTGCTAAAAGCCTTGCTGTTGCAAAAACAAAGTTGAAATTCCTGTTATTTCGCGTGGAATTGAAAAAACATCTACAACTCAATTTACAACTGCACAGCTACAGCGTTTCACTGTAATGATCATCCATTTTATCAAGTATTACATCCTGCCTTCGAGAGAAACTGCATTCATCCTAAGGAAATATATTGTTGATTTTTTGATTAATCAATTTAGCTCAAACGCCAAAATATTCAGCAATTTCTCGGTTATGTTTTCGGGGTAAATAAATTAAAAATATACAGTTACTATGATGATATTTGTCAAAAAGTACACTCAATATGACATCACAAAATACAGCCCAAACTAGAACTCGTCTCCTTTTGGCTTTGTGGGATTTGGGAGGAACGCAGCTGGAAGTTAAGAAGGGTCAACTCACTAAGCGAATTGTATCCAAAAGCCAGAAGGTAGCAGATTATCAGGGTTCACTTGAAGAATTACAGAATCAGGGTGCGATCGCAATCTCCAAAAAAGGATACTCTCTGATATCTACCAAGGGTTTAGAGGTGTTGGGTGAGGGTTTGAGAAGTTCTGATTTTAAGTTTGAAGGGACGATTGTCGGTACTTGGGCGGCGAATGCGCTGGTGAAGTGGATTAGTCAGATTGATGTTGCGGTAACTGGTGCAGATGTACCAGTTAATGGGGTTAAGGGTGGGGCGATCGCATCTTACGACGAGTTTAAGTCGGTGGCTTTGGAAGTCTACGACAAGCTGAACTATGAGTACAACTTTAATAATCTGGTACCAATTTACCGCATTAGAAGAGGAATTGGCGATCGCGTGAGTCGTACAGAGTTCAGTGAGTGGTTGCTGGAAATGCAAGAAAAAGATGTTTTGCAGCTGATGGCAGGAGAAATGCGAGATATCACCCCAGACAAGCGTGATGATTCAATAACAATTCCTGGTGGTGGATTGCGTTACTACACCAAGCTTTTAAATACCTAAATTTCTCTGAATCATTGTATAGCTTTTTACTCAAACAAAATTACTATGGACAGTTCACCCGTCTCTCCAACAGAAGCCCTTAACGCCGCGATCAGAAGTCATAATCCATTTATCAACGCTGGCATAGTCAAAGAACAAGATGTATGGGGGAAGGGATTCCCCGATGTACCAACTTTAAATGCTCACGCTTCTAATGCAGTTTTTCAGGCAATTGATCTGGTGCGTACTAGCCAATCTACTCAAGAGAAAGTGACATCAATTGCTATAACAGCTCAACAGGGTGTGGGTAAAACTCACATCCTTAGTCGCATTCGCCATCGATTGAAAACCGATGGAACTGCTCTGTTCATTTATGCAGGTGTTAACAACTATACAGATTTAAACCTAGTTAAATACCAGTTCCAGCAAACTTTGGCAGATAGTCTCAGTAACACTGGTAGTCAAGGCGTGATGCAGTGGCAAGAAGTGGCGGCGGCGATGGCAAATGAAGGATTTAAAGCTATCGATTCTAATTTTCCAAGTCTTTTTTCCCAGGTACTAGTTGAAAGATTTGATAAAGTATGTTCAAGCTGGTCAGCTAAAAACAAAAATTTGATGGATAGGCTGACCAAAGAAGTTCTCAAAACAAAACCAAATGCAGATCCCTATATTGTCAGGGCTATTTTGTGGACGCTTTCAGAAACTCAAGCATCTTTTGCAATTAAATGGTTATCTGGTGATGAATTAGCAACCTTTAATGCTCAGGAATTAGGATTACCCAATCCCAGCAAAGCTAGTCAGAATAAGGAATCTGAAGCACTCAAAAATATTCAGCAAATCCTGAATTTGGTGAATTACTATAACCCAGTTGTCATCTGTTTTGATGAAATAGATGTAGAAAACAATTGCAGTGATGATGGCTTAACAACTCCACAGGTAATTGCTGATTTAGTGAAGCGTCTACATGATACTCTCGAACCATCTGCACTTGGTCGAGGTCTTGTTATTCTGACAGTTATGTTGCCTGATACGTGGACAAATAAGGTGGATTTGATGCCTGGTGGTACACCTGATCGAGTTTCAAAATATACGCAAAGAAAACCAATAGATTTAAAAACTCTTGGTAGCGATTCTATGGTTGATTTAGTCACACTTTGGTTAAAAGACTTTTATGAAGGAAAACACTTAAAACCTCATCATCCACTTTATCCATTTGAAGAAAGTGAACTAAGAAAATATGGGAAGAACGGACTAACCGTAAGGGAAGCTTTGAAATGGTGTGCTGAAAATTTTAAGGTTGAGGAAGAAATATTACCACCAGACCCATTGCAAAGATTTTACTTGGCTTTAGAAAGAGAAAGTAAGGTAGATAATGGAGATTATCTAGATGAGAAAAATAATTCTTTAATCATCAATGCTTTACGTTTTGGCTTTCAGAGTTTGAAAGGTCAGACATTAGAATGTGAAACTTCCACAGGTGAAAAGCTAGAGGAATTAACAATCGAAGATATTATTGATGTTGAGCCAAGGTCAAAAAATCAGGGTTGGATAAACTTTAAAGTAATTGGCAAAGAAAAAAACAAAGGTTTCAAAATTGGTGTTTCTGTTCTGCAATTCTTACATGGGAGAGCAGTAGGAGCAGGAATGTGGCGTTTAATTGAATATGAAACATTCGATCTAACGCGAGGTTGTTTAGTTCGTTCTAAAGCAAATAAAATTCCAAAAAATTGGGATTCTTATAGTCATCTCAAAAAACTTGTAGAAGAACTTGGTGGAGAACATGTGGATCTAAAAACTGAGGAAATCGGACCGTTAATTTACTTTGATGCTGTTTATCAGAAACGTGAAATTTATGAGCTAACCGAAGAACAAGTTATAGAATTTTCCCGGATGTTTACTCGTCAAAATTCTCTACTTCTAGAAATTTTAAGTGATCCTTCTGGTCATATCGATGACGATACTATTGAGGGAGAAGAATTATTAAACGACTTCCTTAACCCATCTATTATGGAAAATACAGACGACTTAGAGGATCTGAGTGAGTTGTTAAATTAAACATGAGTGAATCAGTTGTCCTTGACACAGCCTTATGTTTACCAGCTTCTGAGATTGAAGCGTTAATACAAGGGCGAATGATTGCAATAATGCCTCGAACATTCATTAATTCGGGGCGGCAATTTGCCCTTTATCCAATCGATATATCAATTAACTTACAATCCTATGAGGAGTACTATCGCCCAAGTTTTTTGTCCATTGCTCAAACAGTTTTAGCCCAGCAAGCTTGTGAAAAGGTTGTGGTTAAAGCTTGGGCTAGGTGTGAAGGGTGCATTTTGCATCCTCCTGAATCCTTGGATAGTTTGTCACTATTAACAGTCTGGACAAAAGAAGCATTACAGCAAACTCTTGGGCAACGACCTCATCTTGTTCTGGCTTACCTACGTGTTTATCTCCTACCTCAATCGCTTGAGATTCTTTTGCAATCCCAAAATCCTCAGTTTCGGCCTTTAAACTCTTCGCTGATCGTTTCTGAAGCTAATCCAGTATTAAACGATCGCACCTTCGCCCAACGCAAACACCAGCTAGAAAAACTAGAACCCTCACTGCATCCTGAATTAGAAGAATTGCAGAGTGCGATCGCATCCTTAACCATTAGCCAACCAGCAGCTAAACAATTAGACGACGATATCAAAGTATTTTTGGGTTGGAGTAGTGAGAAGCTAATTAAGCAACCCGATGCAAATTTAGCTTGGATAAATGATATCGCAAAATTAGGCGATCGCAGCATAGAGCAAGATGAGGGTAAAAGCAACTACCAAGCTGGTACAGACTTTGAAAATATCGCACGCCGTAGCCTTGATTTTTTAGGATTCAAAGTTGAAGAAAACTACAAAGGTGGTGCAGGTGGCTTAGACTTATTTTGCTCACAACCTTATCCTCTTGTTTGCGAATGTAAAGCAGGTAAAAGCATTCCTGATCGTGCAGTAGAAGAATTAGATAGGATTGGTAAAAGGCATCTTAAAGAAAATTATCTTCAAGCTACGCGATTGATTATTGGCCCAGGTCAACCAACTAAAAATCTGAAAGAATCTGCTCAGATATCTAAAATTAGTATTATAAATGTAATGACTCTACAAAAACTAGTTGAATTTAAAGCAAAATATCCAGGTGCTATTAATTTAGTCGAATTAAAGCAATATCTAGAATTTGGGCAAATTGACTATAAAATTGATGAATATATTGATAAAGCTGAGAGACAGATTAAATTGCGATCGCAGATTATTACAGCAGTCAAAGAACTCTCTGAACAAGATAACGAAACTTTAAAAGCTACACATTATAGTTTCACAGTTACAGAAATTCGTGTTCATTATAATGTTACTCATAAACCTAAGCTCATTGATGAAGCTGTTCACGATTTACTGATAGAACTTTCTTCACCCTTAACAGGCTATTTAGGACGAATAAAAGGCAATGATTGGAATAGCGATCGCTTTTACTTTCTGCGCGATTTACCTACTAACTAAAAATAATACAATATATCTCTTTTCTTACCTCTGCGTTCTCTGCGCCTCTGCGGTTCGTTTAAAAATAGCTTAAGTGCGTAGTCAGCCGTAGGCATCGCAATTATCCCAAAGTTAATATACCAGCCTGATAATTCACTACCAACGGCAGAATTTTTAGCCACTCGGAAGCTAACAAAACTTCTATAATTTCGTCACCTGCAAAAACTGGAATCTCATACTCCTGTGTATTCAACTGCACCTTACCTAAATACAAATCAAAAATTTGTTCACCCTGTGCCGTTCGTAATTCTTGACCACGAATAAATTGCCAGTCAAAACCATCTAAATCTTGTTTATTAATAGCTAAAAAGCCTGAAAAGCCAGTATCTAACATAGTATCCACAGGCAACTTTAATCCATCAGATGTAATCAAATCGATTTCAAAAAATAGCTGCCCATTGCTGCCAAAAGACCCCTGTATCATATTGTGCCAGTGGCTCCAGTCTCATTCAAACAAAACATACAATGTATAGCATTTGGGTGCTTAATGCGTGCCTTATGGCTAGCTATTTCTATATCTTCATCATTGACAGCTTTAACTTTATCTGTTCTAAAAAGATTCTACCTCGACGTGCAGGTTGTTTTGCAGTTGATTCAGTCATAGTAATTAGCCCTATTTCTTAATACTGCCTTAACTTTATTTTACAGAAAGATAAAGGCGATCGCATTTACTTTCGCCGAGGTATTACGAATTATAAAGTGAAGCATCCTAGACGGAAGATAAAACTTCTATCTAGGATGCTTCACAATAAAAAATTGTTGCTGATACAACAATTAAAGACAAAATGTGATATTTAGACTAGAGCTATCAGCTAGCAGAAACGGTTAAACTGCCGGGTTTCTGAAGATCACCTTGCAAAACCACACCTCGCTGATTGGCATGGATATGACGCAAAATCTTGTAAATTGCTTCTACTTGCTCTGATGCACCTGCTTTTTCGGCAAGTTCCTCAAGAGAAATGGGAGTTTTTTCTTTTTGTAGCACTGCTACCACTCGTGTTTGCAAATCGAGAATGGAGGCGGCAGCTTTTTTGCCAGCTTCTACCCCTGGTTGATGGTAGGCGTTGACGTTGACTAAGCTAGCGTATAAACCAACAGCACGTTCATACAAAGCAATTAACGCCCCTACAATTCGGGTGTTAACTTGGGGAATCGTGACTGTAATCGAATCGCGGTGATTTTCATAAAGCGCTTGTCGGGTTCCTTGGAGAAAACCGGAAAGATAATCGCCTGATGTAACTCCCGGATCTATTTCAGTGGATGGACCATGACGATCTTCCAATACTTCGATGAAGGTAGCAAAGAAATTCGCTACACCCTCACGCAACTGCTGGACGTAAGCGTGTTGATCTGTTGAGCCTTTGTTGCCATAAACGGCGATGCCTTGATGGACAACTTTACCGTCTAAGTCTTTTTCCTTGCCCAAGGATTCCATCACCAGCTGTTGCAAGTAGCGACTGAATAAAAATAAGCTGTCCTTGTAAGGTAGGACAACCATATCTTTTTCGCCCTTTCCATTACCTGCAAAGTACCAAGACAAAGCAAGTAAGGCTGCTGGGTTATTTTTCACATCTGGGACGCGGGTAGCGTCATCCATCTCTTTTGCGCCATCTAGCATGGCACGAACATCAATGCCCTGTAATGCGGCTGGTACTAGCCCCACAGCAGACATTTCTGAGGTGCGTCCTCCTACCCAGTCATACATGGGAAATCTGGCTAGCCAACCTTCGTCTTTGGCTAGTTTATCGAGGTTGCTATCAACGCTGGTAATTGCTACCGCATATTGAGCAAACTCCAAATTGTGTCCGGCGTAGGCTTTTTTAACTTCAATCATGCCGTTACGAGGTTCGGGTGTTCCTCCAGATTTGGAGATCACCAAAACTAAAGTGCTGGCGAGGCTATTTCGTAGATGATTGAGAACGCGATCGATACCTGCTGGATCGTTGTTGTCGATAAAGTGAATTTTCAGGGGCGGGAAATCAGGAGCAAGGGCTTCTGCGACGAATTGGGGACCGAGGGCGGAACCACCAATGCCAATGGATATAATATCCGTGAAGCGGCTTGCTCTGGGAGGATGAATAGCACCTGTTTGGACTTTTTCCGCAAAGGCTTCGATTTGTTCTAGGGTTTGGACAACTTCTTGTGTAAGTTCTGGAGTTGGCGCTAAATCAGGATTTCGCAGCCAGTAGTGTCCAACCATGCGATTCTCGTCAGGATTTGCGATCGCACCCTTCTCCAGTTGAGCCATATCCGCAAACGCCTTGTCAAACTTCGGCCGCAATGAATCCACAAAGGCATCATCGAACCGGATTCGACTTATGTCTAAGTACAGTCCCAATCCCTCGTGGAAATATAACCAGTTTTGGTATCGTTGCCAAAGGGCCCTAGCATCCATAGGGAAATCTCAAATAAAGTGTTTTTCAAAAACCAGTTTAATGTAAGGTTATAGCGATCCCTGCCTAGCCTTATACAGTTTACAGTTTTAAGTGTTCCTTTGACTCTTCACTTTAAACATCTGGCATAGGGACGACACGTAGAAATTTCACAATTTCACCCCTAATTTCTATACCAATCAAGTAATTATCGAGGGTAAAGCGGTGAAAAATGCCTTCACTATCAAGCTGTCGTAGCTCTTTTAAATCGCTTAACTGCCACTTTTGGGCTAACTCAATAAACACAAAATCATGCACCCGCTCGTAGGCGGCAGGTTCTAAATTCTTCAGGTCTAGTAAAAAAGACCTTGCATAGCGCATTTCCAGACTCACTAGGCGTTACCTTAACCAAAACTTGAGGGGCCACCAAAAGAGTGCTGAGTTGAAAGTGATGAGTGCTGAGTCAAGAACCAGTACTAAGACTTACAATTCAGTATATGGATCTAAATCCTCTGACTTTAGTTCTAAATAATAAATAAATTTTTTCCTAACTAATCCCTTAGTTTTAACTATGGGCTACTACTTGGCACTCAGCATTCAGCACTACTAAAAGCGCTGCTAAATCAGAAAAACATCAACAGTCTTACCGCTTCTTCATGGGTTAAGATATCCCACGGTTGCTGCGATCGCTTGACTTCTTGTATCGCCTTAAGCATATAAAAGTCACAATGTAAAGCTTCGAGAAGGTCCCAAATGCTTTGCAAATCCTCATCGGCTAACTGCTCGATTAAGTGATGCATTCTCAGTCGCAGCAAATTCATACGTCAACTATTCCCTACCAGCAAACACCAACAATAAATAGTATTCCCATAAAATTACCTCCGCTCAAGCTACGCTAAAATTTATTCGCCCAGTGAGTGAGCCAAGAAAGGCAGGGGAGGCAGGGGGGAAGAATTAACAACCAATGCCCAATGCCCGATACTTCGGCAACTCTTAGAGACGCTGTTCGCGTTCGCTCAGTACAAGTTCCCAATTCCCAAATAACTATTTAACGAACTTTGGGGGTTTAAGTCCCTGTCACAAAACAAAATTGACGAATTACGAATTACGAATTACGAATTATTTAACATGGTTGACTATCTCATTTTCTTAGCAATTTCTACAGCACTTTTTGCTCTATTCGCACTAGGACTCAATTTACAGTGGGGCTTTACAGGGCTAATTAACTTTGGTCATATTGCTTTCATGACCCTTGGAGCATATACAACCGTATTGTTAAGTTTAAAGGGCGTACCCTTACTGATATCGGCAGTAGCTGGGGCAATTGTCGCCGCCTTGTTAGGTTTGGTAATTGGTTTTGCAACTCTACGCTTGCGGGAAGATTATCTGTCAATTGTCACTATCGGTACAGGGGAATTAATTCGTTTGGTGGTGAATAACCAGGAATTACCTGTGGGTGACACCTGGGTTTCTGGGGCGTTTGGTGTGCAAAGTTATTCCATACCCTTTTCCACAGAGCCAAATTTGTTTGTCAAATTAGTAATGATTGGACTTTTAACACTGCTAGCTGCTGTAACTTTCTTTACCTTATGGCGATGGATTAGCACCACCCAAATATCTCGGACTACTGATTTAGGTAAAAGGACAACTAGCAAACAAGAATTTGCCTCACGTTTGGGTGTGGCAATTGTCTTAGCCGTTTTGGCAGCAGCGATTTATATTTCTGGCGTAATTGCACTGTATAATTACAACCCAAAAGCAGGTTTAATGTTGGTGTTGCTGTTGGTTTTAGCATTTGTATACTGGCGCTTAGAAATTTTGGTGCGATCGCCTTGGGGTAGAATTCTCAAAGCCATCCGTGAAGATGAAGAAATTCCCAAGGCGCTAGGAAAAAATGTCTTTTGGTATAAATTACAATCTCTCATGTTAGGGGGTGCGATCGCAGGTATCGCCGGTGCTTTCTTCGCTTGGCAACTGGGCGCTATTTACCCTGATAACTTTCAACCGCAAATCACCTTTGACACTTGGATTATGGTGATTTTAGGCGGTTCTGGTAATAATGTTGGCACAATCTTAGGTGCGGTAATTTTCTTTGCTTACGATGCGCTGACGCGAGAAGTTTTACCCAGAATAGTCCCCCTTGATGAAGCCCGTTTAGGTGCATTTCGGATCATGGTAATCGGACTAATTTTGATGATACTGATGATTTGGCGACCTCAAGGTATTCTAGGGAAAAAGGAGGAACTTACTCTTGGTAAATAATCAGTCATCGCCACTTCCCCTTTTGGTAGCCACTGGACTTTCTAAAAGCTTTGGTGGTGTCAAAGCAGTTAATGAGGCGAAAATCGAAGTTGCTAAAGGTAGCATTACGGGCTTGATTGGCCCCAATGGTGCTGGTAAAACGACTTTATTTAACTTACTCTCAAACTTCATTCGCCCAGATAAGGGAAGAGTGATTTTTGACGGCGAACCGATTCACAACTTGCAACCATATCAAATTGCCCAACAGGGAGTAATCCGCACTTTTCAGGTTGCGCGGACTCTCTCGCGGTTGTCGGTGTTAGAAAATATGCTGCTGGCGGCGCAAAAACAAACGGGTGAAAATTTTTGGCAAGTGCAATTGCAGCCGCACATCGTAGCTAAGGAAGAAAAGCAACTCGAAGAACGAGCAATGTTTCTATTAGAATCAGTGGGTTTGGCAAAAAAAGCACACGATTATGCTGGTGGCTTGTCTGGTGGACAACGCAAGCTGCTAGAAATGGGACGGGCGTTGATGACTAATCCCAAGTTAATTTTGTTGGATGAGCCTGCTGCTGGTGTGAATCCGAGGTTGATTGATGATATTTGCGATCGCATTCTCACTTGGAATCGTCAAGATGGCATGACCTTCTTGATTATCGAACACAATATGGATGTGATTATGTCCTTGTGCGATCGCGTTTGGGTACTTGCCGAAGGACAGAATTTAGCCGACGGTACACCCGCAGAAATTCAAACCAATCACAAAGTTTTAGAAGCTTATTTGGGTAAATAATTTGGGTAAAAGGCAAATTAGTATATGCCCAAGAAAATTAGAGAACTGAAAAGTTTATTACTGCGATCGGGGTTTACCTATAAACAGGCAAAGGGAAGTCATAGCAAATGGATACATCCAAAATTATCTAAAGCTATTATCATTGCTGGTCAAGATGGTAGTGACGCTAAACTATAGAAAAGCAGGTTAATGAAGCACTAGAAGAATTAAATAAGATAGAAGCAGATGACAATGAGGAACTAGAAACATCAAATATACCATATTAATTCAATGGTCAAATGAAGATAGATGTTATGTCGTTTCATTACCTGATTTCCCAGATGTTATGCAGCCTTGTACTCATGGAGACACTTATGAGGAGGCTTTGAAAAATGCTCAGGAAGTTTTAGAAATGTTAATCGAATCTTACTTAGAAGATGGTCAGCCTTTACCAGATCCACCAACATTTGATAAGCCCTTAAAAGTAGCTTAATTTTCACCTGAAAGTGACAAAAAAGGATGATATTTCGATATTATCGATGTGATTATATTCTTGTGCGATCGCGTTTGGGTACTTGCCGAAGGACAGAATTTAGCTGACGGTACACCCGCAGAAGCACACGGTGTCAAATCTTGGGAAATTTGACTCGTGTTAAAATAGGCTTGAATATTTTAGTGGAAAAAGCTTTTTATGTCAATGATGACAGTCAGAGATTTAGAACAAGTCCAAACAGCTTTTACCGAAGCAGGTTTAGATTACCAGTTGGAACTCGAAAATGGGAAAATTTCAATAATGGGCCCGTCAGATATTGTATCCAGCGAAATCAGTAGTCGTCTCATTGCTTTTCTGTTTGCTTGGATAAATCCTCGTCGCTGGGGAAGAGTATTTGATTCTGCTGGCGGTTTTATTATGCCAGATACAAACCTCAAAGCACCTGATGTTTCCTTTGTTCGCGCTTCCCGACTTCTGCAAAGTCCTCGTTACTTTGGAGAACTTGTCCCTGACTTGGTGGTAGAAATTAAATCTCAGAGTGATAAAATTAAACTTATAGCAGCTAAAATTCTGAAATTTATAGAACTAGGAGCGATCATCGGGATTTTGATTGATCCTGATGAAGAGACAGTTACAATTTATCGCTCTACAGGCGAACCGACAGTTTTAGAAAATGGCGATATTCTAACGATACCAGAACTTTTTCCCGGTTGGGAATTGCCTATTACTGAATTGTGGCCTCCTATCTTTACCGAGGAAGAAACACAAATTTTGTGAATAACTTTAGTTGCTAATGAACTGCATTATAGCCTTTACTAATCACATGAGGTACATCATAGTCCCCTCTCGAAAAGCGGGGAGGGGGTTGGGGGTGGGGTTCTTGTACCTCACTCAACTGAGAACCGTTATATCACTATTACAAATTACATTAGCGAATCCACGTTCGCTTTTAGCGCCTCGTAGAGAGCGCCATTAAGAATTATTTTAACAAAGTATGTTCAGTTTAATTCAAGAGCCTAACGACGGCAGCACGAATTGAACGCCTAAATCTAAATCCCCGTTACAAAACGTAATTACGAATTACGTTCGCGCAGCGTGCCGGAGGCTCTATTACGAATTACGAATTATTTTAATCTTCGTTATTTTCTGCCAAATTGATTTGCTCGTAAAGGTCGCGCAATTGAATTTGAAAATCAATCGTTTGCAGTGATAAAGTTGCAGATTCATCTTCAAGTTCAGTAAATGACCATTGACTTTCCGCAGTTTTGACATACTGCATCACATGATACTCATATTGGTCAATTAAAATATATTCCTTGAATTCTGGAATAGAGCGATAATAAAGAAACTTATCGCCTTGGTCATAATTTTTAGTCGATTTAGATAAAACTTCAGCAATTAACATCGGGTTCATAACCGTTGTTGTGCTGGTTCCTGTATAAATAGGTTCTCCCTCAATCACCATCACATCAGAATACGTATGCTGCCGATAACGTGGTATCCACAAACGTACATCACCAATATAAACACCATAATTATTGCCTCTCAAACCAAACTTCAAATAAGCATAAAAGTTGCCTGAAATTTTATTATGATTTGTAGTGCCACCCGTCATCGGTACAATTTCTCCATCACGATATTCGCTTTTATATTCTGCCTTTTCTTCAATTTCTAAATACTCTTCAGGTGTGTAAGATAATTTTTGTGTTTCTAACTGCATAAAAATACAACCTATGATTGTGCTGTTGTTGTGCGGCTGAAATTTTTATTTATTATATTACCATTTTAAAGTGCTGTCTGAAGTTAGTCGGCTACAAGTTTTACGTACACAAGAACGTCAAGCTAAAGAAATAGCTCTCGAACAACTGGAGCAAGAACGCCAACGATAAGCTGCCCTTGCTTTAATTTGCACAACTAGGGCGGGCAAATCGCCCCACCCTACAAGAGATTTATTTTTTGGAGGATGCAAATTAAAAGATTTTTAGCTTATCAAGATTTATTGATACGACTGCAAGAACGGGGAATTAACCCAGAAGAACTATTATGAAACATCTTTCATCCGCCAATAAACCCCATTATCTCGCTGCATTAACTGGCAAGCAATCAACTCGCGTCGCAGGGTGGCGCAGTCAGGATGGTAGCGTTTAAGAATGTCATTTACCAGGCGTTCAGGATAGTTTATTCCCACTTCAAACTGGTTTACCAACCACTTGAGAATTACTAAGCGCTTTTTGCGACTAGCGGGGATTTCCTTCAGACATTCGCCCTCAAAATAGTTTTTTAATACTTTGTTTTCCCAAGCCTCAGTATCAACATCCTCAATCAAATATGCGATTTTCTCAGGTGTGAAAATTTCCTTACTAATGTTTTGCAAAGCCTCGCTATCCAATTGATATATATGGCTATTACCTTCAGGGCGCATTGTCACCAAATTTAGCTCTTTAAGTTTCGCTAAATGATGGGATACCGTCGGTTCCTTGAGTTGCAGTAACACCGCCAATTCTTCGACGCTACACTCCTGATTAGCCAAAATACCTACAATCTTCAATCGGCTATCATCCGCTAATGCCTTGAAAAAGCGCAGTAAGATGTTAAATTGCTCTGGTTGCATAACTAACTTCTAATTAGACATCTATCTAATTAGAAGTATATCTAATTGAAAGCTCAGATCCCCGACTTCGTAAAAGTTGTCGGGGATCTTATTTGTTGTTAAATTTAACTAAACTGTTCCTCTGCATCGAGGTTAAATAACATTTGCAGAGTTTGCATACACCGCCGTCTCGCTTCTACATCTTGCTGCGATCGCAATTGCACCATCGGGTCATGTAAAATTTTATTGACAATTCCGCGTGTTAATGCTTCAATTACCTCTTGATGTTTTTCTGCAAATTCCGAACCCAATCTCGACAAAGCTTTTTCTAACTCTTGTTCGCGGATAGTTTCGACTTTATTTCGCAGACAGCTAATGGTGCTAACAGTTTCCAGACTGCGCCACCAAATATCAAAAGCTTCCACTTCTTCTTCTAAAAGTCTTTCGGCTTCCTGTGCAATCTTCCGACGGCTTTCGTAATTTTGTGCTACTACTGCTTTCAAATCATCCACATTGAAAGCTTGCACATTTTCCAATTCATTTACATCCGCATGAACATTTCGCGGCACAGAAATATCAAATAACATTAAAGAACGCTGAACTTCTAAAACCATTTCTAATTTAGCCCGATCAAGTATTGGCTCTGTTGCCGAAGTACTTGTAAATACCAAATCACTATCGGCAATTACTGCCATCATTTCTGATAGCGGATGAATTTGGATCGGTTGTTGAGGGAACTGCTTTGTTAATTCTTGGGCGCGATCGCGTGAGCGATTTACAATACTAATTTGCACAGCACCCTTAGAAATTAGGTGTTGCACCAGCAGCCGCGACATTTTACCAGCGCCTAAAATTACCACTCTACAAGCAGCTAAATTTGCCACTTTTATCTGCGCTAACTCTACAGCAGCCGAACTGATAGAGACAGCGCCAGTACCAATACTAGTTTCAGTACGAACCCGCTTACCAGCTGTTAGCGCTTGTTTAAATAATCGATTCAAAATGGTTTTTATACCGTTATATTGCTGTCCCAGTTTGTGAGTAGTTTTCACCTGAGCCAGAATTTGACCTTCTCCGAGTACCAGACTATCTAAACCACCTGCTACGCGCATAACGTGCATCACTGCATCATCATGTAGCAGCATAAACAAATGCTGTCGCAGAGAAAGCACGGGTAATTTACTGTATTCTGCAAGAAACTGCGTTATTTCTCGGATACCTTGGTCTGCTTCACTGGTAACAATGTAAATTTCCAGGCGGTTACAGGTGCTAAGAATTGCAACTTCATCAATATGGGGATAGCTGGCCAGTTGAGCGATCGCACTTTCAATTTGTGGTTCTGGAATGCTCAGTTTTTCCCGGACTTCTACTGGGGCTGTTTTATGGCTTAACCCCACCACTGCTATATTCATTTGCTAAATCGTAATTACTAGTTGGTAGTTGAGAATAGGGCATTGAGCCAGAAATAGGGAATGGGGGATTTTTGTTTATTGGTTGATAGTTTTTCCAACCAATAAACAATAACTAATCACTAAATACTAACTACTAACTAGTGTAACGATGAAGCATTTGGGTGACTATTTTTCCATTTTATAGAAAGATTTATTTCCAAATGCTTTACCCCTACTTTTACCATTCCCCATTCCCTAAAAATTAGTTCAGTTGGAGAGTCTTGGGTTCACCAAACATGTGAATCGTATCAACAAAGCGAGCAGTTTTTGACTGGTTGGAAATTACCAAACTTTGAGTTCTGGCTCCACCATTGAAGAAACGTACACCTTCCATGAGATTACCACTGGTAATGCCGCTAGCAGCGAACAGAACAGTTTTACCAGATGCTAGTTCATGAGCATCATAGACCTTATCAGGGTCATTGATATTCATAGATTTTAAGCGATCGAGGTTAGCTTCTCTGCTTTCTCCAATCAGACCTGTTTTTACGACTGCTGGATCGTAAATCAGTTGACCTTGGAAGTGTCCACCCAAAGCACGCATTGCTGCTGCTGAGATTACACCTTCAGGAGCCGCACCGATACCCATCAGCGCGTGGATATTAGTTCCAGCAAAACCGCAGCTGATGGCTGCACCCACATCACCATCTGAAATTAGGGCGACTCTGGCTCCAGCCTCACGGATTTCTTTAATTAAATCGTTGTGGCGTTCGCGCTTCATGACCACGACCACGAGTTCTTCAATACTCCGATCTAGACACTCAGCCAGAATCTTCAGATTTTCCGTTGCTGACTTGTTGATGTCTACTTTGCCCTTAGCTGCGGGAGGTGCTGCTAACTTCTTCATGTAAAAGTCAGGAGCAGCAAATAATCCCCCCTTTTCAGAAATTGCCAAGACAGCCATCGAACCAGGCTGTCCATAAGCTACCAAGTTCGTACCTTCACAGGGGTCAACGGCGATATCAATTTCAATTAATTCATCAGGGTTACAGAAATTTGCAGCATCTGGTTGGGTACAGATACCAACTTCTTCACCGATGTATAGCATCGGCGCATCGTCGCGTTCACCTTCCCCAATCACAATGCGACCCCGCATGTGGATTTTATTCATCCGCTCCCGCATAGCTTCCACAGCTACCTGGTCAGCGATGTTTTTTTCGCCTTTACCCATCCACTTCGAGGAAGCGATCGCAGCTTGCTCTACTACTTCAATAATCTCTAACCCAAGTGTATTTTCCACAGAGTCTGCCCTCTCAACTGCTTGAATTTCTGCCGTTTTATCTGGCTATTTCAGTCTTTAAGTCTACCAAAGGGCGGTTACGAAATTTCGATTACAAATGTTAACGAAGTTTCAACTTCATATTTATTGACACTATTCTCAATAATTTTCCTTATATTAAGCAGGATTTAGGAGGATCTACAACGATTTTGGTTTTGTAGAGATGTGTGTACACTGTAGATGTTTTGTATACAGAGAATTTTTTTGACTGAAGTGTAGTATTAAGTTTTAAGAATGGTGTTACGGGATTACCAAAAAATAGATTATCCAATCTTGTGGGTTTGGCCTCTTGCCATTGGTATCAACTTAAGCTATGGGTAGCAAAACTCTCGGCTTGATTCATTCGCCTCGAACTAAAGTTTTTTGGCTTTTAGCTAAAGTCTACTGAAGTAAACTAAAGATTTTTAGCTACATTTAGTCATCTTCACATGACTTTCGCTATGAGCAAGGAACTGAAGTTCTTTGCGGGACATGGCTTTCACGTTAAGTTGACACCTATGGCGACACGAGATCCTTTGACTAATGATGGCTTAACTCTGTGGCATCCAGCTTTTTTACAACTGGGCAAAACATTGGATGAATCTGCCAAAAAGTATCATAGGTTTTGCCAAAGGTATAAACCGAAATTAAAAACAGCCAGCAAATCCTACTGGGGTAGTAAACTGCTGGCTGGTTATAAAATTCATGATGGTACTGGCTGAAAATGTGTATCGTGGTATAGATAATTCTTTTGGAAACCGTAGGTTACAGGTTTTTATCAACGGGTGCCAAGACGCGAAGCTGTTTGTCGTCAGAGTTGGGCATTGACTGGATATTTGTCTTACTAAAATCATTTAGAGGGCTTTCAAAAATGGGTTCCAGCCCCAATGCGGTAAGCAATGATCTAGGCTAGAGACAGAGTTAAAACCTTGCTTAAGAAAATATGCTACAGTTTCTTAATCCCCTTTTAAATCGCCATCCAGAGCGAGTCAAAGCCAACGTCGAACTTTACACATGGCAAACTTGCCCTTACTGCATTCGTGCCAAAATGCTGCTGTGGTGGAAAGGTATAAATTTTACTGAATATAAAATCGACGGTGACGAAGCAGCCAGAGCTAAAATGTCAGAACGCGCTAACGGTCGCCGTACTGTACCGCAAATTTTTATCAATAACCAGCACATTGGCGGCTGTGATGACCTCTATCAGCTAGACACACAAAGTCAACTCGATCCCCTTTTAGCCCAAGCCGCTATTTAACTTCAGATTTCTAGTCCCTCATTTTTGTAACAGTTAAAGTATTCCAGTGACGCACATCCCGCCTATAACTTAAGTTCTTTGGCTAATAGCTCAAGTCCACTTAAGTGGACTGAAATTCTTGTTTAGTCCACTTAAGTGGACTTTAACTATTAGCCTTGGAATTTATTCCGAGGCGGGATAACAACGAAGCGGGGATTGTCAAATGTAAATAATCACAAGACTTCTAGTCTTCGGGCTATATACTTTTTGTTTCTCGTAGAATCGGTATCTCGCTCGTCCAAAGGCGAGTATAATTTTAAAATTTTTATATTGATAAGTATATGTTAACCAAATACACAGAATATCTTATACATCAACAATGGATGAGTTATGCTCTAGAATTAGCAAAAGTAGCAGGTGATGCAGGTGAAGTCCCTGTAGGTGCTGTTATCATTGATTCAACAGGCAAATTGCTAGCACAAGGAGAAAATAGAAAAGAGCGGGACAAAGACCCTACCGCTCATGCGGAAATTCTCGCTCTCAAAATAGCTGCAACAACTTTACAAAATTGGCACCTTAATGAATGCACCCTGTACGTAACTCTCGAACCTTGCCCGATGTGTGCAGGTGCGATCGTGCAAGCGCGTCTAAGACTACTTGTATATGGAGTAGACGATACCAAAACTGGCGCAATTCGTACAGTTATTAACATACCCGATAGCGCTGCTTCTAATCATCGCTTACAAGTAATCGGAGGCGTTCTAGAGTCAGCTTGTCGTGAACAATTACAGGCTTGGTTTGCTACTAAGCGGCGTAGTGTAAACTAACGGACAGAGGTAAAACTGTCCATCTAGTACAAGACAAGTCAGACAAGAGAACCTACGGTGTAACTAATCAGACTTTTCCTTAAATTTTACCCGTCAATCAGCTGCATCCGTCATGATGGAATTTTACTCTTCATCCGATACTTCCCAGCAGACACCAGCAAATCATCAGGTGGCTGATACTACTTCAAGGGTTTCTCCTTGGTTAAGCCCTCTGGCATATTTATTAGGGCGTCAGTGCCTATTACCATTATTCTTTGGGCAAATTAGCATAACCGGACAAAAAAATATCCCTATAACTGGGCCTGTGATCTTCGCGCCTACTCATCGGGCGCGTTGGGATGCATTGCTCGTACCCTACGCTACCGTAGATTGTCGCAGAGAACAAGACCTGCGGTTTATGGTGACTATCGACGAATGTCAAGGTTTGCAAGGCTGGTTTGTGCAACGCTTGGGGGGGTTTCCTGTAAATTCTAAGCATCCCTCAATCCGCACCCTGCGACATGGAGTTGAGCTACTTCAGCAGCAAAAAACCCTGGTAATCTTTCCAGAAGGTAACATTTTTCGTGATGGCCAAGTTCACCAGTTGAAGCCGGGAATTGCTCGTCTTGCTTTGAGTGCTGAATCTAGTCATTCGGGACTGGGAGTGAAAATTATACCCATAGGCATTAATTACAGCCAACCTTATCCAAGTTGGGGTACAGATGTGAGTATTGACATTGGCTCCCCAATCAAAGTAACAGATTACATGACTGGCTGTATAAAACAAGATGCTAAAAGCATCACAGTTGATTTAGCAAAGGCACTGCAACAGTTAAGCCATCAAGAAACAAAAATTACTAATCGCGCATTTGCAGAAATTACTAATTCTTGATTTAATCAAACCTCAAGAGTCTCAAGACTGGCTTTTACCCACTGACTATTAATTGTGCATAATTAAGAAACTGGGCGTTTTCAAAATTTGACACTCATATATTCATCCTGAGTAAGTCACAAAAGATTAGGGCTTGTTTTGCAACCTTTGAGGATGTATAAATATAGATTACCCTCTATTGACGGGACATTTAGCCAAATTGGCATTTTTTTGAGCCAATAGCTAATAATTGTCTCAAAACAACTGAATTAGTTGATGATAAATATTCTTACTATTTGGTCAAATAGTTCAAGCAGCGTGAGAAGATTTTCGTGCGGAATATCTCACTTAACCTGAGATAATTATTGCAAAGGAAAGTCGGTAGCAAGACAGATGGTGAAGCAGTTTAAATTTTTTTCTCAAATCAACTTTTCGCCAGCGCCTTGTCAAACTACTCCCAAGCTGCTTGCTGGTAAACCGATGATTTAAAAATCAGAGGAATTAACGCGATCGCTCATAAGGACGATTTTAGTTAATCATTATACAGGGGCAACGGGAACTCTATTAAACCGATTTTCAGTCTAAACCAAAGAAACTTGGATGCGGCTTTGCTTTGTCGAAGACCAAAACAGAGTTAAGATACCCGAAGTTTCCATAACTTTTCTGTATAGTCGTTGCACTACTTGACCCCATGAACACTGCTGTCGCTGTTACCTTGATGCACCGTACTTTTTTATCAGTCATAGCAGTCCTTAGCCTGCTATCACCTGTGAATGCTCAGGTATCACAGTTACCAGGCACTAATAGTCCACAACCCATTGACCCCAACGATCCCAATAACCTGCGCCCCATAACCCAAAGTAACAGCATTTTGAGCATTGAAGGTGGCGATCGCTTACTGAAAGAGGCAGACCAAGCCGTTTCTGCTCAAAACTACCCCTTAGCTGTCAAGAAACTGCAAGAAGCACGCCAGGTTTATAATCAGCTATCTAATTTTTATCAAGAATTAAACTCTAGCTTTTCGGGAATTGACAATAGAGTTTCTGATTCTCAGCGTCAAAAAGCTCTAGTAACAGCGCAAAAGCGAGATGAAGCCACCTTTCAGCTAGCATTGGTACATCGCGCCCAAAATCAGCCAGAATTAGCTGTACCCTTGTTGATTCAAATAATTAAGAGTCAAAACCCCACGCGAGATTTAGGTAAGAAAGCCTATAAACAGTTGTTTGAATTAGGTTTTGTTGATTCTCCCTATCCTAGAGAAGGTGGTGCTTCATCTTCCTCATCCCCAAAAAAATAAATTAAATTTTTCTTGTTTGTTTTCCCCCGTCTTCCCCCTCTCCCTCATCTCCCTCATCTCCCCCTCTCCCACAGCAGTACCTTGAGAACGTTCCAGTGCTAGGATAGAATTATCTGCCGTACCCTTGAGCGATCGTCCTCAAAAATCCACCTCAGAGGTGCGTTATCTCTAGCCTTGCCAAAACCTGAACTTGGCACAGCCATTGCTCCATATCTGTTAATAATAGAAAAGTAAGTTTTTTCAGGAATAGCGATGATTAGTCCGCAGCAGGTTGAGGCAATGATCAAGGCGGAACTGCCAGACGCCCAGGTTCAGGTGCAAGACTTGACTGGTGGCGGTGACCACTATCAGGTAACAGTAGTTTCATCGCACTTTGCAGGTAAGGGACTAGTGCAACAGCACCAGTTAGTTTATGGTGCTTTGGGGCAAGCTATGTCAACCGAAGCAATTCATGCCTTGGCAGTAAAAACATATACTCCTGAATCTTGGCAAGCAACACCAGCTTCGTAAACATCGAGTTAGGAATTAGGAGTTAGGAGTTATGAATTTTTAACTTCTCACTCGTCATCGTTGAATGTAACATAGGAAACACAAATACCATGACACCAGAAATCAAAGAGAAAATTGATAACTTGCTACAACAGAACAAGATTATGGTTTTCATGAAGGGAAACAAGTTAATGCCCCAATGTGGTTTCTCCAACAACGTTGTGCAGATTCTCAATACCTTGGGAGTTCCCTTCGAGACAGTTGATGTTCTATCAGACTCTGAAATCCGCCAGGGAATTAAAGAATACTCTAACTGGCCGACAATTCCCCAAGTCTATATCGATGGTGAATTTGTTGGCGGTTCTGACATTTTGATTGAAATGTACCAAAAAGGTGAATTGCAGGAAAAGGTAGAAGTAGCACTAGCCTCGTCGTAATATTTCTTTACGCCAACCAGAGGGTATGCTGCTAAATTTGCGCTTCCCAATCAAGGCAATTTGCCATTTTTAACATCCTTGAAAGGTCAGAGAAATAGTATCTCCCCTTTCAAGGGTTTTTAATGGGTTTGTGAAAAAATACCTGTGTTGGAATTGATAAATTTATATCTTGCACCTGCCCAATCTCCTGCCAAGAAATAAATTTCACAGGCTTTTTGTCCAAGTCCATTCAAGTGGACTAATATCCATGCCACTAATAGGCTAAATTACTCTTGAGAGGACTTTAGCTATTAGCCATAACTTTCTAACCTATGGCGGTTTCTGGGGAGCATCCCAATTTTGGCTTAAATCTTTTCCCTCACCCCCAGCCCCTCTCCCATATTTGGGAGAGGGGAGACATAATTCTAGTTCCCCGAATCCCATATGAAGGGATTCGGGGTTAGGGGATGAGGGCTATTAAGGTTTTTGCACCTGACGGGATGCTCCCGGTTTCTGGGACTAGTGCAAGATATAACTAAAGAGTTTTTGGTACATACCTCGCCGCTTCTGGGCGAAAAAAACTAATGATTAGGACTACTTCAAACCACGTCAAAGAGTGGGTCTGGTTTATCTTGGACTAATGACTAATGACTCTCGCGTTGTGCGTTGCGCTTCGATTTCAGTCATAGTCAACAATCCCCTCAGCCGCATTGGCAAGACCAATATAGGGCTGAGGGGATGCGTTTTATCAATACAATATCTCCAAAATCTCACACCACGGCACTAGTTGACCAATACAGATAATATGCTATAATCATCTGCGGTAATTAACGGTTACTATCAAACGACTAGGTAAATAGTACTTAGTAGTAATCGCGTAATGGCTGTGGTTGTGGGACTGCAAAATTTGATCCATCGTACAAGTAGCGGCTGGCTTCCTCTTCTAAGCGATGAATCAGGATAGGTTCAAGAATATTCCCATGTCTTAGTGCGGCTAGATATCCATCCAAATACATCCGCATGTCATCCGTGCGATAACCGCGATTCCATAACTCGACGAAGGCGTCGGTGAGTCTTTGGTAATAGCGGATGGTTTGTGTGTCTTGGAGCATAACTGCTGTATTAAACTCTTTGGAATGAGAATTGTAAATGATTTACGCTCAAATGTGAACTGTAATTTCACTTTGGCATCAACTCAAAGTCAACACATCTAATTTGGGCAGTACCCTCCTAGCAGTTACAAGCTACTCTAATCCTATTCCAGAAAACATCGATTCTAGTTATCTGCTAAGTTATTTTTATGATTTTCATAACTCTTCAGCCAAATTGTATTGGTGATATATTCGTGCGTCTAGGGACTAATTTCTGCAAGTTCCGAATCCACTTTTATCATCAGGTTAAAAAACTGTTGTCGTAAAAGCTAGCTGCTTAGGCTATAGTTTATGGCAAGAGTTCTCATTTAAAAGCAAAATGTTAAGCTAGAAGAACTTTCCATAAGTTTAACAAATATTTCGATAAATTTAATAAAAATTTAAGAATATTTCTAATCGCCTTCGGCAAGGCATAAATTCAAAGATATTGCCACTATTTTTATGAGGAAATGTAAAGCTAATAGCTATTGAAGTAACAAAGGCTACAAAACCTTAGAGATGAGCTTGTTACTTTGAAAGTCATCGACGCTAAGGGGTCTTGCCGCTGTGGGTTCGGTTTGTATAGAAATCATTGAGGGGAATCCCCATCTGAGGTCGTTGTTGGGTTGGCACTTGCAACAGCTGGAATACCGTGTGCATCAAGCTGCCAGCATTTATCAAGCAAGGGAAGTATTTTTAAGCCATCAACCAACACTGGTAGTTTTAGATGCAGACCTGCCTGATGGTGATGGCATTGAGTTTTGTCGTTGGTTGCATCGTCAGCAGCAGCCTCTAATCTTAATGCTATCTGCCCGTAATACTGAAGGTGATATCGTCGCAGGTTTAAAGGCGGGTGCAGATGATTATCTGAGCAAACCTTTTGGGATGCAAGAGTTTTTGGCACGGGTAGAGGCGCTAATCCGCCGGAAGCGCACACCTACTGCTCCAGCTTACTTGGATTATGGCACTTTGCAAATCGATTTAGTTCAGCGCCGTGTCCGCTTCCAGGGGGAGTTCATTGACTTAACACCCCAAGAATTCAGTTTGCTGTACGTTTTGGCACAAGCTGGGGGAGTGCCTCTGAGTCGGTCAGAATTACTGCGCCGTGCTTGGCCTGACGCTATCGATAACCCTCGTACCATTGATACTCATGTTTTATCGCTGCGGAAAAAGGTTGAACTTGACCCTCGCCAACCCAATTTGATTCAAACTATCCGCAATGTAGGATACCGTTTTAACATGGAAATTTTGAATACCAATATTTCACAATCACAAACAACAAAGTTAGCTAGAGAGAGATTTAATAATCAACGTTCAACGCTTAGTAGTAGTGTGTAATAGGAGTGGGAATAGGGAGATGAGGGGATAATTATTAACTCCTAACTCTTAACTCCTAACTCCTAACTCCTAACTCTTAACTCCTAACTCAGCACTCTTAATGCCCAATGCTTAATGAGGATTGACTAATCCAAAATTTAAAATCCAAAATCGTCTTGAGCTTCTGCTTGAATTAAGCTTTCTCGTAATTCAACCCAGTTTATTTCAGAGACTGTTTGATTTGCCAATAAATGACCTTGGTGTAAGTGTAATAACTGAGTGCAAAACATCTGGGCTAGTTCCAGTTGGTGGTTTACCATCAAAATAGTAGTTTGATGAGTTTGACTTAACTGGGTTAACACTTGCATTAGATGAGAAGCAGTACCAGCATCAAGGGCAGAGGTTGGCTCGTCTAATAATAATATTTTAGGCTGGATGGCTAAGGCACGAGCGATCGCTACTAGTTGTCGTTGTCCAGCAGAAAGTTGTACCTCAGTTCGCCCTAACCATTCACTGGGAATATGCAGTTGTTCTGTCGAGTGATTGACTCGTTGCTGGATTGTCTGTTTGGACAAACCACGCAAAACTAAAGGATAAGCCAAGGCTTGCCCAACTGTCATCCCTAACAGTTTTGATTCTTGTAATACAAGTACAAGCATCTGGCGTAACTGGATGACGGGAATTTGGCGATATTCTTGGTTTTCTAGATAGATTTTGCCACTACTGGGTTCAATGAGGCGATTGAGGAGTCGTAATAACGAAGTTTTCCCAGCACCTACTGGCCCTACAATGGCAATGCGATCGCCCTGGAATACTTCCAAGGAAATATCTCGCAATATGGGGTATCCTTGCTGATTGCCTGGAAGTTGGGTTTTCAGCTTCGTAAACAGATTAACTTGCTCTAGCCTGAGTGTGGCTTTTGCTGTATTCAAGGGGACAAGGGGACAAGGGGACAAGGAGACAAGGGGACAAGGGAAATAACTATGCCCAATACCCAATGCCCAATTTTAAGTTAATTGTCTGGTAGTTAAGGCTGTAGCGATCGCCCAACCATCGACCAATAGTAACAACAGTGTGAATACTAGTAAAATCAAGTACATCCACGGCTGTGCTAAAGGGCGAACATCTGTGGTATCAAGACCTGTCTTTGCTTGGACAATTTGCACGAAACGGGCAAATCCGGCTACACGCATTGGTAATAAATAAGCTTTCCCATCCTGGCTGAGGAAGTAATAAACTAGCCCTCCTTGACCAGTGGTGCGGGGTTTTAACTCTTTCACATCTGACCAAGGTAAAAACCAGCCTTTACGAAAAAAGCTAGGTACCCAAGCGGGGTAAGTAACCTGAATTCCCTGGTCATCTACCGTTACTCGTTCAGTCAATACAGCATACAAAGCAACGAAGCCGATGCTAATCCCTATCCACAATAATTTTGGGGGTACTGGTGCTGCTGTTACCTGCGATAAGAAGGGTAATGGGACTGTGAGTGCTATGTATAGACTCAGCAGCGTTATCCGAATCAAAGGAGACAGACGAAATACAGAAGTTGAAATATTGGCTGGGTTTGCTGTCACGGCTCAATTACAATGCTTTTCTTCATTGTAGGGTAGGTCTATGTCCTACTTCGCCTGCCGTATATAAGATAATTCGTAATTCGTAATTCGTAATTCGTAATTATTTAGGGTAAATATTTTTGTACTACAATCCAACCAGTAAGGGATACCCAGGCAAATCCGATAAATAGAATAATATTTACGCCGACGTGTAAGGGTCTAGCCCAAGGTCGTCCAGCGCTAATTTGCGTCGCACTGAAAGCAGATAGTAAAACTAATGCTACTACTATCAATCCAGAAACTAAATGTGATGAGTGACCCAAGGAGCCAAAGTGACCGAGAGTTCCAACAATGCCGATCGCTAGCAGTAGTAGTACTAAACTTACCATGCTGATGCCCATTGTATAGTGGAGCGATCGCACCCCTTTATTTCCGCCCATAAATGGGGTAATAAAAGGGAATTGCTGCGAAGTTCTCGCCTGAAACATCCAAACGCCGGTGACTGCTAACATTAGATATGCCAGCAGGGACAACCCCATCGACCAGGCGGCTATTTTCCACAACCAAAGAAATGAAGGCAGATTCATAAGAATGATTGTAAATGAGATCAGGGAGATGAGGAAGAAATAACTCCTAACTCCTAACTCCTAACTCCTAACTCCTAACTCCTAACTCCTAACTCCTAACTCCTAACTCCTAACTCCTAACTCCTAACTCCTAAC
>NZ_JBALFF010000120.1:0-26411 GCF_036916975.1 Nostoc sp.
AACTCCTAACTCCTAACTCCTAACTCCTAACTCCTAACTCCTAACTCCTAACTCCTAACTCCTAACTCCTAACTCCTAACTCCTAACTCTTAACTAAACCAGTTCATCCAAACGAGTGTAAATTTGACCATCGTTCCATATTGATTGGATGACAGTACCCAACGCTTTGAAAAAACCTAAAATGTAGAAAAAACCGCGAGTGACAATTTTCATGGGGGAACCGCTTTTGTTGCAAGGTGGGTGTCCCAGAACGTGACAGTCAAATAAACGGGCGTATAGGCGTAAAGCTTGAGTCGCAGTGAGGTTTTTCAGCCCTAGTAAAAAATGGTTGTGATAAAAGGTGAGTTGATATTTGAGCGATCGCATACTAATATCATGACAACCCCCTGTTTCTTCGCCTAAATGCACCAAATGGGCTTCTGGGTCGTACCAAATTTTATACCCCGTCTGTCGCACCCGCAAACAAAAATCTGACTCTTCGCGTACAGCACTACCGCCAAACCTCTCATCAAACCTTAGCCCATACTTAGTAAAAATTTCACGGCGAAATGACATATTGCAACCCCTCGCTGTCAATACTTGCTGAGGTTTGATGGTATGTACCAAATCAATATGATACCAAGCAATTCCAGGATCCATAGCTTGGGGAGGCAGATATTCAATCTGTAAATCTCCTCCAGAATCACCCAATTTCATTCTGTCAAATACCCGACCGGCTACAGCCCCCACTTCTGGATTTTGCAAATAATTTTTCACATGGGCTGTTAACAATTCTGGGGTTAGCTGAACATCATCATCAATAAATAATATTATTTCACCAGATGACCGCCGCACAGCATAATTCCGCGCTCCTGGCAAACTTGCCCAATCTAAGCGCAACCACTTAATTTTACCTGCCCCCGCCATCTCTTCTAGATAGGCTTGAATTTCTGGCTGGTGTTTTGCGGTTTGGTCTACCACTAAAACTTCAAAATTTGGATAGTCCTGTTTCATGACATCTACAATACTATCCCGTAGGGCTTCTTCTCTACCATAAGTCGGGATAACCACAGTAATTAATGGCCAATTATTCATGCTTTTTATTAAGTAATTTTTCTAATTTGATAATAACCTTATAGAGCAGTTTTCACTTGGGTACAATTCAGTCTGAACCTCACCCCGTATTTGATGGGTGCAAACACTCCCCTCTCCAAAGCATCGGAGAGGGATTGGGGGCGAGGTGAGAACTGTTATAAAACTTAATTTTCATTCACTTCACTAAACTACTATTGCCTTAATTTAAATTCAGTCAATAGCCGAAGGACTGCTTAAGATTATCTTTTGTTCTTTAGGCACTTCCAAATAAAAAAATGTTCCAAAACTGACTCAAAAACTCTCTCTATTTCATCTCTCTCTGCGTTCTCTGCGTCTGGAGTGGTTCGTTTATTTAAATAATTTATTTCTTGGAAGTCCCTATACTCCCGCCGCAGCTGCATAAAGATCATCAAATAACTGATTTTGCTTTTCAGAGTTATGTACAATTTGCGCTTGAGCTAACGCTCCTGCACTTAAAAATTCGTAATGTTCTCGTTTATCACTTCTATCAAGAAATTGAATGATTTGTTGCAATGCTTGCTCTACCAAATAATCATAAGTGCTATTTAAAATTTCCCAATATTCATTAGTTTTAGTTTTTTCTTCATGCAGCCAATCACTCCAGTGCCTAACTTCATTAATTGGTAGCTTTAAAATATAGCCATTTTCGCCATGACGAATAAATTCTGGTAAAGCGCATACATTTGTTGTAATTGCAGGAGTGGCAACAGAAAACCCTTCAATGATACTATAGCCATAAGTATCATGTAATGTCGCCATTAATTGAAAATGACTTTGCGATAATAACTCAATAACTTTGTCATTAGGAAGATTTTTATGAAAGACAACGTTATTTAAATCCAATAACTTTAAATCCTCTACATATTTGGTTTCATCGGGAAAATCCGTTGGGACTCCTGAACCAAGTCCCAGATCGGAAATTATATGTACAGTAATAGGTAAACCTAGTTTCTCAGCTTTTTTAGCAAGTCTTAAAGCAACAACTCCGCCTTTGCGAGCAATGTGATTTCCTATAAATATAAGCTGGAGTTGCTGTTCTTGATAAAGTTTCGATTCGTTAACCCTTATTGGAAAACTTGGATGGATTACATCCAATTTCTTACTTACTTTTTCTTTTAGTTTCCAACCTTCTATCCGCTTAATTAATCTCAATTTGGCATAATCTGAGATAGCTATAAGTTTTTGGCAATTTTCTAGTGCTAATCGATTATTTAACAATTCATAAATTGCAGCTTCACCTTGATTTTGAGGATTTCTATATAAAAAACGATGATCCTCAAAGGTGAGAAACCAAGGTTTGTTTGTATATAAAATTTTGTTGAAAGAATGAATAGCTTGGTATCTTCCCCATACAGGTTGCCAGGGAAAAAAGCTGCTTAAAGGATACCAAATTTTTTCTATAGGATATCTGCCACCAGGGAAAGGCTTGGGGCGGATGAGTATATGCCGAGAATTTCGAGGTAGGTTGGGAATGCTGAGGTGTTTTTGACCTACTATGATAACTTTTGCCATTTTTTTCACTTAAATTGTTTTTAGACGTTTTTTCTTATTGGTTGTCTCCGGGTTAGCATCTTCTATATCTTGTTTCTCCAGTTCTGGCAATTTAAAAAGAACTCCCGCAAAAAACCAATAATAGACAGCAACCGGATCAACATCCAGAGGATAGTAATAGGTGTTGTAGCTAATAAACAATATAAACACCCACAAAGCCGCTCCGTAACTGCGGAAATTACGGTTCTTTATGGAGCGATAGGTTTTAAAGCCAATAATTGTTAAACTAGTGACCAAACTCAGAAAAGCTAGTACTCCAACAATTCCAACTTCAAAAAGAACTTTGGGATAGTAGGTTTCCACTAGCTTAGTTTGACCCATTACGCGGGCAGAGTTAGTTGCTCTACCTAAGCCACTTCCTAATGGCCCGTCTACGTTTTTCCAATTTTCTGCAAATTGCTGAACGATAAAGTCTTGAGGTGGTGAAGCCTCCCATCGACCTGTAAAACTTTCGGTTCTCTCTTGCACGACAACAGGGTTAGTCACCATTACTATTCCCAAAACTAGGGCAAGTCCTATTCCTATGGGGATAAATCGTTTTAGGTTGCCAATTTGACCAGTCAGCAATAGCAAAATTCCGAAGCAGATTGGTACTAAAGCTAAGGCGATTCTCTGGCCAGAAATTACAGCATTGATAAAGACTATCACTAAAGAACCTAAACCGAGCAGCCGCCATATTGGGGAGGGGTCGGTGAAGCCGGTGGCAAAGGTAAAAAAGGTGCTGGAAATTAAGAACCATGCCCACTGCCAAGGAGCTACAAATGTCCCTGGTAGGCGAATGACTCCTTCTTCAGGACTATATAAGAGCGCTCCACCAAAATAACACCGGGCTTCTAATGATGTGACAAATAGGGCATTTCCTTCAAGACCTCTAGTGCCTTGACATACACCAGTTAGTAATAACAGGTATTGAATAAATCCCAGCACACAGCAAATAAGTATAAGGACAATTTGGAGGCGCGATAAAAATAGAAAATCCCGCTTATCACGAATTAGATAGTAAGCACAACCAACCAGGGGGACATAGCCTAAAAATACTTTTAGTCCGAGAATGCCCATACCTAATGGTATTTCTTGGGGTGCTTTTTCCAATAATCCGACGCTAGGCGGGTTAAACTGCTGTGCACCATTAACAAATAATAGTGTTAGCAGACTACAACCCAAAACAATATAAAGTGGAATTTTAATGCCTTGAGGAATAATTAGGGGTAGCCCCTGTTTACGGCAAGTTTGCCAAAGTCCAATTAGGGCTGGAAGATAAAAGGCATCTTTAGCTAGTTGGAGTATGGGACTATTGCCCAAGTAGTAAGTAATAGTACCCCCAATCGGTACGTAAATGATGAAGGCATATAGTGCTTGACGCGGGTATTTGTAGGAAAGGGACATGATAATTATCCCCAAAACAGCAGGGATTGCTGTTTTAATTCCACCTACGAAAAAAAGCACAATGCCAACGAAGACACCGCCAAAGGTGGCGGTGGTGAGTAAGCTAGTGAGTTCTTTACGTGCTTGGGCTGCTTTGCGTTTTTTAGCTAACTGTTCTTTGAGGTTAAGGGTAGAAGTTTCCTTTTTAGCCTGCTTTTTCGAGTTTTTAGATGGTCGGGATTTTGGTTTTCTTTTCGGCATAATGGTGCTGTAGCCTATCAGCATCAGGGAAATATATTATAGTTGACAAATTTCTCTGGATTGCTGTAAATCGTACAATCCGAATTCATCCATAACTGATTGATTTAATAATTTGCGATTAAAAATGCTAAATTTTAATCTTTTTGAATTATCAAAAAGATTTTCTCCTGTGTCCAATATATAAACCGCACCTGGAAATGGTAATGATTTAATGGGTTTTGCTCTGTTATTTAAAATATCTCTGACTTTGGCGTGGTCTATATAATATCTATAGTATCCATAGCCACGATTATATTCTGCGACTTCAGGCAAATCATTCAAATCATATCGGATAATGTTACAACTGCCGCACATTTTATAAAAATTGTTTCTTTTAATATATATGTAATTACTACCTTCTTGATATTTATAACCTTTATTTATAAACCATCCATTAGAATCGGGATATTGTTGAATAAATTTGGCTAAATTTTTACTAACACAATCGTCAGCATCAACTGTCATAGTGTGAGTGGGAGAAAATTGACGAGCATAAACTAATCCTTTTAATATTTTCCGCCCTTTATCTGTATCTCCTTTAGCTACAGGGTTAGTTTCGTTGGGAGGGGAAAAATCAACTGTAATGTATGTGATGTGAGAATGAGTGAATTCTATTTTTGGCTTTTCGTGACAAACAACAATAACGTGAAAGTTAGGTGAGGTTTGATTGCAAACTGATTTAATGCATCTTTCAAACAATTGTGTAACACGTTCCCAGGAATTGGAAACTTTTGCACTTTTGAGTGGGATAACAAAAATAAGCATAATATTATCTTAGAACATATAACTAAGAATCTCGAAATAAATAATAACACATTCAGAGTGACGGCAGGACTAATTATATTGATGCGGTGAGTTTTGCTGACAAGTAATTAATTTGGTGACGATCTAACAATGCAAATACAAATGTCACAGCTTCTACAAATTAACCAGCCTTGGTCATTAGTAGAAGCTGTGACGTAAAATTGGCGTTTGTTAAAAGCTGAGATAATAACTAATTTAGTCCATCAGATGCTGTTGGACTTTTGAAACTAATTCATTTGTCCAGTAGTTGGTAAGTTCAGCATTGGCAGCTTCTACCATAACCCTGATTACTGGTTCTGTACCAGAGGCGCGAACCAAAATTCTGCCGGAATTACCCATTGCAGCTTCAGCAAGAGCGATCGCTTCTTGCACAGGTTGACAATCTTCCCATCCTAAACGGCGATCGCGATCTAAAACTCGCACGTTCCGCAAAATTTGCGGATAGGTTTGGAAGCTTTGATCTACTAATTCGCTAAAGGGAACACCCGCCTCTTTCACCAAAGCTGCTATATGTAAGGCTGTTAACAAGCCATCTCCAGTTACGGCATAATGACGGCAAAGAATATGACCTGATTGTTCGCCGCCCAGCATTCCCCCAGTCCGCAACATTTCGGCTTGTACGTATTGGTCGCCGACTGCGGTACGAATTAAGTTACCACCAATTTGCTGCCAAGCTTTTTCAAAGCCTAAGTTGGCCATGACTGTAGATACAATCAGGTTATCTGGCAATTGTTGGTTTTGTTTTAACTGGCGTCCCCACAGGTAGAGAATGTAATCGCCGTTAACTTGTCTGCCAGTATTGTCTACTGCTAAGACGCGATCGGCATCGCCATCGAAGGCAAAGCCAATATCGGCGTTGTGTTCTTGTACTGTGGCTGCCAGAATATCTAGGTGGGTTGAACCACAGTTAACATTAATGCGATCGCCATCTGCTTCGTTATGCAAGCAGATTACCTCTGCCCCCATTTCTGTAAATACTGCTGGTGCTAACCCGACTGCTGCTCCCCACGCCAAGTCTAAAACAATCTTCATCCCCTGAAGCTTGATGGCACTGTTCAAGGGTTTTTTCAACGCCGAGCTATAATGCCCCACTAACTCGAAACGTGAGTAATGCCGTCCGCAATTACTGATAGCAATAGGTGAGATTTTGCCACGCAGTCCGGCTTCAATTTCTGCCTGCAATATTTGGGGTAACTTTCCACCATTGGCACTAAAAATTTTAATCCCATTGTCTTCTGGCGGATTATGGCTGGCAGAAATCATCACTCCGCCAATGGCATCACTGATGCTGGTGAGATAGGCAATGCAGGGAGTGGGGCATAATCCCAAATACCAAACCTCTAGCCCTGCTGCTGTTAACCCTGCACTCAAAGCCATTGCCAGCATATCGCTAGAGTTTCTAGAATCTTGTCCGAGAATGACTGGCCCTAGTTGAGTAGCATGGTTACGTAAAACAATCCCCGTCCAAAAACCAACTTGCAATGCTAGGGGCGCACTCAGTAATTCTCCCACTCGTCCCCGAATCCCATCTGTGCCAAATAAGGGATTTGTTGGTAATGAGATTAAATTCAGTTCAAAACTGCTCTCAATCCCTTTCCCCAATCCGTCAATTTCAGAAGCAGAATCCCCCGGAATGCCCGGTGTCCGAGTCATAAATGAAACCATCTGTTTCAATACTCCACACAATCACACTAGAAAATAGCATTTAACACTTGATTCAACAATTCTGACAGAAAACCTTTTCTCAAATCTTGCATTAAACCTTATCTAAGTTGAAAACCGTAGTTTTCACCCTCTCCCTAAATCCCTCTCCCAAATGCTTGAGAGGGAGTTTGAAATTCTGGCTCCCCGAATCCCAAATCTGGGATTCGGGGTTGGGGGATGAGGGCAAATCCTTTTGATACATGGAAGAACTATAGGTTTCAAGATAGACGTGGTTTACAAAACCGAAGACTGGAATTGGTGGCTAAATAAACCTTGGCCTAGGGTCCGGTAGGGTAAGTCCCCTTTGAAGTTGTGATTTTATCTATAAGAAACTCTCATTTAGGTATCTACGTATTTATCTGGCTCAATAATTATGTATTGAGTCAGATAAAATACTCAGCAATTATCTACCTGGTAAAATCCCTAGCCTTTGTGAGCCATCTTTCAACTTTAAGCTGAACCACCGACTAAACGCCCAGCTAATGCTAACGGAACTCCGCACTTTTCATGTTAGGCGATATGATAGCGATCGCATTAATGGGATGCTCTCAAAGGTAGTTGTTTTAAAAGAAAATTGAGTTTCTTCCAATTAGGAAGCTAAGAACCTAGATTTTTTGTCCAAAAACCTGATTTTTTCAGTTGGATAACAGTGTTCAGATTTCAGTTTACCAAAGAAGACCGAACAATTTTGAACCGCATTTTTCTGTAAAAATGCATAATTGCTTTTCCAAGTTTATCTATAGCTTTGCTCAAAAAAGAGCGTTTAGGGTATAAAATTTTCTCGTGTTCTTCAAAATATTTAGAAATTTCATCCGTATTTGATTGACCCTTGCTAATTTTTACTAATTCAATTTTATTATTAAAAAATGAAATGCCTTCCATTTCACTCCATCTAACTGCCAGCCCAGCTTTATAAGCAGCTAAACCTATTGCATTACCTTCACCTTCATAAATTCCGTTTAGCTCAAAGTAATTGGCGAGCATATCCCATTGTTGCAAAAATTCAATTTCTTTGCCTGAATCTTTAGTGACTGAGAATAAGTACTCGTGAACAAAACTAATATCTTTCCAACTTGTTTCCAAGTTAAGCATTTTTGTTGCATTTTTAACAAGTGCAAATTCTTTCAAAAATTTACTATTAGCAGTTCCTGCAAGAACTTTAGTAAATTTTTTTGGCATATCCATACAAGCTCTGGCGCTAATTCCTGGTGTTAGCAGCCATTGCATATCTTCTGGGACTGGTGCCAAGATTCGCATATCTGAGTCGATGAATATACACGAATTAAAGAGTGACAGAGCTTTTGCGATCGCAAATCTTTTATCGTGATAACATTTAACACCCTGTTGTTCATGCTTAAAGACTACAACTTGAGAATGTTTACTAAATTCTTCAGGATGATCGGTTAAAATAATAAAAGAAGTATTAGGCGAATATATCTCTATATCTTTTGCTAATAAGGAAGCAAGAGCGCTATATTTTTTGCCTAGTGCTAAAGTACAAAAGCAAAAGTCTTTTTGTGATTGAATCATTTATTTTCCTGTTAATTTTCAATAAAGAGATTGGGACTGAGAAAGTAGGTATTTTTTTGGCACAAGCTATTAATTAGATGTAAAAAAACATCAAAAATCAGCTAACCATCAATGAATAAATCTTTAAAAACCACATTAAATCTAAAATTTAATGTTAACAAAAAAGTGGTTATTCCGAATCTTCCACTAATTTCTATTCTGCCTTATTCATTAAAACAAAGTTAAACACAATTTCATTTTCTGCAATTCCAAAGCAGAAAACTATAGCTTTGGCAATTCTGATTTGAAAAAAACCTCATGAGGTAAGAAGAACCGCCAGAGAAAACCAGGAGGTAGTACCGCGCTAGATTCACCATCTATAGGTAAATATTGAGAACGATAGGTTTTGATGGCCTCATTCTTTTTGGATTGCACTGTGTGAATAGATAATCGATAAGCACCTGCCAATTCGTCAAATTTGAGATCCCGAAATAGTAAGGATTTCCAAAGCAACCAGATGGCATACTCCCACAAATCAACCTTTATTCCAGCTTTAACAATAGCGGCCTTAACTAGTTGATAAGTCATCTCATGATCTCGACTCCGATCTTTTTTGTGAGTTACGTAAACTTCTTGAGGCCCAAAGGTATGCAACAATTGCGCCATTTCTTCAATCGTTTGCTGCTGTTCGGCTTCTGTCATTTTGTGTAGTGAGCCATCAGATTTATTAAGAAAGTGAATATCTTTGGAATCAACACCCAAAATGTTTAAAGCTGTCAGTGCTTCTTGTCTGCGAATTTGAATAATTTCGGAGCGGCTAATCTTAGGATTACCATGATGAGAACCTCCTCCATCCGTGACAAAAACAACCTTAATAGGTACACCTTGTTCTCGCTTGAGTGCAATAATTCCACCACAGCCCAGTGCTTCATCATCTTGGTGAGGAGCAAACACAATCAGCGATTTATCGCTAACATTTAGCGGTTGACTACCTCGATACAAAAGCCAGTAGAACTGTAGTCGGATTTGAAGTTCTCGCAATCGGTAATTAAACAGCCATAGCTTGTTGTGCAGACTAACCTTTAAACGATTTAAAATATTTCCCATATTGTTTATGTAATAATTTATTGGAATTAACTAGCTCAAAGGTTGAAATTTAATTGGGTACTTATAACCTCATAGATGTGTTATTAGTAACAAATAAGACATTTTCTCTGTCTAGCGTTGAGACTTAAATGTTGTCAATTACTGAGTTAGAAACTGCTGTATAATACATTATTAATAATGAAAATATGCGTTTTTTCCTCAGTTAATCTATTTGTAATATATCACTTGCATATTCTATGTTCCTCAGTATCTGTACTTAAATTGGTATTAAGTGTTAGATTTTTTGAAAGAACTACTGAAATAAGAAAAACTCGCTAATTTATTATCTAGGCATTCATCTGGATAGAATTAATCCGAGCATTAAGATATGTTTGATTTGAGCATGAGGTTGACTTAATTTAAAAATCTATATTAGTGTAGTGTATTATTCCTTTCGGAATTTTGGAAACACAAAAGCTGATTTTCTGACTGGAAAATAAGGAATGGGCAATGGGGAATGCTGGGGAAATAATTTTCATGGGTTCAGGGCAATTGTTTCCTTAGATAGTCGTCGTATAAAAAAATACATAATTCTGGTAGCTTAAAAAATTTTAATATAAATTCTCATCAAATAGTTTTAAGGTAACCTTTTAATGGCTTTTTTAGCCGTTAGTAAATTAGAACTTCGGTAGTTAACTTTATTAAAAGTTGAGAAATTTAGTATGAGCAGCAATTTAGCAACCAAATTACGTGTAGGCACTAAGAAAGCCCACACAATGGCAGAAAATGTAGGTTTTGTCAAGTGCTTTTTAAGAGGAGTAGTCGAGAAAAACTCTTACCGGAAACTTGTTGCTAATTTCTACTTCGTCTACTCAGCGATGGAAGAAGAAATGGAAAAGCATCGTCAGCACCCAATTCTTTCTAAAATTAACTTTCAAGAGCTAAACCGCAAGTATACCTTAGAGCAAGACCTGAGTTATTACTTTGGTGCTAACTGGAGAGAGCAAATCAAGCTATCTCCCGCAGGTGAAGCTTATGTAAAGCGCATCCGAGAAATATCTGCCACAGAACCGGAACTGTTAATTGCTCATTCATATACTCGTTACTTGGGTGACTTATCCGGGGGACAAATTCTCAAAAATATTGCTGTAACGGCGATGAATTTGTCTGATGGACAAGGAACAGCCTTTTATGAGTTTCCAGAGATTCCTGACGAGAAGGCATTCAAAGCCAAATATCGGCAAAATTTGGATGAATTACCCCTTGATGATGCTACAACCGATCGCATCGTTGATGAAGCTAACGCCGCCTTTGGCACGAACATGACGATGTTCCAAGAATTGGAAGGCAATTTGATCAAGGCGATCGGGGTAATGCTTTACAATAGCCTCACACGGCGACGGACACGCGGTAGTACTGAACTTGTTACTGCTGAGTAAACTTTAATTAAGTAAAATTTTGTAAATCTAGGGGCAACCTCTCTGGGTTCACCTGAATAAAATCAGGCGATCGCGGGGATGTGGCCCCTACTGCTGTTTGTTAGCGATCGTGGCTATTACAGCAGAATTCAGGAGTAAAACACGCTTTATACCTGGCTTTGAGAGGAACATCATTAGGTTTTTGTTTGATTACCGATAGCCGAAGGACTTCCGCCTCCTGGTAGTTTCTGATGTTTTGAGCATATTTTGCTTGTTTTATCAATAGCTTAATAGTTTTAGCAGAATTCATTTGCGGTAATCTCGCTAATTTCTATCTAGAGAATATATAAACCCTGATTCCTAATTTTGTCAGCGATCGGGGAAAATACAAACAGACACAATTAATTAAATAATGGCAACAAAAATTCCTGTTACAGTGATTACAGGCTTCTTAGGTAGTGGAAAAACCAGCCTAATTCGCCACCTGCTACAAAACAACCAAGGACGGCGCATTGCCGTTTTAGTCAATGAATTTGGCGAACTCGGTATTGATGGGGAATTGTTAAAATCTTGTCAAGTTTGCCCAGAAGATGGTGAGGGCGACAATAATATCTTTGAATTAACCAACGGCTGCTTATGCTGCACCGTGCAGGAAGAGTTTTACCCGATGATGCAAGAGTTAATCAAGCGGCGGGATAGCATCGATTGCATTTTGATTGAAACTTCTGGTTTAGCCTTGCCAAAACCACTGGTGAAGGCTTTTCGCTGGCAAGAAATTCGCAACGCTGCCACTGTGGATGCGGTGATTACCGTGGTAGATTGTGCGGCGGTAGCGGCGGGGACATTTGCTAGCGATTTAGAGGCGATCGCAGCCCAGCGCCAAGCAGATGATAGTCTAGAACACGAGACACCCTTGCAAGAACTGTTTGAAGACCAACTTGCTTGTGCAGACTTAGTGGTGTTAAATAAAGTTGACTTGGTAGATGCCGAGACAAAAGCCAGAGTTGAGGAATTGATTAAGCAAGAGTTGCCCAGAGTGGTGAAGATTGTCGAGAGCGATCGCTCTCAACTAGATGCATCTATATTATTAGGATTCCAAGCCGCAGTGGAAGATAATTTAGATTCTCGTCCTAGTCATCACGATACCGAAGAAGACCACAATCACGACGAAGAAATTACCTCAACTAATTTAATTTTGAATCGTACCTTTGATCCAGAAAAGCTGCAACAGCAGTTAGAGAAAATAGCACAACAACAAGAAATTTACCGGATTAAAGGCTTTGTGGCAGTGCCAAATAAATCTATGCGCCTAGTGATGCAAGGCGTAGGAACCCGATTTGATAAATTTTACGATCGCCCCTGGAAATCTGAAGAGGCAAGGCAAACGCGCTTAGTGTTTATTGGACGTGATTTGAAGTCTTCAGAAATCGAATCGCAACTTGTTGCTTTGTAAGTTAGGAGTTAGGAGTTAGGAGTTAGGAGTTAGGAGTTAGGAGTTAGGAATAACTAGTACACTGTGGCGGAAGTTTACCTACTTTTAACAAGGGGCAAAACCCCCTTGCCTATGATTATTAGGCGGTTTGGATCAACTTAAAATGGTAAATTTATTTCGCTATTGTGTATTAGTTAATTCCAAATAAAAAACAATACTAATAACTAAAAGTTACTACTTTTTCACTTTTTCACTTTTAACTCATAACTCTTAACTTATAACTCCTAACTTAAACCCTCACTCTTCATTTTATAAAACTATGACGATCTCTCAACTATTTAATGTCGCCAATCTTTTCGTATTGCCTTTTTGGGCATTGATGATTTTATTACCAAATTGGAAAGTTACACGGCAGATTATGTCATCATATTTGCCCTTTGTGATTTTAGCTGGAGCGTATGTGTATTTGTTTATCAACAGCATTACGCCAGAAAATGCCCAAGCTTTATCGAATCCCCAATTAGCTGATATTGCGCGGTTTTTTGCAGATGAAACGGCTGCTGCAACGGGTTGGATTCATTTTTTAGTGATGGATTTATTCGTCGGTCGCTGGATTTATTGGGAAGGACAAAAAACAGGTATTTGGACAATTCACTCTCTTGCACTGTGTTTGTTTGCTGGTCCTATGGGATTACTGTCTCACATTTTGACTGACTGGATTGTTAAGACATTTTTCCCTAAATCTCAGCAGAGTGAAACGGTGACGGTAGAAGAAAAAGCTGCGTTATAATCGGGAGCATCCCGTCAGGTGCAAAAACCTTGATAGCCATAACCCCGAATCCCTTCATATAGGATTCGGAGAACTAGAATTATGTCTCCCCTCTCCCATATTTGGGAGAGGGGCTGGGGGTGAGGGAAAAGATTTAACCAAAATTGCGATGCTCCCTCATAATCTGCCACATAGTAGGGTAGCACACCTGTACTACCCTACTATTACAAATTACCTGATTTTAAAATCATTAAGCGTTGTCGTGTCTATAGTCAGCATCTAACCAACAGCGTGGTAGAACTTCACCTGAAGGAAAAACGAGATTTTCCTTTTTAAAACTATTAGTTTGCTGTTCTTCTTGACCTTCTTGGTCTTTTGCGTGAACAACATCACTATTGGGATCAAGTAATTCCTGAATTTCAACAATCTTTACCAATTCGCCACTATCTTTAACTTGTAAAAGCATAGAAATTGCCTCAATGAGTTTGCATGGAAGTTCAAGGCGAGTCTCAATATAAACTCGCTCAAATCTAAACCGATTTTGAACGCGGAGATTCCTTAATTGTTAAAGGATTTTATCAAATATCCACATATAAATTACACGATATTAATTTGTGTGTATCTGTGGAGTTCATTTTTATAAAATAAATACAGTAAATAGATACCTAATCCAGAAGCTAAAATCGAATCAGGGAATGCTGATTAATAAAATTGTCTAACTCAGATAATCTTGATTTTAGCGATTAGAAATCACGTTGATATTTTTCCAAAATATCTACTAAAGTGACTTGACATTGCAGGGGTAGTAAATCAATTAAAGGAACTTCACGTTTCCCACCGCCAATTTTTATTGGAATCGCTCCCAAGACTTGTAAAACTCGGTCTTCGTTAACAGCGTTGGAAGTAATTAAAGGATACAGTTGCTCGGCAACAACTGTATGGAGTTTGGCATTAGATAGATAAAGATGCCATTTGGCAACGTCTATGTAAACGTTTTCGCCAATTTCAGCTGCTAGGGCTTCTAGTAGTTCTGTGGTGTTAGTCTTAGCCATAAAAATAACCCTACATTAAGAAAAAGTGCGAAATCTCAGGCTTTTTTACATTATGGCTGAATTAACAGCCTAATCCTACTACCAGAGGTTACAATCGCCCCAGCATGAGTAATCCATCTTCAGGTAGATTTTGGCGGAGTTTCGGTGTAGTTAGCGATCGCACTAATATAAATCAGATGCACCAATACTATTCCTGTCCAACTTAAAGTTACCCAAGGCAGCCACTCCCAGGTAGTGCTTTTCAAGATGTGGAAAAACCACAAGCCAGAATTGATAGTAGCAGCGATCGCTACATGCATGGCAAAATTCATCCGGTCATCGATCTTGCGGTAATCAGGGTCTTTGCGATCGGGTTTGCGAGGCCAACGAGGAGGCATAAATATTTGTTACAGATTTAAATACACCCTATTCATTCTAAGGTTTTTGTGGCAGTGGTTGCTATTAGACCCTTACAACCAGTCATAATTGAACTGGAAGTCAAGAGCAGCTAGGTTAAATCCTATGACGATCTTTGAGCAAATAGACCCGGATCTCCTCTATCCAGATAGCGACGGCAAGCCAATGGCAGACAATACAGAACAATATCGTTGGATTGTCCTGATTAAGGAGAATTTAGAGATTCTGTTTGCTAATAATGATAATGTTTTGATTGCGGGAGATTTGCTCTGGTATCCTGTGCGTTCTCGGCTGATTGCACCGACTGCACCGGATGTAATGGTTGTCTTCGGTAGATCAAAGGGAAAACGTCGTTCTTATCGTCAGTGGCAAGAAGATAATATTCCACCGCAAGTAGTCTTTGAGATTCTTTCTTATAGTAATGATACCAAGGAGATGGAGCGGAAGCTGGAGTTTTACGATACTTATGGTATTGAAGAATATTATTTATACGACCCTGAAAGTTTTCAACTAGATGGCTGGTTGCGGCAAAACAACCATTTGAATAAGCTATGGCAAATGGATGGTTGGCTTAGTCCCCGCTTAGGAATTAGATTTCAAACGGGCTTTGGAGAGTTAGTAATTTACCGTCCAGATGGACAGAGATTTTTGAATTCCCTCGAACTCAATCAACGGGTAGAACAGGCTGAGTTATTGCTAGAACAAGAACGTCAACGCGCTCAACAGTTGGCAGCATATTTGCGTAATCTCGGCATTGATCCTGATAATCTGCCATGAGTTTGGAGTTTGGAGTTTGGAGTTTGGAGTTTGGAGTTTGGAGTTTGGAGTTTGGAGTTTGGAGTTTGGAGTTTGGAGTTTGGAGTTTGGACGGGAGCATCCCAAAGGTGCAAAAACTTTGTGTTTGCCCTCATCCCCTAACCCCGAATCCCAAACATGGGATTCGGGGAACTAGAATTATGTCTCCCCTCTCCCATATATGGGAGAGGGGCTGGGGGTGAGGGAAAAGATTTAAGCTCTCATTGGGATGCTCCCGTTTGGAGTTTGCCCCAAAATAGAGTAGCTTATTGCTCTGGCGGTGAATAATCTCCTGATTTACCGCCACTCTTACTAATTAAACGAATTGATTCAATTTGAATAGACTTTTCTAAAGCTTTTGCCATATCGTATAAAGTCAGGGCAGCCACAGAAACGGCAGTTAAGGCTTCCATCTCTACACCAGTTTCAGCTTTGGTTTTGACTGTGGCTTGAATTTGATAACCAGGTAGCTGCGGATCGGGTATAATATCGACTGCGATTTTTTGCAAAGGTAAAGGATGACACAGGGGAATTAAAGTAGCTGTTTGCTTGGCTGCCATAATCCCAGCTAATCTTGCAGTTGCCAATACATCCCCTTTTGGGACATTTCCGGCTTGAATGGCGGCGAAGGTGGTTGGCAACATCCGCACATTGGCAGCAGCTACTGCTTGGCGGATGGTGGGTGCTTTATCAGACACATCTACCATCTGCGCCTGTCCTTGGCGATCTAGATGGGTTAAATTAGCAAAATTAGATGGGAAATTATCTTGCGTCATTTGGTTAGAACGTGTTAATATAGATTGTCGGTGAGGGCGTGTAGCTCAGTGGACTAGAGCACGTGGCTACGGACCACGGTGTCGGGGGTTCGAATCCCTCCTCGCCCGTTTTTAAAAGTTAAGAGTTGAAAGTTAGGAGTGAGGAGTTAAAGTTTCTCACTCCTAAGTTTTAACTTTTTCAAGGCATGGGCATGTGGAGCTAGACCGAGGGCAAAGCGCAGGGAGTTTGATAGGTCTTTGCTCGACTGGGTGAGAAAAATTACAAGCGCGAGAGAATTAATCACAGCAACATAGCCAAACATATCACGGTAGCCTACAAGTTTGAGCGATCGCTCCTTGAGATGTAGCGATCGCCCCAATCCACAATATCCTCATAGATATCTGTCATCGTTAGCGATAAATTGACCGAATTTAATCAAATTCTGAATTAAAAATACTGGGGGCAATAATGAGTAAAGAAATTTCTCTCAATACGCTATGGAATTCTGCGATATCTAAGGATCGTGTATTTCATTCAGATGAACTCTCTCATTTACCAGAAGCAGCAAGACGATATCTCCAACATGCGATCGCTCCGGGAACCAAAATTGCATCTGCGGTTAGATTGTATATGCATGGTGAAATTAAATTGAAGAGTTGGATTCCATTCAAAGCAGAGCAAGTTATTTGCTGGGAGCGTGGACTGATTTGGAGTGCTACGGCGTGGATGAATGGTTTGCCAATTGTGGGATCGGATCGAATTATAGACGGTGTAGGTTCTATGCAGTGGAAGCTTTTAGGAATTTTCCCTGTGATGAGCGCGACTGGTTCCGATATTACGCGATCTGCGGTTGGTCGTCTCCAAGCAGAGTCAGTGTGCTTGCCATCTGCGTTGTGTGCTGATGATATTTTATGGACAAGTACAGATTCATCACATTCAGATTCTAATTTAGACTCCAGTTTGCATTCTAGTTTTTTAGTGCAAGGTGAGAGAGCCGAACTAGATTTTACCATCGAGTCGGCAAAGCCGAGGCTACGCCAACAAACAGGTCGGCTCAAGACCTTCAAACTACCGCGCTGGAATAACCTTGATGGCTCTGAGTTTCATTATATGGACTTCGGTGGAATTATGGAGGAAGAACGCACATTCTCTGGCTACACTATTCCGACTCGTCTGCGAATTGGATGGTACTTCGGCACTAAGCGGTTTGAGTCAGAGGGCGAGTTTTTCCGAGCCACAATCGATGATGCAATCTATCGGTAGACTCATATCTTGCACTGCTTTATCAGAGCTAATTGTTTACTCAAGAATCCTTTTTTGCTACCACCTCTCGCACGCGATAGATAGGCCGCCCTTGGGATTCATGGTATGTACGCATCAGTAATTCTGCCAAAAGACCAAAGCAAAATAACTGGACTCCAGTTACAAGTAGGAGAACTGCTAAAATCAGCAAAGGGCGATTGCCAATCATCTCACCTAAAGCTAATTTGACGAAAGTTAAGTAAATTCCGATCGCAGTTCCTGAAACCATTGAAATCAAGCCCAACAGCCCAAAAACGTGCATTGGACGGGTGAGGAATCTTTTCATAAACAGGATGGTTAACAAATCCATCAACACTCGGAATGTCCGCCAAATTCCATATTTACTGCGACCAAAGCGACGGGCGTGATGGCGCACTGGTACTTCAGTAATTCTAGCTCCTTCGATGTACGCCAAAGCTGGTAAAAATCGGTGTAGTTCTCCGTAGAGGTTCATATCTGCTAGTAGTTCTGCCCGATAAGCTTTCAGCGAACAGCCATAATCATGAATATTTACGCTAGTAGTACGGCGAATTAGCCAATTGGCAATTTTGGAAGGAAGTAGCCGATTTACAGCCCCATCTTGGCGTTTTTGCCGCCAACCACTCACCAAATCGTAACCCTCATCCAGCTTTGCTAATAACATGGGGATATCAGCCGGATCATTCTGGAGATCGGCATCTAAAGTAACGATCGCTTTCCCGACTGCATAATAAAATCCAGCAGCCATCGCCGCAGTTTGTCCGTAATTGCGACGCAAAATCACCGCCTTTAAATCAGTGCGGATTTGCGCTTCTTTTTTCAGAAAATCCCCAGAACCATCCGTAGAACCATCATCTACACAAATGATTTCATAATTTATCTGACTAGAAGATAAAGTAGATGCGATCGCTTCTAGTAAAAGCGGCAAACTTTCCACCTCGTCATGTATCGGCAGCACCACCGAAACATCTGGGACAATAGCTGCAATCGTCCCATTCTCTTCACTCAACCCTTGATCAACTAACCCACTCCTCATAAGCCTCAGCGCCCTCAGCGTCTCTGTGGTTCGTAACTCTTAAAAACTCTACCAGCACCTCGCAGCTGCTGATAGTACGACTGACTAACAGCATCTCCCTGTTCCGAGAGAATATCAATTCCAATCCCATCCCGTCCCCGATCTTTCCCAGAACTATGGATGTAATAACCATCCGCCAAATAAAGCCCGACATGGGTTGCTTTTTGGCTAGTTCCAAAAAATACCAGATCCCCAGCTGCTAATTCTGCAATAGTAATTGGTTGAGTGAACCCTTCCTGCTGATAAGCATCTCTAGGTAACCAAATACCCACCGAAGCAAACGCCGCCTGCATCAACCCAGAACAGTCATAATTTGGCCCAACCGTACCACCCCAAAGGTAATAATTGGATTGTTGCATCGCTTTTTGGGTAAAAACGATAACCTCCGCTAGGAGTTTTTTAATTTCAGATTCAGAAAATGTTGCAGCAGGGTAATGTACAGTAGCAGATTGTAATGAATCAAAATCTGAAAGGGATACCCATCCTGGATAGTCATCTTCAGACAAATACACCTCAATCGCTGAATTTTGATGATTTGATGTTACCCATAAATGCCGCCCAGATGCAGCTTGAGTTCCTAAACGCGTACATTCGGGAGAATCATATAAATTCAGGTCAGCAATACACTGATACTGCCCTAATTTTGGATTTTGGATTTTGGATTTTAGATTAAAGGACATTACTAGAGAATGATTTTTTTTAATAAAGACGAACAACTGGAAAATCTGGGTAATGGCATTTTAGATGCAACTTGGGCAGAATTTCCCACCTTAGCCCGGAATCAAATTGCCCTGACTTGGGTTGTTTATGATCCACCTGTGCTAGTAAATACTGGTGGGGCGCTGACTCCCAACGCTTTTTGGGATCATCCAGTTCGGGGTTTTACTTATCGTGGTGTTGAACGGATTTATCCCGCCAGTGTAGTTAAGCTATTTTACCTGGTGGCGGTAAATGAATGGCTAGAAAAAGGGATGACTCAGACTTCCAAGGAGTTGGAAAGAGCTTTGCGGGATATGATTGTAGATTCTAGTAATGATGCTACCAGCTTGGTTGTGGATATTCTGAGTGGTACCACATCAGGGTCAGAATTACCAACTGGTCCCTTTGAAACTTGGAAATATCAGCGTAATATTATTAACCGCTATTACCAATCATTGGGTTGGGAAGAAATGGAGACAATTAACGTCTGTCAAAAAACTTGGGGTGATGGCCCTTATGGACGGGAACGGGCGTTTGTGGGAGAGTTACTAGAAAATCGTAATATGTTGACAACAAATGCGATCGCTCGTTTACTGCATAGTATTGTAGGTGGGGTAGCGGTTTCAAGTGGGCGATCGCAAGCAATGATGGCTTTACTCAAACGGACTCTCAACGATTTACCCACTGACACCGAGGAAAATCAGGTAACAGGTTTCTTAGGCGCTGCATTGACTGAAAATGCTCAAATTTGGTCAAAAGCAGGTTGGACAAGTCAAGTTCGCCATGACGTTGCGTATATTGAAATACCAGAACAGCGCCCTTACCTCTTAGTGGTATTTACTGAAGGTAAAGCGCAGGCTAAGAGTCAGGCAATTTTGCCCTTTGTTTCTAAGCTAGTTGCTGATGCGATCGCTAGTCTATAATCTTAGGACTTACGCAGAACAGATCCCCCCTTTTTTACTTGTCGTTATCCATATTTTTGGAACAGTCAAAGTATCGCACTTACCCGATACCCCGCCCAGAACTTCAGTTCTGGGCTGATATTGCATTCCACTAAGCGTGGACTGAAATTCTCCATTTTAAATGTGATGGCCATATACATCTCTGGAAATTTTGTATTTAGTCCTCTTGAGAGGACTTTAGCTATAAGCAAGAGGAATTTATTCCGAAGCGGGAATGCTAAGGAAGCCCAAGATTTAACAAATGATACTAATGTAATAATAATAGATAGCGCTTACCTAACTATAGGTAAGCGCTACTGTTTTAATGAAATTCATGGATAAAATATAGTGAAATTAATTAAGAGATGTTTACTATTAATTAATTCCAATTTAATTGATTACACAGCACTACGACGATTTAGCAAGTTCCACAAGAAAACAGCGACAATTGCGCCAAGAACCGCTACTGCAATACCGGGAAGGCTGAGTGTGGGGGCGGCTAATGTTAAGGTTCCTGTACTGAAGAATACACCCAAACTACCACCAACAAAAGCACCGATAATTCCTAATAATATTGTTCCGAAGATTCCGCCACCTTGATGACCGGGGTAGATAGCCTTTGCAATAGCACCAGCAATTAAACCTAAAACAATCCAAGCAAGAATATTCATTGTTTTAATTTGATAAATGTTTTTTACCCGACAACTACACAATAGCAATCTAAACATTGGTATTCAATCTACCAACAGAACAGATTATTAATAGTCTTGAGGATGAATGCTGTTACTTCTGAGGATATAGCCTCTAACTGAGATGGATAATAAATAAAAAAACTCCTAGTAGGTCTTGAGCTAGGAGCTTCATTTATTAATTGCTTGATAATTGCAGTATATGAATTTTTAACTGCTGTCCGTGGGTTAAAGTCTCCCAGTTCTAAAAATAAGCAAGTAATGCGATTGGGTTTAAATCGCACGTTGTAATGCGAGTCCCAAACCGTCCCCACAACAGCACTCTTCATTACAAAACAAAATTTACCTACAGATCAAAGGGCCATGAAAACCGCGCAGCGTGCCGGAGGCTCTATTACGAATTACGAATTACGAATTACGAATTATTTAATGATTTCTCTCATCTACTTAAAGAATTAAGCTAGGGAATTAAACCAACAACTTCAAGAACTCAACGAGCGAGTTGATACCCCAGCTGCTACAAAATAAGTATTCGACAGCAGTTAATTTATGTGATGGCTCAACCGGCCGCTTTTGAAGTGCGATCGCACCCCACCGAATCAAGAGAGGATGCTGGGGCGATCGCTCCCCCTGCTGCCCCTGCTCACAAAATCGCGTTGCTCCCGTGGTCGAATAATTTGTCAGTTTGGTCAAAACATATTTAAAATCACAATAGCGCAGAGCAGTGCAATAATTAACTGTATTTAAATCTGTACTCACAGACATTACAATTATGGGTTGGTTACGATGAAGTCAGTATCGGGTAAAATATTGGGAATTAAATATTAGAAAATTAACCGCATGAACAATCAACTTAAACCTCGTCAACTGAGCATTGTAGTGACGTTATTTGCAGTACTGATGCTAGGTAGCTGTGGTAAAAAACCTGAAGAATCTACTACTACTACGCCTCAAACACCAACTGCTGTTGCTCCAGCTAGTCCTGACTCTAATAAAGCAGCTAGTCCTGTCCCTACTACAGCAGCTAGTACTATCCCTGGAAATACAACTTCTAGTTCTAAGAAGCCAGCATCGGGGGGGAATAAAACAGCAGTTTTAGCAGCAGCACAAAATCTAGGGGTAAAACCACAAACCGAAACAACTTGCCCAAGTAATGCACCCCTAAAAGGGAAGATTACGAACAAGAGAGGCAACATTTATCACCTTCCTAAAACCTTAGATTATGAAAAAGTCAAACCGGATATTTGTTTTAAAGACACGAATACAGCACAACTTGCTGGTTTCCGTGCGCCTAAATGATCTAAAAAGGGCAAAGGCAGGATACTTTCTATTCACCCTCGAAAGGGACGAGGGAAAAATTCGAGAGTATATCTGAAATCAGGAACGTGTCAAAGAACTATGCCTTTGATATTCAATCCGCACTTGCTTAACGTGAAGCTCAGAACCGAGACAAGTACCGCCACCCAGCCCAGACTTTGCAATTCTTCGGTCTGCGCCCAAATATGACCGTAGTTGAATTATGGCCAGGGAGCGGGTGGTATACCGAGATATTAGCCCCATTTATAGCGGCAAAGGGGCAACTCATTTTTGAGGCAGTGCTATGTTTATAAGCAAGAGGAATTTATTCCAAGGCGGGAATGCTAAGGAAGCCCAAGATTTAACAAATGATACTAATGTAATAACAAGCCTTTTTAAGGGGGAGCGAGGTTTCAGGTTTTCAATGCGTAACCTAGATTTATCTTGTGAGACTATTTCAACTTAAATTCATCAAACTTCAATACTTGCGAATCAGGCTTGCGAGTATCAAAACGATAACTACTTATCGTACCTGCCCCTGTATCAAAGATACTAAAAACCGTAATCTCATTACTCGAAATATAAGGCATCGGCTTTCCATCTTCACCCAACAAAGGGCAAATTGTTGGCACTATCGGTTCTAACCCATTAGGATCGCCAAGCTTAACATAATCCTCTTGATATCCAATTGGCACTTCTCGTGTTCTATCACCCCAAGCAGCACCGTAAGTATTGCCCACATTAGATGTTTCTAGAAAGTGCATTCCACTCTGACTAACAAAACGGTTCCACAAATGGGAATGCCCATAGAATACCAATTGCACATTAGCTGCTTCAAGTAAAGGGACAACATCGCGGATAATGTAATCTGCATCTTTTGGGTACTCATAACGGACTGCTTTGATATTATTATCATCCCGTTCAATTATTTGAACTGGTTCTGTATAAGCAGGAACTATATTATCGCCCAGAGTGTGGGGCGGATGATGGAACATGACAACTTTGTATTTTGCTTGTTTAAACTCAGGGCTGTTGAGTTCTGCCTCTAGCCAATTGTACTGTTTGCTGCCTTTAGCAATTGGCTCATAAATCACCTGTCCATAACCCCAATTTTCAGGATTATTTAAATCCTTTTCGGCTTCTCGATATCTACCCCTATGCTTTCCATTTAAACTGGGAGTCCGCCACATATTCGTAGCGTATAATACCACCAAACGCACATCACCAAAACTGACTGCATAATACCTTTTTCCACCCTCTTTACTTTTTGGTAAAGAGAAAATCTCTTCGTAGGTATTAGTATTAAAAGAATTGTCTATTAAAGATGTGTCCTGATAGATTTTTTGAGCAACGGCATGGGGAATTGTATCATCAAATTCATCATCTAAACTTCCCATCCTGGCAAATCGCCCCATCACCTCATGATTGCCAATGCAAGTAAACATGGGTGCGTGTTGAATTATTTGTCCACCAGTGTAGATTCTCTTAACACCGTCGTGCATCATTTCATATTTAGCACGACCTTGTAAACCGGGAAATAACGCACCACCACTATTATCATCAAACCATTCTGAGGCGCGATCGCTGACATTGACCAAATCACCGGCAAACCAGACTCCATCAACCCGTCCAACCGTTTCTACCACCTTTTGCAGATTTGCCGCAGTCATCGGCTTTAATTGATGATCTGATGTGAGTAAAATTTTAAGTGGTGTATCCAGTTTTGCAGTAGCTGCGAGGGTAAAAACATCACTCGTAACACTTTCGCCGTCTTCTCGCACACTCGTAATGCGATAGTTTACCCGCAAACCAGGAGTTAACCCAGTCACCTCAGCCTCATGTCGCCAAATATCGCGCCAGACGGGTTTTTGATAAACTTGTCCGTCTTTGGTTTGGTTTGCAACTCTTGAGTGTTGGTCTTCACGAGTGCGACTGAGTTTGGTAGTATTTGCCTTAACAGTTTGTTTAAGATTTTCACCGTAGATTACTGTGTGATTAACACCAGCAAACTCAGTAAACCAAACTACTTGCACTGAGGTTTCAGTTGGCAGTTGTAAAAATGGGTCGGTGAGCAATTGGGATGCTGATGTCATAATTTTTTGCCCAAATGAACGCACACTTAACAGAGTAAAGCATATAACAAGCACAAGCCTAGTCACCGAGAAAATTTTACGGCGGCTTTTGCGTCTGAGCATGAGTAACATACCAAATTTTTTAGCGTTTGGTAAAAATCCACTTCTACCAGAAGCTTTATTTGCGATCGCACTGCTGTTAAAATCAGTCACTTGCTGCGGTCTGATCGCTTTTGTCAGCTACGTCATTTCTACAGTGCCATGAAAAAACCTGCTAATCATTTTGAAAAGACTAGCAGGCATGGCTTATCATCAATCGGAGCGGCGGGATTCGAACCCACGACCTCCACTACCCCAAAGTGGCACGCTACCAAGCTGCGCTACGCCCCGGTCAGAATTCCTATTCTACAGCAAAACTCTAGGATAAGCAAGAGGCAAATTTAAAAAACCTTAAGCATACCACTAGCTTGCAATAAATCTGGAACAACAGAAGCATCCCATTTACCTTCTACACATCGGCCTGTATTTAAGATGAAGCGCAGACTGTAAGCATCAGGATAGCCTTCTACCTCCATCCATAATAAATCGCTTTCGGCTTCACAAGCAATTTTTTCCTCTTCCATTAATTCTGTTGCGAGTTGCTTCATGGTGTCTGCTAGCTGTGCTAGTAGGCGGCAAAAATCATTCAACTCGGCTTCGGTTAACTCAATTGCCCAATCATCTGTACCGACTAAACCTTTAAATTCTGGTGCATCGGATTTCTGTCCTATACGCCAGCCAAATCCGGTTTTTACAAGGCGTTCCATAATTAGTTAGGAGTGAGGAGTTAGGAGTTAGGAGTTATTGATTTACAACTCATAACTCTCTGGTTAAGTAGGTCGGCGAGAAAAAACCAAACTATGTAACGAAAAGTAAAATTTCTGTATTTGGCTCGTAGTTGCGCTTTAGCGCATCCGGATAAAGATGCGCTAAAGCGCAACTACAAACAAACCAGTGATGATTATTTGCGCCGACTTACTTACCTCAGTAGTTCGGCACCTCCTCGTTGGGGTGGTTGTGGGGTAGTTGATGTATTAGGGCTGGGTGTGGGGTTGGGGCTGGGGGGTGGGGTATTTTGGGAACTCGGGTTAAATATATTGACTAAGGCTTGCACTAGGGCATTTCGTTGGCTGCGGGTGAGACGGGTGATCGCAAAGCGATCGCCTTCCATCGGATTTTCCCGTAGTGTTTCATTGCCTGGATAGGTAGTATCATACATAATTTCGTTCGCACCCAGGTAATCAGCTAAAGTCAGCTTCCAATCTAAGCGATAAATTGGGGCCCGCCCTTTGGTATAAATGTGATATGTAATCAGGCGACTTACTAAGGTGTTATTTTCGGCAACTTTGCCATTTTCTTTGCTGATATAGTTATTTTCTCGTGGCAAATCGGGCAATTGCTGATATACTAGCCGCCAAACATCGCTAGGTATGATTCTCTGAGCATCAGCAGGTTGGATACTAAATAAATTTCTATGTATTGATTTTTCCGCCCCTGAACCCAAAACAATTACACCCACCACCATTAAAGCAGTGAGTGTCTGCCAAGGTTTAAGTAGGGGTTGAATGAACGATAAATTTTTGCTCATCCTACCTTCTCTAAAGCCTTTTTTTATAATTCGCCAATAATTTCTGGCTGAGTCAATTCATCGGACATTTCGATAATTGCCCTTAACACTGGCTTCATCATCACATCTTCGTTATTTTCAAAGTCTTCATAACGCCGACGTTTAGCACGATTTGCCACCTGAACCGTAATGCGGTAACGATTTGAGGCTGCACTAATCAGTTCCTCAGAACGGTGCATAATCTGAGACTGAGTTGTCTCGAACTTAGAACGCTTTAGCATAATCAGTGGTTCTTGGGGTCATTCCCCAGTGTAGCAGTAGCGATAAATCTGCTGCTGTGTATTTAATCGCTAGCAACCTCTCTCTTGATAGAGGTTGAGAGTGTTTTAGTCAATATAAGTTACTTATAACAAGACTTCGGACAAAATTAGGCAGCAATAAGGCCGTAAGATCGTAAGCTCCTATGTAATTTATACACGCATAGGAGCTTTAACTACGTCTGTTCCAACCCCTGAACATTCAGCTTCAAGGTATATCGAATGAGTTTTGGCAACCTGTAGATTTTCTCTGTTTGAAACAGATTAATTTCAAATATGGGAAATCCCATAATTCAAGCACAACAAGCACAGGACTTACGCAACTGGCACAAGCGATCGCTAAATTTTAGTACATCTGTATTGTCAAAATGATCCAATTGGCACAGGGCGATCGCTAATTAAT
>NZ_JBALFF010000121.1:0-69845 GCF_036916975.1 Nostoc sp.
ATATTCATCGAAACCGAGCAAATTATCTGGCTCTGCTTGAAGTGATGCTAAATCTGAAGTTTCTCCAAAACTGTTATCTAGAGAATTTTCTATAGTCGATATATCCAGATTATCTGGGGTTTCCATCTGAATATAGGTGGATGTAGCGACATCCTCAAACAGCAGTTGCGGATATTCATCGAAACCGAGCAAATTATCTGGCTCTGCTTGAAGTGATGCTAAATCTGAAGTTTCTCCAAAACTGTTATCTAGAGAATTTTCTATAGCTGATATATCCACAGTATTATCTGTGGAGTCTGTAGCGACATCCTCAAACAATAGTTGTGGATTTTCATCGAAATAGCCGAATAAATCATCTGGCTGTGATTGAAGTGATGCTAAATCTGAAGTTTCCCCAAAACTGCTATCTATAGAAGTTTCTATAGTCGATATATCCAGATTATCTGTGGTTTCCATCTGAATATAGGTGGATGTAGCTATATCCTCAAACAGCAGTTGTGGATTTTCATCGAAAGGGTTGAATGAATCAAGTTCCAGATCAACAGCAGATATCTCTGGGGGCTGATTAGTAAATTCTGGAACAAAATCTAAAGCTTCTGGTTGTTGCGATCGCTTGATAATTTCTTCCCCTAAATGCTGCGCTAAATTAGGCGTTTCCGGCGGGGAAGGCTGTATGCGATCGGTGATTGCAGGGGAAATAGTTGAGTTACTCGCTGCTAACTCATCAAATAAATCATCTTCAGAATCTGATGATAATATCAAATCTAGCTCCTCTTGCTGCTGGAAATTGATATCAAAATCTTCTTCTATGTCAAAACTGTTTATAGGAGAAGGTATTAGCTGCTGACTATCGCCAAAAATGTCATTAGTCGCAGCAAACAAACTCTCCTCTAACGCCCTCTCCACATTTTGCTCAATTAAGGAATCGAATTCATACTGTTCCTCTGTGGTTTCCTGGTTCCAGAAGTTGCTCAGATCATTTTCTGATTCAGAAAACTCAGGTGCTATTGCTGGAGATGTATCAAATAAATCACTGAGTTCTGGTTCACTTGTAGACAGTAGTGACTGTTCTTCCATTTCAGCAAATAGGTTGTCTAAAGACAAGCCTGTTTCCTGGGTTAATTCTATGTAGTCACTAGGGGTAATTTCTTCTACCCAATTGGCATTTCTAGTTTCTAAGAATAAGTTATCAAAAGTGTTTTGTTGGTTGGTAGATGGTTCCACAAAGGCGTTCGCCTCTGTTTCTGGTTGAGTTACTTCGCCTGTAGGTAAAAGTTGTATATCATCATCTAGAGCCAGTGTCAATAAATCTTCAGCTACATCGTTTTTGTTGACATCAGCAGGCAGGTTTGGATCGCTAGAAATATCAATAAATTCTTGTAAATCCTGGGAAGAAGAGTCTAAATTTAGATCAAGTAGGTTAATATCGCTTAACTCTAAAGTCGTAGCAGATGTTTGTTGATTTTGCGGTTCTGAGTTCTCTTTTTCTAGGAAATTTTCGCCAAATAACAGGGATAAATCTTCTGTCGTGGCTGCGGTTGTTGGGTGCTGCTCGTTGCTTGTGCCTTGATCAAAAGAGAGGAAATCGGATAAATCGCTATGAGCATCTTTAGCGTCAGTACTGCTAAAATCAATCCCAAAATCATCCGTAGCAACAATATCTAAGGTTTCTTCTTGATGCCAGCTTTCATCTAGTTCGGGAGTTTCACCCTCAAATAAATCGGCAAGAGTATTTAACTCAGCTATTCCTACCTCTGGCCCATTGAGGTCAAGATTGCTACTGATTGGATGCACTTCGTCATGTGTGGTGAAACTAAGACTAGTGTGAGTAGCAGCGTTTAGTGGTGTCCCTTGTTGAACATAGGGGCGATCGCTCTTGACGTTGGCGTAGCCGGACGCTGGCGGACTCGTTGGCGTAGCTTGTGGTAGAGAAGAGGCTGCGCGATCGCTAGTTTTCTCGTCTAGATTAAGTTCTTCAGTTGTTTGGGCTAGGTTAGTTATGACTAACGGCTCAGTCTTACCCGATAGAATTGGCTCTGAGGCAGTTGATGATTTTGTCAAAGGCCCAGACTGTTCGTTAAACAAATCTGTGGTAACTTCTAATAACTCAATTTCTGCAAAGTTCAAAAGCGCTTCTAGTTGGTGACTAATTGCAATTTCGGGTTCTCTACCTTGCAGGACTAATTCTTGAGCTTGCTTGATTTCGGTAATGACAATTTTAGCTAACGTCAGATAGGTATTTTCAGGATTACCGATCGCACTGGCTGCTGCTTGACACAAACCACACCACTTGGACAAGTTCCAAGTTAACCCAAGTCTGACTAACTGGTAACAGCATTCCTGAAGGTTTTGTCGATTTGAGGGTGTTGTTGTTTGCTTAAACAATTGCAACATTTCCCGCAGTCTTTGCAGCACCTGGGCTTGAAATTCGCCCCAATTATTATTTTCTTGGGCGGTTACTGGCGTTAGCGCAGCGTTGTTTCGCACCTCTTGGGGTGCTACCGACAACGATATTTCGGGAGATTCCTGATTGGTGTCTTCTGCCAAACTGGGAATATCTCGCCGTAGGAAAAGTTCTGTAAGTGTAGAGACATTCTCTAGAGAGGTTCTTTGTAGTTCTGTTGTGCTAGCTACTCCATTTTTTCCTTGTTCTACAAGTAGTTCCAGATGCTGATACAGCCATTGGAAGACCGGCTCAGTTTCTGACATCAAAGTATTAGCTGCATCTTCCGAAAGACCATAAGGGCCGCTCAAATGTTCTAATAGGGCTTTTAGGGTATCAGATACACCGAGAAATAAAGACTCTAACTTTTGGTCAATCTGAACCGGATTATCTTTGAGAACTTTAAAACAATCTTCTAGACGGTGAGAGGTATGCTGGATGCTAGTCAATCCAAGCATCGCCGCTCCTCCTTTGATGGAGTGAGCCGCCCGGAAGACTTCACTGATCATTTCCGGGTCGTTCAGGGTACTCTCTAAATTCAGCAAGCCCTGCTCAATGGTATTCAGGTGATCCCTGGCTTCTTCGATAAAGTAACCCAAAATCCGCTGTTGTTGTTCCGGCAGCATAGCAAAAGTTATGAGTTATAAGTTATGAGTTATGAATCATGAGTTATGAGTTATGAGATGTGAGTTGTGATTTTTATTTCTAACTGCTCACACTTAACTCCTAACTTTCCCAGTTATGAGTTATGAGATGTAAGTTGTGATTTTTATTTCTAACTCCTCACTCCTAACTCCTAACTTTCCCAGTTATGAGTTATGAGATGTGAGTTATGATTTTTATTTCTAACTCCTCACTCCTAACTCCTAACTTTGTTACCTGGTTTCGGTAGTTTCCACTCGGAAACGTTCAACGGAGGCGATCAAGTCACGGGATACACCTACTAAATGTTGTAGGGCACCTGAAACTCGCTGTGCTTCCTGGGAAGTTTCTTGGGCGGTAAGTTCTACTGATTGCATTACGTGAGCGACGGCGCGGGAGGTTTCAGTTTGTTCTACAGTGTCGCTGGTAATCGAGCGTACAAGAATATCGATGCGATTCGCCACTTGAATAATGTTTTCGAGCGATCGCTTGGCTTCTTCTGCCAATTTTGTACCTTTAATTACTTGTTGTGTGCCTTCTTCCATCGCGGTCATTACAGAGCCTGTTTCGCTTTGGATTTGCATCACAATTTGTTCAATTTCCTTTAAGGATTTAGCAGATTTGTCTGCTAACTGGCGCACTTCGTCTGCGACGATCGCAAACCCGCGTCCAGCTTCTCCTGCCCTTGCCGCCTCAATACTAGCATTGAGTGCCAGTAAGTTTGTTCTGGAAGCAATTTGAGAAATCAACGCCACAATTTTAGAAATTTCTTGAGAAGATTCCGCTAACCGTTTCACTTTTCGAGTGGTTTCGGCAACGGTTTCTCGAATTTCTAAAATCCCCGCCACAGTATTTTCTACTGCTTCGCCACCTTTAAGAGCGATCGTGCTAGCATCACGAGCAACGGTTTCAGCTTCCCGCGCCGCCTCTGCTACCCGTTGAATCGAGTCAGTCATTACCTGTACAGAATTTAGCGTCACCGCCAATTCTTCTGCTTGGCGCAAAGCATCACTAGATAAGGCTCTAGCAAAAGTTTCAGAGTTGGTTGCACCTTTTGTTACATCCTTCGCCGCCACTTTTACCTGTTGTACAATATCCCGCAGGTTTTGAATTGTCAGGTTAAAAGCGTCAGCCACCGCTCCCAATACATCGGCTGTAACTTCAGCTTGGACTGTTAAATCCCCTCTAGCAGCACCTTCCACATCATCCAAGAGGCGAATTACCTGGCGTTGCAGGTTTTCTTTGGCTTCCTCTTGTTCATCGGCTTTCCGTTGGGCTTCACTTGTAGTCGTGAAAATTACCCGCGCCATTTCATTAAAGCCAGTAGCTAAATGTCCCAATTCATCTTCGGAAAATACTGTGGCTTGAGCATTCAAATTTCCTTGACGTACAGCCTCAAACTGAGCTTGGAGATCGTTCGTTGTGCGCCGAATTTGTTTGAGTGCAAGATTCCCCATAACGCCTGCGGTAGCAAAACCTGCAATCCCAGCTGCAAGTGACATTGCCCAACCTGTGTTTCGTACTGATTCTCGTTGTTGGGCTGGCGAAAATGTGGTAGCGACAAAGCTAACTGTGGCTACAACCAGCGCCGAGACAATGCCCACACTTCCAGCAATTAACCATTGTTTCCTTTCTATGGAGGCATTTTCTAATGGTGCTAACCATCCTTGCTCAACGCTGACGCTGGGTTCTAGTTTTGAGACATCTGTTTGGCTAAAGACTGGAACTCCTTCATGAGAACCAGTCATGGTGAATAATTCCTCTTCGCGATCGGCTGCACTACTTGCAGAAGCCTCCACGACTGGAGAGCGTCCACTGCCACTGGTGATTTCTGATGAAGCAGAATGCATTGCTCCCTCGCCGAAGTGAGAATCTCCTTCGAGCAGGTCAAATCCTGGAATATTACCTAAATCATCAAATTCTTCAAAGTCATCTAAAAATTCTATATTGCTCTTAGAATTTTCTCCATTCAGTATATTGTTTGAGTCTTCATAAGGGCTTAACCCCTCTGAGCCAAAGGCAGACTCAAATGCTTCCATATCAAAATTATCATCGTCATCAAAGCTATTTTTACCGATAACTTCGCCTGATTTAAGCTCCTTTTCTTTTTTAGGTAGATTGCTGCTAAAAGATGAAGCCTCATCAGATAAATCTGGCACAAAGCCTTCTTCTGCTGCAAAACTTTTTGACTTCAACCGATCCGGTGCTTTGTTTTCCGGGAAATTATATTGACTATTGTTATTTTTTGACGCACTTTTTTTAACTTCTTGAACAAGAATTAAAGTTTCGTCTCCTAAAGTAGAGTTTGTATATTCTAAGTTACCAAAATTAGGCTCTGGAGAATTTGGTTCACTCAACAAATCAGGTAAATTATTCTCGTGATTCCCAGTTTTGGAATTAGAATATGAAGAGTTATTATTGTCAATAGCTGAATTTCCGTAATCAGAATTTATCCCAGTATCTGAAAAATGAGTATTTTCTAATGATTCTTCGTGACTTTCTTCTGATACATCTTCCTGCCAAAAAGTAGGCAACTCTAATTCTGTTTTTTCCTCAAAATTGCTGCTATTTAACTCTTCTTCGTGTAATTCTTCATTGAAGGCAAAAGGATCGTCACCAAAAGCTGTAGAAGAATCTGATATTTTTCTTGTTCCAAGAGTATCTTCTGTTGGTATATTAAATGGGCTTTTGGAAGATACTTCTTTACTGTGATTTACAGTTTCTTGATGCTCTCCAAAAAAGTTCAAATCAAGATTATTGCTGTCAAACTCCTCAGTATATCCTAAATGTTCTAATTCTTGTTCGTTATATGCCAGTGGATCAGAAATCTCTGGGGAATTGATTTGCTCTTGACTATCTGATGTATCAATCTCCCCACCGAATGATTGTAAATATTGATTGATATTCTCAATTCCATTATTGGCAAAACCAATAATTTCTTGATCGTCAGTCAAGTGTAATACCTGTTGATATTCTTCTTTGGCGACATCATACTGCTGTAAAACATAGTAGATGTGACCCCTTAACAAATGGGAATTAGGGTCATTTGGTAAATTTTGCACCACTTGGTCAACTAAAGTGGCGGCAACCTCATAATTCCTTTGAACATAGGCGGTCATTGCCTGTTGATATGTTGGCTCGTAATTATCAATACTTGCTGCCATTTCCTCCTCCAATTTCATCCTGCCCACCTAGCACTCCGTAAAATTGCCATTTGATCGAGCAGTCGCAGACACTTATTGTTTTTAGCATCTAATAACCACTCTCCACGTAAAAAGGGAGCCATAGTATCTGGAACACTAGTTGGTGGCATGAGATTCTGGACATCCAACCAGTCCATGCCACCAATTTCCTCTACTGCTAAACCCACTATTGTGTCTTGCTCTTCAACGGCAATCACCGGAATTTCAGCTCTATCCGTGTTTAATGCGCTTGTTTCCCCAAGAAATTGACCCAAATCAGCCACCCAAATAACTCGACCTCGTAAATTTAGAGTACCCAAAAGTAAAGGAGAAGCATTAGGAATCGGGGTGATTCTATCAGGACTTAGTTCAATTACCTCCCGAATGCCAGTTGCTTGTAGTGCAAACTCCTGATGCGAGGGAATGTAAAACCTCAAATGTAACTCACCTTCAGGACTTTCTACTTGTAATTCTGGTCGGAAATGGTCTTGACCACTGCCACTTAAAAAGTCCGGTTTGCTGACCATATTGTTTTTGTCCTTATCCTCGCAGCAGTTGTTTGACTGTTCCTACCAACTCGGTTGGTTGAAATGGTTTGGCTATGTAGGCGTCTGCACCCTGCTTCATGCCCCAATAGCGATCAAATTCTTCGCCTTTGGAAGAACACATAACCACAGGGACATTTTGGGTTTTTGGATCGGATTTTAAGCGCCGACAAACTTCGTAGCCGTTCATTCGAGGCATGACAATATCCAATACCACTAAATCGGGAGGTGCTACTTGAATTGCCTCCAATGCTTCTAATCCATCACTGGCATGAGTTACTGTTAGGCCAGTTGCTTTCAGGAGGTCTGTAATCATCTCCCTTTGCGCGATACTGTCTTCCACAATCAGAACTGTGCTCATAAGTGTCTATTTACCCCCTGATGTAGACGTTCCTATTTGGAACATTCTTTGATTCCCCCGCAAGTATTAACTGTATAAATTAATTGTATGTTCTCACTATTTTCCTGGATATTGACGTTTTACTAAGTTGGCTGACTCTGTGATAACATCTTTTAACTGATCTTTTAATAGATCAACAAATCTTCGATCTGTTTATATGCCCATGCCCCTCAATTTTGGATAGCGAATCATTGAGCGTCTTTTAGATTTTAGATTTTTCAATCTAAAATCCAAAATCAAGATTCTAAAATTATTCTGCCCATTTCTCAATGCCGTACTTTCATTGGTTGTTGATATATTTTTCTACGAGCATAAGTAACTCAGTGTCTGTAAATGGTTTTGTTAAATAATCTGTTGCCCCGACCATACTAGCTTTGACTCGATCAATAAATCCATCTTTACCAGTGAGCATGATAATCGGTGTGACCCGAAATGCTCTTGAATGTCGCAGCATGGCGCAAACTTCGTACCCCTCCAATTGCGACATAGCAATGTCGCATAGAATTAAATCCGGCTTGAGTTGAAAAACCAGACTCAGTGCCTCTAAGGGATTGGTGAGAGCGATCGCTTCATAACCTTGTGCTTGTAAGATGGAATTTATAGTCTCACCGATGGCGATCGCATCGTCAATACATACTATTCGCCCCCTGTGTTTTCCCTTCAATTCCTCGTTATCAGTGTGGGCATCTGGTTTAGTACTGTCTGGATATACCAGTTGTAGCCAACTCTGTTGCACATAAGGATATATTGCCTTAGCAACTGTCAAAATGTCTCGGTTAAGATACCGAGCTAGTTGACGCAAGGATGTTTTACCATCAGCCCAATGTTGTAGCTTACTTACGGTTGCTTCTGGAAGCGAGGATTGTAAATGAACTTTGTCAGATAGCACTGGCAATTGTTCTGGAGACTGAATATGAGGATACAGCTGCTTCCACTCTTGCACCTGCTTGGTAATTTTTGTAACAAATGGCGCAATCTCGAAAGTGTTTAATTGCGGGGCAAGTGCGGCACTCTGATGGAAAATAAAGTTCCCTTGGTGTAAACTTAGCAGGTCAAAGAGAGTTTCATGTACCAAGCCGTGAATAATACTACCAGCGATCTTGGGGTTGATAATATTCCGCTCCAAGAGCGCCCACAGATAGGCGTACTCTGGCGCGTCGGTTGATGGTAAAGAGGCAATTTGTTTGTCGCTAAGTCGCATCTCGACTCGATAATGAGGTAAATAATCGCTAATTCTGGACAAATTACTCTCACCTTCTTGGCAATAGATAATTTGACCATTGAGAAAAAAGACGAACCAAGACTGTTGTTTGAGGCGATAAATGCTTGCTCCCTCTCCACCCAGTTTGTTGTTGTGGTGAGAGCTAGTAGCTCTTACCCATAGTTGTCCAGTTCGTTGTCCCAACTCAATCAATTGGAGGATACTACAAATATCAATTTCATTTAAATTTCCCTGCATTTACCTAAAAAATACTCCTTGTAATGCCGTTAATATTATTTTTAAATGGGTTTGGGCTTAAATTGACACATACAACCAATGTTCCCTACAATCTGTTGCATCCAAAGAAGAATTGCTATAGATTCAGCTATAAAGTTTAATCTTTCGTAATCCACTTTGACAAAGCTAGTGTTAACACGGAAGTCATCATCACTGTCATCAGTACAAAATATAAAGGCGCGACCAACTCACTTTTATAAGTATCAAGACGTAATATCTCGCGTCTATAGTTTTGTCGGTCTTGTTCTCCTAAACTTTGGTTCAGTGAGACAAGTTAACAGAATTATTTAAGGTATATCCCAAAACATAAACTTTAAGTGCATCAATAAAGGACTAACGGTGTGCTGTATTTAGCAGAATTACAAAAACAGAAAGGTGGTTTACTCAGTGGCGGTGGCAAAACTGAACTAAAACTACTAGCTTGTCAGCGAACTGACCAGAATTGGAGTCCTGTGTCAGAAGAAGTGATTGCGGCTGAGGACGCAAGCAAATTAAATGATGGTGCTTTGGTACTGGTTGAACTGAATCCAAATCGTCAAGTGCAACGCATTCAAGAAGCAGCGCGGCCACTAGTCAATATTTTGCAGAATTTTTCCCGCCAATTGGAGAAATTTAAGCTCAAGGAAGATGAAATTGATCAGTGGAAGCAATCACTGACGTTTCAGGCGCAAGAGTTGAATCGCCGTGAGATGGACATGGAAGTACGCTCAGAACAGTTGCAACTATTGGAGGAAGAGTTGCAACAACAAGAGCAGCAAAAACAAGAAGTTGACACATCCCGCCAGGAAATTGAACGGTTACAAACAGAAGTTGAGCGCAATCGCCTAGAATTGGAAGGCGCTTGGGAGCATTTGCGGGGTGAGCAGCGCCGCTTGGAGGAACGTCTTACAGATTTCCAACAGGGGACGGTTTTAGATGAGGAGCAAGGTCGGGTAATGAGTGAGTTACTCGATAGGTTGTCTAGTCGTGTGGCTCCCACGGAAACAGTCAGAGAACACCTGCATCTGGCCTTGGAATTGGTCGAAAAGCAGCAAGCGACTCTTACCCCGCACTGGCAAAAACTGGAGGAGCAAAAAAGTGCGATCGCACAACAGCAACAAGAAGTCGAGCGTTTGTCACAAACCTTTAGCGATCGCCAAAATGCACTGCAACAAGCACAAAATTCTCTAGTCCAGCAAACAGCCCAATTGCAGATAAACACGGCAGACTTTAACAGCAAGCAAGAGTATGCTCGGATAATCAAAGAGCAGCTACGAAACGCCGAAGAGTTATATCAACAGATTCACTCTTTGTCGGCAACGTCTGGTGTAGTTCTCGGCCAGCAAGCTGATGTAGAAGCTTTAGAGAAAATGCCTTTAGAAGAACTGCAAAAGATAGTCCAAGATTTGCAATACAAGTTAGAAATAGACGCTAGCTTTGTTCACGATCAAGAACAAGAATTGAAATATAAAGAAGAAGCTATAGAAGAACTCCAAACTAAATTAAATCACGCATCTGACCATGACCATATCAATTTGGAACTGGAATTAACAGATGAAAAAGACATGTATCAGATGCTAAACTCCAGTTTGGTGGGACAACGCCGCAATATGTTACAGCATCAAAAGTTTCTCAAGCAACACCAAGCTGTATTGCTGCGGCGACAAGGACATACTGTTGTTGATGAAAAAGAGGGTAATAAAGTTAATTTAGAACCGATTTTATTACAAATTGAAACCCAGCGACAACAATATTCACAGGAAGTTCAAAAGCTGGAACGTGAAATTGATCGGATTGGTTCTGGTATTGAGCTAAATCAGGGAATGATTGACAATCAAACTCACGATTTGGATGAAAAGCGCCAAGAACTGAAAGCGGTGGAGGAAAACTTGCTATCCCTAAGAAGAACAACTGCTGAATACTGTGGTCGAGTGAATCTTTATCAAGAAACGCTACAACCAATTCAGGATTCTTTAGATGGATTACGGCAAAAGCTGCTCTTAATTGGAGAATCTTTGGATCAATTCCAGGAAACTGGTGATTATCAAATCCAAGCGATCGCTCAGTTGCGTCATACTCTCCAAAGTTTGATGCCTCAGCCACAATTACTAGCGTCTTAGCAAGTTAGGAGTTTGGAGTTATTGATGCGTTATTCTCAAAATCATTGTATCGTCCTCCATTATCAGCAGGAAGCTCATCGGTAATGGGATAGCCCAAGCCATTTTCCCGCCCAAGTTGGTTCCACTTTACACCAATGTTTCCGTAGACAGCGTGTGCGCCCAAGCTGGGAAGCCAATAAATATAACCATATTGGAACTCATTGTACCGTCCTCCTCTGGCAGCAGGCAGTTCATCGGTTGTAGGAGAACCAGCTGGGCTTGAATAAGCACCCAGGCTTACCCATTTATCAAAAATAGCTCCGTAGATTGCTACTGCGTACACTGGCTGATTCAGCATTAAGGGCATCGTTACAACTGAAATTGGAATCACTGAGAGGGTTGCAAGTGTTGATAATCCAAAACCGAGTTTTTTAAATTTCATAAAACTTCTTTTGTATTTATGAGCGTGATAGCAAACTGACAGTTAAGATTATGTTATTTTATGTGTTTGCTGTCTAGACATAAAAAATCAGTGTTTTAACTGAGATGCCATTACCCGCAACTATATTTTTTCTCAAAACTATATCTATCAACCCTTTAGCTCTTATTTTAAATATTTTGTCTTTTTATTAAGAAAGTTTTTCACTAAAATATTTGTAGTTAGGCTTCAGCCCTAAGTAGGTAGGCGTAATTAAACATAAGATCAAACCTCACCCTCAATCCCTCTCCGATATTTTGGAGAGGGAAGCTGGAGGCAGGGTGAGGTTTTATATTTAATTTGACCCACTTACTTATTAGCTCTTAACTATTTAAAACAAATCCAATCGCCTTGTACTTGAGCGATCGCACCACCAGGAAATGGATCGGTTTGCGATCGGTTGGGCGCTATAATTAAAGCCGTTAATTTTTCGATGTGTTCAAAACTGGGTGCATCAGTCAATATTTGCTGCAATACCTGACGCATCACCCGACGTTGCAGTGCCAATGGTGCCTTCTGCAATACTCGACGATTTAAGCGTAAGGGAAAAGCAAAGGGGGATGAGGACGATGAAAAAGATATTTCTCCCCTATCTCCCTCACTCATCGCCCCATACCGCAACTCCTGGGCGGCTTTTTCGAGATATTCCACTTCTGCTTGAAGAAGTTCTGCTGTTTGGGCTAAGGCTGATTCTACTTGGGGGTTGAAATTTTCGCGCAAATATGGTATTAAGTGTTGGCGAATGCGGTTACGGGCGTATTGCAAATCTTGATTGGTGGAATCTTCCCAAATTGGTAATTTAAATTCTTGACAAAATTGCTCTGTTTGGGTGCGAGTAATTTCTAAAAGGGGACGCACTAGCATAATGCTTGTAGTTAGAGGGCGTTGCCAAGTTAGGGCTTGTAAGCCATCAGCACCAGTACCGCGAATTAAATTGTAGAGGAGAGTTTCGGCGCGATCGCTGGCGGTGTGTCCGGTAACTATATACTGATAATTATTTGCTTGAGCGATCGCACTTAAAGCTTGATAGCGCCAATCGCGTGCAGCAGCTTCACTATTTATAGGAGCGATCGCTGTTTCTAAATAAAAGCATGTACCCCAAGTTTTAGCTAAATTTTCGACGTGATGAGCATTAGCTTGGGAGTCAGAACGCCAGCGATGATCGCAGTGGGCAATACCTAAATCCCATCCCCATTTGGATTGTAAATCTAAAAGTAATTTTATTAAACACAGAGAATCCTGTCCGCCGGAGACAGCGATTAATAGACGCTGGTTGCGTTCAAATAAATGGCGCGATCGGATTGTGCGATGGATTTTTGCGTGTATGGGAGTCCATACCATTTTGGGAACTTCTCATAGTTTTTGGATTTGACTTGCAGCTATAACTTGTTTAACAGTTAACGCTAGTTGGGGGAAAGTACTAGAAAGAATGCGGTCATTGCCGGTAAACTTTTCGACTTGGTAGTGGCCCTCAACCAACTGGTAAACAAAAACCGTGGGGAGTTTGGGATTACCAAGATAAGCACGAGAAGCGATCGCCAGATAATCTACAATCCAATACTCAGAGATACCGAGTCGCTGATACTCATCTACCTTGTCAACATAATCATCATCCCAGTTTGTTGAGGTAACTTCTACAGCAAGTTGAATCGGCTCAATCAGCGCCCCATAAGCAAGAACATTGCTGTTCCACTGTGATGCACTAACTACGCTCACATCTGGATTTCTGCCTTGTTCTTGCCCAGCATCAGTAAACGTCCTGATGATGATATCTTTGTCAGCAATATATTCAAGTCCCAAGCGTCTAATTTCATCATTGAAGGCAAGCATTAAAAACCTTGCCACATTTTTATGCGCTCTAGTTACCTCCACTGGTATAATCTCTCCGTCGATCAGTTCGTAAATGCCACCATCAGGGTATTGCTCTAGAAATTCTTCAAAACTTAGTTTTTTAACTGGAGTCTGAACCATATTGTTCGCCTGCTAAAAAAGGACTTAAAGTAATTTGTAATTGATAATGACGCTCCTACATTGCTAACGTAATTCGGAATTTTTGAAAGTCAGATTCAATCTGGGTTTCCAGGTTTGTGTCTGTTGCCTAAAAAAGAACGCGAGAGTGTTTTTTAAATAAATTAAAATTGCTGTAATGAGTCTTTGACAGAGAATCTGGATCTATGTCGGGCGATCGCAATTGTTATGCTTTATTTCATTAATCAATTTTGATAGCAATTCAGGACAGAGAATCTGGATCTATGCCGAGCGATCGCAACTGTTCTGCTAATAATTCAGCACGTCGTCGTGCTTGCTGTGCTTCTTGTTTAGCTTGCTGCGCTTCTTGTTTAGCTTGCTGCGCTTCTTGTTTAGCGAGTTTTGCGTCTTCTTCTGGTGTTAAAAGCTTTTCCCCTTGCTGGTTATACCAATACAACCACTGGCGAGGAATGCCTAGATAAGTTCCCCGTTCCATGCCAATTCCTAAACCAATCTCTGGTAGCCAAACGGGATTACTATCTTCTAATGCAGTGTAACCACCATTAATTAATTTGTATATTTCCAACCGTGGCTTTCGGCGACGATTCGGATTATAGACTACATAATATAAAATCCCTAATTTCGCATACTCTGCTTTTTTAGTAGAGTACTCACCACGATACTTTTGAGATACTACTTCTAGCGCTAATAGTGGTACTCTCCTTTCTTCCCAAAGCACATAACTGGGACGGAGGTTTTCATCATAAAATCGCTCTACGCCCAGACTCAAAAACCCATCTGGTACTATTGGCGGTAAATCTGGGTCATAATAAATACCCATATCTACGCCAAAAAACCAATCCATGCGTTCTGGCCAAGCGATCGCCAGAAGCGCTTTAAGTAAACCGGGAATTAAATCTTGTAATTCATTATCCACTGGCGTATCGTCAGAGTCAGGCAGTTCCTCAGATGAAGGCAAACAAGCTAATGGATCGTAATTTAGCATGATAGGGTTACCGTTTTTCAGTTATTAGGGCATCTTTCTTTTATTAATGAATTTTGATAGCAATTCAGCCATCCTATTTTATTTGCAAATATCAAGAGAATCAAATCCCCGACTTATTTAAGAAATCGGGGATTTTTTAGTAATTGGGTATTAGTTTTCTACTTGTTTGAGTCTTTGAAAAAGTTCATCAAGTGGTGACTCAGATTCATCAGGACAAAATTCTAAAGCAAGTCTAACTTTTCCTTTTTTCCATCCCTGAGTACTAAATTGCAAAACTTCACAATTTAATCCTTGCGTATACAAATTTACTTCATCTGTTTCTTCTGCTCCAATATATTCCTTAATTGCTGTAATCAAATCACGAACTTTAAAAGTTTTAGCAATATTTAACTTATTAAAAGTGTCTGGTTCTATAGACACAACTTCATCATGGTTTAGTATCTCGAATCCATCTTCCATAAAAATCTCCTGTCAATAAATCTATATTTTCCAGGGATATAACAGTTCATCCGAAATAAAACGATGATTTTATAGATTTAGTCATTAGTCATTAGTCATTATGAGTAATAATTTTTTTCTTGCGTAATCGCTCTTAGCGATCTCGTAAGAGTAGGAGCAAAGAAAAACTCTGCACTCCTGTGCGTTTCAACTTAAACACTCCACTCACTATAGTTTTACGCGAGATTTTATTAAGTCCTGAGTTATGAGTAAAAGAATAATACTCAATACTCAGTACTGTCTTAGTGAGGTTATTAAAAGAACCAACCGTAAGAATGCAAACCTTTACCCAAAAGATTCACACCGAGATAGCAAACCCAAACCACAACAAAGCCGGTGGCGGCTAAAATTGCTGGACTACGCCCCTGCCAACCGCGAGTGATTCGGGCGTGGAGATAGGCGGCGAACACTAACCAGGTGATTAATGCCCAAGTTTCTTTGGGGTCCCAACTCCAGTAGGAACCCCAGGCTTCGTTAGCCCAAACGCCACCAGCTATAATGCCAATTGTCAATAAGGGAAATCCGAGTCCGATGATGCGATAGCTGATGTTATCGAGAGTTTCGGCAAGGCTAAGGCGCTGGGGTGAAAGAGGTTCGGAATTTTGGATTTCGGATTTTGGATTTGGAATTGGGGTTGTTGTAACTAAACCCATAACAGCTGTATTACCGTTACCGTTGCCGTTGCTAGTTGTTTCAAAACGAGCAAAGCCGTTATTTTCGCCAGAAGGGGCTGACGGTTGAGAAATTAGTTCAGATGCTTTGTTTAAGCGGTAGCCGTTGCTGCGATAGCCACCAGTACCTACTGAACTACCTTGTAATTGGATGTTTTGACCGCGAGTCACAATTAAAAAGGCGATCGCTAATAACGCACCCACCATTAAAGCAGAATAACTCAACATCATGACGCTGACATGCATCATCAGCCAATTTGACTTCAAGGCAGGTACTAAGGGTTCTGACGCTTGCATTTGGGATGGTAGTGTCAGGGTAGCAAAAGCAGCGATCAACATTGCCACAGGAGATGTAACAACTCCTACTAAGCGGCTACGGCTACTACTTTCAGCAATCAGATGGACGGTGGTAATTCCCCAAGTTAAGAAAAACAACGATTCATAGAGATTACTTAAGGGAAAGTAACCAGCTTCGATCCATCGCGCCCCTAGTAGAGTTGCCATGCACAAATTAGCGATCGCCATCCCAGCTGTCCCCAAAGCGGCTAGATAAGGCAGATTCGGAAAAGCCGCTCCTCCCCAATACACCAGCATTGTTAGGAATAATATGGCAAAGGAGGCATTGTCCAGCCAGTTCTGGAGTACAACCAAATTCATAAAGTCTTCTCTCCGTGGATAATTTAAAATATCGATTCTAACTGTTCTGATCCTATATGCTTAGAGGGGAATGGGACAGGGGAAAGTTAAAAGTTAGGAGTTAGGAGTTAGGAGTTAGGAGTTAGGAGTTAGGAGTTAGGAGTGAGGAGTTGCTCTTATTACTTTCTGGACTAGGCAAGGGAGTCGTGTTCCTAAGTTTTTTGAGTGCTATAAAAATGTCGTAGATGTTACTGCGACTGTCGCTGACGGCGGATGTGATCCCAATTGAGCGCGTTGCATCAAGTAAAGTTTGTTGATTGGGAATTAGAGTTGGTAAAGGGAAATTTTTCACAGTTCGTTCCACATCTATGAAAAATTGACCATTTGTCGGATTTGGTTCTGTAGGAACTGTTTGTTGGAAGGGGATCGTGCTTGCTAGTGTGTTGTTGGGTTTGGGAAGAATTTTATCAGTAACAGGAGCGCCCACTACTAGAAAGGCGACATCTCCATCTAACCAACCGTGCGTGGCAGTTAAGGTACCATAGGGTGAAACCCAGTTAACAACGGGTTGTCCTGCGACTTTCGCCGGTTCAACTTGGAACTGGTATTGATTTCTCATCACATCATCCAGTTGTTTTATTGATGTTTCAGCCGATTGGCGTAGGCTTTGCCCGCCATAGGCATCGCTTGTCTGTATCATAAACACTAAACCCGCACGAAAATCGTTTGGTGAACCTTCTTTTGGAGTAGTAGGAATCACTGATAACGAAAACTCGCCTTTCATCCAACTAAGCAAATCCTTATCTAAATCGAGAGTGGTAAGAGATTTTATACCACCTCTAAGTTGTTCTGGTGCGATCGGTGAGAGGGGATTTCTCTGAGATGTTAAAACGTAATCTCCCCACAACCTCTGTAAGTTTCCCCCCGAAAGCATCATTAAGGTTTCTGCTGGTACGCGGCTTTGCATTTGTCCAGCTTTGTTTTCTACCGCCAGCACCCGTTGACTATTAGGGTTTAACCAAGAAACGCCCTTGAAGCGGATTCCTTCTGCCTCTAAGATCATTGTCCCCGCTAAACCTTGGTTATTTTGCAGTTGAGCCAAAACTTGAGCTGGTATTGGGCGATTTGGAGAAGCTGCGGCTATTTTGGCTGCTGTTGGCACATTTATGTAAAACTGGCCAAAGCTTTGGTAGTTGGCAATTTTTGGCAAATTCTCAGCAAAACCCCCTGTTGTGGCTAGAGATGTTTGATTTTTGTAAGCATCGATCGCTCGTTCTGTGGCTTTAGGATTATCAGTTATAACTAAAAAACGTTTATCTAGTAATGCTGCTGAAAAGTTTTCTCCTGCTTGTCCCTGACTTTGTTTAATGGCGATACCTTGATAAATACGGTCAATCCATTTGCCTTGTTTAAGGGTTTTGGGTTGTGCAAAAATGTTTTTGGCGATTTCTGGGTTTTTCACTGGTAATACCATTACCATCGACTGCTGATCGCTTGCAGCATCTTCATTGGTGGTAACTGGTTTGGGTGCAGCTTTACTTGCTATTGCTGGGGCAAGAATTGCGATTGTAACCTCATTCCCTACCCAAGGAGCGATATCTTTCTGGAAGTCGTAACCATTATTAGTGAGAAAGCGATCGCGCAATTCTACTAAATTTCTGTCCAGTTCTGCTTGAGTTTCTTTTGTGCCAAACTCCCGCAATTTCTGCCACTGCTGGGGATCTGTTGTCAGAGAAACCGCAAACAGGGCATCACTAGGAATAATATTTGCACCTACTAGCAAATCGCTAGAAGATAGTTGTCTCTGGCTTAACAACCAGTATGCTACACTCCCCGCACCAATCAATAGCCCAGCAGCCGAGAGCGTCAGCACCAGAGACGGTTTCTTATTTTTTTTCATCGGAACAGACACAAGAGGCGGTGCCATTGAAACCTATACCTTATACTTGCAAACTTATTACTTGCTTGATTAGTCAAGTACACCAACAGATTTAACCATTCTTTAGAACAGCTAATTATATTAAATTTTTCCACACTAGATGTTGATGATACTTCGGTAATCAACCTTCCCTACTCTTTCAAAAGCTGTGTTTTTAGTTCAGTTACCATTTTTAACACGCTTTCTTGAATTTCGTAGGACGTTTCCCTGAGATTAATTCTTCTGTCGGAAAGTTTTCGCAAGTAAATCTGTTATTTTAAGCAATTTGAGAATATAACTAACTGGACAAAACTGCAACTCAATTTTAACACTTGGCTTTGTTCGGTTGCGATACGCGATCGCCACCGGAAAGGGCAGGTACGCGATCGCGCCACATCATCAGTGCAGTATTTTTGGGACAATTTGGTATAACTTTACGATACCGTCAGGCTTATCATTTACCTATACTTGCAACTCAAATCCAGGTAATATATCTTCTCCAGAAATAATTGCTGGCATTTGTATAACTTCTACAGCTTTCCAAAGTCGGTAAATTTCAACTTGACGATCTTGAGGATTAATCAGCCAACCCAAGCGCAAACCATTATTAATGTATTCCTGCATTTTCTCTTGAATCGGTGCAAGCCTATCTGTCTCCGATCGCAGTTCAATCAAAAAGTCGGGTACAAGTGGCGGAAATTTTTTTCGTTGTTCTGGTGTTAAAGCTTGCCACCGCTCCAATTTTACCCAAGCAGCATCAGGTGAACGTTTTGCACCGTTAGGAAGTATAAAGATAGTTGAAGAACTAAAAACTTTCCCTAATTTCGCTTGACGATTCCAAATTTCTAAATCAGCGATCAATCCAGCTTCTTGATTTCCGCTTTCTCCTCCTACTGGTGGCACAATTATTAATTCTCCGGCTGCATTCATTTCGAGGTTTAAATCACGATTGGCAATACACAATTGATAAAATTCCTCATCAGTTAAATGAGCAATCGGTTCTAGATTTAGCACAACATTATTCATTAAACCTTTCCTTGTGTCTTTCTTGCTAACATCAGCGCCTAACAACGGCAAACCATCACCGAAAACTCATTATTGTAATAAATTCTGGGGGTTTAAGTCCCTCTTGCAAAACAAAATTTACGAATTACGAATTACGAATTACGAATTACGAATTACGAATTACGAATTACGAATTACGAATTATTTTAATTGCATAGCTCCCAAATATTTAGTTAAATAAGGCGAAAAAACTTCATAAATTAACGTTAATGGCTGTCCATGATGCCAAAACAAGTAATGGCGACCCCAAAAAGGGCCAGCTACATCAAAACCAGACTCTAGCGCCGATGAGTCACCATAGTAAATTCCTCGAACATCCCGATACAACTCTGTGCGGAGACGAGCTAAACTTGCCCAAATTGGTAATGAACGATTTTGCAAATACTCATCTACATGACTAGCTTCCCACCACGAGGTAGCATAGGCTAATCGTTGACCAGAAGCAGTCCGCAGCCACACTTGTCGCCGTAGTCGCGGCCCTGGGACAGCTTGGATTAAGTCAGGTGCAGCATCTAAGTCCATGCCAATCAATGACATATCAATCACATCTACTTCTACAGGCTCACCTGTAAGCAATTCTAGATGACGTGTTGGAGAGCCGTCACCCAAAAGCATTAGCTGCCAAGCCGGTGCTAGCTGACTATGAGGTAAACTTTTTTGAATCACTTCCTCCCCTCCTTGCCAAATTGGAGTGAGGCGATGCCAAGCTGCTGGCAGTGTTAAGTTGTTTGTCGGCGTAAAAGTAATACTCAATGCTTTTTATAAAACTTCACGTATCTCTATAAAAGCATAAAAAACCTTAGCTCTACCAAGATTTAAGGGTCAACAGTCTAAGGTATATTCACCCTTGACTATTGACCCTTGATTAATTAATATATGCGAAAATATGCGGATGGCGAGACTCGAACTCGCAAGGGCATTGCCCACACGCACCTCAAGCGTGCGCGTATACCAATTCCGCCACATCCGCACGGAATCTCTAAACATAGACTATAGCATAAGAAACTAATTATAGTAAGGTGATATCTAAAGTTATATTCCTCAAAAATATAAATTTCCTCTTTCTCTGTATCAGACTGACAGAAATCTAGCGTCTGCACAAGTGATATTAAAAAGGGTAGAGCGACTGTGGGAGGTGTGGTGCGATCGCGTACCGCCTTGTCTACGACTGGCTATTGGGCGGCGCAAAAGCCCAGTTTAGTAAGCTAGCTAAGACTTACAGCAGCAATGCTGTTAGTCTAGTAAGACTCGTAGAGGCAGCAAGCCTGCAATATGCGAGTTTGCTTAGTAATCAGGGTGGCGAATCTCCTGTGATAATTTGAAATAATGCGATCGCCTCGTTTCAAATTGGATAGCGAGAAAATGTCAATCTACTGGTAATGATATCGAAACTAAAAAATGAAGTTTGACAAAATATTAATTGCCAATCGGGGAGAAATCGCCCTTCGCATTCTCCGCGCCTGTGAAGAAATGGGAATTGCGACAGTCGCCGTTCATTCCACTGTTGACCGGAATGCTCTCCACGTCCAGCTTGCTGATGAAGCGGTTTGCATTGGCGAACCTGCTAGCAGTAAAAGTTATTTGAATATTCCCAATATTATTGCTGCCGCATTGACCCGCAATGCGACTGCTATTCACCCAGGTTATGGCTTTTTGGCAGAAAATGCCCGGTTTGCCGAAATCTGTGCCGACCATCATATTGCTTTTATCGGCCCAACTCCAGAAGCTATAAAGCTGATGGGGGATAAATCCACTGCCAAAGAAACCATGCAAAAAGCTGGAGTCCCGACAGTACCAGGTACTGAGGGGTTGGTAGAATCCGAGGAAGACGGATTAAAATTCGCCAAGGAAATCGGCTATCCAGTGATGATCAAAGCCACAGCCGGTGGTGGCGGACGGGGTATGCGTCTGGTGCGTTCTGAAGATGAATTTGTCAAACTTTTCTTAGCAGCCCAAGGGGAAGCAGGAGCAGCATTTGGGAATTCTGGCGTTTACATCGAAAAATTTATTGAACGTCCCCGCCACATCGAATTTCAAATTTTGGCGGATAACTACGGTAATGTCATCCATTTAGGCGAACGGGATTGCTCAATTCAGCGCCGCAATCAAAAGCTACTAGAAGAAGCACCAAGTCCGGCTCTCGACCAAGACCTGCGTGAGAAAATGGGACAAGCTGCTGTCAAAGCTGCCCAATTCATCAATTACAGTGGGGCGGGTACTATCGAGTTTCTCTTGGATAGATCGGGTAAATTCTACTTTATGGAAATGAACACCCGGATTCAAGTAGAACATCCTGTAACAGAGATGATTACTGGAATAGACTTGGTTGCCGAACAAATTCGGATTGCTCAAGGGGAAAGACTTAAACTTACGCAAGAGCAAGTAGTATTACGAGGTCATTCGATTGAGTGCCGGATCAACGCTGAAGACCCAGATCATGACTTTCGCCCTTCTCCTGGACGGATTAGTAGCTATCTTCCCCCTGGAGGTCCTGGTGTTCGCATTGATTCCCACGTTTACACAGATTACCAAATCCCGCCTTACTACGATTCTTTGATTGGGAAGTTAATTGTTTGGGCCCCAGACCGACCCACTGCTATTAACCGCATGAAACGCGCACTCCGGGAATGTGCCATCACTGGACTACCCACCACCATTGGCTTTCATCAAAGAATTATGGAAACTCCACAATTTTTGCAGGGTAATGTCTATACAAATTTTGTGCAGGAGATGAACGGCTAGGGGAGTGGGGAGATGATGGAGAGTAGAGGACAAGGAGATAATTCTTAACTCTTAACTCTTAACTCCTCACTCAGCACTCTTAATGCCCAATCCTTAATTCACGCGAGATAGCATGGTCAGCAATCCTTGTTGACCTAATAATATTTCTCGCACCAGGCTGAAGATACCAACCCAAATAATAGGTGTAATGTCTACTCCGCCTATAGGTTGTACAAGTTTTCGCAACGGGATTAAAAATGGTTCGGTGGGCCAAGCTATTAAATTAAAGGGCAAACGATTCAGATTCACTTGCGGATACCAAGTAAGAATGATCCGAAATATAAATAAAAATGTCATCAGCCCTAATACAAGGCCAAGAATCCAAGCGGTCAGGTCAACACCAGTCATCGGTTTAAGGTACTATCTATCGTAAAGAAAGAAAAACTTAGGCGAAGCCCGTCGTAGACATCGCCACAAAATTTGAAGCTTTGTAAAGCACTCTCATCATCATTTTAACCAAATGCTGCAACTTTCTTCTGCAATAGAAAAGCAAACTCCCTCACAGCCGTTACCAAGTTTGCCAGTTCAGAGTTATAGGCTTCTCAAGAAAGTAATACACTATTAAAATTAGGATGAAGTGTGTAAAAAAAGGTTTAGAAGTATGACGCCTTCTTTAGCAAATTTTCTTTGGAGCCTGTTATGGGGTACTGCAATTGTTGTGATACCCGTTATAGTTGGTCTAATTTTCATTAGCCAAAAAGATAAAATCCAGCGTTCATAATGCTTATGAGAGTCAAACTGACTCTCACAACCGACTGTCTGTCAGCTATTTATAATTGCACTAAAAGCAGCAGTGTTTGCCACTAGAAGCAGTTGTAGCTAACAGACATAGGTTTTTTTTATTTTTCGGTGAACAGCTTCAGAGCTTCTTTGCTAGAGGCTTTGAAGCTTCAATATATCGTGAATAATTACAGTAGTGATTTTAATTGTGACTCGCTAACATAGATTTGATATTGGGAAAACAGCAATGATAAATTTTGGGCTGAACTCAGCCAGTTTTCTGGCTCAGGTAAATTTTGGGGCAAACTCAGCCAGTATTCTAGGAATTTTCCTGGCTGTGGCTGGGGCATCACTGTATTTTCTCCGCACTGTGCGTCCAGAATTGTCACGGGATCAAGATATCTTTTTTGCAGCAGTTGGTTTGCTCTGCGGCTTCATTCTCGTGTTTCAAGGATGGCGCTTAGACCCGATTCTACAATTTGGTCAACTACTATTAGTTGGTACAACTGTGTTTTTTGCAGTTGAAAGTATTCGTCTGCGGAGTATAGCTACCCAGCAAGCAAAGCGCAACACTCCGATTGTGGATGATGAGCGAGAGGTAAGCGGAAATTATTCAATGAACCGCAATCGGAAGAATTATGGGGCCCAGATGGAGGCAGACTTAGATCCACTGCCTTATGAAGACGAGGAAGAACGCCCCTCGCGTCGCCGGATTCAGGGTAGCAGGGATGAGATTTCCACTCGTGATGACTACTACGAGGAACAACCCCCCCGTCGTTCAGAACGCCGCAACAGTAGCAGTAGCGAAAGACAGGCTCCAGCAGATAGAACGCGGCGACGGACTTCTGGTCGTCCTGTGAATCGCCCTTCTGAAAGCTCTGAAGATGAGAATTGGGGTTCTTCATCTAGGCAAGTTGATGATTGGGAAAGTTCGGAAGGGGAAGTCAGAAAACCTTCTCGCCGTAGTAATAATGGGTCTGGGCGTCCAGAAAGCCGGGAAGATGATGTTGCTCCCAAACCAAGAAGGCGTCGTCCACCCACTGACTCAACTCCTCGAAGACCGCGCGAAGATGATGAGGCGATCCCAACTGATTATGTGCCATATAACCCGGTTGAAATGCCAAATGAGCGCCCAGATAATTCGACGGATTTTGATGACGATGTTTAAAACAGTTGGGGTGACAGTAGGTTTAAAGGCGACGGAAAACAGTTGAGGTGGAAAAATTTACGCCTACATTTTGGCTCCAAAGACCAATTCATTGGAGCCTGGTTTTTGGTTTAACAAGTTTGCTTGTATCTTGTGGTTCTAACAATATTCCCATAGGTTCCACTTCGCTCAACAGTCGCTACACAGAGGAACAACCGGCTTTGAGTGGAAACGGGCGCTTTTTAGCGTTTGTATCTAATCGTAATGGTAATCAGCAGCTACTGGTTTTCGATTTGGAGAGGCAACTGTTTATTAGCACACCGGGGATAAACCGAGCGGAGACAATTGCTGAAAGTCCTAGCTTGAGCTATACCGGGCGTTATATTGCTTATCTTACTAGCGACCAAGGTAGACCAGTGGTGGCGCTTTACGATCGCGCTACACAACAGTCGCAAATCGTCACACCAACCTATCGCGGCTGGGTCAGAAAACCAAATATCAGCCCCGATGGACGTTATGTTGTCTTTGAAACCGCCAGCCGTGGTCAGTGGGATATTGAAGTCTTAGACCGGGGGCCAAATATTGAGTTAGATATTCCGAATGGTGCAACTGTAGGTTCACCTCCGTAGGGGAAAAAGTTAGGAGTTAGGAGTTAGGAGTTAAGAGTTAAGAGTTTGGAGAGACGCATCCAAACAAACAGCGATCGCACTCACCCCCCAAAAACAAAATCCCACAGCTAGAGACGCGCTACGGGGTCAGAATTGGGATTGTGGGAATGGGGCGATTGATTGGGTGTGACGTGGTTAGGGCGGGTTTTAGGGATGTGTGGGAGTTAGTTAGACTTGGCATTCATTTGATGTTTCAATGCTTTAAATTCTTCTAAACTTCCGACATTTTCCAATTGCCTAACTTTTTCTACTAAATCCGGTCGTTCCCACTGTTTCAGTTAATCGTATAGGAGGTCAGAGAGTGTCATTGGTTTAGACTGAAACTTCCCTTATTATTCGGTTCTGAGTCGGTGAACCAACTGCCGTTAACGCTTGTAGCAGTTGTAAGTCCGTTGAAAGTTTGTACGTAATTAAAACCATTACCGACATAACGTCGCATGGTAAATTTATTGCCTGACAAGTAACCAACAACCAAATCTGAGAAACCTGCATTTGGAAACGTTATTGTACCTTTAAAGCAAGTTCCCTCACTACAGTTATAAGTATTTTGGATACTCAGTGTCGCATTGTCTACTTTACCTTGTATATTATTTTGATATCCTGAATATTGACCTATACCAATAGCTAGTGCTTGATTAGCTGAAGTTAGTAGTGCTAATCCTGCCATAACAGTAGGAATGTAAAATTTCCGAAAATCCATGATTTTTCCTTGGATAAGAGAAAGCATAAGTAGGTATATCACAGGGAGCATCCCAGTTTTTATTCTTCCATTAAGAATAAATAACAGCGAATGATTGTGACAAAAGTCTGTTACTAACCCTCATTACGATGTATTTTTTGATTTATGCACACGAATAAAAATTAAATAGACGATGTAGAGCGATAAATGGAGATACGACGAATGACTAAGCCTAAGTTTGCAGCTATGAGTAAAATAGAGTTAAAACGTTATTTATTAGAGAATCGGAATGATACAGAAGCTTTTCACGCTCTAATGGATAAAATTAACGCTGAACCCAACCCCAAGTTTTATACCATAGATGAAATTGGTGAATTGGAAAAACTAATAGAAGCAAAACGGACACGAGAGAATCTGTAAAAAATTACCTTTATCAACTCGCTTAATCGATGTAGTTTATAGCGGTTCTCGGCCCTTGTGAGGTACAAGAACCCCACCCCCAACCCCCTCCCCGCAAGCGAGGAGCTTGCTCTGATGTACCTTATGTGATTAGGAAACGCTATATCATATGATGCGCTACGGGGTTAGGGCGGGTTAGGGTGTTGATTCTGCTTGTATTCTTTTCCTAAATTCAATTAGGGCTTGTTCCTCTGTACTAACTACAACCCGGTTAGGTTTTGCCCTCATAATTGTTAAATAGTGTTGAAAAGCCTCCTCATCATCTGGATGTGTTTTTACATAAGTTCTCAGTTCGGCTTCGCTTAATTGTTGATAGTTACTCATTGAATTAATTCCTCGCCGTTACTTAAAATTTCTACTTGAATTGTTTCGCCGATTAACACTACCATTCTTTGAGAGCGTGTATCGTAGCGAGTTAATTCAATTGTTCTTAATAGATTGCTTGCTCGTACACATACGCGGTAGAAGGTTTTTAGGTGTTCTATTGTAGGATGCAGTGGTTGGATTCAAACCTCCTCAGAATTTTTATTTTTTGTACTACCACTTCTAGTTTCACCTAAAGGTCAAACAGTTATGCAAATCATGTGTCAAAACATTATAGGCTGTAGATCACAGGGTCTACAGTCTGCCAATGAAAATAAATCGGCATGGACGCGCCAAGGTTCTTACTCAGCAAGAGATACAGCTAATCTTCAGTGAGACTAATGACTAATTATATGAAACGTGTTTTTTTTATACCTGTATTTTTATGTTTAAGTTTATTGACTGGATGTTTTGGCTACCCTCGCATTTTGAGTTATCCCTTTGATCCGGGGGGTCGGAGTCTCAATAGTTTAGCATCGGAATTAAACCCGCAAATTTCTGGGAGATATATTGTTTTTATTACTGACCGACGCGGTAGCCAAGATGTTTATATGTTTGATACGGTGAGTCGTGATTTGGTTGATTTGCCAGGTTTAAACTCATTTGATGCGATCGCAACTCATCCTAGCGTTTCCCAAGATGGTCGTTATGTTGTATTTGGTGCTAGCCGTCAGGGGCGATCGGCTATTTTTCTCTACGACCGGGAAACACGCCAATCACGAAATTTGACTAATAACCTGCAATCTGAAGTCCGCAACCCTACAATTAGCGCTGATGGTAGTAGGATTGCTTTTGAATCGAGTAACAACGGTCAGTGGGATATTTTAGTATACGACCGTTATGGACAGCCGTTAAATATACCTCAAGAACCACGTTGAACTAGAGTTAGGAGTTAGGAGTTAGGAGTTATGAGTTAAAATTCCTCACTCCTAACTCCTCACTCCTAACTTTTGTTTTCTACCTGTTGCACAGATTCAATGAGCGATCGCACTTGTTGAGTCCCTTCTGAAGGTTCAAAGGATAGGGGAAACTTACCCCGAAGAATCATCCGTAAACCGAGGGGTGCAAGACTGAGTAATCCTCTTAAATCTTTAAAGTAGTTACCGACAACTTGTAAACCAAATTGACGTTCATCAATCCAACCACCTTCTTTAACTAAATCCACCAATACTTTTCGGTGACGAATTGAGCGACTATCACTTGCTTGTTTGTGGGTGAGAATTTCTTGTTTAATTTTGGTGATTTGTTCTAATGGTGCAACTTCCATTGGACAAACTGAATCGCAATATAAACAACGGGTGCAACCCCATACGCCTTTAGTACCTTCGTTGTAGCTTGCTAAACGATTTTCGGTGTCGCTATCGCGGGAGTCTGCTACCATCCGGTAAGCTTTGGCAAGGGCATGGGGGCCAACAAAGTTTGGATCAACTTCACGGGCGTTACATTCAGAGTAACATGCACCACACATAATACAGTTACCAGTTTGATCGAGGCGCGATCGCTCTTGTGGTGTTTGCAAAAACTCTCTTTCTGGTACTTGTCGTGCTGCTGTACTCACATAAGGAGCAACTGCTTCTAGATTATTCCAGAAGCTGCTCATATCTACAACCAAATCTTTAATCACGGGCATATTCCCTAGAGGTGCGATCGTGATTTCAAGAATGGGATTTACTTTACTTTGGGATGATGCTATTTGTTGTAATCTGGCAAGTTCACTGCCAACATTTTCCTTACAAGCTAAAGCCGAACGCCCATTAATTCGCATAGCACAGCTACCACAAATTGTATTACGGCAATTTTTGCGAAACGCCAAAGTTCCATCTTGCTCCCACTTAATATGATTGAGGCAATCCAAAATTGTATTACCTGCTTGAGCCTCTACAAGGTAGGTTTGCACCACTGGGGAGGAATTTTGTTGCTGTCGAATGACCTTAAAAATAACTTCCATGACCACTAACCAATATTTTAAAATTGCTTCACCAGCCTCAACAATCATGATTCAAGGCAGGTAGTTGCGAAAAGTGAGCTATACTTTTTTGATCTTCATTCAAAGCCTGGTGTTAATAGGCTGACCATCAAAGAGCGACTGATTCTAGTTTAACGATAACCATTCAAACTTTACTTGTAGCAGCGCTGTAGGCAAGATTTGTGTCAAATTCTCAGATAAAACGCCAAAAATGTAATTATAGCTTGGGATTGAATTTACTTATTTAGGAATGTAAAGGAAAGAGCATTTTAGCTTCATCTCTGACAAGGCGATCGTATCCCAATTAAATGCATGTCAGGTTAGCAACACGTCTTGATGTCAACTTCAGCCACAGCAACTAACTAAAAAATTTAGTTAGTTGCTACCGCTTGACGGAATTTTTTGATTATATAGAAGTGTAACTTGGGTATGTTCAATATATAGTAGTGGCAATCAAGCGCTAGGCAGATGTTAAGAGATTTATTCTTCCCATAGACAGACGTACAAAATTCTCTGACTGCTTTTGAGCAAAAGATAATAAACCGAGGATAAATCGTCACCACTTTAAAATAAAAGTTATTGTACCGGGAATCCCGGATGCGCGAGACTTTTAGATTCAAGATTTTCTTGATTGAGAAAATCTTGAATTTAACACATTGGTCAAAACGGCTCGTCTAAATTAGATAAATTTTTATAAAAGGCATAGGGCAATACTCACCCTTGCAATAAAGGGTGAGGAAAATCCTCACTGCTTTTTGCAAGCTTTCAGTCCAGAAATTTAAATAAAAATTTACCAGCAACTTTAATTCAAAATTAAACAACTATTTTGCTATTATTAGTCCATGCTAGTATTTAATATAAAATTAGGAAGACACAAAACAGAGTCAATAGCCGGATCAGCGCGGCTACTACTGCTTTGTTGAATCGTAATGTAGAGACAAGAAAATTCACGTCTCTACTGGCAGTACAAAAGGGCATAAGCCCTTAGTACTCTATTGAAATACTATGCTGTCCTAAGCTTGAGAGGATGAGTAGAAAAAACTCTACCTGTTCATTGCCCAGAAGGGCAAGCACTAGAAGTGGAAAACCTGCATTTTTGGGATCTACGACTTATTTGGAGTAGAATTAACCCAATTTGTAAAGGTTGCTGAAAGTTACATCGCTACAGTAGCGCCAAAAGAGAAAATAACTTAATTTCTGATGGCGAATAATGGTTAAAAGTGCCGTGAAATCAGCAAAATTAATTTCTATGGCAACTATGACCTTGAATTGGTTATAGACAACCATATATAGAAGTGCTTTTGGCTCCTATCGGCAGGAATTGACCCGTTACACTAGAGTGCTAAGTAGCTCTATGCAAATGCTAAAAAGCCAAATGCCAGCATTTGACTACACGTTTTTCAGTTTGGAGAGAGTAAGGAAAATTTGAGCATAATGACTGAAACTGCAACCGCGCCATTAACCGGAAAAGCACTACTTGCTAAAGTAAAAGAACTTTCCACTTTACCACGCCGAGAAAGAGCTAAACAGTGCGGCTATTACACTGTTACTAAGAATAACCAGGTTCGTGTCAATCTCACTGATTTTTATGACGCTTTGCTATCGGCTAGAGGAATTCCTCTAAGTCCAGAAGCACCTAAAGATGGTCGTGGTCGTGAACCGACATATCGGGTTAGTGTCCATCAAAATGGTCAGATTGTCATTGGTGCCACATATACCAAAGCAATGGGCTTAAAGGCTGGAGATGAGTTTGAAATTAGGTTGGGATACAAACATATTCATCTGATTCAACTCGGTGAAAGTGACAAAAAACTAACCTCACAAGATATAGACTCTGACGAATCGGACGAAGATTTGGAAGACGAAGAGTAAATTTGCTGATGGTAAGGATAAGTTTCAGGTGATGATAACTTATCCTTACCCCGACAGTAAACTAGTAGCTCTATTTAGTTAAAAAAATTTGTCACAAGTAAAGAATACGATTAGACCCCTTGCAGAAGTCACCAATTTTAGTAGAGTCTTGATTAATCAGCAAGAAATCTATAGTGCAAGAAGTCTATCGTGTTTTTTTTGTTTAGTTTGATAACTTTTTTTGAGTCTTCTGTCAACGCTTTATTGGCGTTTATGGAAAATGCACCAGCACTAGTTGTAGTGATGGCATTTTTTATTTTCTGGATAGTTTGCTGGTTGCCAGTGGCAACAGTATCAGCAATATTGCTCAATTGGCAACCCCTTAAACCTTTACAGCCAGAGCAAAAGATGCCGTTATTGGTGTCACTCTACCTATTAGCTCCCCTAATTCTGTGGGGAGTTAGTTGGCTTACCAATAAATCTTTTTCGGATTACGGCTTTGTTGGGAATCTTTCAACTCTTGGTTCTTTAGGACTAGGTTTTGCTTTGGGAGTGGTTAGCCTAGCTATTGTATTTAGTGGGCAATTTGGGTTAGGGTGGTGTTCTTTTGAAAAGACGAATTTAAAGTTAATACTACCCATATTGCTACCGATTTTCTTGATAGCGTTATTAGTCGCTGGGATAGAAGAGTTAGTTTTTCGCGGTTTCCTGTTTACTGAATTAGCGCAAGATTATCCAGTTTGGGTAGCAGCAGCAATTTCTAGTTTGATTTTTGCCTTGCTACACCTAGTTTGGGAGCAACGCGAAACTGCACCTCAACTTCCTGGATTGTGGCTGATGGGAATGGTGCTGGTGTTAGCACGCTTTGCCGATCACAACAATTTAGGTTTAGCTTGGGGACTGCACGCGGGATGGATATGGGCGATCGCTACTATAGATACAGCAGAACTAATTACTTACACAGGTAAAGTCTCTGATTGGTTCACAGGTAAGAATAAAAAACCCCTAGCTGGTTTGGCAGGAATTATTTGTGTATTGGGAACTGGAGTGATTATCTGGCTTTTCTCTAGGTATTTTTAACTTCGCGTCAAGGTGCAATAGAACCTCACCCCCAACCCCTCTCCTTATTAAGGAGAGGGGAGACTTTGACGAAATTCAAAGGCGGGGTGAGGTTAAAAACCATATTTGGATTTTATTTAATTCACATTCCTAAGTAGATAGGCATAAATAAAGTGAAAATAGGGCGTCTCTTTGCTAAAGATTCGTTACCTAAGGGACTTCCAAATAAAAAAATACCCAAAAAACTGATGAAAAAACTCTCTCTTCCTCATTCCTCTGTGTTCTCTGCGCGGCAGTCGCTCATGGGGGAAACCCCCAAGACCGCGCTGCCTTGTCTCTGTGGTTCGTTTCATTTGAGTAATTTATTTCTTGGAAGTCCCTAATCGCTAATACTTAACCTCCAAAGCCAGGAATTAAACGCTTGAGGGCGCGATCGGTAACGTCGCTATAGCGGAGTTCTCCACAGAGAATCTTACCCATGATTTTGGCACCGGAGGGATGTTTAACACCAACTTTGTAGCCAATAGCAGGAAAGCGATAGAATGCTCCAGCTAATTTTTGCGCCCAAGCCATCTCAGTACCCCATTCTTCATTAATAGCTTCGGTATATTTTTCTAAAGCGTTGGTATCACCAGAAAGGGCATCATTAATCGCTCCTGCTGCAATCAAACCGCTAAAAATTGACGGACGAATACCTTCTGCTGTCATGGGATAAACTACACAAGCAGCTTCCCCAGCCAAAACTGCATTTTGGGTATGCAACTTTTGCTTTCCATTCCACAAGCAAAGGGGATAACCATACTGCTTGCTAGTTTTGATATCTAAATCAAACGATCGCGCGTACTCATCTAAAATCTTTTTAAAATCTTGGGGTTGACCACCGACAAATGTACCGATACCAATAGAATAACCATCCGCCTTTGGGAAGTTCCAAATGTAGCCATTTTTCACCAAGCCTAACTCAAGGTGAATTGTGGTTTTGTCTTTTACAGTTGCAGAAACTTCTGCTTCTAAAGCTGCTGCTAAACTGCGTTTACGGTCTTTAAAGCCTAGCCATTTTGCCATTGGCCCTTTAGCACCATCAGCCGCGATTAAGTAGCGACCTGTAACTAGCCCATTGGCTGTGTTAACTTGCCAATAGTCACTTTTAAATTCAATACTCGTTACTTCAGTATTATCTCGGAGTTCAGCTCCTTGTTTCTGTGCCTGCTGCACTAGGAAATGGTCAAAAATATCTCGTCGCACCATCCAGACTGGTTCTTCTGTGGCGATTTTTGCTTCCACCGGATCGCCCAATTTCCAGGTAAAGCGAAAGGAGTCGGCTTTGACAGAAATTGCTGGGCTAAAATCAAAGTCAAACCATTGAGCGATCGCTGGAGATACTCCACCGCCACAAGGTTTATATCTTGGTAGGGATTCTTTTTCTAATACTAATACTGAGCGACCCTGTTTGGCTAAATGATATGCAGCTGTTCCACCAGCTGGCCCAGCGCCGACGATGATGCAATCGTACATAAGGCTGAATTTTTGCTCCTGAATTAGTTTATTTTCTATTGAGTAGGGGTAATTCATAAATTGCCCCTACTTGATTAATTTTTGTTAAATACCCAAAAAATGATAAAGGCTGAAGAATTTATTTATCATCCTTCAGCCTTTATGCTTCAGACTTTAGACTTTAAACAGTCGTAATGTCTCTTTCTTTTTCTGCCAAGAGTGAGTCTATTTTGGCAGTATACTCGTTTGTGAGTTTTTGCAAGCTATCTTGTTGGTCTTTTGATTCATCTTTGGAGATTTCAGAGGCTTTCTCTTGTTTGCGAATCGCGTCTATGGCATCGCGGCGGATGTTGCGAATAGCAACACGACCCTCTTCAGCATACTTTGTAGCCATTTTGACGAATTCTTTCCGGCGATCGCTAGTTAAAGGCGGAATATTCAGCCGAATTACAGAACCATCGTTGCTGGGAGTTAAACCCACATCTGAGAGGGAAATCGCCTTCTCAATGATGTTTAGGGTATTACGCTCGTAGGGCTGAATCAGAATTGTCGAGGCATCTGGCGTGCTAATATTTGCCAGTGATTTTATGGGCGTGGGCGAACCGTAATAGTCCACTAATACCTTATCTAATAGACTCGCATTGGCGCGACCAGTGCGAATCGTGTTAAAAGCTCGTTGAGTTGAATCAACAGAACTTTGCATTTTACTTTTCGCGTCAGCTAATATCACAAGAACCTCCCACAAGGGTACCGATGGATTCTCCCAAGACGGCTCGGTGGATGTTACCTCGCACCGTTAGGTCAAATACCAGAATTGGGATATTATTTTCTTTACACAAGGCGATCGCAGTACTATCCATCACCCGCAAATCTTTCGCTAAAACGTGTGCGTAGGTAAGGCTATTGTAACGCTTGGCGTCAGGATAAATATGAGGATCGGCATCATATACTCCGTCTACTTTGGTGGCTTTAAAAATCACTTCTGCATCAATTTCTGCGGCTCTTAATGCCGCAGTAGTATCTGTAGTAAAGAAGGGATTTCCAGAACCAGCACCAAAAATTACCACCCGTCCTTTTTCAAGATGGCGGATGGCACGACGACGGATATAGGGTTCTGCTAATTCTTGCATAGCGATCGCAGTTTGCACCCGCGTCTGTACTCCTATGCGTTCTAGTGAATCTTGCAACGTCATGGCATTCATTACCGTGGCAATCATGCCAATATAGTCAGCGGTTGCCCTGTCCATCCCCGCCGACGCTGCTTTGACGCCACGAAAAATATTGCCGCCGCCAACAACTATGGCGATTTGAGTGCCAGTGGCCATCACCTCTGCTAATTCTTCTGCTATGCCTTTCACCACTTCGGGATCAATGCCATAGCCCATGTTGCCCATTAAGGCTTCACCGCTCAGTTTAAGTAAAACCCGTCGGTAATTCGTTCCCATGAAGTTCTGCTTTATCAAAAAAGTTGCAATTGCCTCCAATTTAAGATAACAGTTACAGGGACTATCTATGTCTAGTTACGCCAAATCAATGTAGTACCTATTGGTTCTGTTTCTGGTATCTCTATTTCTTGACCAAGAAACAGAGAAGCGATCGCAGTTCTTAAATAATCCTGTCCCGCCGATAATGGATCGTGGGGATGATCGTCAATTTGACCTTTGTAGCGGACTATACCATTACTATCTATTAGAAAGGCCGTTGGTGTTTTTGTCGCACCAAAACTGCGGGTTACATCTTGCGTAGAGTCCCACAGGTAAGGAAAGTTTAAATCGTGACGCAAGGCAAAAGCTTTCATATTTTCAAAGCTTGGCCTAGTTTCGTGATTACCATCACTACCATTCATAGCAATTAGTGTGAACCCAATCGGTGCAAATTCGGCTTGAATGTTTTTTAACCTGTCTATATACCACTCTACATAAGGACAATGGTTACATAGAGAAATAACGCCCACTGCTCGGAATTTCTCAAGATAACGCCTGAGATGGTGTACTTGATCGTCAATTCCTGGCAATTCAAAATCGGGTGCATAGCTCCCAATGGGAGTATCGATTGTTTCTAGTAGATTCATGATTTCTGGCTCGCAGAACTAGGAACAAGAAAAATATTGTTAAATTCAGCGTCAGTTTCCAGTTGCAAACCACCCCTTAGCCGATGCCTCATATTTGACAATGTTATAGACTCGCATTAGCGATCGTAATTGTGAAACTACTGAATCTAGCATTGATGATAATTCGCTTAGGGACTTCCAAATAAAAAAATACCCAAAAAACTGGCGAAAAAACTTTCTTCTCCTCATTCCTCTGTGTTCTCTGTGCCTCTGTGGCTCTGTGGTTCGTTTATTTGAGTAATTTATTTCTTGGAAGTCCCTTACATCTAAAAATAGCGAAAATATTACTCAGATTAGAAAACTTATGATTTTTAATACTGACATAATCTAAGTTGTGAATAAAACTATATCAAAACCTCACCCCCAGCCCCTCTCCTTAATAAGGAGAGGGGAGATAAAGCACAGCTTTATCGGGGTGACAACCTCTCTCTTTACTAAGGAGAAGGGAGATAAAGTATAGTTTTATCGTGGTGACAACCCCTCTCCTTAATAAGGAGAGGGGAGATAAAGCACAGCTTTATCGGGGTGAGGTAAAGCTTAATCTCACTCTTATTAGGAAACGCTATATAAGGCTAGAAGCTTTTGTGCTGTAGTCTAAGCTATCACTAAAGCAAAGGATTTACTTTGAAAATCTGATAAATTTTATTCAAATTCAAAACAATGTTACTTGCGTCTTGCTGCTGAAAGGCTTTTACCCCTGTATTCATCAAATTTTTATGACAACCTCAAGTTCAAAAACAGCACTTAACTCTACAAAAACCTGGATTTGGCAAGATTTCCCGATCTGCTATCAAACCCAAGGAACCACAGGCCCAGCTGTTGTCCTCGTGCATGGATTTGGCGCTTCTTGGTGGCATTGGCAAAAGAATATTCCCGTATTAGCACAAAGTTGCCGTGTTTATGCTATAGATTTGATTGGTTTTGGCGCTTCCGCAAAACCTCAACCTGGTGAACAAATTGCCTATACCCTAGAAACTTGGGGACAGCAAGTAGCAGATTTTTGCCGCGAAGTTGTCGGTGAGCCAGCTTTTTTAGTGGGAAATTCTATTGGCTGTATTGTAGCTATGCAAGCAGCAGTAAGCAACCCAGATATTGCCTTGGGAGTTGCTTTGCTCAACTGTTCTTTAAGGCTGTTGCACGATCGCAAACGGGTAACTTTACCTTTGTCTCGTCGTTACGGAGCGCCTCTACTGCAACGCCTATTATCTATTAAACCAGTTGGTGATTTCTTTTTCAATCAACTCGCTAAACCGAAAACAGTACGAAAAATTCTGCTGCAAGCTTATGCGAATGCTGATATGGTCACAGATGAGTTGGTAGATATTCTCACTTCGCCAGCAAGCGATCCGGGGGCTGGTGCTGTTTTTCTCGCCTTTACTTCTTATTCTACAGGGCCATTACCAGAAGACCTTTTGCCACTGTTAGCGTGTCCTGCGATTATCTTGTGGGGAACGGCTGATCCGTGGGAACCAATTAAATTAGGGAGAGAATTAGCTAACTTTCCCCAAGTACAAAAGTTTATCCCTTTAGAGGGAGTGGGGCATTGTCCGCAGGATGAAGCGCCGGATTTAGTCAACCCGATTTTACTCGATTGGATTTTGGAGCGATCGCGGTAATAGACTCGGCTCAATTTTCACGTAATGGGTGGTATTGAATATATTCAAAAAGATTTTTTTTGATTGAGCCGATATGGGTTCTTCTGGTACTTTTATGGTGGTTACTAAATTTTAGTAAATTTTAGTAACTCTAAAGATGCTGGGAAAGTTATATTTGGACACAGCTAATGACGAGAGTAATAAAAGAGCGTTAGGTCAATGTTCTCGTTAAAAGCCCTCCCCAGACCCTTATTTTTCCTTGTTAGTTGGGGCGAAAGATACACCTCGTAGGACTTGACCAGAGATAGGGGAACGGATGGCGCGGAACTGCTCAGATGCGGACTGCACGGGTGTTGTGTAGGAAAGTCTATCAGTTATGGCAACCACTTCGTTGGGATCTGCTCCTTGATCGCCGCTACCGCTAATGGTCGAAGTTACTGCATACAATGTGACAGTGCCATCAGGATTGACATGACCTGTAAGATTGCGAAGACCATCTGTTGCGGGATTATAAGCAGCAGGTAAACCAGCTACGGGGTATTGCTGACCAAGATTCAAGCCTTTTTGCAAAACGTAGTCCAATTGCCAAGTGCCGTTTACCAAACTCCACTTCTGAAGACCTGCGGTAGTGCTGGTTGCGGCATCAGCAGCAATACCGTCGCCCTCATCGGCAACATACAGGGTGGTTGCGTTGGCAAACCAAATACCAAAGGGATAGTAGATAGGTTGGACAGTTCCATTCACGTTCTTGCCGGTCTTAGCGAGGTTCGTGGGGAAGCCAGGCAAAATGGTAATTGGTGCAGCAGCTGCATTGGTGAGGGTTGGTAAGCTACCTGCGTTACCGACCTGGTATACAGTATTAATTCCGTTGCCACCACTACCTTTGGTTACATACAAAGTGTTATTGAAAATAGTCTCGCCTCGGAAATTATTGTCTTTGGCAGTCTTGTCGGCTGGGTAGCCATATTGAGTAATGTTGAACGATCCTACGTGATTAGTGCCAGGAGGTGATGGAGTCGCATTCTGACCAGGAATGACAATCTGCACACCCGCCGCAGCTGTAACTGCTGGCGAGCCGTTGCCATTACCAGCATTACCTACAGTGTAGTACAAGCCGTTTGAACCTAGTATCCCTGCACGACCATTGTTCCCAGGATATGCATTGGTTGTAGTTACCTTGGGGGTGAGAAAACCGTGAGAGATAAAGTGTGCATCATCAAAGTTGATTTGCGCTACTGCCCTATAGGTGGGAGTAGTTGTTACGGGGTTGCCCGGTTCGATAATTCCCGGCGTGTTAGAGTTTGACACGTCGAGCTGGTTGATTGCGCTGACATAACCCATGAAAGTCAGCCCTTTGCCGTCGGGTGTGAGATTTAAGGCTAATTCCGATTTGGACGGAAAACTGGTAGTAATGACACTAGGATCAACGTACATTGTACGGATATCTGTGCCACAAGTAGTAATTTCCTGGAGGAAAATTGGCGAAGTGATGCCAAAGCTGCCATCAACTTTATCATTGTTGAAAACGTCTGGATAAGTGCCGTTTGCGATCGCTGTACCCCCACCCGGAAGTGTCTGACCAACAGTTACGGTACTAGCTGTACCCGCATAAGTACTGCCAGAGACAATCAGGCGATCTGCATTAGAACATTTATCATCCTTGTTTGAATCATCAGCTATTTTGAATATGGCCGAGGAGTAGTCAGATGTAATTGCTGGAGGCTGTAAGTATTGAATTGGTATCATGATGTTTGTATATGCTGTGTAAACAGATTTTCTGAGACTCGAATCATCCTTTTTTTGCAACTATGTATCCGCGACAAATCTTCTCTTCAACCCTTCGGTAGATCGTGGCGACCACAATAATTGCTTATCCCGAAGTATTGAGGAGATAAGCTAATCGTCATTCATTTTTCCAGAATGATTCGCTCGTAGTAAGGGCTTCAGCCCTGCTTTTATGCAACTTAAATGCCGATTAGCTTACAAGTTTTGTGATCTTTGCGGTACACCGATTCGCTCTAACTGCGGGAATTACAAAGAAAGGCAGGAGCCTCAGTTGGAAGAAAACTGTCTTTTCTGGGTCATTGCCCAATCAAAAAAAGAATTGGCTTGAGGGTGAAGTGCTACGAGATACAAAGTGCGGAGGTGGAGACACTCCTCCTCCGCTCGTTGCTACAATCCCATGTTTTTAAACATGGGTTCCTCCTGCCTCCTGAATATAAATTGATATGTTAAATACCACATCAATTTCTTCATTTAGTGGTTTTTTATTCCTCGTACTACCTGCGCTCTTGATCTATTCGGTATTTTTCGATTTGCAAATCCCTACCTACCGTTAAGTGGTAATGTCTGGGTTTTATCAATCTGAACACCTTGCAGTCGTTGAGGATTTAAACCTAGAACCTGTAATGTAGTTGGAGCAATTTGGGTGGTAGAAACGTTTTGACTGATAGTTTTACCTTGCAGATTGCGGGAAAATCCACTGCTACCTACAATCAGGGCTACGTGGGTGTCAGCATCAGTAAATCCACCATGCTCTGCACGCTTCTTGGTAGCATTACCAAAAAAGTAGCCAGTTTTGAGTGGAACAATAATGTCAGGGGTGCGATCGCTTGTCTTTGGATCTCCCAATCCGGCATTGATGATGCTCTGACCATATAATACCTGACCCTGAGCAGCAGCATCCTCAGTTGAAAACGCCACTCCAGTATTTGGATCAATCGTATTATCAAATGAGTAATTTTTGGAATTCAGCAGGGCTACTGCTTTTCGGACATCAGACGGATTTTTCAAGAAGATCAGTGAGGAAGTATCCTGACCTCGCTCAGAAGCAACCTGGATGCCGTTTTTTACTAAGAGAGCGGCAACAGCAGTCAGGTTTCCATCGCCACCAGCTTTCCCAGTAACACTATCAAATGTACTGCTCAAACCAACAGTTGGATCTTGGACGGGATTTTGCCCGTGCTTGGCAGTCAAAATCACCAAAGTTGAACTGTCTAATCCTTTCTTTTTCAGTTCATCTAAAATCAGACCGATGCTGGCATCAGTATGGGCTACTGCACTTATCAGGTCAGGACGGGCATTTCCATCTTTGTCAATTCCGCCACCATAAAATTGAGAGGCAGTCTCTTTCTCGCCGACGCTCACAGCTTGGAAATTCAAGCCAAAAATTGCCGGAGTGTCTGCTTTTATCGTACCGGAATCGTTCAATCCATCAATCTCGTTTAATATCTGCTTAACCTTGATATCGTCGTAGGTTGAGGTTGTTGCTACACTCGTAAACTGGCTGGCGCTAAAACCAGCAGGTGGAGCCTTAAACAGAGCCGGATTACCCTTTGTCGCGTCATTAAAGAAAGTGGACGTGATTTTAGAGTTGGTGTTGGAGTAAGGAGTACCTGTTGATTGATCAACTAAAGCCCCAAGGGTGTTTGGGAGAAGTCCTGGCTTAGTTGGATCAATCGCCACTGCTGCGTTAATTTCTAGTGAAGAGTAATCGCTAATGCTTCCAACCTGACCCGTTGCCAAATTAAACTTCGTTGGGTCTTGTGTATTTCCAGCGAGGATGGTATAAGCTGCGGGATGCTTGTCAGACCAAGCAGTACGCAGTCCTGCCGCGCTAGCTATGTCAAAAATAGTGTTTACCTTCAGGTACTGGTTGGGGTAAACAGGGTTGCCATTGCTCCCGACAGGCAATTGGGTTTTATCAAATCCCTGACCGCCATCTAAGGTACCACCCTTACCATTATTCCAAGAAGCGTCAACGGTTTCATCAAATGTTACTACAGTACCTCGTTTGGCGGTTCCTGCGGCGATTTGGGCAGCAGTGGTGCCTGGGGCATATAAAGCGCGACTGTAGGATACATCATAAAATACACCAGTTGTGCCTGGGTTAGCACCAGTGATATAGTTTAGCTCCCCAGGGTAAGAGTCTGATGGTGCAGAAGTGAAAGCATTGGTGTATGTCACACCTTCTCTCTGCAACCGCTTGATATTTTTCAAAGAAGATTGCAGATTAGCAACTGATAGATCGGAGTTGTGCAATCCATCAATCGAAATAATCAGAACATGACTAAAGCGGGCAGTTGTATTTCCGAAACCGATTGCTTGGACACCAGGAATCAGGGTGTTGCTCACAATCGCCGTCGTCAATACCCCAAGAAGTGTTTTCTTCATTGTGTGTAACTAAATTGGAAAAATGGCTTATAATTTCAACAATCTGCAAAAATTCTGAATTCAAGGGCTACTTCTTTTGGCAATGGCTCTCGCCTAGCATTTATCAAAGACTCCAAGAATCAACCCAGTGAGAGCATTCAAGATACAGAAGCGAAATATATTCACAGATATTGATTACAAATATGCGTGGGTATTAAATGCTTGCAGTGGGTTTTACGTGATTTTGCTGCTTATTAAGAAGCACAAATTTGATTAAATCAATAACAAGGTAAGCAACGCAAGTAGACTGAATCTTGCTTCATCAAATCTTTATAATCACTTTTGATGTAGCAAAAATAAATTCAGAACGATTTTACCCAGTTTTAGCAATCATTCAGATTATCAATAATTGTTAATCTCTCTTTTTATAAGGCTTTCAGAGTTATGGAATTTCAAATTTAGAGAGTAATTTTCTGTCGAGGTTTTTAAATTATTAGTAAAGTTAAGGTTTTGTTAATGTTTAATTAATCTGATAATGAAACCCAAAATGGCGTTATTGCACGAATAGGAAGGTGAAAAATTTCAGCCTGATACCAAGTCGCAATAAATAGTATTATTTGGCATAAATAAAATCACTGTACAGCTATGCCTCGTACTCGGATTAAAATCATTCTTCACCTTAACCTTCATTACGCAGAATTAACCCAAGCTACCATCGTTGTAGAGACGTAAAAAACACACCCGATGGTTAGTGATTCGTCTGTTGAGCAGGCATCCCCCAGTACCACCAGCACAGTTATCCTTGATTTTTACCACCACTACTGAGCTTACCTTTGCTTCTATTTGATTACTGAATTACGTCTAATGTGAATTGAGGCATGAAACTTTTGGCATCTCCTTAATGGTTTAAAACCTTTAATTTTGAAAGTGTTTGCTCAATTAGGAATAGTACTCAAAGCAATTACAAATTCAAAACTAACTGACTTAAAAAGAAGGCAAGTGCTGCACTGCCCAAGGGAACTGTCAAATTGTCAATACCCAAAAAAGAAACAGCCTCTAAAGCAGTAGCGATAAATGCAACTAACAGTGATACTGCCCAAGTTTGCCAACTGTTTCCTTGAGTTCCAACTAAAATCAAACTACAGACGACATAGCTAACGAGCATCATAGTTAGGGAGCCTTCCCAACTTTTTTCTGTCCCAAAAACTTTATACTTGTGTTTACCAAAGCGTTGCCCAATTAAGGCTGCTAATCCATCTCCCCAAGTCATTACTAAAATTCCGAGTGCTGCGTACTGAGGTTGTTGTAAATACCAGAACCAAGCAACTAAAATACCAAAACTGACGGAGTAAAAAAATGTCCCTAAACTTTGGCGGCCAACGCTATTAATACCAGGAAGAATGGGTAATCGGTAGGATAATAAGGTGATTGCACTCGCTAAAATAGAAGCTGTAATCCCTACGCTAGCGGGAATATCTAGCCACCAAGCGATTAAAATTACATTACCAGTGCCAATATGAACTATCTTCCGCACGATTTCTGGCTTGTCGGCAAAGCGGTTTACCACCCATGCAATCAAAAGGATGAGTAACACCCAAATTGCAGCCGACGCAATTTGCAGCCAGAAAAGCGGAATTGAGGTGAAGTCAGAAAATGTAATTAACAAAGATGCGACAAAATGAAAATTTTTACCCCTGCTACTAATTTATAAGATTTGGGTAACTGCAATGAAATTATTATTTATTTGGCTGATTCGGGGCTACCGAATGTTTATCTCGCCGTTGTTTCTCCCGACTTGTCGCTTTCAACCAACTTGTTCGATGTATGCTATTGAAGCTATTGAACGATTTGGGGTGTTGCGTGGTGGGTGGATGGCAACTCGACGGATTTTGCGGTGTCATCCGTTTCATCCAGGTGGTTACGATCCAGTGCCAGAGGTGGTAGAAAAGGTGGAGGGGGAGTAGTTTTGTGGAAATGGTGGGGAATTGAGGGTGGAATTTAAACGCAGAGGGGAGGCAGCGCGTTGCGGGGGTGGAGGAGTTTGTAGCGACTGCCGTCGCGCAAAGGGAAGCGCAGAGGGACGCAGAGAATGAGAAGAGGGGTAAGTTATTAAAGGAAATGTTTGTGGGTATAGCTATTTGGGGAGATGTCAACGCATGAGGTTGTCATCTAGCGTGGGAAGGTTGAATAATTTAATTTAGGCTTACGATGATTAATCCTACTGCGATTTCTATACCAGAACCACAAATTCCTACTCCTGGGCCGAATCCGCTACCTAGTCCCAATCCCGAACCTGTACCGGGGCCAGCGATTCCTCAACCTTTACCAGAACCAGTACCTGCTCCCATTCCTCAGACGGTTCCAGGGCCAATTCCCCAAACCATACCGGAACCTGTTTAGATTAACTTGGTAATGTAATCCAAAATCCAAAATCTAAAATCCAAAATGCTAAGAGCCGGAATTGTCGGACTTCCCAACGTCGGAAAATCTACTTTATTTAATGCTGTAGTTGCTAATGCCAAAGCTGAAGCAGCTAACTTCCCTTTTTGCACGATTGAACCGAATGTCGGCGTTGTCGCAGTACCGGATGAACGGTTAAATGTTCTTGCTAAGATTGGCAGTTCGGTACAAATTATCCCGGCGCGGGTTGAATTTGTTGATATCGCTGGTTTAGTTAAAGGTGCAAGTCAGGGTGAGGGATTGGGGAATCAATTCCTCTCCCACATCCGGGAAGTTGATGCGATCGTCCATGTGGTACGTTGTTTTGAAAATGATGATATTATCCACGTTGCTGGTTCTGTTGACCCAGCACGAGATATTGAAATCATTAATATAGAACTGGGTTTATCAGATTTAGCACAAATTGAGCGGCGAATTGACCGGACTCGCAAACAAGCTCGTACTAGCAAAGATGCACAGTTTGAAGTCTCAGTTTTAGAAAAATTAGCTGCGGCTTTAAATGAAGGTAAATCGGTGCGTCAGGTAAGCTTGAATGAAGAAGAAACAGAAATTATTAAAGGATTAGAACTACTCACTTATAAGCCGATTATCTACGCCGCGAATGTATCTGAGGATGAGTTGGCAACTGGTAATCATTTTGTGGAAACAGTGCGGCAAATTGCAGCGACAGAAAATGCTCAAGTTGTGATAGTTTCGGCTCAAGTTGAAGCTGAATTAGTGGAATTACCAGAGTCAGATAAAGCTGATTTTCTCGCTTCTTTAGGTGTGGAAGAAGGCGGTTTGAAATCATTGATTCGGGCAACTTACATGCTTTTAGGCTTACGGACATATTTCACTTGTGGCCCTAAAGAAACCCACGCTTGGACAATTAATGCTGGAATGTCTGCACCTCAAGCTGCTGGTGTAATTCACAGTGATTTTGAACGGGGATTTATTCGCGCTGAAACTGTCGCTTATAAAGATTTGGTAACAACTGGTTCGATGAATGCTGCGAAGGAAAAAGGGTTGGTTCGCAGTGAAGGTAAAGAGTATGTTGTGCAGGAAGGGGATGTAATGTTGTTCCGATTTAATGTGTAGATGTAATTAATGAGTGGCCGTTATCGATAAGATAATGGTCAACCTACACCAAGTTGCGTAGGCTTTGCCCCCCGTAGGCATCGCACTGTAATCCTTGACAAAAGGCTCAATGTATGCGTCTAGTTTTAAGGAAGTTGCTATGCGATCGCAAATAAACCTGCAAGAGAACGTTGACACCCGCTAATAAAAGATGTATCTTCAATGTATATACGTTAGAAAAATTTTCACTCCGAAAATCTAAAATTCGGGCGTGTAGATCGCTAAGAAAATTTTTGGAGATAGCTATGACCGCAGTTGTTGCTAAATGGGGAAATAGTTTAGCTATTCGGATTCCAAGAGCGGTAGCTGAACAAGCACATGTAACCGAAGGGACAGCTATAGACCTTAGTGTGGAAGGTAATAATATTATAATTACACCACAAAAACGAAAAAAGTATACCCTTGATGAGTTGCTTGAAGGTATGACTCCTGATAAATTCCATTCGGAATTTGAAACTGGAAACGCTGTGGGGAATGAAGATTGGTAGTTAATCCATACTTTCCCAAAAGAGGAGATATTATCAAATTAGAATTTGGAGCTACACAGCAGTTTACGGTTGATTCGATTCAGCGTGCATTTGCCCTCTACACATCAGGAATGTCATTTGATGACATTGCTAGGACAATGAACAATGAATTACAACAGCAAGGGCGGGAGCAAATGGGCTACCGCCCTGTTCTGGTTATATCTCCAATTAAATACAATCGAATCGCTTCTTTAGTTTTAGCGTGTACGATAACTAGCAAGGCAAAAGGGCTTAGTTTTGAAGTTCCACTTGTTGAGGGAATGCAAACAAAAGGAGTTGTGTTATCTGACCAAATTAAAACACTCGATTGGAAAGCTAGAAAGGTAAAATTTGTTGAAAGTGTTTCACAAGATTTAATAGAAGAAGTACAGGCAAAGCTCGAAACATTAATTTTTTAAAACTAATTTTAAATAAAATTAGAAGTGCGATCGCACCCTCAACAAGCTATGATTTAGAACTCCTATCGTTCAGCTATTTCCACCTACAATGTATACATAAGAACCCAAGTTCTCATCATCTGTACCAACCATCACACCGCCTTCTGCACCGGGAACAAGTTCTATACCTTCGATTTTGTGGTAATTAGAGCGGTAAAGAGGAACAAGTTGAGGATTTTGCCGCCATGCAATTTTGTTACCACGAAATCCCAAGTAGCCAGCGACATACACAGCTGACTCAAATGGGCCATCATCTCCGCCATCACTTGCTGAGGTAATGTATACAATTCCTACGGGATCTATTTTAATATCTGAAATATGGCGAACATTGCCAGATGGAAACGGTACTTTCAGATTGGCAGAACCTGCAAGAGTAATTTGATATTTAGCTAAATCAAAGGTTCCCCAAAAAATAGTTGCTGGTTCTTCTTTTTCGCCTCTATCTCCCCAAATAGCAACTAATTTACCGTCTATATTTTGTAATCCAAATGCTTCAAAATTATTTCCTGGAATAATTCCTGGTAAATCGAATTCTTTGATAATAGAGATGGTCTTCTTAATAGGCTCTAAACGGAGGTAATAAGCTTTTCCAGAACTGCTTAAAGCGATAAATGAGAACTTTGTTTTTTCTGGAACAGATGTTAAAGCTTCTAAATCAATGGGTAATTCTATGTTGCTCGGCCAGTTCAAGGGAAAATATTCAGGTTGGTTTTTACCCTTAATGCTGATAATTGCTAAACGACCTTGGTTTTTTTGTTTGTTGTCATGGACAATCAGAAAATCGAGCTTATTGGTTTGTTGCTCTATCAAAGCCATACCACTGATACCGAAAGGGATACCACCGCGAACCGGACGCCAATCTTGCGCCCAAACTTGCTGGGATATCAGTAATAATGCACCTAAGACTACTATATTGATGATTAACTTAAGAAACCGAGGCATATTCATTTAGCCAAGCTGTGAATATCGCTAAAAGGAGTGTGTTAACGGATGCTCAATCATATCAAATCAAAGCAATTTGCACTCACATCAATAAAGCAGCCTTTTGTACTCTTAGCCATTAGTAAAATTACGCAATTAATTCATCTAATTTTAGATTTTGGATATGACTATGGTTAGCATAACTATTTATACAAACGTAAGTAAGAGGAAACAAATCTAAAATCCAAAATCTAAAATCCAAAATTGTTTGGCTCACGATAGTACTTTCTGTAAAGAAAGCAATAATTCGTTGACAGTATAGGGCTTCGACAAAAATGTATTGACACCAATAGCAGCTAATGCACTGAGCTTATTGTCAGATATAAGTCCACTGCTGGCAATAATTCTGACTTGGGGGTTGATTTTTCGCAGGGTACGGATGGCAATTAAACCATCCAGCAAGGGCAGCATAATATCCATTAGTACAGCACTAATTTTGTCCCTATTTTTAGCGTACAGCGCGATCGCTTCAATGCCATCACTGGCAATTAAGATTTTATAGTTGTAAGCTTCTAGTGATGTTCTGGTAATCTCAAGAATTGCAACTTCATCATCTACAACCAAAATCAATTCTCCATGTCCTGTCTGTGGTGGCAATTCTTCTGGAGTGAGTGTTTCCATTCCTTCTACTGCTGGTAAGTAAACCTTAAAGCTAGTCCCACTTCCCACTTCGCTATACACATCCACAAAACCTCCGTGGCTTTTAACTATCCCCAGCACGGTGGAAAGTCCTAAACCAGTGCCTTGTCTCACATCTTTTGTGGTAAAGAATGGCTCGAAAATTCTATCTAAGATTTCTCTAGGAATTCCAGTCCCAGTATCGGAGACAGTTATCACTGTGTAAGGACCCTCTTTGGCTTCTAGGTTCATCCTGGCATAATTTTCGTCAATTAACACATTCTCAGCAGAGATACTCAAACTACCGCCATTGGCCATAGCATCACGGGCGTTAACGCAGAGGTTCATCAGCACTTGATGCAGTTGGGTGCTATCTCCAGAAACCATCCACAAATCTTGTAGTACATCAGTGCTGATTTCTATGTATTTGGGAAATGTCTCTTTGAGAATCTTGCCTAGTTCCACAATCAGATGTCTGAGTTGCAAAGTGATGCGCTTCCCTTCTACACCCCGCGCAAAAGACAACACCTGTTTAACTAAATCAGCACCGCGTCTAGCGTTGATTTCTAAAATTTCTAGTAGATGGCGAGTTCGCTCATCTACATCGGGAAATTTGAGCGGTAGCAGTTGCGCTCCTGCCAAAATCGGTGTCAGGATATTGTTGAGGTCGTGAGCAATGCCACTAGCCAAAGTGCCTATACTTTCCAGGCGTTGGGCGCGAAACAATTGGGCTTCTAGGTGTTTTTTGTCGGTAATATCTGTGTCAACGCTGAGAATTGATTTGGGTTTCCCTTGTTCATCGCACACCAAACTCCAGCGACTAGCAACAAGGATTTCTTTGTCCATTTTAGTAAGTTTAGTTAACTCGCCCTGCCACTTTCCTTTACTTATAACTTGGAATAAAGCGGCTTCGATTTCTGGCGAAGGTTCGTCATACAAAAGCTCACTAGCATTTTTGCCCCAAGCTTCTGTCGCTTTCCAGCCGTAAAGTGTTTCTGCGCCTTTGTTCCAGAAGATAATTTGATTGTTTAAATCTCGCAGACAAATGGCATCTGTGGTGACATCAAGTAATGCTGCTTGTTCGCGGATTTTTTCTTCTGCCAATTTGCGTTCGCGTAGTGCGGCTTGTCGTTCGCTAATATCAATACTGGCGCATGTCACGCCGACAATTTCTTGTGACTCGTTCCGCAATGGCTCAACTGTCAAATCGTAATATCGAGTTGTATCTTTGATTGTTATTGATACTTCCTCTCGCCTTCCTATGCCACTGGTTAACACTTCACGTTTAATTGTGGTGAGATGTTGAGCATCTTCAACTGGAATAATATCCAAGTCTTGTTTGCCCAATATTCCCTCAACCGTCAATCCAAATGAGGGATTATAAACCCAGGTGTACCGTAAATCGCAATCTTGGTTGTAGACGAAGATGGGAGAGTTTTTCAGGGCTACCCGAAATCGCTCCTCACTCTGTCGCAGGGCGTTGTCTGCCCGTTGCCGTTCGATGGCATAACGCATTGAGCGCACCAGCAAGTCGCCAGTTACTTGCCCTTTCACCAAATAATCTTGCGCTCCTTCTTGCATTGCTCTAATTGCTAGGGTTTCATCGTTTATACCCGTCAGCACAATTATCGGAGTGCCTTTTGCTTGATGGTGAGCGATAAGAAAGGTTTCTAGTCCCTGGCTATCTGGCAGCGAGAGGTCTAACAAAATTACATCAAAAAGTTCCTTAGCTAAGTAGTTGAGTGCTTCGGAAAGCCGCTCAACGGGCGACAAATCAACTACAACTGTGGTAACTTCTTTTAAAAACTCTTGTAATAAAAATACATCACCAGGGTTATCTTCTACTAATAAGACTTTAATATTTTTACCTGCCATTTCAATTACTCCGGTGGCAGTTTTACGATCGCAAACCAAAAATTTTCTATTGATTGGACAATTTTAACGAATTGATCGAAATCTACTGGTTTAGTTATATAACAATTTGCACATAAATTATAGGCTTTGAGGATGTCTTCTTCTGCTTGGGAAGTCGTCAAAATTACTACAGGAATTCGTCTGAGGTTTTCATCTCCTTTAATTTCTGCCAGTACTTCCCGTCCATCTTTTCTGGGGAGATTTAAATCGAGCAGGACAATATCTGGATGGGCTGCTTTAAGGTATTTGTCCTGCTTTCGCAAGAATGCCATTGCCTCTACACCATCTTCTACCACATTCAGGTGAATGGAGATTTTGCTATCTTCCAGGGCGATGCGTGTGAGTTGGGCATCGCCAGGATTGTCCTCTACTAACAAAACCTCAATAGGCATAATCGCTTTTATGGTGTCCACAATTGCTTACCTGCTCTATCTGGAATTGTGAAGTAGAAAGTCGAGCCTTCACCCAGTTTTGACTCAACCCAGATCCGGCCGCCGTGGCGTTCTATAATTTTCTTACAAATTGCCAGACCAATTCCAGTACCCGGATACTTCTCTCTACCGTGCAATCGTTGAAAAATTATAAAAATACGTTCTGCATACTGGGATTCTAAACCAATGCCATTATCGCATACTGAGAACAACCATTCATCTACCGACGGCATAACATTTAAACTTTCCCCATCTGGATTTGCATCTGGCTTCGCAACGCCGATGTGAATTCGTGGCTGCTGATTCTGACAAAATTTGATCGCATTGCCAATCAGGTTTTGAAATACTTGTATCAATTGGGTAGCATCAGCCATTACTTCCGGTAAAGGATCGTGAGTGACAATTGCTTTAGTATCTGCGATCGCAATTTCTAAATTAGCGATCGCTTCTTCTAAGGCAACACTACAACTTACTGGTATAAAGGGCTGTCCACGGCTGCTGACGCGAGAATAATTCAATAAATCATTTATCAGCGTCTGCATCCGCCGCGCTCCATCTACTGCGTAGTTGATAAACTGATCGGCATTGGCATCTAGTTGACTTTTGTATCTTCGCTCTAATAGTTGTAAATAACTTGTTACCATCCGCAATGGCTCTTGCAAGTCATGAGAAGCGACATAAGCAAACTGTTCCAATTCCGCATTAGAACGAGCCAGTTCCTGACTTTGCTGGGTTTCTTTTTCTAATAGTTGCGCTTGAGATAAAGCAATGCCAATTTGATTACCTAGTTGCTTTAACAACTCCGTCTCAAAGTTATTCCACCGTCGAGGTGCAGCACACTGATGAGCCAGCAACAAGCCCCAAATGCTTTCCCTGACGAGAATTGGCACTACGAGGTTAGCCCTGACAGCAAACTGCTCAAGAAATTCTCGATGACATGGTTGAATGTGAGCAGCTTGGATGTCTTCCATCGCACTGACTCTTCCTTGGCGATATCTTTCTATGTATTCTTCTTTAAAGCAGGAGTCGAGCAAATTTCTTCCTAGAATTACCGGCCAACCAGGTAGCACCGCCTCTTGTACTACTGTTCCCGAACCATCAGACTCTAGTTGAAAAATTAAAACTCGGTCAGCTTGTAGTAGTTTTTGTACTTCAGTAACCGTGGTTTTAAGAATTTCGTTTATTTGTAAAGATTCTCGAATTTTCAGAGTGATTTGGGCAAATAATTGCGATCGCAAATTCTGCCGCTTTAATTCTTCATCAGCCTGCTTGCGATCTGTGATATCAGTATAAGAACCCACCATGCGAACTATATCACCCGATGCGTCCCAAAGTGCCTGTCCTCGATCTAGAATCCATTTATAGCTGCCGTCTTGGCACTGGACTCGATATTCACAGACATAAAACGGTGTTTTCTGGGCAAAATGGTCTTTCCAAGCTTGAAGTACCCAATCTCGCTCATCGGGGTGGATTAGTTTTGTCCATTCATCCCAACCGTTGGAAACTTCGTGGTCTTTATAACCGAGCATTTCTTTCCATCGAGTTGAGAAGAACACTTCATTAGTCTTGAGGTTCCAATCCCAAATACCATCATTATTACCATGTAATGCTAACTGCCAGCGTTCTTCACTCTCTTGTAGTGCTTCTGCTGTTCGCCGTCGTTCAGTAATGTCTTGGAAATAAACAGACAAACCATCTTTTGCAGGATAAGCGTGAACTTGAAACCAGCACTTTAGGGGCTGATAAAATTCCTCAAATTCCACACTCACCTGTTCTGACATTGCCCTGTGATACTCACGATGAAATGTTGTGTCTATAAGTTCTGGAAATACCTCCCAGATGCTTTGATTTAATAATTCTTTTTGGTTTTTTTGCAACAGCAATTCTGCTTGACCATTAATGTAAGTGAATCGCCACTTTTTATCTAAAGCAAAAAACGCATCAGTGATGCTTTCGAGCAAATTAGCAATGCGGATTCTCGCAGCTTCAGACTCGGCGTGTGCTGCTTGTTTCTGGGCTATTAGTTTCTCGGTAACTTGAGATACTTCAGTTACATGACGCCTGAGTTCTAATTGGTCGATTACCAAGCGGCTCAAAGCCACAAGCGCCTCTACTTGTTCTTGGTTCAATTCCCGTGGAACTTGGTCAATTACACACAAAGTTCCCAGCATATCTCCCTGTGGGGTAATTAGGGGTACACCTGCATAAAATCGCATATATGGATAGCCAGTGACTACCGGATTCTTTGCGAATTTTTCATCAGCTAGAGCATCAGGAATCACTACAACATTACGCCGTTCTTGGCAAATGTAAGATAAGCCAACACTCCGGGGCATTTCTGATACATTTAAACCTACTTTTGCCTTAAACCATTGACGATTTTCATCAATGAAATTTACCAAGGCTATGGGCGTACCACAAATAAATGCCGCTAACTGAGCAAGATTGTCGTAAGGTTCTTCCGGTTCGGTGTCAAGAATTTGATACTGGCGGAGAGCTTCTAGCCTTGCCATTTCTGTATCAATTTGTCCAGCTTTCATTAACTTTTCTTAATTAATTTCAATGTAATATTCAGTCATTAGCGCGGATATCTTTAGGACTTACGCTTTCAAGGCACTGAAAGCGTTGATTTCTCGTAGGGGCAATTCATGAATTGCCCCTACATTTCGTACTTGATGCGTAAGTCCTAATCTTAAGAATAGCTTAATCTTTTTAACAATTCTTAGTTTTTTCTCCGCCTCTGGCCATTCAGGGAAGTCTGTTTAAATTTTGAGTAGAAGAAATAAAAACGAACCGCAAAGACGCAAAGGACACAAAGAAAGAAGTTAATAGGACTTACGCATTGACAGAAAAGCCAAAATAGCAAGTATAGTTTCCAAGGCTTATAGCGAGATTTTTCAATGATATTTTGGCGATCGCACCCAATCAAGGGAGATTGATAAAAGCCTGAAACAACGTATTTACGTTGATACACAAGATAGTTATTTTGTACAGTGCGTAAGTCCTAGTTAAAAGGTTTGGCGGAGCCTGACAAAGAAATGGTATGACGGACATCCCTCTCCTTAGTAAGGAGAGGGACAGGTTTTGCACAAGCTAAAAGCAGGGTGAGGTTTCTTTGGGCTATTCGATAAACCGTGAATTGCATCACCTTGCCAGCACTACTATTAAACCTCTACCAAAACGGTTTCTCGCAGCTTGGCAATCACATCACTTAAATTACCCGTATTCAAACGGTAACTTAGAGGATGGGCAATCAACCGCGCCGTGCTTTCATAGAGAGTCGCAATTTCAATCAAACCATTTTCGCGCAAAGTCCGCCCTGTAGAAACCAAATCCACGATCGCTTCTGACATTCCAGTAATTGGCCCTAGTTCCACTGAACCATACAACGGTACTATTTCCACAGGTAAATCTAGACTGTGGAAATATTCACGAGCGCAATTTACATATTTTGAAGCAACTCTACCATGCGCTGGTAAATCTAAAGGCGATCGGTAAGAACTGGATGCTTTTACCGCCACCGACATCCGACAATGCCCAAACTGCAAATCCACCAAGTGGGCAACTTGCGGCTGCTTCTCCCGCAGCACATCATAACCAACAACACCCAGTTGTGCCTGACCATATTCCACATAAACAGGCACATCCTGCGCCCGCACCAACAAAGCTTTTGCAACTCCCTTAGTGTCAAGAATTTGAAGTTGGCGAGTTCCTGAATCTAAAAAAGCACTAAAATCTAATCCCACAGATTGTAGCAGGCGGATGCTATTTTTAAGGAGTTCCCCTTTTGGCAATGCAACAGTCAGCATTATTTTTCTTAATATCCTTAGCGTTCTGGCAGTTTAATAATATTGAGAATATCTCTATATGCTTACCACAAGCAGCATGAGAATTTTATTAGTTGATGATGAAGTTGAACTAACTGAACCCTTGAGTCGCTTATTAACTCGTGAGGGTTACATTGTGGATGCCGCTTACGATGGCACAAGTGGCAACGAATATGCACAAGCTGGTAGTTATGACCTACTAATTTTAGATTGGATGCTGCCAGGAAAAACGGGGTTAGAAATTTGTCAGCAATTGCGGCGACAAGGTAAAACCACTCCCGTGCTGTTTCTCACAGCTAAAGATACTCTAGATGACCGCGTACAAGGTTTAGATGCTGGTGCGGATGACTATTTAGTTAAACCTTTTGAACTGCGGGAGTTACTAGCCAGAGTCCGGGCTTTGTTGCGTCGTTCCGGTTCCCAAAGCTATGAAACTACTAGCGGACGTTTAACCGTCGCTGATTTAGAACTTGATTATGAAAATCAAGTAGCCTATCGCCAAGGAATAATAATTGAACTTTCGCAAAAAGAAAGCCAGTTACTGCAATATTTTATGGAACACACTGGGCAATTAATGACTCATGCCCAAATTATGGAAAATTTGTGGCAAGAGGAGGAACAACCCAGTAGTAATGTAATCGCAGCATTAATTCGTTTGCTGCGCCGTAAGATTGAGATAGGTAGAGAAACTACACTGATTCACACAGTCTACGGCAAAGGCTATCGTTTCGGAGCTTCCTCAGTGGAGTCAGTTTAACGGAGAAATTTTTCTATGGTGAACGCTGCTTAGTGTTTACTTAAACCCTAATTTTTAGAGAAAACAATGGTCATCAGCCTGAAAGAACTTTTAGACTTATCACTTACGAGAAGAAACACCATCTGATTTAGCTACTTACGGCTACGAACAGATTACCTTAAGTGAATTATTGGCGGAACTAAATATTGCTTTATTAGAACAATGCATCCAGATTGTAGATGAAATTCAAGCCATTGACGAATTTGAACAAGGTGCCTAAGTCTGGATAAAACTCTCCCGTTCCTTGTTACTAAAAATATATGACATAATAATTAATATAATTAAGACAACTACTAAACGATAGCGATCGCACCTTTTTGGAGCGTTATACATCGGTAGTTTATACCAATATTATAAAATCACCAAATCCTCTCTGCGCTTTTGTGCCTTTAGGTGAGACAATCTCTCAGCCAAAATATATGCAGGTATGACTGAAAACTAATGACTAGAGGTTTTTAACAACACCAAAAACTATCATTCAATAATGTTTCTACATCATTAGCAAAAGGACAATCGTCAGGAAATTTTGTTTCATATTCCTTACTCATGTTTTTCTGTGCATTCTGATAACATTCATTAGATATAGTTAAAAAATAATTACGTAAACTAGGGCAATCTCGAAGAATACGACTTAATTCCTGTTGTGTACGGCTTATTGTTGCTTCCCAACCGCCATAACATTCTGGTAAATTTACATAATTCCGTTTTAAGGCGTGTTCAAATAAAGTTGTCAAACGACTTTCTAATTCTCGTCTATCCCTCCTCCCCAATCCTTCTATCTCCTCAATTAAGTTTTCCCAGTCTACATTGCTATAATCTTGGGATTTTAAGCTATTGACAGTCTGCTCAATCCATAATGCAAAGTCTGTTACATAGAGAGTTTTTACTGGTGATTGAGTCATAAAAAACTTTAGATTGCTTTAGGAATAGTTTAACCGAAAGTATACTAAAAACCTCACTTCCATTCGTCTCCCCGTTGGCGTCAGCCTGTCGTTAGACAAGCCGAGAGAGGCTTTGAAACCCTCATTGCCTTGTAGGTAAGGGGGTCCCAGTGTGTTAGGTTTCCGAGGCTTTGGTGTTACGAAAAATACTTTTCAAACATCCTCTAAATGCGATCGCTCTTAATTATTTTTCTAAAGGTTATAAATTGCCCCATTCTGAGCTAACCACTGCTTTCGCTCCAGATAATCTGGTACAATACGCTCCACCCTATGCCAAAATGCAGTGCTGTGATCCGGTTCTATTAGATGCACTAATTCATGAACTGCCAAATACTCAATCATCTCTCGTGGTAGCATTGCTACTCGCCAGTGAAAATATAAATCCCCTTTGTGTCCGCAAGAACCCCAACGATTCCCTAACTCACGTACTTGTACTGAACGAGGTGAAGTAGTAACTCGTTTAATCAGTGCAGTAATTTGTTGTTCTACAATTAGCTGAAGGTGTTCCCGATACCACTTAATAAAGTGTTCTCTACCTTGAGCTTGGGCTGGGCGTTGTAATTCAAAGCGGCTTTGATATAGTCTTAAACATGGCTGTTGTTCAAGCTCTACTATTTTAAGCCTATAGCTGCGTCCTAGATAATAAAAACCTTCACCTGATACATATTCTTTAACGCTAACTGGTGGATTCAATGACTCTTTTTTTAAAAGTTTACTATAAATCCAGTAACGTTTCTCGCTGACAATTTTTTCTAATGTTTCTATTGGTACTTCTGGGGGAGAAGCTAAGACTAATTTACCGTCACGTTCGACGGTAATACCTACAGTGCGGCGTTTGGAACTGTGGCGAATTTCAAAACTCAAGTCGCCAAAGGTGATGGTTGTCATACCATTAAATTATCACGATTTCTCCTAGCTAGTTGGACTAATTTATCCGCGACTTCTTCGAGTTGGTTGTAACTCACTAAATCACGATTATCCAAGTAGCCGGCTATCCACCTTCTTAAATCCTCTTGGACTATTTGGCTACCCCAATTTACCCGTCGTACTTCTTGGCGGATATGTTCGACAATTTGCACAGTTGCTTGAGCAAGTTCGGGGAGTTGTTTTTGGGAATATTCACCTAAAATGTTGAGAAATGGCATTTGAGTTTTGGGATCTAATCCAGTCTCATCTGTAGTACGACCAGTTTGGATTATTTCTATATATTTCCGCAAAGCCTCAATTTTTTGTTCCCAGTTATCAGCTAAAGATTCCAGAATTTCTGTTAGTTTTTCACTTAAATTTTTGTAGTAAACTGGGTCTTCTTCATAATTTACGCTGATATGGTGACGAGCAGCAAATTCCATTTCTGCGGCTTGGGCTTTAATCGAGCGATGGCGCTGGACATGGGTTTTAAAATCCAGTGACATGATATCAATCGGTGGCACTTTTGGGTCAATACCTTGGGATTGAATATATTGATCTATTAATGCCCTAACTTTCTCTTTGGCACTAACTAGATTAAGTTTTTCATCTCTGTAGAGGTCAGCAACAGCTTTTTTAATCAAACCTAGTTTTTTGGCATCTCGAACAAAATTATAGGGCTGACGTGCTTCTGAACGCGGTAGTATTGTATCGAGAGTGTTGAGAAAGTCTTGGAAATAGTCGTTAAATTCAACTCTGAGGCGTTCATCTCTGAGCAAGTCTACACAAGCATCTACATCATCAATTGTGCAGCCATTTTTACTAAATAGAGTAATAACTTGCTGGTGTTTTTCGCACAACTTTGGCAATTCTGCACGAATATCAAACCAGGCAGATTCTGTATCAAGATTCTCGTAAACCGAGAGGGCAGCAGCGATATCAACGCCGTAATAATCGACCACTAAGCCTTCTGTTTTTTTATCATTATACACTCGGTTAACACGAGCGATCGCTTGCAATAATTCGTATTCTTTTAGTGACCTGTCTAAATATAAAACTTGTTCTAACGGAGCATCAAAACCCGTTAGCAGCATATTTTTTACAATTAAAATCCCTAAACTATCTTGGTCTAAAGACTTTTTAAATTTCTCAATATTAATTTCTTGTTGACTTTTATCTGTCCATTTTTTCCAACTACCGTCATCTCCTTTATCACCAGAGATGATTGTAGCAAATTCTAGTTTGCGTATGGTTTCAAGATGTGGGAGTGCTTGAGCAAAAAAACGAGTTTCCGCATCAAGCGATTCTAAAGCCTCCATATTGAGACTTTGCAGAAGGGGTGCGCGTTGTTCTAGCTGCTGTACTATTTCTCGTTGCGCTTCCACAAATGCTTCTTGATAACGGACGGCGGCGAGACGAGTAGAGGCGACAACTTGCGCTTTAAAGCCTCCTGCTAAAATGCGCTCAATATAATGATGCAGCATACTTTTAGCTTTGGCTTTAATTAATTCCCGTGCTTCGCCAACTTGAGTTTTAGTCGCGTATTTAGCTTTAATTTGCGCCCGTTCTTCTGGGGTTTTATCAGCAAAGATAATTTCAAAAAGTTTGTCGAGGTCATCACCTTGAGTTACAGTACCTCTAGCTTCTAATCCTTCGTAAACAATCGGCAAAGTGACTTTATCCTCTTGGCATTGGCGGATATTGTATTCGTCGATAAATGAACCAAAAATTTGCAGCGTGGTTTTTTTCGCAGCTTTAACAATCGGTGTACCAGTAAAGCCGATACGGACACAGTTAGGTAAGGCTTCTAATAAATTGGTGTGCAGGGTTTTGGCGTGAGAACGGTGTGCTTCATCAATTAGCACTAAGATATTTTCGGAAGGTTTGAGGTTTTTCGGAATCGGTTCAATTTCTGCTTCTTCATCAGAATCTTCGCCGCCTTTAAATTTCTGAATCATTCCGAAGACTAAGCCAGCGCCTGGTTGTTGCAAGTATTTTTCTAGCTTTTTGACGTTTTTAGCCTTTTGTAATGGTTCCCCGGTGAGGAAGGCGGTATCTGCGAGTTGTTTTTCTAAGTCGCGGCGATCGGTGACAACCACAATTTTGAAACTGCGTAATTCTGGGATAGTGCGAATTTTCCGAATTAGGTAAACCATTGTCAGGCTTTTACCTGAGCCTTGAGTATGCCAGATAATCCCACCGCGTTGATCATCTGTGCCATGTTGGGCGCGGGTTTGATTATGTTGCAGTCGGTGCAGTGCTTTATAAACTGCCCGATATTGCTGGTAACGGGGGACAATTTTGATAGTGCGATCGCCACTGGTTTTAAATAGAGTGAAATTATGTAGAATGTCGATCAAATTAGCTGGTTTCAACATTCCGACAATCAGAGTTTGGCGAGAATTTGACCTCTCCCCCAACCCCTCCCCAGCCAGGGGAGGGGAGTCATTTTCCCCCATTCCGTTGTCGGGAAAGGGAGTTAGGGGGGTTAGATCAGTTTTCCAATCAACATAATGTTCATAATTTGCGCCGATGGTTCCGGCTGTTGCCCGTCCTCTAGAGGCTGCTATCATCAGCAGATTGTAGTGGAATAATTTTTCTGTGCCTTCTGGTTGACTGCTACCCCGTTGGTTGGAATATTTCAATAAGTCTCGAATTGCTTCAGTTATCGGGTTATCTAAATTGGGACTTTTACATTCAATCACTACTAGAGGAATGCCGTTAACAAGTAGTACCATGTCTGGGACGATAAACCCCCGATTACCAGTTGCCCAAGGCGGGTTTACTCGGTATTGATTGATGACGAGAAAATTGTTGAGGTGAAGATATTCAGGATTAAATTCAATAAAATGAACGGTGTGCTGTTTGCCGTCTTCTCCTAAAACTGTCGTTCCTTTGAGTAGCAATTCTGTAGCGGCTTGGTTGGCTTCCATTAATCTATTTGCACCCAGGCGTTCTAACTGACTGACTGCGGTTTGAACTTGTATATCATCTAGCCAGGGATTACCGTTGTCATCTAAGTTAATGCGTTTAATAGCGGCTTTGAGGCGTTCAGTCAGTAAAACTTGCTTAAAGTTTTCCCGTTCGGTAATTGCGGGATTGTCCCAACTGCCTTGTATATATTGCCATCCCATACTTGTGAGTTGTTGAATGATGGGTTTTTCTACATGAGTATATTCTGGGGTTGGTTGTGACATGGTGATAGTTTTTACATTAAAGGATACACCTAATATATTTTGTACCAAGCTCAACAGCCTCGGCGAATGGAATAGAGCCTCCGGCCCGCCTGCCGTAGGATGCCCAAAGGGCTGTAGGGCGAACGCGGCTACACAGGCTTTCGTCCGCACTTCGACAGGCTCAGTGACCACCTACGCGGACTAAAAGAAAATTAAGGCTTTTTAACCCACGGAGGTGGGTTTTGTTTGTGTAGACGCGGTTTCTAACCGCCCATTTTGTGACTTGGCATATATTGGCAATTTTTGCCATAATACGAATATCGAAAAATAAAAGGTTAAGCATCAATGACGACACTTAACATATCTTTGCCCGATGCAATGCGGGCTTTTATTGATGAGCAGGTTGCAAAAGGTGGTTACAGTACTGCGAGTGAGTATATTCGTGATTTAGTTCGCCAAGCTCAAAAGAAAGCAGATAAAGATAAGTTAGAGATGATGTTGTTGGAGGGTTTGGAGAGTGGTGAACCGATTGAAGTAACAGATGAGTGGTGGGAACAAAAACGCGCTCAAATGATGCAACGTTTCCGCCAGCAAAAGAAATGACACAACGCATTATTATTAGCCCAAAGGCAAGCCAAGATATATTTATACATTTATAAAATGCCGGGGTGAGTGGGTGAGTCAGTTATCTGATGAGGAGATTTATCAGGAAGTCGCTAAGATAGTTATACAGTTTGAACTGTATAAATGCGACAAATGCGCTATTGCTGTCATGCAGTGGTTAAAAGAAAATGGTATCAATGGCACAATTGTTAAAATTCAAACCCCGTATGGTGAAGATTATATAATTAGTACACGTCTTGAAAATCAGGGAATAACCGATTCGATTACACTGAATGGAATTCATTACGGAGTAGAGGTTAAAAGAAGAATATTTGATAATCTCTCTACGGAGGGATTGACTCAAGAAGATTGGCTAAATGATTTTCAATGTCCTAGTGGAGATTTTCTGATTGACTATTTAGATGAGCTTTAGAATTGAAATATTAGTAGCTAGTAGGAAAAAATTAAGATGAGTAAATTATTTGAAATCTTGCAAAAAATTAAATCTAAGCCAGGAATGTATATCGGGCGTGCTTCTGTTAGCGATCTGTTTCATTTTTTAGTTGGTTTTAAAACCGCCTTAAGAGAATTAGAAGTTAAAGCAACTGAGGAAGAAATGGATTTTTATCAAGAGTTTCAGCCTTGGGTACAGAAAAAATATCATGTATCAACTTCTAACTCTTGGGCAAAGATTATTATGCTCCACTGTGGGAGTGAACAAGAGGGTTTAAATAGTTTCTATCGGTTGTTAGATGAGTTTCAAAATCGAGATAAAAGTTTAGAACCTCAACGGAAGGTAACTGCTAGTTATGAGGTTACTAATAAAAGTTGATATCTAGAGATTTTTCACCCGCACTTTACCAGTTAATAAGTCTTGCATTAGTCCTTGTTTTTGGAGTTTGAGCTTTTTAAGGTAGGCTTCTTCTGTGCGGATGCGAGTATTGTGTTCTTCATATATCTGGGCAATTTTATATTGTTCTGTAGGTTCTGGAACAATAATTAAAAGAGGCCGCAAATCTTCAAGATTAATGTTTTTCTGGGCGCTTTGTGGTGCGCGTGCATCTAGTTGCTGTTTAGCACAACGGATACATAGTTCTATATAGCGAACACTATTTGGTGCTTTGACAACTGCTCCAACAACACTATCAGGAAAAAACATAGGAATACCAAGAATTGCTGTATCCGCAATATTAGCTGCGATAGTAATTGCAATAGTATTAATAGGAAATTCACAGCTTACCGTAATCCCACGTTTGTTTAAAGTTTGACTATATGTTGTAAGTATTCCTCCTGTGACTTTTGTAATATCTCCTGTTTGAATAAATGGATATGAACCATCATAAAAACGAGGATCATTCCGAGGTCTATGAGTAAACTTTCCTCTATCTACATCAGCCAATTCAGACAGAGGTTTGACTTCCCAATCTTTCGGGATTTGTCCCAGCGCCGAATCTTTGAACTGTTCAGGATGCGCCTGTGGATCTCTCAATTTGCCATCGTCATCTAACCCGCGTGTGAGCAAGTCTTGCAGTAGTCCGGCTTTGGTTTGTTTAAGTTTTATAATAAGGGAAGATGTGCGTGCGATCGTATCATCCACCGTATCCAAAATCTCAGCAATACCTTCCTGTTCTTTTTTAGATGGTAAAGGAACAGGCAAAGGCGCAATGTCAGGCTGAGAAATAGTAGTCATAGTGACTTGTTTAGCCCGACTCATCAAAAACTTCTTTGCCCATGATGAACGACACCATAAAGCAAGAAATTCAGGAATCACCTTATTCTTGTCTGGACGCACTCTCATCAAATGGCATTCAAACAAAGCAGCTTCCGGTAAACTACGAATGATATTACAATGTGCTATCCCAGATAAAACAAGAGAGCTTCGAGTAAAAAAACAGTCTCCTGGTTGAATCGCATATTTACTTTGTTCTTTTTCAGTAGCATTAACCCGTTCTACTAAACTTAAATCAATACCAAAATCTTGATATAAATCAAAGACGTTAACGAGAGGATAACCTGAACCAACTAATTCTGGTTTTTTAAAGAAACCGTTGGAAATACCACTAACAGAGAGTTCTCGTAAAGTTTTTACTTCCCAATCTTTCGGAATCCTGCCAATAGCCGAATCCTTAAACTCCTCATTCTTAACCAAAACCTCACGCATACCCCAACCCCTGCAAAAGCTCATTTAACCAGCTTTCAGGGTAGCTTTTCAAAACCAGCCTGAACAAAATGCTTGTCAAAACTTAAAGCTGTACGAATTCCCAACTGTTTCATTACCACAAACGAAACACAATCAGTTAGCGAATAAGACTTCATACTGCTGGAATAATCGCCACCCCTCAAAAAAATCCTGACAATCTTCATTACTCAAAGCAGCCCGCGCCCCTTCCAAACGCTTCACCAATTCATTCTTTAACGTCTTTAATTTTGCCTTTGCTTCTTTCAACTGCTGAACAATTTTCTTATAGGGTTCTAGTTGCGCTTCTATTTCGGCAATCTCCACTTCATTCTCTTCAATAAAAATCTCAAGTTCAGCAATTTTATCCTTATTTAATAAAGGTGTCTTCTTTAAAATCTTGAGTTCTTTCTTCGGCTCTTTAATCAAATTTTTTATATACTTAAGGTCTGTCTCTAAATCCTTGACAATATTAACCGCTTCTGATTCTTCACCTTCTTCAACATCCGCCTCAGCTTCCTCTCCTTGCTCAAAAGCTGACTTTTGCTGTTCTAATTCCGCAATTTTCGCCTCAGCTTCAGCAATATCTTGTAAATAATCCGGCATCAATCGCCCAACCAATTTATGATTTAGAGGGTCAAATTTTGTCTGCTTTTTCTTCTCATCATCATCTTGCTCTAAAGCATCTTTAATTGTATCTACCCAACTATCAACTAAACCACCAAAATCTGACTCTGATAAAGTTCTTAGTTCATACCTCTGTTCGTTCCACCAACTAGCAACCACACCCGCCACTTTAAAGCGGTCAAGTAATCCCACAGGTTGCAAACTATCCACAAAAGAACTAAAAAACTCCGCGCGGAGTTCCATCACCTTTTTAGTTTTCGGCAACTCACCCAAACTAGCCGAGTGTACTTGCCACCAAGCAGCAAACATATTATAAAGTTTGCCTTCTTGCTGCTGCACACCAGCATCAGATTCTATAAAAGTTTTAATTTGAGAACGTTCTGTGATTGGAGAAATAAAATCAAGATAATCATTCATCTATGTAAAAATCTGCTGTAAATTTAAAACAAAACCAGGGAGAATATCTTCACCGGATAAACTTGTGGGAGATTGTAAAACTTCTGGTGCAAGATTTGGGCGATAAATGATTACTTGTTTATCTTTAGGGTTAATTAACCAACCCAGTTGTAAGCCATTTGCTAAATATTCTTGCATCTTAGCTTTAGTATCTTCCACATCATCAGTTTCAGAAACTAATTCCACTGCAAAATCAGGACACAAAGGGAGAAATTTCCTTCTTTGTTCTTGGGTAAGAGCATCCCATCTTTCTATTTTTACCCAAGAAGCATCAGGTGAACGAGTTGCTCCATTTGGCAGTTTAAACCCAGTAGAAGAATCAAAAGCTTTTCCGAGCTTATTTTGTCTGTTCCAAACTCCTAAATCAAGATACAGTTCAAAATTACGGTTTCCCGTTTCTCCCCCAGTAGGTGACATGATAATTAATTCCCCTTCAGCAGTTAACTCTAGTCGTAATTCCTTATTCACAGCGACAATTTGTGCAAATTCCTCATCAGTAAATTGCAGATTAGGAGGTAATTGTAAGGTTACAGTCATAATTAAACACCATCAAAATTAAATATTGACCTCACTTCCATTCCTCTCTCCTTTTAGGAGAGAGGCTTTGAATTTCCCCCTTCCCTATAAGGTAAGGGGGCTAGGGGGTTAGGTCTTTCTTCCCACAAAAATCCTAGTTGCATCAAACCCATGTGCTGCTAATAGCGAAGATTTAGCCTCCACCTCTACTTTAGGAATTCCCCCCAACAAATGCGCCCGTACATCGTGCGGTTCTGGCGGTGGCGCGTTGTCAGCATAGCGGCGGATATTGCAGTTGTAATCGTTATCTCTTAATTCTTCTTTAGTTACTACTGCCGAATATCCTGATAAAGACAGAAAATTTTCAAACACCCAGGAAATCTTTTCGATATGCTCAGGACGCAAATAATTTTGAGCGCGACCTGCATAATATTCAGCATCAGCATTAATAAACAAAACTTTTCCCTGGCGTTCAACTGGTTTCGCCCCTTGTGGACACATCACCAAAATACAGGCAGGGATACCAGTACCATAAAACAAATTGGGTGGTAAGCCAATCACCGCCTCTAATTGATCGTTTTTAATAAAACTCTCCCGAATTTTCTTTTCTTCTCCGCCGCGAAACAGCACCCCATGCGGCATTACTGTCGCCATCATCCCATCAGTTTTGAGAACAGCTAACATGTGCTGGGCAAACATCAAATCTGCTTTTTTACCCGTCTCAGGACAATAACCATGCGTAAAGCGTCCAGAAAATTGCATTCCTTCGCGGCTATAGTTTTGAGAAAAAGGCGGATTACTGATTACTCGCTCAAAGCGGATTAGTTCACCGTCAGCAATATGCAAGGGATTAAACAGAGTATCGTCATTATGTATATCTGCATCTCGAATCCCGTGCAGCAGCATATTAATTTTGCAAATTGCCCATACGCCGCCGTTATTATCTTGACCGTATAGTGCTAAATTTCTGGCATCACGACCGGATTCTTCTACATATTGCTTGGACTGAATCAACATTCCCCCAGAACCACAACAGGGATCGTAAACTGACATCCCAGGTTGAGGTTTTAACAGGCGCACCATCAGCTGCACTACTTCACGCGGCGTATAAAACTCGCCGCCTTTTTTCCCGGCTGAATCTGCAAACTCTTTAATCAGGTATTCGTAAGCCGCACCCAGCAAATCAGGAAATACAAAATCCTCATTTCGCAAACGATATTTATTGAAGTGTTTAATCAGTTCGCGCAATTTGACATCAGGAATCCGATTTTTACCAGCTTGACGATTAAAATCAATATGTTTTAATACACCTGTGAGCGCTTCGTTACTTTCCTCAAATGCCGTCAAAGCATCATTTAGCCCTTGTCCGACGTTTTTATGTAGCTGATCACGAATATATGCCCACCGCGCTTTTTCTGGTACAAAAAAAGTTTCTTGGTAACTGATGGGGCTTTCTGCCCTCATGTTTGCTTCTTCTTGTGTCCTTCCCCTTTGCAAATTCTGCTGCAAAATCTGCTCATATTGCGGCTCAAATACATCCGAGGCGCGTTTTAAAAAAAGCATCCCGAAGATGTATTCTTTAAAGTCTGAAGCATCCATCTTTCCCCGCAGAATATCCGCAGCAGAAAAAAGATGACGTTCTAGTTGCGGCAGCGTGAGTTTGCCCATAGTAAATGCTGAGATTGCGACATTAATGCTTTGCCAGTATATCTCTTGTTGAGAAACACTCCAACACACTTCCAATTTGCTGAAGTCTAATCTTTCAACTTGCTAGCTATACGCTCGTGTATTATAGGAAAGTTACATCCTAGTTCTCTAAAGTGCCATTAATTTCTTAAAGATGATAAGCTAAACCACATCTAGTTTGCATAATTTGAAATTGTACATTTCTTGTGGGGTGGGCGACACGAGCGCCCAATATATGCAAGTTAAATGTGGAACAGCTTATTAATCTCTTAACAATGAGATTAATTAGTGAGAAGTCACAATAATCTGTTAACAGTGACAAATAATTAGTTAATGTACAAAATACATTAAAATAATTCGTAATTCGTAATTCGTAATTCGTAATTCGTAATTCGTAATTAAGTTTTGTAATGAAGAGTGCTGTTGTGGGGACGGTTTCCGACTCGCATTACTTCGGGGGATTTGAACCCCAATACAAAACTTACCGATTACAGAACCGGGGGACTTAAACCCGCGCACAGCAGTTAAAAGTGGGTGACGAGGGATTTGAACCCGCAACCAATAGATTAAGAGTCTACTGCTCTACCGTTGAGCTAGTCACCCACACGAATAACCATCATAGCAGACTCCTGATAAATTAGCTAGTGCCGCGCCCAAAAAATGAATTAAAGCGGGAATTTGATGGTGAAGGTGGTTTGACCGGCTCCACTCTCTACATAAATTGAGCCGCCTAAATGTCTGACCATTTTCTGGACTAATGCCAATTCGAGTCCAGTGCCGCTATGTTTCCAAGGATCGTGTTTGGAAAGGTGATAGAAAGGCTCAAATATCCGTGACAGTTCATTGCTGGTAAGCTCTAGCCCCGAATTGCTAATATTAAGCTCTACTGCATCCCCTCTCAGGTGAGCAGAGACTGTGACAGACTCGCCTGCTGGGGTATATTTGCAGACATGGCTGAGTAGTTCGGTGATAATCCGCTCCAGATCGGTGATATCTGTTTCTAAAAGCGGGAGTGCAGGATCAACACTCAGGTATAACTGCTGTCGCTGGCAGTTGGTGAGGTGTCGAAAAGACTCGATAATGGGGTGAAACCAACTTTGTAAGTCAATAGCAATCAAAGTTGGGGGATCGGGTTCGGCTTCTAGATATGTGAGTGTAAGTAGATCGTTGATTAACTTGCTTTCTCGCGCACACTCGTTATGCAATATCTGCAAGAGTTGTGGAACTATTTCTATCTCTAATATTTCTGCTGGTGTGAGGACACTTTCGAGGGTTTGGGCTGCAAGGCTGATGCTAGTTATTGGTGTCCGCAGTTCTTGGGACAGGGTTCTGAGAAATTGGTTTTTGAGTTGATCGCATTTTTCTAATTCTTTTACCTGTGCTTGGGTTTGTTTGTAAAGCTGGGCTTGACGAATGGCGATCGCACATTCACTTGCTACCTGCTGCACTAACTCGATTTCAAATTCATCAAATGCCTCTTGTGATGGTCTTGTCAACCAAATGTTTCCTAAAATCCCTTGAGTATCGAAAATTGGACAAGCCATCTGGGACATAACCAATAGCTTTGGTTGCCATCCCGGCACAATTTCTAAAAATTGCAATGGTTGTTTTTGCAACAGTGGCTGATAAACTTCAAGACGGTCTGCAATCTTTTTAGTCAATCCTTCACACTGAGGTAGGTTAATGCTGTACTCGTAGGTAATGGTAACCAGAGTTTCACAGGTGCTATAGAGTTCGATTTGGCAACGGTCAAGGTTGAGTAACTCTGCTAATTCCTGAGTCACTGTCTGCAACACCTGAGTTTCATCTAGGCTGTCGCGGATTTGTTCTGTCATGCGTCGCACCAAGGCTTGAAATCGCACCTGCTGCAACTGATTTTTTTGCTTCTGTTTTTGCAACTCCAACTTTGCTTCGAGATCGTTGATTTGCTGACGAAGTTCTGTCTGTTCAGCAGCAATGCCGATTTGAGTTGCCAACTGTTTGAGTAAATCGGTTTCTGTTTGCTGCCATTGACGCGATTGGTGACAGTGCTGGGCAATCAATAGCCCCCACATATCTTGCTCTTTGAAAATCGGCACGACTAGATTAGCTCTCACCTGCAAAGATGCCAGAAAATCTATATGGCAAGGATGTAACCCAGATGCATAAATATCTTCAACAACTTGAATGCAACCTCGCCCGTAGTGTTCTGGATTGCCACTAAAGCAGGGATCGGTGATGTTTTTTCCCAACAGGGGATCAGTCACAGTTGATTCGGCTATGATTACTCCACTGCTATCAGCCTCGAAGCGATAAATTAGGACGCGATCGCAATTCAAAAATTGTCGCAGTTCTATTGTTGTCTGATGCAGAATTGTCTCAAATTCTACAGATTGGTGAATTCGGGCTGCGATCGCAAAAAGTAGTTGCTCCCGTTCAACCTGAAGTCCAACTACTTGTTCTGCTTGCTTCACAGGAGTAATATTGCTACTAGTACCAATCAGTCGATAAATCCGAGAGTTAGCATCCCTTAGCGGGGTGAGAGTCGTACTCCACCAAGTCGGAACCCCCTGGAATTGCAAACATTGTTCGTAAGAAATAGTTTTGCCGAATAGCACACATTCAGCATAATGTTGACGTACCTTAGCGGCATCGATGGCGGAGAGAATATCCTCTGGTTTTTTCCCCCGGAGATCATCTGAGTGAATGCCTATCCACCGCTCATGAGTGGGATTAAGTGCCACATATCGAAAATCTCCGTCCTCTAAAACATCAACTACAAATATTGATGCTTGCACAGAATCGTACATGCTCAGTAGAAATTGCTCACTACTACTTTTCTCATCTACTTCTGTGCCAAAGAGCATCTGAGGTGGTGATAATTTTGTCAACTCCATAGTTGATTCCGTTGGATTTATATTCATGCGAGAGTCCCTGTCTGGTATTACTGACTCTTCTAGGCGCTCTCTTGTGGTTATGCTTGTAGTCGATGCACTTTAGCGCCTATAGCAAAGTCTTGTCAGCTGTTGCTCATCGAAATTTGGATCTTTCTCTACTTCTTGTCAGAAATCTAGGAAAGCTAATAAAAGTCAGCTTAACAAATCCTGCTTTTTGAAGGCGAAAATACATTTGCAGATTAGGGCAAACTTACTGAAAATAAGTTTTTAACAGTTTTTTCAGATTTTTGCATATATCTAAGTGCAAGCATCAGTATACATCAATTTAATTTACAATTTTTAATAAAGGGAGTGGGGAATGGGAACTTACGTTCGCAACTTATGAGCATTCATTCCCGTGAGGATACCAACTAAGAGCCAAGTAATAGCTAATCCCATGACTTCGCCTAAGAATAACTGCATGAGGCGGTGTAAGATCGTGCCGATAGCAGAACCCACGGGGACAGCAAAAGCCCAACTTGCCGAAGAGACAAATATCCATCGCCACGCGTTATGCTGGGGAATTGCTAACCATTGTGCTAATCCAATCCCCAAGCCGCCAAGCGCCCCATAAACCGCCCCATACAGCATTCTCACAGGGAAAATCTGAGTGCTAGGGACTATCCAACCCACTGCACCAATACCGATAGCGGTGATGATACTCCAACCTAAAAGACTTGACAAAATCCACCTGATACAATACTTAGGTTCTTTGAGAAGACAACCTTGAGGAAGTGCAATTATAAATCCGCCGATAGCCGCCTCTACCACTCCAATATCTGGTTTATCGCCAACTTCAATAAACAGTAAACTTAATAAAAAACCGCCAAAAGTAGCAAAAGTCCACAGCAATATAAAGCTAAATCTAGTATTTTCGGACGCGAATGGCATCAAAGTTTCTTTGTTTGTAATAAGTAAGTCGGCGTAAATAATCATCACTGGTTTGTAGTTGCGCTTTAGCGCATCCTTATCCGGATGCGCTAAAGCGCAACTACGAGCTAAATACAGAGATTTTACTTTTCGTTACATAGTTTGGTTTTTTCTCGCCGACCTAGTTAGTCTGACAGTTTTAGCATTAAACAGATCAAAAAAACCTTTGCGTCGCTGTTGGGGTGATTCCGGTACAATGTAACCCCAGAGACTCTCCCAGTAAAAAAAGGAGATACCATCAAAATTGCGATCGCGCACCACTTGAACTTGTTCTCTAATTTGTGCCATTTTCACAGGATTACGCACCGTTCCCGTTGATATGCCAATACCCACAGGTATTAGACTTTGAGCCAATTTTATCGATGATTGTTCCAGTTGAGCGATAAAAGAGTTTTTGTCATTGCGATACACCTGCAAAATTAACTCATTAACTAAGCCTTTTTTTACCCAATTTTCCCAATCTTGCAAATAGTATTTGTAGGCAAAAGCTTGATAGTTAGGAGACAGAGATATTCTAACTTTAGGTTTAACTGCCTTGACAGCTTGATAGATTTCTGCCATAAAATCAGTAATTTTGTCTGCTCGCCACCGCATCCATTCTGAGTTAAAAGGATCAGTTGGGGGGCTTTTGCCTTGATGCTCTTGCTGGTAGAGTTCAATAGTGAAGCGATCGTAGCCAAACTGTACCGGCATCCCAAAATGATCGTCAAGCTGAATACCATCCACATCGTAATTTCTGACTACTTCTAAAATTAACTCTTGAATAAACTCTTGCACTTGCGGATGTAAGGGATTTAACCAAGCCACCTTACTAACCAAAACATTACCGATTTCTTCTGGTGGAGCATCTTGGGTAGATTTTATCCCTTCTTGCCCAATTGTCAACCAGTCGGGATAACGCCTTGCTAATTGTGAATAATGCGGCGTCATAAACCCGTATTCAAACCAGGGAATTACTCTCAAATCTTTATTTTTGGCAAGTGTCACTATCTTTGCTAAAACATCCTGTCCACCGTGCATGAAGTTGAGCAAAGGTTGAGTCTCTGAGCCTGTAGTCATTTTAGCTACAGCACTCTTATAAAAAGTATGTCCTCGGTTCCAAACTACAGGATAAATTGTATTAAAGTTGAGAGTCGATAATTGGTTTATAGCACGGTTAATACCCCAAGGAATAAATAGTACACCACTAGCAACATTAGTGAGCCAAACGCCGCGAATTTCTGTAGTTAAAGGGCTTATATTTTGGGAATAAACTGGCATTGAAGAGGGGGAAAAAACTGTTAAAATGACTACTAATCCCAAACACAGTAAGTAAGAAACACAACGACGAGCAACCCGATTCATTTGTAAGCCTGACCTAGTGCGATCGGAATATTATATATAACTACAAAATAAAGTTATAATCCTCCGGGTGATGTAAAGAAATAATGATTGAGAATTCAGGAGTCAGGAATCAGAACTCAGGAGTTAGAGGTCAGAATAGTTGAAATAATACGGAGCCAATTTTGGTCATGAATATACTTAACGATACCAAAATCTGATAAACTCCAAACTCCAAACTCCAAACTCCAAACTCCAAACTCCAAACTCCAAACTCCAAACTCCAAACTCCAAACTCCAAACTCCAAACTCCAAACTCAAAACTCCAAACTCCAAACTCCAAACTCCAAACTCCAAACTCCAAACTCCAAACTCCAAACTCCAAACTCCAAACTCCAAACTCCAAACTCCAAA
>NZ_JBALFF010000122.1:0-43563 GCF_036916975.1 Nostoc sp.
TCACTCAGTCCTTCAAAACGTCCAGCCATAAACTGATACACTCTTCTCAGATGGAAAGTAGATTATCACATTTTCATATTAGTGGGATAGGTTCAAGCAACTTGCTATAGACCCCTATGGTGCTTGTGTGCGCTACGGTTTGAAGGTAAACCCAGAAGACATCAGACCCAAATGGGACAAAAATTTTGCTAGCAGTTCTGAAGAACAAATTGCAGAAGAGTTTCCACTGTTGAAGCTGTTTGACCAGTTCTACGAGCAGTATCTGGAGAGAGCAGTAGATGTTGGAATACCTATTTCTTCTTCTGCTAATTCCCATTTTTGGGCTTGGCGAGAACGCCAAATTGCACGTGTTGGCAGTCAAGTTAAAGCTTACGTGCATCGTGAAATTAGCCATTTTACTAATGCTTTTGAACTGAGCAAAGGTTGTTCAGTTGGCTGCCGATTTTGCGGCGTTGCAGCACCCCGCCTGAATGACATCTTTATCTATAATCCAGGCAATGCTAAGTTATGGCGTGAAGTCCTTGAGAACATGACAAGTATCTTAGGCTCTGCATTCCAGGGAAGCTTTTGCTATTGGGCAACCGATCCTTTTGATAACCCAGATTATGAAAAGTTTTGTGGTGATTATTATGCCATTACAAAAGTTTTCCCTCAAACCACAACGGCTCAAGCTCTAAAAAACCCAGAACGGACTCGTGCCTTCTTAGAATTCTCAAGAAAGAAAAACTGCTTGTTCAATCGCTTTTCGATTCTGTCTTTAAAAATGTTAGAGCAAATTCATCAGGAATTTAGCCCTGAGGAGTTAATAAGTATAAAACTCGTTTTATTGAATGACGAAGCAGAAGATATTAAAGCCCATGCAGGACGGCAGCGAGAACGCAATCTCCAGCAAGGTATAGCAGACAAAGAGCTTCCTGACCAAGGAACAATCGCTTGCGTCTCAGGATTTTTATTCAATATGGTTGAGCGCAGTGTTAAGCTCATTAGTCCTTGTAATGCAAATGAACGTTGGCCACTAGGTTACATTATTTACGATCAAGGAACTTTTACTAATGGGGATGAACTTAATACTTTGATCCAGCGCATGATTAGAGATCACATGCCACTGACAGTACGACCTTACGATTTAATGCGCTTCCGTGAAGATTTGAAATACGAAAATCTTTCAGATGGTTTCCAGCTTTCTAATAAAGTTAAAACCTTCAAGTTTGTCAACGATCCTTATTGGAGGGATCTGGGCAAGATGATTCACGAAGGTAATAAAACAGCAGAACAGATAACTCAATTCTTGGCTGCACAAGGAGTGTTATCGGAGCAAACATCTTACTATCTCAATGTTTTGTTTGAACGAGGACTGTTAGACTCTGAGCCTAAACCATAGAAAACAAACGTGATTGGGAGTGGTTTGTATCCTGATTATGAGGGGTTGAGAAAGTTCGTAGTAAATCCTCAAGTTAAAGAGCGCTTAAGCGTTGACTACGAACCCCATAAAATAAATGATACAGATTGAGGGATTTGGATGAGTCACTTTAATCTAGCAGTTAAATCCGAAGATAGTCTATCTAGCAAGAAAGATTTTTATATGCCAGAACTATCTCTACCATTTTATCGTCCATTAGGGCGAACGAACTTAACAGTCAGTTGCTTAGGACTAGGTGGTGGAGGAAAAATTTCAAGTGAAGATACGCTCTATGCTTTCGAGCAAGGAATTAATTTCTTTTTTTATTCCAGCGATCTCCACCATTTCATATATCGTCATATGGCAGATGGGCTACATCAACTTTGTGGACGTGGTTCCTCAAATCGAGAAAAAGTAGTTCTTGCAACTGTCACCTACATTAAGAATCCAGAAGTTATATTCGGTATTCTCTTAGATCAATTTGGAGAATTGGGAATTGATTATATTGATGTGTTGTTCTGGGGTTGGATTGGTGATAGTGACGGTCTAGCCCTGAAAAATTGCTTGGATATATCGCCAACGTTGCGCGGTTCAAATACAGTGTACCAAAAATTTGTGGAACAAGTATTCGGTGCATCTGAGCGTCTAAAAAAGATGGGTGCTGTTCGTTATGTTGGCGCATCATTTCATAATCTCAACCATGCCCAAGAGTGGCTCCACAGTCCTCTTTTAGATGTGGTAATGGTTAGACATAACCCTGCTCATCGTTTAGCACAGGAAAAAGTTTTTGGAGATTTAGATCCACAAGATCCACAGCGTCAAGGAATTCTCACCTTCAAATCAACGAACTCTGAGCTAGGTGCTCTCTGGAATCCTCCTCCGACTTTGCCTCAGTCATGTTGGCAACCTTCAATACCAGATTTTTACCGCTATTCTTTATCGCAGAATTGTGTAGATGTATGCTTAACTGGATTAGAGAGACGAGAACAAATTGATGCCGCGATCGCCGCAGTACAAAAAGGAAAACTTTCTCCCGCAGAAATTGACTATTTAAATATATACGGCGATCTGATCCGTCAAAAAATAAATATTAATGAGATATCTCCTGAGCGGTTACTTCAAAAAGCTCAAACATTATGAATCACACTCTGGAAAATTATCTTGAGGTTGTTGCACCTCACCTTTCGCATAAGCTAGTTTCTTCCCAAGCTTTGTCTTATATTCAAACAATAACAAAGATTCTCCCACCTTTGCCAGAAGTTTTATTGGAGTGCCGCTTGGCTGATAATAATCCCAACGTGGACTTTTCAGTTCTAGCTAAGGCATCAGATGGCAGTCGGGATATTTTAGCAGGGTTAAGTTCTACTAATGCGCTGCCAAATGTAATTTTTACAAACCCTGTGTGGAGTCGTATCCGAGATTTTTGTCTTTATTGGCATCAGCCAAACTCTCTCTTAGCTAATAATATAGACCACATTTGGTTAGAATTTGATGTTGACGATCAACCGCAAAATATACCGATACCTAGCTTTTTCTTCCATTTTCAATATCATTCTAAATTTAGCCGAAAAAAATTTAACTCATTTGCTGAACAAAAACAGACGATAGCAACTGGTTTAAGTCTGTTGTTAGAACATTCTCTTACACCTCAAATCAAGCAAAATTTAGCTATTTGCTGCGATTCGTTACCTCCTGAATCTCAGGTGCTTTACATTGGTGCTATGCTCTCCCGACCATTAAATGCTGTGAGGCTTAATATTATTGATATTCCTGAAGATAAACTGGAAAACTACCTTACAAAAATTGGTTGGACATACCCGATTAAAAAACTTCAAGAACTTATCAAAGTCATTAGCAGTTTTGTAGATATTATAATTCTAAATTTTGATGTAGGAAATACTATTTTACCTAAGGTAGGGATAGAATGTGAATTACTGAAAAAAAGCCCACGGCTTGAACCTAGATGGCAATTATTTTTAGATTATCTGGTTAAAACAGGTTTATGTACACCTGACAAAAGAGATGCTTTTCTGAGTTGGCATGGACACTCTTATCAAGAGTCTAATGCAGAAGTATGGCCAAGCAATGTGAGCAGAGTATCAAGTATCCTTTTTAGAAGGTTGAATCATATTAAAATAGTTTATTATCCCAATAGTTATCCAGAGGCAAAAGGATATTTATCATTCAGTCATAAATGGATTGATTAATGTTAAAAGTAAGATTGACTGCTGATAATATATTCTATATCAATACGATTCGGATAATATGGTTTGTTTAGGTTTAAACAAACTAGAGATATTGCAGTGCAATGTATCTAGACGCACAGATTTTTTGCTAATTACCCTTAACCAAACCGGATTATATTCTATATAACTTAATAAGGTTCACTTAAAGCTTTCATTTATCCCCCCCTAGCCCTGTTAAAAAAGGGAGCTAGGGGGCATTTTCAACGAGTGAAAACAATACGGTTTGGTTAAGTCCAAAAAATAAAAATCTGTAGGTTGGGGAGCCAAGGATTTCTACTTATATCGATTATCTGTAAGATTGCATAGAACAAGGGGCTTAATCTCCTTATTTTACGAAGCTTGTTTTTGTGCAGTTTCACAAATAATTGGTATTAGACTGATTTGTGTCATTATTATCTTTGTCAAGCAAACTTGATAATACTATTTATACACAAATTTTTAAATTAAATTTATAAAAATATATTCTCTTTATATTTTATAACTAAAAAAACATCATTATTTCCGAAAAATTGTAGATTAATAATTTTATTGATCAATACTAATATAAAAGTGTCACTAATTGGTTGACTAAAAACAACCTAAATCAAATATGACAAAAAATTCGCAAGCTTTTAACCCCCAAGAGTTTGAAAAGCGGATTATTGACAAAGCTCAAACAGATGCTACTTATAAACAGCGGTTGTTGAGTAATGCTAAAGCAGTTTTTGAAGAAGAATTAGGTCAAAAATTGCCAGCAGATTTAGAAGTTCAGGCTCTACAACAGAGTATGAAAAAGCTCTATCTGTTGCTACCAATGCAGGTTGATGAACTAGCTCGCAATCAAGTCCTCTCTGAGGAAGAACTAGAGGCAGTTGCAGGGGGGGGTGCCCTTGGCACTCTCCTGAGGTTAGGTGCACTTGTAGGTTTTGGCATAACAGGTGTTAGTACCTGATGATTATTCAGACAAATGCACAGTCAATGCTGGCATAAGTAAGACATGTTTATCATCAGCTAAAACTGATAGTTTCATTTTCGGCGATTATATCTATATAGGAGACGAAAATCATGACCACGAATTCACAATCATTTAACCCCGAAGATTTGAAAAAGCGGATTATTGACAAAGCTCAAGCAGATCCTAGTTATAAACAGCGCTTGTTGAGTAATGCTAAAGCAGTTTTTGAAGAAGAATTAGGTCAAAAATTGCCAGCAGATTTGGAAATTCAGGCTCTACAACAGAGTATGAAAAAAATCTATCTGTTGCTACCAATAGAGCTTGATGAACTAGTTCGCAGTCAAGTGCTTTCTGAGGAACAATTAGAAGCAATTGCAGGAGGAGGAACGATATCAACTCTCCTCAGAGATTCCGGCTTTCAAAAAGGTGCCGCTGCTGGTTCAATCATCACAGTCGTTGGTAGTCTTGGTACTACGTGAGTGCTGCATTAGTAGGGCATGTTCATAACTTATCTAACACCCATTGATACGAGTTCAGATTGAATACTTTCTTGGGAGTCAAATTGAATCTCGTATCACATACTTTTCAAGGTTCTACATCTTGTTAGTCGTTACTAAGTTTTTCAGTTACTGAGGATTATTCAGAGAAATCTACAGTAACTGAAAAGCATAAAAAAGACATCTTCATCATCAGCTAACACTGATAGTTTCATTTTCGGCAATTACATCTATATAGGAGACGAAAATCATGACCACGAATTCACAATCATTTAACCCCGAAGATTTGAAAAAGCGGATTATTGACAAAGCTCAAGCAGATCCTAGTTATAAACAGCGCTTGTTGAGTAATGCTAAAGCAGTTTTTGAAGAAGAATTAGGTCAAAAATTGCCAGCAGATTTGGAAATTCAGGCTCTACAACAGAGTATGAAAAAAATCTATCTGTTGCTACCAATAGAGCTTGATGAACTAGTTCGCAGTCAAGTGCTTTCTGAGGAACAATTAGAAGCAATTGCAGGAGGAGGAACGATATCAACTCTCCTCAGAGATTCCGGCTTTCAAAAAGGTGCCGCTGCTGGTTCAATCATCACAGTCGTTGGTAGTCTTGGTACTACGTGAGTGCTGCATTAGTAGGGCATGTTCATAACTTATCTAACACCCATTGATACGAGTTCAGATTGAATACTTTCTTGGGAGTCAAATTGAATCTCGTATCACATATTTTTCAAGGTTCTACATCTTGTTAGTCGTTACTAGGTTAAAGCCTAGTAACGACTAAAAGTCATGTTTTTCATCGAAAAATCGTGTGTAGGCAGAGCCTCAACAGCGTAAATCTGACGTTTACAAGCGTGGGTTACTGACACTTATCTCTTATCCCCTTCTGAACAACTTGCATTCAATTAAGTAGGTGTGTGGCAAAATTTATCGTTGAGATAAGGTACGCTTTAGCTAACACTTATAGTTTCATTTTCGGCGATTATATCTATATAGGAGACGAAAATCATGACCACGAATTCACAATCATTTAACCCAGAAGAACTGAAAAAGCAGATTATTGACAAAGCTCAAGCAGATGCTACTTATAAACAGCGCTTGTTGAGTAATGCTAAAGCAGTTTTTGAAGAAAAAATCGGTGAGAAATTGGCAGCAGATTTGGAAATTCAGGCTCTACAACAGAGTATGAAAAAAATCTATCTGTTGCTACCAATAGAGCTTGATGAACTAGTTCGCAGTCAAGTCCTTTCTGAGGAACAATTAGAGGCAGTTGCAGGAGGAGAATTAATTCCCAATAATTCAACCTTTCCAAAAAGTGCCCCTGTCCCTAGTGGTATCACTCTTTATATCTGAATAAATTGCATTCATACCATTTCTATTTTGAACATCCGCCTATGGGACTTACCCAAAACTGCGCTGTAGGGGAAATTCATAAATTGCCCCTACGTGAATAAAGCGCAGCCTCACATAGAATTGGTATCACTTAAGTGAGTGGCAAAATTTATCGTTGGGATAAGGCACGCTTTGGTGGAGACACTTGAGCTGGAGGGAAGAGAGTTTTGACCCAGTTCATCTTTATTTACATAGTTGGGTTTTATTGTGCTTACCTATTTAGGTCAACATACACATTGATTCACTCCTAAAGTATCTTTTCAATTGGGAGTGTATGTATTGAATTGATTATGAATGATAGCAAAATAATTATTTTTTATAAAGATTGCTCGAATAATTTGAAATAGTAAATTATGGAATTTTCTCATGAACAACTGGTTAGAATCGTGGAAAGAGCCAGTACACTTCTTGAGCGTTTTAGCTCTCAATTTGTAGTAAATCATACATCAGAATTTGATAGTTCGATCAATTATAGAATTGAAAAATGGTGTAACTCCTGTGCCAAAGGAAACTATCAGCAGTTTGAAAAACGTCTCGCTTGGGATGGACTGACATGGGAAACCGTATGTTCTGCTCTGTCTGATGCAAACTTAGTTGACAAACTCAATTTACCTGCTTGGACAGATGTCTTGAATGAAAGTGTTAAAGCTGCTGCTATTGCTTCTAAAGAGCAGACAGAATATGGCTGTCTTTCTCTAAAAGAACCAATTGTTTTCGAGGAACTTTTCTTGCCTTTTGTCTATGTTGCTAGACAGAAATTAATCGCTCGGACAGGCAATAATTACCATCTTATTTCAGAACTAGCTCAAGCCAAGTTAGAGCGAGGTTTGCTCTTTTCACTAGCTCGTTTGAGTGAAAATCCTACAGAGTTAAAATTTTCTAGCTTCCGAGCAGCAAGAGAATCTCTATTTGCCTACGTTTTTAGGCAATCTCAAAACGTTGTCAGTCGGGTTAACTATGAGGCATTTATTAATACGATGCTGAATGAGGGTGGACTTATAGATTTCTATGAAGAATATCCTGTATTAGCTCGTTTAGTTGCGACTAGAACAAGTTTTTGGGTTAATGTGGTTGAGGAATTTATGTGGCGATTAGCCGCAGATTATGATGAAATTCAGCAAACATTTCAACAAGAAGCATTGGGTCAAGTTGTTGATATAAAATATCGTTGTTCTGATTTTCATAATAATCATCGTACTGTCATCATAGTCACCTTTGCATCTGGTTTAAAACTTGTCTATAAACCAAAAGATTTGGCTATAGATGAAGCATTATTTAATTTATTATCTTGGTTTAATCAACAAAATTTGTTTTTATCTTTTAAGTGCTTAAAGGTACTAAATCGTTCGACTTATGGATGGACTGAGTTTGTGCAGTCTTCACCTTGTGAAGATAAGCAAGCTATTGGGCGCTATTATCAACGAACTGGAATGTTATTAAGTGTAGTACATTTTTTGGGAACCACTGATTGTCATTATGAAAACTTGATTGCTTGTGGAGAATATCCAGTTATAGTAGATTTGGAAACTATTATGCAATCCCAATTCCTGGTAGAAGCAGATTCAAGTGAGCCTATAAACGCATTATTTTTAGCTTATCAATTACTTAATAAAGATTCTATATTGTCTACAAATTTCGTACCTCAGTGGTCTGGAGGAGTAGATGGAAAAGATATCTACGATCTCAGTGCCTTAGGAAACAGTCATGAACAAGAAATTAATGCTAGCCAGCCTAAATTCGTCAATATTAACACCGATAACATGTACATTAAGCAGGAGCGTATAAAGCTAAAAACTGCACAGAATCTTCCATTACTGAATAACTCTTTAATTGCACCTGATGATTATGTAGAGGATTTGATAGCAGGCTTCCAGCAAATGTATCATTTTTTGTTGAGTCACCAGGAAGCCCTTTTAGCTTCTAATAGTCTTTTATCACAATTTATTCATCGACGAACCCGGTTTATTTTTCGTGCAACTGAAATTTATTCCAATCTGCAAGCGAATGCCCTCCAACCTGAATATTTAAAGGATGGAGTTGAGTACAGTATTCAGCTTGAGGCTTTAAGCAGAAGTTTCCTTGTGACAGAAACTAAGCCATTATTTTGGTCATTACTGCATGAAGAACTACGCTCTATAGCTCAGATGGATGTTCCTTATTTTACAACATTCTCAGATAGTCATCAGTTATTTACTGGATTATCGAATATACCCCTTCTAAACTCACTTAAAAATAGCTACTTAGATGTTGTCAATCGATTACAACAACTTAGTGAAAAAGACTTAGTACGGCAGATTGAGATAATTCGGAGTTCCTTTTACGCCAAAACAATTAACAAATCAGATGGGATAGTGTCTGATATTGTTGAGCAGACTGGTCTAAGTCTGGAGGGGATTCCACTATTAAGTCAGGAACAATGTTTACAGCAGGCAATTGCGATCGCTACAGAAATTCAACTCCAAGCTATTCGTGCTGATGATGGAAGTGTTGCTTGGATTGGACTAAGCTATCTACCAAAAGCAGAGCGATTTCAGCTAAGTTCGTTGGGATATGGTTTATATGATGGTAGCTGTGGGATAGCTTTGTTTCTGGCAGCATTATGGTCAGTTACAAAAGATAATCAGTTTCGCAATTTGGCTCTAGAAGCTTTACTGCCACTGCGCCACGATCTTCAGTCTTTAGATCCAGATAATCGGCAAAGATTTACCAAGCTCATAAGCGCTGATATGGAATTAGGCTCAATTCTCTATGCCCTTGTCCGAATCAGTCAACTGTTAGAGGAACCAACTCTTTTGGAAAGTGCAAAACAGGGAGCTTGTTTCATCACATTAGACAAGAGCAAAAATACTCAAGAGTTGGATATGCTCTCAGAATTAGCAGGTGTGATTCTGGGGCTACTTGCGTTAAATATAGCTTGTGGAGATATCACTTATTTAGAGCAAGCCATTACCTACGGCTATTATATACTGAGCCATGAAATCACAAGTCACGTTGGACTTAAAAGGCCAACTACAGGAAAAAAACTTTGGATAAACTTTGCTCACGGAATAGATAGAATTGCTTATGCTCTGTTAAAGCTTTACGAGACAACTTTGGATGTTAATTTTCTCGTGGGTGTGAAAGAATTGATCGCCTATGAGGGCAGTCATGGTTTTTCTGGCAATGGTTTAGCTTACTTGAGCAGTTTTGCTGTGCTTGATACCGATGAAATTCGCCAACAGATTGAGAATACTCTCAATACAATACAGCAAGTCAGCTTTGACCGAGTTGATCGCCTTTGCTGTGGTAATTTTGGTATTATTGACATTCTAATCGAGGCATCTTATCAGCTTTCTCGACCAAGCTTGTTAACATCTGCACAACAACGAGCAGCATGGGTTGTAAACAGAGCAGAAGAAAATGGGTCATTTTGCCTATTTTCTACATCTGACAAGCATATCTACAATCCAAGTTTCTTCACTGGAACATCTGGAATTGGCTATGGGTTATTAAGACTGAGCTATCCAGATTTATTCCCCTCTATTTTACTATTCTGTTAAATTAAATATCAAACCTCACCCTACCTCCGGCTGACCCCGACAATAATAAGGAGAGGGATTGAGGGTGAGGTTTGCTCTTATATTTAATTACGCCTACCTACTTACTAGTACAGTACGGCGTAAATCAAGCGAGAGCATCCCAATTTTGGCTTAAATTTTTTCCCTCACCCCCAGCCCCTCTCCCACAAATGGGAGAGGGGAGACATAATTCTGGTTTTCCGAATCCCATATAAAGGGATTCGGGGTTAGGGGATGAGGGCTATCAAGGTTTTTGCACCTGACGGGATGCTCGCAATCAAGCTACCATTTTAAAACTTGCAAAAGCCTTGATATACAAAAAATTTTGACTTTTGACTTTTGGCTTGCGGTACTAGTCTTTTATTGTTCTAACATTTGGAAGAATCGGGTAAAGTAATCTGGAAAGGTTTTCGCTGTACAGCCAGGATCTTTAATTACAATCCCTGGAACCTTCAAGCCTGTGACAGCAAAAGCCATTGCCATGCGATGATCGTGATAAGTTTCAATTGCCGCCGGGGTAATGGGGCCAGGCTCAATTTTCAGTCTATCTGGAAATTCTTCAACCTTAACTCCTAAGCGACGCAACTCTGTTACCACAGCTTTAATCCTATCGGTTTCCTTATATCGAATATGTTCCACGTTCCGAATAGTAATCGGTGAACTGGCAAAAGGCGCGATCGCTCCTAATGTTTGCACCAAATCCGATATATCATTCATATCAATGTCGATGCCTTGCAATTGAAGAGGCCCAATCACTTCGGTGTAATCATCCGAATCTTTAATTTGGCAACCCATCTGTTCTAAAACATTCAGCCACAGAATATCACCCTGACAAGATTGTTTGGTCAAATGTTTGACGCGCACCCGTCCACCCGTAACGGCGGCGGCGGCAAAAAAGTAAGAAGCATTTGACGCATCGGGTTCCACTGTGTAATGCCGAGCTTGGTAACGTTGACCCGCTTTAATCTGAAATTGATTATCGCCGATTTGAATCACCTCTACACCAAAATCTGCCATTAAACGACAGGTCATTTTGACGTAAGATTGAGAAACTAATGTCCCCTCAACTTCAATGTGGGTATCTTGTTGAGCATAAGGCGCAATCATCAGCAATGCCGAAAGTTGCTGACTTGTTTGGTTAGCTTTCAACCGAAAATTCCCGCCAGCGAATCCCCGGCTGTAGACGGTATAGGGCATAAACCCGGAGTTTCCTTCAAAGTTAATGGTTGCTCCACCCGTTTGCAGCACCGTCAATAAGTCACCCATTGGCCGTTCTCGCATTCTGGGAACCCCATCTAGGCGATATTCGCCGTTACCCAATGCCACCAGCGCCGAGATAAACCGGGCTGCTGTACCTGCCAAACCCACAAATAAATCTGCCTGTTTAGCTGGAATGTCGCCTCCTCTTCCCGCGACTTGGATTTGTGCCAAATCAGGATTTAGCCTAATGGGAATACCCAATTGCTCTACGCATTTGGCAAAATATTCGCTATCTTCACTAAATAAAGCATTTTCTAAAACGGAGTCGCCTTGGGCTAAAGCAGCAACAAGTAACGCCCGATTGGTAAGACTTTTAGAACCGGGAATTTCTACCGTGGCATCCACTGGCCGATTTAGAGCAGGAATTGCAATGGTATCCACGTTAAACCTCTACGTAGGCAGTTAGCTACAACTTTATATATTGCCATATTCTGACCAAAAGGGGCAAAAGTGGTAAAAGCTATAAGACTTTTTCTCAAAAAATTTCAAGGACTATGTATTGTCTCTGATGCCAAATGGATTACACATTAAATAACTTTAATAAAGTTACTTTTGTCTGCTACTTACCGCTAACAAAATTCTGTGAGCCTAGCTTTCGCACTGGAGGCGAAAGCGGCAAAGATATAGCTACTGATGTAGGCAAAATATCTTTGATACAGCAAAGCAGCGCTCGTACACGGGGGTTTCACCACCATCGGTTGCCTGTGTTGATCGGATTAGCGAGTTTTCGAGTGTCTCTTCAAAGGGACAGGGCATTTTATTTCTTGGATCTTCCTAGAAGTAAGCCTTTATTATTCCATCTTAATCCCAGAAGGATGTGTACGTAAAATCACTGGATGATAGAGAAAATTTAAAGCTAAATATTTTAACGGGAAAAATTGAACTATGTCTATTACACGTATAATTGAAGGTCTAAATGAGTTTCATGACAACTATTTTCTTACACATCGTGAGTTGTTTGAACAACTATCTCAGGCTCAAAACCCGGAAGTATTATTCATTACTTGTTCTGACTCGCGCATCGATCCATGTTTAATTACTCAAAGTCAACCAGGAGAATTATTTGTTATCCGTAATATTGGTAATATAATTCCTGCCTATGGAACCTTGAATAACAGCGAAGGAGCGGGCATAGAATATGCTGTCCAAGCTTTAAATATTAAAGTTATTGTCATCTGTGGGCATTCAAACTGTGGAGCAATGAAAGGGCTATTACAAATAGGTAGCCTTGCAGGGCAAATGCCTTTAGTTTACGACTGGTTAAAGCATTACGGTGAAGCTACTCGCCGCCTTGTCTTTGACAACTATAAGGATTATCCCAGCGATCAACTATTAAAAATTGCAATTGAGCAAAATGTATTAACTCAGATAGAAAACCTAGAAACATACCCAATAATCCGCTCGAAAGTACATAGTAATAAACTTAGCCTTCATGCCTGGATTTATGAAATAGAAACTGGTGAAGTCTTTGCTTATGATGCAAGTGTAAGTAAGTTTAAAATTTTACAAAATCGCCCCTTTCCTGTACCTAATCTACTGACCAGATTACCATCAGAATGATGAATTTAGCTAAATTTAATCAATATTTCAACAAGCGTGGTTCTTGTTGCGGTGGGGTGTCACGTAGCTGTCTTTGTTTTGGATTAGCCGAGATTTTTTTAAAAAAGTAGCAATTGTTGCTGATACAAGCAGGCGATCGCGCTAAAATTTGGAACTTAAGCCAGATTCAACTCCAATAACTCTTTAATAATTCGTAATTCATAATTTATGATATGAAGCAACTAAGTTGAGTTATGGAGATAAAAATTATGATTTTTTCTAAAACTGACATTCAATTACATCCCAAGGACAAATGCCGAACGTAAACAAATTTCAAAGACTAGTAGAACTTGCAAACGATCATGGAATTATTTGCCAGCCTACACCAGAAGAATGCTTGATTGCATCCTTGCCTGGAGACGATGATTTTTTATTAGCTTTTACTTGGTCTGGTACAGTTGAGGGAGAGCCGCCAGAGCATGAATTAATTGCAATTAGTGTGCAGGATATTGTTAAAGAAGTTACCGTTGCAGCTTGGCAAATTCCTTTTTATTTATTTGGAAACGTTTTAAGACAGGCTCAGATGCTTGTCGCTGCCCACAAAGATTTTGTTAGCTAACAGACAAGGTATAGCTAAAAACTGCTATCCCTGTCAACTGTCTGTGGCAGGGATTTTTATAGTTAAAAATATTCTCTCTTGAAAGTAAAAAATAAACAATTAATCTTTTCTTTTATTAATTTTTTAACTACTTTAATTTTATTAACTGTTTTAACTTGAGGTTAAAATAAAATGGCGATCGCAGTCTTAGATTTGGCGATTTCAGTCCCCACTACAAACTGAGCATCATGTGACATGACTCCAAGGCTAAAGCCTTGGAGCAACTAAAGAATCGAACCACTCCAGACACAGAGGAATGAGGAGGAAAGAGTTTTTTCGTAAGTTTTTTATTTGTCAGTCCCTAACAACGCGTTGGCTGAAGACTTTAGTCGTTATTCGAGAAGTTTAGTACTTACTAGGAACTAATTTCAATATTTTTTACATTACTTAACTTACTTTGATTTGTTCTTGCCTACTTACTTACAATCCTCAGTGAGTAGAGTTCAGGAATTGATAAATTACATAAAATTTCTTTAGAAAAATCACAACTCTGATAAACTTGATTGCCATAATAAGTTTAGGGAATTCAAACCTTTTTATCGAAAACTGTTAAATTCCTGCGTACTAAACATAAGTAGAGTCAATGACTGCTTCATCACCAGATAATTCAATCAGTTCATCAAGTACTCATACTTTAGATATAGCTAGGCAAGAGTATCAATATAACTACGTCCATATTCCATCTATTGCGATGGTGGATCAGCTTTCTATTGCCGAAGAGTTCACCACTAACTGGTATTTTTTATTAGCCCAGCAGTTACGAGTTCTTTTTGTCAATACCTTGATTGTCAACAGAGGCAATCAAGATTCTAAATCGATTCGTGATGATGTCCAAAGGTTTATTTTAGAAGCCTTGCTTAAGGGAGCATTACCAGCCAGAATCAGCATTTTGGCAAGAATCCTGCAAATTATCCCTGAGCTTTTGCTCAAAGGCATATCTAAGGATGTTAGAGAACTCGACAAGCTTTTTTATTTTATCCTGAAAGAAAACGGACTTGTGATCCTCAGAGATGCTCTAAATAGGATAATTAACCTTCTATATGAAGGACAGCCTACAGGACATGCAACCAGTCTCAAGGACTACGAAAATTTGTTTGCGGTGATTGGTGTGCCAGCGATCGCCAAAACTTACCAGGAAGATGAAGTATTTGCCTACATGCGAGTAGCTGGTTACAATCCGGTGATGATCGAGCGAGTAACTAGTCTAGGCGATCGCTTAAGAGTCACAGAGGAACATTACCAAGCAGTGATGGGAAGTGATGATTCATTAGCAGCAGCAGGACTTGAAGGAAGGCTCTACTTAGCAGACTATAAAATTTTATCCGGCGCGATCAACGGTACATATCCACATGAGCAAAAATATGTCTACGCTCCCCTAGCACTGTTTGCCTTACCCAAAGGCTCAGATCCCACCCGGCTATTACGTCCGGTAGCTATTCAATGCGGGCAAACCCCAGGTCCAGATTATCCAATCGTTACCCCTAACTCTGGTAAATACGCTTGGCTTTTTGCCAAAACAGTTGTCCAAATAGCAGATGCCAACATGCACGAAGCTGTTACTCACCTAGCAAGAACTCACCTGTTTGTTGGTGTTTTTGCGATCGCAACTGCTCGACAACTCCCACTCACCCATCCCCTCAGAATTCTGCTGCGCCCGCATTTTGACAGCACTTTAGCAATTAACGATGCCGCCCAACGCATTCTCATTGCTCCTGGCGGTGGCGTAGATAGATTGCTCTCACCATCAATCGATAACTCTCGCGTTTTAGCAGTGCTGGGGTTGCAAAGCTATGGTTTTAATAGTGCCATCTTACCTAAGCAATTCCAACAGCGTGGTGTGGATGATCCCAATTTATTGCCTGTTTATCCTTACCGGGATGATGCATTATTAGTCTGGGATGTAATTCATCAATGGGTTTGCGACTACCTGAACCTTTACTACCCTAGTGATGAAAACATTCAAAAAGATATAGCCCTGCAAAGATGGGCAGCTGAAATCTCAGCTTACGATGGTGGTCGTATCCCCGATTTTGGCGAAGATGGGGGCATCAAAACGCTAAATTACCTGATCGATGCCACTACACTGATTATTTTCACTGCCAGCGCCCAACATGCAGCCGTTAACTTTCCGCAAAAAGATTTGATGGGCTACGCCGCAGCAATTCCAATGGCAGGTTATTTACCAGCCTCAACTCTCAAAAGAGAAGTTACCGAGCAAGACTACCTCAATTTGCTCCCCCCTTTAGATCAGGCACAACGGCAATATAACCTACTCAGCTTATTGGGGTCTGTATACTACAACAAGCTAGGCGAGTATCAGCAAGGATACTTCACAGACGAGAAAGTAAAACCATTGTTAGAGGCATTCCAAAGTCATCTTCAGCAGGTAGAAGATACTATCAAGCAGCGTAATTTGCACCGCCCACCCTATGAGTATCTGCTTCCTTCTAAAATTCCTCAAAGCATCAATATCTGAATTGGGAACTAAGGGAAAAATCAATTTAAAATTTAAAATTTAAAATTGTTGGCGCAGCCTCTAGGAAAAAATAAAAAGACTCAAGGAGATGAGGGAGAAGAATTAATGACAAATGACAAATGGGGAGCATCCCAATTTTCCTTAAATCTTTTCCCTCACCCCCAGCCCCTCTCCCTTCATATGGGAGAGGGCTCCCAACAAATGACAAATGACAGTAAATATTATGACACTTAAAGATAAAGTTCTCAAAGGTCATGCTCGCCAGCTTTGGCTTACACCTATACTAGCCAAAGTAGGTTATGACACTGCGATCGGCAAATTTCTGCGTTTGATTTTCTATTATACGGATGCCTTAATCATACTCAAAGCATGGCGGGACTTTCTCTACATTCGTAAGGACAATATTGGAGACAAGTATTTTGCAGTAGACCAAGCAATTATGCATTCCTCTCACTCCCAAGTGAGGGAACTAATGCAAACCCAACCACAACTGCGGGAAAATGATTTAGGCATCATCAGAATATTAGCTCCTAGCTACCTGCTCGATAATCCTCTCAGCTTGGGAACAAACGGTAACGAACACACAGGACTACGTACTGTGATCTTACAAGCCTTACCAGAACCATCTCAAAAGATAGACTTTTTAGGGAATCTAGTTGAGCAAAGCTTGTTAGAAGCTACTAAACAAGGCAAATTACATATTGGCAACGATTTGCCAAAAATCATCCTATCGATTTTGCATCAACTGGTTTTTCAGATATCTTTATCTGAGGAAGAAATCACAGCATCTGATAGTTACATTAAAGGTTTGGTTCTTGCATCTTTGCCTAATTTTATCAGCAAGTATCTGCTAGCAATATTAACAGCGCCAAAAATTCGGCATCGTCAATATTTAACCAAGCGATATAAACAATCGGTTTTATGGGCATCTTACCTTGAAACAGGCGCTCAGTATCAGTTGAACGAACACCAAATCGTTAATACCCTTTTCGATATGATTCATATTGCTGGTACTGCCGGTACGAGTGCGCTTTTGGGATCTGTTATTGGCGTTCTCTGCTTGGATAATACCCTCAGAAATGATGTAATCTCAGAAGTGAATGCAGTCTGGAATGGCAAGAAAAATTTAGATCCAGACGCTTTAGAACATTTAACACTTCTCAATCAAGTGATTCTAGAAACGGCTCGTCTCTATCCACCTGTACGATTTGTTAGCCAACTTACCACTGAAGCGGGTGAAGTCGAGATTGGAGAACAAAAATGTCCATTCCAAAAAGGTACTCGCTTGCTAGGCTCTATTTTTACGGCTAATCGGGATGCCAATAGATACCAAAATCCAGATGATTTTGACCTAACACGGAATTTTTCAGATATTTTATCTTGGAACGGCGAAGGGCATGAACGAGCTTGTCCTGGTAAATCCTTATCAATTGGTTTTATCAAAATTTTCTGTCTACATCTATTTCATAACTATCAATGGGACTCAATTACAGAAGTCAAGTGGAGTTTTGAAAAAGTGGCTGCTGTTACTCCTAATAATTTAGTACTACAAGGTTTTGCTCAACGAATGTGAATGATGAATTTAGCAGTCGGTAGCTTTAAGTTAGAGGGAAGCATCCCCTCAGGTGCAAAAACTTTGTGTTTGCCCTCATCCCCTAACCCCGAATCCCATATGAAGGGAGAAGGGGAACTAGGGTTAAGCTGTTCCACATTTAACTTGCATATATTGGGCGCTCGTGTCGCCCACCCCACAAGAAATGTACAATTTGAAATTATGCAAAATAGATGTGGTTTAGCTTAGTCTTCCCTCTCCCATCTTTGGGAGAGGGGCTAGGGGTGAGGGAAAAGATTTAAGCACTCATTGGGATGCTCCCAGTGAGAGGATGTTTAAGAAGTATTTTTTGGGTGTGTATTAATTAGGAATTACAAATTAGTATGACTGAATTAATTGAGAAAAAGCAACTCAATAATATTGCAACCTGGATGATTCCAATCAAACAAACAAACTTACCTTCTGTCCTTCAGGGTGTGTTTTTTATGGATGGCAATCCACTGCCAGATACTTGCATTACTATGTACAATTTGGAATGGGACACACAGAATAGAGCTTTAGTTTTGCCGCTCTTTGCCCCGTTACAGTGGACTTTTCATGACTCGATTGCGGGTTGGATATTACTACGTTTAATTCAATGGTTTAAAGTAACTTACAAAATTCAGTTTGAAGATGAAACTTTGCAAGAAGCTCAAATCACACCTGTTTTTCTGGGAATACCAATTTTAAGATCGATTGTAAGTTGTACAATGTCTCAAGACAAAAATTCTCTCAATGGAGATATTTGGCACAGAAAGAACGTTTGGTTTGGCGGGCTTTCTAGGGCTGGTGAGTATACCCTCCGTAAGGTTGTTGATAAAGATGGCCGTTATACTCCTGCTTTTAATGATATGCTTACCAGGGTTAAAAATGAGTGTTTAGCGATCGCACCCCACTCAAATTGACACGGCTTGTTTTTTTGGGTAGCACGTTTGCGCGTTTGTGTGTCAATGCTCTCTTAGAATATAGTAAACCTAAATTGTAAAAGGAAAGAAACCTGATGAACTCTCAGGCTAATCAGAATCTGCCAGACAATCAACCATATAAAATTTACGAATTTAAAAAAAGTAATCAGGAAACAATTTCTGGTTATTTAGTAGTTAGTACTGCAAAACTGAACGTTGAGACAGAAGAAAATAATTCCAATAGAGATTTATCATCAGTTGCTAATAAAAACTTTTTTAATATCAATGATGAACAAGCTGAACCTTCAGCCCAAGAGATGATTGAGAAAATTGCTAAAAGTTTACAATTAAGCCCCGAACCAGAAATTATTATAAATATTCATGGATATAGTTCTACACCATCAGATACAGAGATAGGCTGCAAAAAGATTTATGAATATGTTAATACGCATATTCAGCAACCAAATAAGTATATTTTTATCGGATATAGATGGCCATCGGAAAATCCCATAAAAAAGGATGAGTCTGGTGACTTTAGGCAAAAGCTAATCAACGCATTTTCTTCTCTACCAACTTTACTAGCTATCAATTTAGTTTTGGGACTAACAATTAGTATATGGTCTGCCATAGTTTTATTGTTCTTAAATATTTTGAATAATACCGCCGTTCACTTGTTCACAGCGATGTTAATTTTATCTGGCATTGTATCTTCACTTATTTTTACATTAATTATTCTCAGGCTCTCTACTTATTTTCGTGATATTTATAGAGCGAGTAATTATGGGGTTACAGATTTAGTTGAATTGATTAGACAGCTTGATTATACTGTAAAATTGCCCCCAAATCAACGGATTAAATTATCTTTTATTAGTCATAGTATGGGTTGTTTTGTAGTTACAGATGTAATTCGTATTCTCTCTGATGTTTTTGACATTAAATCTATTAATAAAAAACCAGATTCTGATATTGGCAATGTATTTAAATTAGGCAGACTTGTGCTAGTTGCACCTGATATTCCTGTAGAAAGTATCTTACCAGGACGTGCTAATTTTCTTCGTTCTTCTTTACGTCGCTGCGAAGAAGCTTATATATTTTGTAATGAGGGAGACTTAGCGTTACGATTTACCTCTACTGCTGCAAATTATTTTAGTTTCCCAGCGCGAACTCGGATTAGTGGCTACAGGCTTGGTAATATAACAGTTAAGCATTTTAACAATAAAAATGATTTAGTAGGTCACACACCCAAATATGGAGTTGTTAATTTACATAAACAAGACTCTGACAAAGGTTACAGTCTTGATAACCCTTATAAATATTTAGAAATTCGTTCTTCTAATAGAGAACATAGAAGACTTGAAGAAATAACTCAAATGTCAGAAGATTTGGTACAACCCGCAGATTTATTTACATATTTTGACTGCACAGATTATAAAGATGACCGGATGAATCAAATAGGACTTGTTAGTTCTGCCATCCAAAAGCCAGCGATAAATTTTGGGAATTATATTTTCCTAACCTTGGCATTTATTCGCAAGTCTATTAACAATAGAGATCCTCAAGGTGTTGATACCCACACGGGCTATTTTCAAGGTGGTTTTAGTCAGAAAGCTATCTACGAATTAGCTTTTTTAGGATTTCAAGGATTTTTGCAATCTTTGTCAATTGAAGGAGAGGAGTCCGAACAAATTAACGTTTTTTCTCAAAGATGCCACGAAAAGCAAATTCAAGTGATTATTGCGCCGCAAATTTATCAACAAAAGACTCAACTTTAGACAACCTGGCGACTATAAGTCGCGGCTATACAGACAAAACCCACCTCCGTGGGTTTGAAACCCTTGATTTTCTCTTACTCCACGGTGGTGGACGTTGCTTGTGTAGTAGCGAATTTTATTCACCCAATACTTTTCAAACATCCTCAGGACTTACTCTTTCAAGGCAGTGAAAGCCCTGATTTCCCGTAGGGGCAATTCATGAATTGCCCCTACATTTCGTACCTAATGCGTAAGTCCTAATCCTCTTACGCTACTCGCCACACTTTCGCTACCTAGTCCATCAGCGGTGGGATATCGCCTGATAAAGTCGCGCTGTGGATTGGGGATACCGTCGAAACGGTATTAGGGATTTCCAAGAAATAAATTATCGAAATAAACGAACCACAGAGACAAGGCAGCGCGGTCTTGGGGGTTTCCCCCATGAGCGACTGCCGCGCAGAGAACACACAGAGAGAAGAAATATAGAGAATTTTTGCGTCAGTTTTGGGATATTTTTTTATTTGGAAGTCCCTTAACTTACTATTGCCATCCAGAAATAGTCAGTGCTGAGTGTCCCAACTTTTAAAAAATCATGCTACTTAAATGCTACTTAAACGGTAGTGTAGAGAATGACCATATCAGCTTATAGGGAGGGGGCGTGTCATGTTGCCAAAACCCAAGAAATATTGGACACCCCAGCACTGGGCAAGTTGGAAGCCTTTCGGGATTGGCGAACAGTATCCTAATAATTATTGGGAGGTATTTCGGGCGATTTGGCTGTCTCGTGACAAACTACCTTACGCATGGAATATTCTTGATAAAGGTGTCTGCGATGGTTGCGCTCTCGGAACAACCGGGATGAAAGATTGGACTTTAGATGGGATTCATCTGTGCAATGTCCGGTTGCGGCTGTTGCAGATGAATACTATGCCAGCTTTTGACCCTGTGCTATTGGAAGATGTTTCACAGTTACAAAAGCAAAAAAGTGGACAATTACGTGACTTGGGAAGACTTCCATACCCGATGCTCCGTCAACGAGGCGAAAAAGGCTTTCGCCGTGTGAGTTGGGATGAAGCTTTAGGAGTAATTAGCGATCGCATTCGCACTACCACACCAGACCGCCTCAGTTTCTATGTTACCAGTCGCGGTACTGTCAACGAAACTTATTATGCTACCCAAAAAGCTGTGCGGGCAATGGGAAGCAATAATATTGATAATGCTGCCCGCATTTGCCATTCCCCCAGTACAGCAGGACTAAAAGCTGCTCTCGGTGCAGGCGCTACCACCTGTTCTTATAAAGACTGGATTGGAACTGATTTATTAGTCTTCATTGGCTCTAATGTTGCCAATAATCAGCCTGTAACCGTTAAATATCTTCATTATGCCAAAAAAGCTGGCACAAAAATTGTAGTTATTAATACTTACCGCGAACCAGGAATGGAGCGCTACTGGGTACCATCAATTGTAGAAAGTGCCGTTTTCGGTACAAAGTTTGCCGAAGACTTCTTCTTAATCAACATGGGCGGGGATATAGCATTTTTGAATGGCACTATTAAACATATAATTGCTAACAACTGGGTAGACGAGTCATTTATAAATTTCTACACAGATGGCTTTGCCGAACTCAAAGCATCGTTAGAAAACCAATCTTGGGAAGAATTAGAGCGGCTTTCTGGAACATCTCGTAAAGAAATGTACGCTTTTGCCAAAATGGTCAATGAAGCGAATAAAGCCGTATTTGTTTGGAGTATGGGCATTACTCAGCATGAATGCGGTGAAGATAATGTGCGAAGTATCATTAACTTAGCTCTCACCAAGGGTTTTGTTGGTCGGGAAGGCTGCGGTTTAATGCCAATTCGCGGCCACTCTGGGGTGCAGGGTGGCGCAGAGATGGGATGTTACGCGACAGTACTTCCTGGTGGTAAACCCATTACCTCAGAAAATGCTGCCCAATTGAGCCAACATTGGGGCTTTGAAGTGCCAGCAAGTAAAGGTTTAATTGCTCCAGAAATGATTAACGCTGCACATCAAGGAGAAATAGAAGTATTGGTTTCTGTGGGCGGGAATTTTTTAGAAGTACTACCAGAACCAGATTATGTGGAAGCGGCGCTGAAGAAAATACCTCTGCGGGTACATATAGATATTGTTCTCTCTAGCCAAATGTTGGTGGAACCTGCTGATACTGTGGTGCTTTTACCTGCGACGACTCGCTACGAAATACCGGGGGGAGTCACAGAAACTAACACCGAACGCCGGGTAATTTTCAGTCCAGAGATTCCGGGGCCGCGCATTGGAGAAGCGCGTCCTGAGTGGGAAGTATTTTTAGAATTAGCAAGGCGGGTAAAGCCAGATTTGGCAGATAAGCTGGCTTTTGTTGACACAGCTGCTATCCGTGAAGAAATTGCTCAAGTTGTCCCCCAATATGCAGGTATTCAACACTTACAACAGGCTGGCGATCAGTTTCAGTATGGCGGCTCACATTTATGCTTTGGCTGGAATTTTCCTACAGCAGATGGTAAAGCCCACTTTGGGGTATTATTACCACGCGAAAGAGAATTACCAGAGGGTTATTTTTTATTAGCAACGCGCCGAGGCAAACAATTTAATAGTATGGTGCAGGAACGCAAGGATGCAATTACTGGGGCGATGCGAGAGGCGGTGCTAATGAATGCTGCTGATGCAACACAGTTGGGTTTAAAAGATAGCGATCGCGTCATTCTTAAGAATGATTTAGGCGAGTTGTTCTGTCAAGTTTATATTGCGCCAATTCAGTCACGAAACTTGCAAGTACATTGGCCAGAAGGGAATGTGCTACTAGATAAAACTAAGCGATCGCTCGAAGGTGTTCCTGATTATAATGCGATCGTGCGGTTGGAAAAAATCTGAATCAAGCCTCATTTTTCCAGTTTATTTCAACCATATCTATCGTAGGGACAAAGCATTGCTGTGTCCTTACAGGTTGATCTATTTACTTTTAGTTATCCTCAATTCTAGGGGAGCATCCCGTCAGGTGCAAAAACTTTGTGTTTGCCCTCATCCACTGATAGCCCTCATCCCCTAACCCCTTCTCCCATCTTTGGGAGAAAGGGAACTAGAATTATGTCTCCCCTCTCCCATATTTGGGAGAGGGGCTGGGGGTGAGGGAAAAGATTTAACTACCGAACCCTTGCACCACACTCAACATAAAATTAACGCGTTGCTCAAACTCTAGCTTTTTGACCAATGCGACAAATTCATCCGTTTCACCAGGAAGTTGATAATCGGAAGGTACTTGAATTACGGTTCCATTGTCCATTCCTTGTGCCAGCAGTAGCCAAACGTCTAATTTGGTATTGGGACTTAGACTATTATAGGTTTGGCTTGCACCATTAATAATGTCCCGTTGTGCTTGCAGTTGTTCTTCTTGAGACAAATCTTGGATTTGGTCGAACACTGCTTTAGCTATAGCTTCTACGCTTTCAGGAGGTGCTGGGTTTAGCTGCTCTTTAAGATCGAGGTAACCGAACCAAAGTAGGGCTAGCTGAGTATCTACATCAAAGCCTTTAAAAGTTTCTAAAGCTGGTTTTGTTGCTTCATCAGCTGTGTAAGTCATAAAAAACTCCAACTAAGTTAAGGATATTTTGATTTTTTCGGTTACTTACTGAGAAAATTTACTTTCAGTACTTCATACAACTTAACGAATAAATGTAAATAGATAACCCCACTTAGGGTAGGTATAACACTCACTACATAAGACAGATATAGATAACTCAAGTTGCTAGTTACAAAAATGCCTGTTTGGATGTATGGAAAGCAAAGATAAATGTTAAGACTTTAAGTAGCGTCTGTGACAGTCAGCGATCGCTTGAAGGGGTTCTTGATTATAATGCGATCGCGCCTCTGGAAAAACAAACTTAGATTACGGTAAGTTTATATCACCCATATCACCCCAAAACTTCCAGCCATGTCCGCCGCCAAAGATTTTGAATTCCCAAATGATGTAATATTTCCTCTAGGGGATTTATATAGTGACGAACCACCATTAGAAAGCGAATTACATCTACGCCAAATAATTCTGCTATTGCAATCTTTGGAATTGTGGTGGCGAAACAGCAATGACTTTTACGCTGCGGGTAATCTAACAATTTACTACAGCCAACGCCAGAAGAGGTCAGAAGAATTTCGGGGTCCAGATTTTTTTGTAGTGCTGGGATGTCAACGCAAAGTTCGCAAAAGTTGGGTTGTTTGGGAAGAAGATGGGAAATATCCCAACATAATTGTAGAGCTTCTCTCGAATTCTACAGCCGCAACTGACAAGGGTTTGAAAAAACAAATTTTTCAAGATATCTTTCGCACACCAGAATATTTTTGGTTCGATCCCAATAATTTAGAATTTGCTGGCTTTATCTTGATTGGCGGTACTTATGAACCGATAGAACCTAATCCTCAAGGATGGTTGTGGAGTCAGCAGTTAAATTTGTACTTGGGTGTTTATGAACATAAATTGCGCTATTTCACTGCGGAAGGGAATCTAGTTCCTACACCGGAAGAAGTCGCTGAACAAGAACGACAACGTGCTGAACGCCTAGCAGCCAAATTGCGAGAACTCAACATTGACCCAGATATGATTTAAAGTATGTAGATTAGCTCTAAAAATCATGGAATCAGACTAGTAGGGTGAACATGATAATGTCAGCCCTAAAAGCATAATTACAAAATACTATCAATGATTCTCGACAATATCTAGACCTGTCCTAGCTACTGATTTAATATCAACATCCTGATTGTTTAGCAGCACTATTATAGTGGTATCTTGATTAGGGAGATATGCAAGCAATGTTGTAAAGCCATAAGCTATACCACTATGTCCAATTGCTTTTGCTAAAGGAGATGAAAACCGTTCTACGCCCAACCCATAGCTATAACCTTCACCATTATCTTTAAATTTCAACATTTCTTTGATCGTCTTCGGGGAGAGTAAGGTTTTTTTGGCAAATAAGGCTTTAGCGAACTTGGCTAAATCTTGTGCTGTTGAAACTAATGCACCATCTCCTAAACCATTACCATCATTGACTTTGGCGTAGCTATCTAGCTTACCATTTTTATTGCGATCGCCATAACCTGTAGCAACTTCTCCAATTGTCGGTTCGCGCAATTCCGTAAAGGTATGTTTTAATCCTAATGGTTTAAAAATCTGACTGCGGGTTGCTTGTGCAAGAGTTCCCCTAGTGATATTTTCAACAATCAGTTCCAAAAGAATGTAGTTGCAATCAGTATAAATAAATTTTTCTCCGGGATTTGCCCGCGGTTGCTCTCGGTACATATACTTAATAGCTTCTCTGGCTGTCCAAGGCTGTGAGCGGCTTCTTTTCGCAGTAGCTTTAATAAACTCTTTTGTATCTAAGTATTCAGCAACACCACTGGTATGGTTGAGTAGTTGACGAACTGTAATTTTGTCGCTGTTGATAATATGAGGACTGATATCTCTTGGTAAGTAGGTAGCGATCGCTCGATCTAATTGTATCTTTCCTTGCTCGACTAATTTCAGCACAACCACCGCCACAAAAGTTTTACTCATACTGGCAATAGAAAAGCCATCTGTGGGTTTCATCCGGGTTTTGGTTGACAAATTATTGACACCAGATGCTCCCAGCCAAGAACCTTTAGGCGTAATAATATACATTACTGCCCCAGGGGCTTTCTGTTCTATAACTATCTCATTTAAAAATTTCTGTAGTTGAGAACTTTTTCCTACAGTCGAGGTAGACATGACTTGTTTGGCAAGAGATTTTTCAATTACTCTCTGACTAATATTATTAGCCACTAGGTATCCTGTAAAACCAAGGGAAATCACAAAGACTATTGCAAATAAAATTTTTCTGAAAGCCAAAAGTTTTAGGTTCATTTTACTTCCTAAAGAGAAACCGCATAAAGTAGTTGGTGAGCATCAACAGTAAACCAAATAATTACTAATTCGTAATTCGTAATTAAGAGGTTACAGTAACCAATACTGATAGCGACGCGCCAAGCAAGTCCACGGACTCTGTAAGAGTTGCAAGCTACGCTTTTAACGTCTCGTAGAGAGCGTCTTGTAACTACGAATTACTTTGACATCTGATATACAAATAGCATTACTTTGTTCCCAGATTAGTATCAAAATTTAGATTCATCAACTCTCATAAATATGAAAATGCCAACTAAAAGCAAGACCAAAGCCAGTGTCTGGGTAGTGGAAAATGGTAAAATGCGATCGCGTTTAGACCAACTCACCACCGAAGAACCTTTAGAAATTCGCCTTGTCCCTCTCCAGAAGACAGTAGCTGTAACTATGCGAACACCAGGAGCAGATTTTGAACTAGCAGCTGGTTTCCTCTACAGTGAAGGAGTCGTTAGCCACAGAGAAGATATCCGACGGATTAGTTACTGTGTGGATGAATTGGTAGATGGTGAGCAGCGCCATAACATCGTAAATGTAGAACTGCGGGATGGTTTGATTCCAGACTTACAGCCTTTGGAGCGTCATTTCTACACTAGTAGCGCCTGTGGGGTGTGTGGTAAAGCTAGCCTTGAAGCTTTGCGTCTGCGGGGATGTCCAGTGATTCCTGCTGGCCCAACAGTAACACCTGAGATCATCTATAGCCTACCTGATAAGCTCCGGGCGGCTCAAGGTATCTTTACTGCTACAGGGGGTTTACACGCTGCGGCTACCTTCAATGCTCAAGGACAACTGATAAACTTGCGCGAAGATGTAGGACGACACAATGCTTTGGATAAATTAATTGGTACAGCTTTGCTCTGTGACGAATTGCCTTTAAATGATTGTATTGTTTTAGTGAGCGGACGCTCTAGTTTTGAGATTTTGCAAAAATCTGCAACTGCTGGAGTTCCCATTGTCTGTTCTGTTTCCGCTCCCAGTAGTTTGGCGGTGTCTGTCGCCAAGGAATTCGGAATTACCTTAATTGGATTCCTGCGCGGAGAACGGTTTAATATTTACACTGGTTTACAAAGAATAAACGCTGCTTAGGAGGGAGCATCCCGTCAGGTGCAAAAACTTTGTGTTTGCCCTCATCCCTTAACCCCGAATCCCTTCATATGGGATTCGAGGAACTAGAATTATGTCTCCCCTCTCCTTCAGATGGGAGAGGGGCTGGGGGTGAGGGAAAAGATTTAAGCCAAAATTGGGATGCTCCCGCTTAGGAACACGGATTTAACAAAGTCAGGACTTACGCAAAAACTCTCTCAAACTCTTATTCCTCTGTGTCGCGCCAGTTGCTTCTCCGAAGGGGAGACGCGCAAGGGACAAGTCGGGGGACCCGCAAGGGCGCACTGGCTTCTCTGCGTCAATACGGTTCGTTTTTTGGTCATTTTGCGTAAGTCCTAAAAGTTTAAGGGTTTAATTCCCGTAAATTAAGAAACCAAAAAAACAATCATTGTAATAATTCTTTACAGTGTATCTAAAAAAGCGCGTATCTTGGCTTAACCCCATAACCACAATTAAAGAAAATAATGTTGCAATTTTCTGCATTGACAACATGGTTATTTTTTATGCAAGAATAACAACATAAACAGTAGAAACACTTAAATGCAAGGGGGTTACTGATATGTCTCTAAATATCAACGACGTATTTGATGCCAATTTTTATCGGGCTGCCAATTCCGACTTAGCTGGTTTAAACGATACTCAAGCTTTATCCCAGTTCCAGGCTTATGGTTTAAACCAAGGTCGTTCCTTCTCACCACTTGTGGATTTGAGTTTCTATCGGGCTAGCAATTCTGACCTAAAAAATCTTAACAATAGCCAATTGTTAGATCATCTCGAGAATCATGGTGTAGCTGAGGGACGCACTTTCTCTCCATTTGTTGACCTCACCTATTATCGAGATTCCAACAGTGACCTCAAAAGCTTTAACAACGAGCAACTATTTAATCATCTGGAAAACAACGGTATTTCTGAGGGACGTGATTTTGATCCACTTTTCAGTTTAGGGCAATATAAGTCGCTTAACTCTGACCTGGCAAACCTAAATAACTCTCAACTGTTGAACGATTTGGAAATCAATGGGATAAACGAAGGGCGTCAGTTCTCACCCTATTTTGACTTCAACTACTATCGCGCTAACAACAAAGACTTGGCTAATTTGAACAACAGTCAGTTGTTGCAGCATTTTGAAATCAATGGGATAAATGAAGGGCGTAAGTCTTCACCCTTCTTTGACGTTGGTAACTATAAAGCGAATAATCCCGACTTGGCTTCTTTAAAAGGCATCACTTTACTCGAACACCTTGATTTACACGAATTTGAAGGACGTCAGACTGCTAGTGAAAATGCCGAAAACACATTAAACACTGCTTCCCAACTTCCGAGCGGTTCAACTTATAGTAAAGGATCGAATGTCCCCTCATCCAATCTTAATAACTACTCCAAATCCCCTGTAAGTACTGATAATACATATAAGGTAATTATTCCTTGATGGTACAGAGCAACTAAATTAAAGAAGAGAAAATTGCGCTCGCCAGAATTACAGATTAAAAATATGGCGTTGCCGAATTATTTAATTACTTTCTAGCAAAGTCCAGAAGTAGCCATCTGGCGCAACGAAAGAAAAACTCGTCTCGCCAAACTCATTACTAATGATATCTGTAACTTTTTGTACAGTACTTGCTTTGATGCGATCGCAATACTCCTGTATTCCCTTTACCCGGTAGGTATATAAAGACATACCCAAGCTACCTGGTTGGGCAGCTTCAAAGCGCGATTCTAAATTTATCTCTTCTGGGAATCGAATAATATAAAGTCTACCACTGCGGGCGGCCATCAGATCAGACTTAGAAGAACGGGGATCGTCAAACGTCGTGACAATAAACTTTTCACCAGGATTAAGGTCAAAAATATCTTTACCTGCTGGTGAAGATTCATAGCTAGTTTCGACATCATCACGCACACGCAGCAAACCTAAAACTTCTTCATAAAACTTCAGCGTTTCTTTGCTGTCATCTTGAACAATGATTCCTAGATGGGTAAACTGACTAGTCTTGAGAGCCGCATTATGGTTAACTTGTCCGTAATGCGGTAATGTATAGCCAAAGCGTTGAAATAAAACCTGTCGAGCTAATGGTTGTAGTAGTAGCATTTCTCGCACACCAGCTGCTGGCTCAATAAAAGGACGGCTTTTCCTCTCTTTGTTGTAGATGACTTCCCAATAAGGGTTAGTATACCTAATAGGCAAACCTGCCCCTTTTGCATCCTCTATATGATTTAAGATACTTAAAACATCTGCCGTTAAGCTTGTCGCCCAGCGATTGCCTTTAATTTTCATTGAAGCTGTTCCCAAACCTTCATGGCTGGGGTTTTGCCAAACCATCAGCCGGATCAAACCATGATCTGAATTTTGGTGGTAGAGGCGAATTGAGCGTAAAGATGAATTCACCCCATATAATTGATTAGCTACATCTGCGGTTAATTCACCCATTTCACCAATGCGATAGCCAAATTGCTCCCAATACTGAATTGCAGAAATTGGCTCTGGAATCCCAATACAGACTTCATAGATACCTGTAATTGCGGTTTGTTGTTCTTGAGTCATAGCAATTTTAGATTTTAGATTTTAGATTGGTTCAAAATAAATAAAGCTTGTCATATCATGTCCAGCTAATTAAGTAGGTAGGCAAGATAAAACCAAAGTATGTAACGAAAAGTAAAATCTCTGTATTTGGCTCGTAGTTGCGCTTTAGCGCTAAAGCGCAACTACGAGCCAGTGATGATTATTTGCGCCCGCTTACTTAGTTACAGTTACCACATCTATGCAAAAATCCTCTTTCCCCCTGCGGTCTTAATGATAAATCTTTAAGCGGACACGATGTCACTAGCTCATAGCAGAAAGTCGATTTCTGTTAGGAACGTGGATTAAATAAAATGCAAAACTTCATCCTCTATCTAACTTCCCTCTCCTTTATAAGGAGAGGGATTGAGGGTGAGGTAACCCAGGGACATAAATTGTATATTATTTAATTCTTATTCCTTAGAGAGGATTCGCCTTTGGAAGAAAACTTTTCGATTTACTGAAATTATGCAGAAATTGAAGTTCAGATGTGGTGAGATCGCGCCATTGACCCAATTGTAGGTCATCTAATTGTAAGTGGGCTATGCTAACCCTAACCAGCCGCAAAGTCGGAAACCCTACAGCCGCAGTCATGCGCCGTACTTGGCGGTTTTTTCCCTCAGTCAAAGTCATTTCTAGCCAAGCTGTCGGTATATTTTTGCGAAATCTAATCGGCGGATTGCGTTCAGCTAGCTGTGGTTCTTCTGGTAACAGCCTAACTTCTGCTGGTTGAGTGCGGTAATCTTGAATTTCCACACCTGTTTGCAACCTTTTTATCGCATCTGCATCTGGAATTCGCTCTACCTGTACCCAGTAAGTACGTTTATGACCAAAACGCGGATGCGCGAGACGATGTTGCAATTGTCCATCGTTCGTTAACAGCAGCAACCCTTCACTATCCCAGTCTAAGCGTCCCACAGGATACACATCAGATACATCAATATAATCTTTCAGAGTGCTATGTGTAGGAGCATCTTTTGTAAACTGGCTAAGAACGCCATAGGGTTTGTAAAAAATAATATATCGGTAATGATTTGTCATTTGTCATTTGTCAATACTTCTGGGTTAAGCCTAAAATCAGGTAGATTAACAATTATTCCCTAACAGATAATAGCTTTTCTGCGAAACACTACGCATAGCTGGCCGGAGCATCCCGTCAGGTGCAAAAAACTTGATAGCCCTCATCCCCTAACCCCTTCTCCCAAAGATGGGAGAAGGGGAACTAGAAATTATGTGTCTCCCCTCTCCCGGAATCGGGAGAGGGGCTGGGGGTGAGGGAAAAGATTTAATTATCTAGAGTGAATCTAAAATTTAAAATCTAAAATCCAAAATTGAATCTGTTTTTTCCATATCTCATGCTCTATATGACCAACTACTTTCGCTCTAATGTTGATGCAATGGCTAGCTACATTCCTGGTGAGCAGCCCCAACGCGGTACACAGATAATTAAACTCAACAGTAACGAAAACCCTTATCCTCCTTCGCCGGCGGCGCTAGCTGTGCTGCAAAATATAGATGGCGAGTGGTTGCGAAGGTATCCAGAACCTTTCGGGGGGGAGTTCCGGGAAGCTGCAAGTAAAGTTTTAGGTGTTCCTAGCGATTGGATAATTGTCGGAAATGGCAGTGACGAATTGTTGAGTGTGGTGATTCGAGCCTGTGCAGAACCTGGGAAGAAGGTAGTTTATCCGATGCCAACTTATGTGTTATATCGCACATTAACAGAAATGCAAGGTGCGGAAATTGCCGAGATTCCTTACAGCGATGACTACAGTTTACCTTTGGAAGAACTGGTTGCTGCCAATGGATGTGTGACATTTATTGCATCGCCTAATAGTCCATCGGGGCATGTGGTAGCAACAAATGATCTGCGAAAATTAGCCAGCCAGTTATCTGGAATTTTAGTGGTTGACGAAGCATACATAGATTTTACCGAAGAGAATGCATTGGCTTTGGTAAAGGATTACGAAAACGTCATCGTAATTCGCACACTTTCTAAAGGGTACTCGTTGGCTGGATTGCGGTTGGGATTTGGGGTGGCAAATCCCAAGCTGTTGCAGGGATTGTTTAAGGTGAAAGATAGCTATAACATTGATGCGATCGCTTGTGCAATTGGTACGGCTGCTATTACCGATCAAGCTTATAAAAATGCTTGTGTGGCAAAGATTAAAGCATCGCGGAATCAGTTAGCAACAGACTTAAAACACTTAGGTTTTCACCTTTGGGATTCCCAAGCTAACTTTTTGCTGGTACAGCCAAGAGAAGCAAACGCAGAATATCTCTATCAAAAACTTAAGGAACGGGGAATTTTAATCCGCTACTTCAAGCAGCCTGGATTAGATGATAAATTACGCATTACTGTTGGTACTGATGAACAAAATCAGGCTTTAGTAGAAGCACTAATTTATTTGTTAGAGACTGGGGGCAGGGGGCAGAAAAATTGTAGGTTGGGTTAAGCAAAGCGCAACCCAACAAAGCCCCCGAAATGTTGGGTTTTGTTCCTCAACCCAACCTACACCTGACAATTCAGGTTATGTGGAAAAGTCCACGAAAACCTAACCCCCTTCCCGACACGAAAAGGGGGAAAATTCAAAGTCTCTCTCCTTTTGGAGAGAGATTTAGAGAGAGGTTTTCCAGATACCGTGAAAAGTCAGAATGCTCCCCTACCTTGCCTGAAGGGGGATAGAGACAATAAATTCAGCCCCTTGTCCTAAAACCGATACACACTCCAACTGCCCTCGATGCTTATTAGTCACAATCTGGTAACTAATAGATAGCCCTAAACCAGTGCCTTTACCAACAGGTTTGGTAGTAAAAAAGGGTGTGAAGAGTTGCCGCCGCACATTTTCGCTGATACCAGAGCCGTTGTCAGCAATGCGGATGACGGCAAAATCGCCTTCAACAGTAGTACGAATTGTAATTATACTTGGCTGACGTGCGATATCGGCATAAGTTCGATGTTTGTTAAATTCTTCTAAAGAGTCGATCGCATTTGCGATCAGGTTCATAAATACCTGATTCAGTTGGCCAGGATAACATTCTACGGGTGGCAGGTTGCCGTACTCCTGTATTACCTGAATTCCCGGATGATCTGGTTGGGGTTTGAGCCGATTTTGCAAAATCATCAGGGTACTATCAATGCCCTCATGGATATCAACGGCTTTGACTTCAGCTTCGTCTAGGCGGGAAAAGTTTCGTAAAGATAATACAATCTGGCGAATGCGATCGGTTCCGACTTTCATTGAAGCCAATAGCTTAGGTAAGTCTTCCATCAAAAAATCTAAGTCAACCGCATCTATTTCATCCTGAACTTTAGGCGATAAATTCTGGTTTTGCTGCTGATAAAGTTGTACTACGCTCATCAAGTCTTTGACATAATTATTAACGTAAGTAAGGTTACCGTAGATAAAGCTGACTGGGTTATTGATTTCGTGAGCAACGCCTGCCACCAACTGCCCCAAGCTAGACATTTTTTCGCTTTGCACCATCTTAGACTGGGTGAGCTTCAATTCATCAAGTGTGTGTTCTAACTCTTTTGCTTTTTCACGCGCTTGTGTTTCTGAAATCTCTAACTCCTGGGAGTAGATGTGCAAATTTGTGTAGAGCCGAGCATTTTCTATAGATATGGAAACTTGCGAAGTTAATAAGTTTAGTACCTCTAATCGCTCTGCGGTAAAGACTCCGGTGGTGAGGTTATTTTCCAGGTAAAGAACTCCAGTTAGCTTACCCTGATGAGCGAAAGGCAAACACAAAATTGATTTGGGTTGATTGGCAATAATATATTTGTCACTCACAAAACGCTCTGTGTGGCTAGCATCGTCTAAAACCAAATTTTCTTTTGTTCTTTCAACATAGTTAATTAGCAAAACTGGTAGTTTATGCTTTACTTGAAACAGACTCGACGATCGCACTGTCACTTCATCTCGATCAATGCTTCCTTCGGCTTCAATCACCCACTGGTTCTCGCGTTTTACAAGTAAATAACCCATTTGGGCCCCAGCATTCTCGATCGCAATCGTCATCATCTTCTCCAGCAGAGGATTTAACTCCATCTCGCTTGAGAGTGCTTGGGATGCTTTAATGGCTGTGCTGATATCTAGAGTTTGGGTTTTAACTTCAGAAATATCCTGAATCTGCTTTGTAGCTATACGCCGCTCGACTGTATCTCTAAAAATTTGGGAATATTGTTCGTCTAGTTGTCGAACTTTACCCGTAGCTTCCCACTTTAAATAGCAATAGCGGGCTTCTTTTAAATAAATTTTGGCAAAGTTTTTCCTATCCTTGGCTAAGTAAAATCGAAATGCGAGTTCGTTTGCCAAGGCTTCATTTTGTAAATAACCGTTTTCAGCAGCAGAAGCGATCGCTTTGTCATACAGTTCCATTGCCTGATAATCTTGTTTACCAATTCGAGCAATTTCACCTTGAATCAGCAGGAACTTGTGTTGATAATTGCTTGGGCAGTGCATTGCCCATTGCTGGAATTTTTCTAAGTTGGCATTTAGTTTATGCAAATAAATAACTTGAGTTGCGATATCTACCTCCGCATAAGCCCCTGCTAAGGCAATACTTTGGTGAAAATAGAAAACAGGATTAATAAAAATCCCTCGCGCTCCCCCAACAAATTTTTCGGCATTCTCTCCATATTCAACAGCTTTGGTATATTCTCCATACCAGTTACAGAGCGCAAGTTTATAGATGTAAACTACAAATGCACTCAACATATCCGAAGATGCCAGTGCAAACTCTAATACTTGCCGTTCATCTGCCCAAATTCCCACAAGTTCGTCAATCTTTTTTGCTGGCTTAGTCAGATTAGCGATCGCTTCCATAGCCAGCAGATGGTAGTTCAACATATTTTTGTCAATCTTGCGGAGGCTAGGAATAAAATCTTCGGCTATTTCTGCGGTTTTTTCTAAAGATTCATTTCCAAATAAACATTGCCATAAAAAATTAACTGAACAATAACCAGACCATTGATAAGAACCTGTTTCTAAACCACTATTAAATCCCTTCAATAAATAAGGTTTACTCTGGCTAATATGGTCTTTGTAGTGACAAACTAAACCGCCCCACATATTCAAAATATTTGCTTCTAATTCCTTCGTTCTTAAAACTTCGTGCAAATGCAAAGATAGCTCACCAAACTCATAACCCGAATCTACCTCACCATATTGAAACACCAAATTAAAAGCATAAAGCATATAGCCAAATACCGAAATTGGTGAGTTGCCATACTGAACTGAAAGTTGAGTTATATTCATCGATGTGATATGCAACGCTTTAGATCCTAAAAAGTAGGCAATAGGCCAAACTTCTTTTAAAATGCGTTGAGCCATTAACTTCTCTTCGTCTTGCATTGGCGGTAATTCTGCAAGACTAAAAGTTGAGCGATCGCCAATCACTTTTTTGGTTTGATTAAGTTTTTCCAACAGATAGGCATCATCGGGATAAGCTGTAAACTCTAAGCCTAAAAGTTCCAAGGTGTTTAACCCAATTTTATATGCAGAGTTTAAATCATTCTCCATCCGATAACACATAATTCGATATTCATTCACCCGACACATATCAAGAGTAGTTTTAACCTGGCTGAAAGTCTGCTCAAAAATCAGCAAAGCTTCCTCATATTTTCCATTTAAAAATTCTGCTTCTCCAACTTGTAAATATAAATTTAAGGTAAGTAAATAATTATCTTGCCAGCTATTTTCCGGTAGATAACTCATCCCTGTTTCTAGCAACTTGAGTGCAGTGACAAACGCCGAAGATGATTTTGCCCTCTGACCTGCTTTCAGATTTAATTCTGCCAATTCATATCTTTCTGCTGGTTCCACAATCAATGAGCCGCCAGCATTGAGATGATTGACAATATCAAAAAGATGTTCTTCTAACTGGGCTTTTTCAGTATTATGTAATAGTAATTTTCCAACCTTCAGGTGTACTTGTTGTTGCTGGTCGGTTGGAATTAAAGAATAGGCAGCTTGCTGAACGCGATCGTGCAAAAACTTATAGTCAACTTGTACCGCAGTATTGCAGTATATTGCCAATTCTGACTGATTCAACAACTGAGGAATTTTGTAAGTATCGCTCAAAGGAAGAATTAATCCTGCGTGCAAAGCTGGCCATAAATCAACTGCTGTTGCCGATGCAGATTTTTCGTTTACTACAGCTAGAATTTCTAAATTAAAACGGTTCCCAACACAAGCAGCTAATTGTAAAACTTGCTGCGTTGGTTCTGAGAGTCTTTGAATTTTATTCACCATTAAATCGACTACATTATCGGTAATGGCTTGTTCCTGTATTTTGTTAAGATCCCACTCCCATAAACCCGAACGATAATCAAATGTCAAAAGATTATCTTGATGTAGTACTTTTAGTAACTGAGTCAAGAAAAAGGGATTACCTTGGGTTTTTTGAAACAGCAAATCGGCTAAAGGTTCTGCTTGAGATGATTCGCAATTGAAGGTATCAGTAACTAGTTGATTAATATGAGGTGTTGCTAATGGCTTCAAAAACAACTCTTCAACAATAGCCCCAGATGCTCGAATTGCCTCTAACATTAATATCAGTGGATGAGTGGGACTAACTTCGTTATCTCGGTAAGCCCCAATCATTAATAGATACCGGCTTTCTGGGTCAGTCATCAAATTTTCGACCAACTTCACAGAGGCAGCATCTGCCCATTGCAGGTCATCTAAAAATAGTACTAAGGGATGTTCCGCAGCAGTAAAGGCATGGATAAATTTCTTAAACACTCGATTAAAACGGTTTTGAGACTCAGCAACGCCCAACTGCGGTACAGGCGCTTGCTGCCCAATAATCAGTTCTACTTCCGGGATGACATCAATAATAACTTGACCATTAGCTCCCAATGCTTGTAGTAATTTATTTTTCCAAACCTCAACTCTGGCTTGGCTTTCAGTTAACAGTTGTCGCATCAATTCTCGAAATGCTTGAATCAAAGAAGCATAAGGAATATCTCGCTTAAGTTGGTCAAATTTGCCACCGATAAAGTAACCTCGTTGCCGGACAATCGGTTTGTGAACTTCGTTAACTAGTGAGGATTTGCCGATACCAGAATATCCTCCTACCAACACAACTTCGCTCGAACCAAGGCTAACTTTTTCAAAGGCAGCCATTAAAGCTGCCACTTCTACTTCTCGACCGTAAAGTTTTTGAGCTATTTGGAATTGATGCGAAAAATCTTGCTGGCCTAAGTTAAAAAGGTCAATGCTGCCTTTTGTTTGCAGTTGTATCGCTGCTTGCTCTAGGTCAGCCTTTAACCCGTAAGCACTCTGATAGCGGTCTTCAGCAGTTTTACTCAGAAGTTTCATAGCGATCGCAGAGATTGCCGATGGTACATTAGGATTAATCTCGTGCGGAGCTACTGGAATTTTCGCAATGTGACAATGCACCAATTCCATTGGGTCTTGAGCATTTTGGAAGGGGAGCCGACCCGTGAGCATTTCGTAGAAAATGACACCTAATGAGTAAAAATCTGTACGATAATCTAAAGTTCGGTTGATGCGTCCGATTTGCTCTGGCGACATATAAGCCAGCGTTCCTTCTAGGAGGTTGAGGCTACTGATTTCTGGGCTTTCTTTTGACAGCAGCGAAGCGATGCTGAAGTCAATCAATTTTATTTTTTCGGTATTGGGGTTATAAAGAATGTTTTCCGGCTGAACATCTTTATGAATAATCTGATGATTATGTAACTCTCCTAAAGTTTCAGTAATTTGACCGGCGATGTTGAGAAATTTCGTAAGTTCAAAGCCTGTATTAGATATCTGAGCTTTTAAAGATTCTCCACCAAAGTCTTCTAAAACCAGTGCTAGACCATTACTGTAGCCGTTATCGTAACTGATTAATTCATAAGCTCTGATGACACCTGCAATGTTCAACTTTTGGATAATTTCGTATTCGTGCTTAATCTGAGCAATTTCTTTGACAGTCGGATACTCTGCTTTGAGCAGTTTGATGACAACTGAATGCCCGTTTGCCTTGGAGTATGCTCGATAAATTACTGTGGCAGTAGCTTCATAAATTAAACTTGTAATAGTATAATCCGGGATACGAGCAATTAATTTAAGCATTATTACTTGGCCAAATGTTGTTTTATAATAGATTTTGGTGGTTAGTATAATAATTCCCGAAATTCAAGTTAAATTAACTCTTCAAATCCTAGAAATCTCCGAAAAAGAATGTAGAGATGCTAAATTTCGCGTCTCTACACAAGGCTTTGGGTCTTAACCAAGCAGTATTGCATTCGGTTCTAAGTAGATAGACGTAATTAAACATAAGAAAAAACCTCACCCTCAATCCCTCTCCTTAGTAAGGAGAGGGAAGCCGGAGGCAGGGTGAGGTTTTAGCCGGAGGCAGGGTGAGGTTTTATATCTAATTTGACCCACTTACTTATTAAATTAAATTTCTTTATTTACGCCAATAGCCAGTTCCTTTTTGCTATGTTTCAATTTTTTCCAAAGCGCCCTAACTTGCTCGTAAGCTTCTTCTGGAGACAGCTTTCCAGCAGTTTCTAGGCAAGTAATGTAACTAATTTTTTGGGCAAATTCTTGGAGGTTGGCATTAAACGCTAAGGTTTCTGGCTGGAATTTACCATAATATCTGCTACGAGGATAAAGAAAGCTATTTTTATCGTGGGAGCTAGGCTGTGTCATTAGTTTGTTGTCTGTAATTTTTTATTAGGAGTTTTAGACTTGATGTATTCTACGTGTAATTACACAGTAGAAAAATCAAATTACAGAAGAAGTTAATATTGTAGTTAAAAATATATTTATATGGCTATTACAAGAAGATAGAAATAACTAATTGACACTCCCCGCCCTAAAGGGAACGGGGATTCTTGAATCTAAGACATGACTTGCTCAATCAGGCTTACGCCAGATTGAGTAGAGGACTCATCTCCTAAAGCGTTGCTTGCGTCTAGCGCAAAGGTTCCGGTATGCCCTACCGTACCCAATCCCCGACTAAGGATATTTCTCGCTGCGTTTTCGTCTCTATCCATGACACATCCACATTTACAAACGTGGGTTCTAGTAGATAGAGTTTTTTTCACAATTTCACCGCAGCTAGAGCATTCTTGACTCGTGTATTGCGGGTTAACCGCAACCGTGACACGTTTAAATACTTTTGCAAAGTACTCAATCCAGACACGCAACTGATACCAAGATGCGTCATTAATAGACTTAGCTAAACAATGATTTTTCGCCATATTTTTAATCCTCAAATCTTCATAAGCTACCAGGTCGTTAGACTGAATTACGCACCGTGCTAATTTCACAGCATGGTCTTTACGTTGCCTACTTATTTTGAGGTGGCGTTTCCCTAAAAAAGTCTTAGCTTTGCCCCTATTCTTTGAACCTTTTACCCTTCTGGAAACACGACGCCCGGAACGTTTAAGAACCTTCTCCCCAATACGAAGAAACTTAGGATTCTCAATCATTATCCCGTTAGAGTCGGTATAATATTCTTTCAATCCCACATCTAACCCAACGGTATTACCAGTAGGTTCTATGTCTTGAGAACGATCTACGTCAATACAAAATTGCACATACACACCATCCGCACGTTTTACCAACCTTACCCGTTTAATTTGGTTGATTTGGTAGAAATGCAAGTCACGAGTGCCTTTAAGCTTTAGCCTTCCAATACCTTTTTTATCACTAAAGGTTATGGATTTACGGTTATCTGCAAGCTTCCATCCTGATGTTTTGTACTCAACAGAACGACAGTCTTTTTGGAATGGGGGATATCCCTTTAAACCTGAAATACCTTTCTTGCAGTTGTCATAAAACCGAGAGATAGAAGACCACGCTCGTTCAGCAGAAGCTTGACGAGCCATAGAATTGAGTTCATTAGCAAAAGGAAAATTAGCCGCAAGTACAGCACAGTATTTCTGCAAATCGTTTTTACCCGTGCCTTTAACGTCCATCCATAGCCTAATGCAACTATTGCGGATAAACTTGCCAGTACGAATTGCGTCGTCTACTGCTGCAAACTGGGCTGACTTCCCATAAGCTTTGAACTCAAAAACAAGCATTAGTTATACCTCCTACCTTATACTACCATGCTTGGCGTAAGATGCCTAGAAAAAATCTTGACGGTGGTTAAAGAAAGCCTTGATTTATCGTAGGGGCAATTCATGAATTGCCTCTACATTTCGTACTTGATGCGTAATATCATGTCCGCATAAATAGTTATGCTAAACCACAAGCTCAAAACACGATAATCGCCCACATACTAACTGCTAACGCGATCGCTGCTAGGTGTTGCGGTATGAGCGATCGCACTGGTTGTTTGGCTATCTTTTGCGTTAACAACATAGTCATTAACACTGAGAAAATTATCGTTGCACCTTGCAAAAAGGCAATCACGGCGGGGTGAGCAACCAATATTGGCAATTGTTCACCACTAAAACCAAGGGTAGCAAAGGTCACGGGTAAAATCCGCCCGCCTTCGCCTAAGCCTAAACGCAGATAATGAGCCAAGTTTCCCCCTAACACTAATGGTAGGTAGCCATAAGCAAGTTCTACAAACGATCGAGACTTACGGTTAAAGTTGAACAGTTGCAGCAAGCCATAAGCCCCAAAGGTAAAAATCAGTGGGATAATTAACACTAGCAGCGATAATCCTAAGTGCTGCCAAAACTGATTTAAATTCAGTTGTAACCCCAACCAAGATTGCAATTCTGGCAAGCGATGCAGATATATTCCACCCAATAGCAAAAATAATAATGCTACTTCATAGGTGCGGGGTACATGAGTTGTCCACAGTTCAATTCCAGGGGGACGCAAGTTGAACTCAACGGAACGATGGGGACAGGCTTTTAGGCAAGTCATGCACAGTACGCAATCTCTGTTATCTTCTAACTGCGCTGGGTGGGAATATAAAGGACATCCATTAGTTTCCATGCCTTCGCCCTTTTGCGGCCCACCTTTATAGCACTGATATGTGGTGCAACTGGCAGAACAAATACCTTGCTGTGCGCGAAGTTCCGTCATTGAGAGTTTGGCAAATAAACCATTCATCCCGCCGATGGGACAAAGATAACGACACCAAAATCGCCGCTCAAAAAGAGCAGAGAAAATCATCGCCCCAGCCGTAATTAACAGTAGCAAACAAGCGCTGAGATAGGCGGTATTTTCTAAATGCCAGAGTTCTTCCCATAAAAAAATTAGGGTGAACAAACCAAACATGAACCATCCGCCCCATTTTTCAGCTTCCTCTCTGGGCCAGCGTTTGAGTTTTCGAGGCCACAGCCAGAGGGATAACTTTTGGGTAATTTCCCCGTAAATCATGAAGGGACAAACAGAACACCACACACGGCCTAAAAAGGGAAAGAGAAAGAGGAAGAAAGGCCACCACCAAGCCCAAAATAGATTTAATACGAAATTGCGATCGCGGGTTTGTGGCCCAATAAATAATACTGCAACTATAATTGCAAAAGCCGTTGCAGTAAAACCATAGTTAATGCGATCGGGCCACCACGGACTCCGTAAAAACTGCCGCAAACGAGGATAAGCATTTAACAGATTCACCCGAAATCGTTTTTTCTTCGTTTCGGCTGGCCAGAAAATTTCTTCTGTTAATTCATTAGCACCCTCTGCTTGCACGATCGCTCTTTCTACCAGATTTTTCAATTCCTTGAGGTTACCAGGAAAATCATAAGATTGGAGGCGACGCAAAGCTTCTGGGGTAATATGCGGTTTCGGAACGCCTCTAGCTCGAATATAGAGACTAGTATAATATTCAACCTGTGCCTGAACATCAGCTTTCCGCACCCGTAGCGGTGGTACTTTAATAATGTGACCGATACAGCGTTCAATTGTCGGCTGAGTTTTTTCGGAAACAATCAAAATTCTGGCTTTACTGGGGCGAGATTCAGGTGCTGCTTCTCCCGAACGACTGACGGGGGTATATGTGCCAGTTTTGAGCAACTGCGTCACCGAAGGTAACAATTCTTCAGGTAATTCTTGGATGTTGTTGAGAACTAAAGTACCTTCTCCCAACCATTCCAACAATCCTGGTTTACCGCCAGCGCGACCGAATAAATCTGCACCGCTAGTTTGCAGAATACCACAATTTACTTTAATAATGGGTTCTCGCCGTTTTGGAGAACCAAAGTGGAGCAGGGCTGCTATATTGTCTTTTTCTAACCCTGGTTCTCCAAAAATATCAACAGATTTACGGTCAGCCGCCGATAAACGAATTTGTTCGCGCAGTCTTACAGCATAACGACTTGTACCGACAATTCCGCGTTGCGCTTTGGTAACTAAATATGGTCGCAAAGCTACAGAACGTTCTTGTTCATAGCCAAGCGCAGATGTTACCTGAGCTAATTCTTGAGCCAATTGACGCGAAAAAGCCTGAGCAATTTCCGGGTATTGGGTGGCTAATTCACGAAATTTAGCACCAGGTACAACCCAGAAGTGACATTCAGTTACCGTAGTAATTGTGAATGGAGTTAATTCATCCAACAGTAATTCTTTGAGTTCAATCACTGCACCGGGGAGGAATCCACAAGCTAAGGCTGGGTTGGTTTCATTGGTGCTATTGCTTTCGAGTTGACCTTCTACAAGAATATAAAGGGCTTCTGGAGGAGTGCCTTCGCTAACTAAGTCAGTTTCGGCACTTACTACTTGTTCTTCAATTACTTGAGCGATCGCATTTAACACCAATGGCGAGAGAATTCCTAAACTCGTCCGTTCTTTTAGCCATGTAATCGTTTCTGGAGATGTCATATTAATTTCTCCGTGTAGGCTGCTGTATAAGAAGATTATCCCTTGAAAGCCACCTGAAAATATCTCAGTCTGGCGATACATGACATGTACCACATCTATGCAAAAATCGGAAAACCCTCTTTCCCCCAATTCATCCCACTGTTCTGCAACGCGATTAAATGTCTGGTTCTTGCAGCCATCGGGCAACCATACCCGCCAAAACTCCACCTAAAATTGGAAACACAATAAAAATCCAAAGGTCAGCCAATGCCCAATCTTGAGTAAAGATAGCTGTGGCTAGCGATCGCACCGGATTTACGCTGGCATTTGTCACCGGAATCAGGATAAGATGCGCCAAAGTAAGCCCTAAACCTATGGGGATGGGTGCAGACTGCTTAAAAGTAGGAGTTGATGTTACGCTCAATATCAGCAGCACAAAGCCACAGGTAACAATCAATTCGGCTAATGCACAAGCCCACCAGCTATAGTTACCAGGGGAGTGAATTCCCACCCCATTAGAACCAAAGTCGGCTGTTGTAAACCCAGGCTTGCCCATGCAAATCAAAAATAGGATAGTACTTCCCCAAATTCCGCCGAGAACCTGACTTCCTATATATGGCAAAACGTCTCGCAAAGAAAACTGCTTGGCTACCCAAAAACCAATTGTGACTGCGGGGTTGATATGACATCCGCTAATAGAACCAAAAGTATAGGCAGCAGTCAACAAACTTAAGCCAAAAGCGATCGCCACCCCACTAACTCCAACCCAAGGTACTGTACCAGAAATAACCGCAGTACCCACGCCCATCAGAACCAACCAAGCTGTACCTAGAGCTTCCGCCAAACATCGTTTTGCTAACGAGTAACGATTCATGAGATAATGCCATAAGAAATACCTGATACGTTTGGGAACTCCGTCTCTTTAGAGCGGAGCGGAAAAACGAACGAGCGGTTTTAACCAGTTTGCCGCTATAATGGTTGTTATCTAGCGGCAAATTTATGCTGTTGAATCAAACTAATCGGCTCAACTTGAGTCAAGCGGAATCTGACATCCTTA
>NZ_JBALFF010000123.1:0-2479 GCF_036916975.1 Nostoc sp.
CAACTATCTTTTCTCGAAGCTCGACAGAGTATGACTTCATTTAAAGGTATTTATATTTTAATTTAGTGTACCTCATAACAGACGCAAGTGCTGTATCTGAGCTTGTTAGGCTAAACACACTACTCTTGCGAGTTGTTTAATGAATAGCGATAGAGCTTTAGGCTAGCGAACCCGAAGGTATCATGACTCAGGTAACGGCTCCTCAATTTTTGAGGCGATTGGTTCACATTGACTACGGATTACTTCGTTTTTCAATGCTCCCGTAGGCACAATACCCTGCCTTAAGCCGTTTTGCGTCTACATGAATTGTACCTACCGGGATTTCGGGCAACGCATAATTAATTTACCAGATATCTAATCAGTAGACAGCACAATTTTAGGCAAAGATAAAACTTGATTTTTACCCAAATCTCCAGATGTAATCAAGTCTTGCCCTATTTGTTGTAATGTCGTCAACAACAGTGCGCTCTGACTCAATAGCTCATCTACATCAACGCCAGAGTAGCTAGATGGGTAACGGCGTAGGCGATTGCTGCCTTCCCCCAGTAGAATTACTGCTCCTCGCCAGTTGCGATTCTCCAAATGATACAGTGCCACAGAAATTTGGAGAATGCCTTGATAAAAGGTTTTTTCCGGTTCACCAGCTTCAATCCACAAAGCCTCTAAAGTGTCGTGACAGGCGTAAAACTGACCAGAATTGAACTGTTCTACGCCTTGCCAAAACTCTTGGGGGATGGTTTCGCTCATCCCATGCTCTCTCGTACTTCTTTAATTGTTTCGAGAGAGATATCTTGTTTTTCGCCAGCAAACTCGTTGTCAGGAGTGAGGAACAACATGCAATGGCACTCTTTGCGTTCTCTCATTGGCACACAGGGACAGTTCCAATATGTCGCGTGAACTTCAGCCTCTTTATCTTCGTAATGGCGACAGGGACATAAAGGGGCACCTAGATCGTCTTTATGTTTGGCTAGTCCTTCAATCACAACTGCGGTAACAGAAGGCTCAGAACAGAAGTATGTTCCAGTCCGCTTGGCGTATTGTTCGGAAAAATGCCGCATTGCCTCTAGGCTTTTATCGCTGGATTTTGTGTTATGTTCTGATGTGATCATGTCGCTCATAATTTAAATATTTCTTTGCATTGTACCTCAGCCTCATGTGAGGATTACTGGGTGTATTTCCCCAACCTTACCTGCTCAATTGTTTTACCTTCGCTCAAAGGCTGATATATCCGGCGTGCTGGGATCAGACAAAATCTAGGAAATCACAGAAGCTTAACTTATTAGCTAATTAGAATTCGGCGTTGCATCTTGAGGCAGAATTTAAAAGTCAAGAGGTTGATTTATTCTCATCAAAAAACCACACTGTGACGCGGATAAGGGAAGACGGCAAGCACGATCCTTTTATCAGCCTTATGTCAGGCTTTGTTTATTTTTACATTCTCCTGAATTCTCTTCATCATAACTTTATCAGACTTTATGAAATTACTAAGTAATAATACTTGTTACTTATTGCAACTTAATGCAAGGTCTTAGAAGTGTAAAAAAAAGCACAAAGCTATCAAGAGTTACAACTACTATATGAGTATTTCAACTGTTGCGAAAAAGTTATCAACTGCTGCTTTGATCGCAGCAGTCATTGTTTTGAGAATAGGATCAGTAGCACAAGCAACTGTTTTAACATTCGATGATATAGCGCCTATTTCATATTTTGATCCGATTCCTAATGGTTACGGTGGATTCAATTGGGATAATTTTAACTACATAAATGGCTCAAATCCTAAAATTACACGTACAGGCGAAGACAATGGAAGAATCTCAGGAGACTATGTGGCTTTCAACGGATTTGGAAACCCAGCCTTAGTAAGTGATAATGTTTTTGACTTCAACAGTGCTTACCTATCAGCTACTTGGAATAATGGTCTTTCGGTTACTGTAGAAGGTTTAAAGAGCGGTGCAACCTTGTATTCAAAAACTGTGGTTGTAAATACGACACAGCCAACTTTAGTTAATTTTGATTATTTTGGTATTGATGAATTAAAGTTTTCGTCATTTGGTGGAGTTCAGCCATATTATATTCGTGGTGGTAGCGGGACACAGTTTGCGCTAGATAACTTTACCTTTAATGAAAAAGCTACATCTGTTCCCGAACCTACATTGCTACCAGCGCTACTATCAATAGCTGCTTTAAGTGCTGGTTCAGTATTAAGACGTAAACAGCTAAAGCAAAGTTAACTCAAAGCTTGTACTTTGCCCGAACGACTGGAAGTCGCGGCTACACAAACAAGAGCTACTTTGTAAGCTAAAAGCTTTACAATCTGTAGAGGTAGCCTTTGTTTGTATAGCCCTTCTAGGGTGTGGTTTTTTGGCTAAAGTATTGATTAATACGAATCCCCAGAAGGTTAACGATGACGAATTGAAATCGCGGGTATAAAATTGATTCGTCTTCAGTGGTACAGGATACACCCAGGATGTCTAATTTC
>NZ_JBALFF010000124.1:0-10340 GCF_036916975.1 Nostoc sp.
GCTGGGAACGTCGAAAAGTATATTTTGATGCATTTCTTGATCTTGCTACTATTCATATTTGGATTCAAAGAATTTTATTAGTGGGATAGGTTCATATAATCACTGGCTTTCAATTGAGTACCAAAAGGCCCAGTCTGAATTTCTGCTTGTCCTTGTTTTACTAAATCGCCAATCTTAAAAAACTCCCAATTACTTGTACTCACATTTCCAACTCCTCAAAATTCGCCGCGATCGCCCCCGCCAAATCCACCGCTTCTTCATTCAAACTCGCCAACTCTAAATGAATTTCCCGCATTCTCTCCTCAAAATCCTCTTCATCTTCCCCATCTAAAGCAGTCACACCCACATAACGCCCAGGTGTTAAACTACTATCCTGCTGGGTTATTTCATCCCGCGTTACCACTTTACACAACCCTGGTACATCCACAAACACGGCTTCGGGAAACCGAGATTGTAACCAGGTAACTTGCGCTTTCACATACAGCGTAGACTTAATAGCAAAAATAGCTGTGTCTCGCGCTGTATCCAGTGCATCACGTTGTTTTTTAAGTTCCTTCGCGTCCCAAGTTTCTTGTTTACGTGCGTCTAACTTTTTCTGGGCCAGTTCCACAGCACGAGTCGCTAATTTATGCACTTCGTTGATGTGCTTTTGCAGAGTTTTCAATTGGGGAATAAAAGCTGTAAACCTTGCTGCACAGTGTTTTTGCGCTTCGTTTGTCGCAGAACCCCACCCCGCCTTAGCTGGCGCTAAGTCTCCCCTAAGAGCAAGCGGGGAGGGGTTGGGGGTGGGGTTATTCTCTGCAAACCATGCAAGATGCACTTGTAATTCACCAATTAAACCAACTCTCGCCGCAGTCAATTCTTGAATTCCCTCTGATAACTCAGACAAAGTAGCGCGGAAAGTCTCTATATTCTGATTGGCGATATCTTCAGCAACTAATCCCTCAACTTCGGGTAAATCCTTTAATAAAGGAAGCGAAGCCCCAAGACGATCGCTAAAAATATGCAATAATTGCGTCAACTTAACTAACGGTTCTTCTAGCTGTATCAACACACCCTCAATAGTCGCCGCTTCATGATGCGTCTGATTTAAATATTCTCCCACCAACCCTAAATAACGTTCCTGCTGTCCGCGATATAACCAAGCGATCGCAGTGATATTCTGGAGTTGTTCTTCACTAAAATCGCGGATTTTGCGCGTCACCACTCGGTAAACATGACGCGCATCAATCATCAACACCTTATCTTGGCGTTCTGCTGGTTTACCCTTGTCGAAAAACCACAATGTACAAGGTAGAGATTTTGTGTAAAAAAAGTTCGTCCCAATCGAGATAATCATATCCACCGCTTGGGTAGCAATTAACTCCTCTCGAATCTCCTTTTCCCCATGTCCCGCATCTGATGCGGAACTCGCCATCACAAACCCGGCTCTACCTCGCTGATTTAAATAACTGTAAAAATACTGTATCCAGAGGTAATTTGCATTGCTGACTGCTTTAGTTTTCGCAGCAATTCCCGGTATCTTTTTCTCAGTAAACAGCCGGGAGTCAGTCTTCACTTTCTCTGGACTCACACCATCGACATTAAACGGCGGGTTAGACATGACAAAATCACATTCACCCAGCAACTCTTCCCAGCGATCGTAAAAAGTGTTACCCTGACGAATTATCCCTTCTAACCCGTGAACCGCTAAATTCATCCTTGCCAAACGGGTGTTAGTATCCGATTTTTCCTGTCCGTAAAAAGTAATTTTCGCTGACGCATCCTCACCGCGATTTTCGACAAAATGTCCCGTCTGCACAAACATACCCGCACTACCGCAAGCAGGGTCTAAGACATTTCCCCGATCAGGTTCAATCATATTTACAATGGTGCGTACCAAAGAAGGCGGTGTAAAAAATTCTCCTCCTTCCTGTGCGCCACTCATCGCAAACTTATTCAGAAAATACTCATAAATTCGCCCAAACACATCACCAGTGGCGTTACGCAACTCTTCCCGGTCAAAAATTCGCACCAAGTTATACAGCAAATCTTGCTCAAAACTGGTGTATTCTTTCGGTAACACCCCCTCCAACATCTTAGTTTCATCCTCAATCGCTTTCATGGCGGCATTGATTGCCTTGCCAATATCTGCGTTTTCTGCCAAATTCAAGATGCGATCGTACTGAGCTTCACTTGGTAAAAAAATTGCTGACTTTCCTTTAAAGTCATCTATAGTAATCGGGCGTTTTTTTCCCCCCCGCGAGGATAAACCTTTTTCAATCTCCGCCTTTACAGCATTGAAGCGATTTGTCGCATGGCGAAGAAAGATTAACCCCAGTACGGGCATACTGTATTCATTAGCATTGAGTTTTGAGTTAGCACGGAGTTGATCTGCGGCTTCCCACAGTGAAGATTCAAGTTGACTGATGTTGATCATAGTTTGTTAGCGACTTAGGCGATATGACTGTCTATTGCGCCTAAAAAATTATGAGTTTACCAAAGCAGTGGTTAGCTGAGAATGGGGCAATTTATAATAACCTTTAAAAAATCTTAAATGATAGGAGCGATCGTATTTAAACCTTATCTAAGTTGAGAACCGTAGTTTTCACCCTCTCCCTAAATCCCTCTCCCAAAGGCTTGAGAGGGAGTTTGAAATTCTGGCTTCCCAAATCCCAAATCTGGGATTCGGGGTTAGGGGATGAGGGCAAATCCTTTTCATCATGGAAGATGCATGAGTAATTATACCTTTTATATTTATTGTCAATACATCAAGCGATGTCTTTTAAATTGTCCTGACGAGGTGTTTGTGTGATGATTGTTAGATAACTGTATTCCGAGCGTTTTTAAGTAGTATTTTAAAAAATTATCAAAAGACCTGAGTTTGAGGTCAGATGCTGATGAAGAAAAGAAAGTAGGGTTTAGGCTACAAGTAGTTGCGATCGCTTAACTCCGATAAAAGCATCTGAAGTTTGCAGGAACATCAATATTTTCGCAGGATGGGAGTAAAGTGAGTTTTAAAGGAGTATTTATGTCACAGTTGGAGCAAGCAGTGCCAGACACCTTTGTAGCCAAAGGCTTAGAAACTCTCCCCAATAATAATATATTCGACCAGGTTGAGGCTTTGGCCAAGGATTTTGCTACCCGTGCAGGGGTACATGACAAAGACGGTTCCTTTCCCTTCGAGAATTTTACAGCTTTGCATGAAGCAGGATTACTTAGCCTCACCATTCCCCATGAATTAGGGGGACAAGGTTTGGGGCTTTCAACTATCTGCCGAGTGATTGAAGGGATAGCCCGTGGTGATGCTTCGACGGCGCTAGTACTGACAATGCACTACCTCCAACATGCCCATGCGGCCCGTAGCCGTCGCTGGCATCCAGAAGTATATAAGCGGCTGTGTCGTGAATCGATTGAAGGTATTGCCCTGCTCAATGCTGCCCGTGTCGAACCTGATTTAGGAACGCCAGCTAGAGGCGGATTGCCTGCGACAATTGCCGATCGCACAACAGAGGGTTGGCGTTTAACCGGTCACAAGCAATATACCACAGGTAGTCCCATCCTCAGTTACTTTATTGTTTGGGCGCGGACAACTGAGGATGAACCACAAGTTGGCAGTTTTTTGGTTCGGCGCGATCTGCCGGGAGTGCAAATTGTCGAAACCTGGGATCATTTGGGGATGAGAGCTACAGGCAGCCACGATCTCATTTTGGAGAATGTATTAATCCCAAGAGAGTATGCTTTGAATATCAATCCCATATCTGCTGCGCCATCCTTTGATCCTCTGATTTCCACTTGGAACAGTTTGACATTGAGTGCTTTATATCTTGGTGTTGCTACTAGTGCGCGAGACTGGCTTGTAAAATATCTTTGGGAGCGATCGCCTTCTAATCTCAAAGAGCCACTGGCAACTCTGCCACGCTTCCAAACTGCTGTGGGTGAGATAGAAGCACTGCTGTTTGCTAACAATAAATTGATTTATAGCTTGGCTCAAGATATTGATAAGGGCGAGTATCAGCCTAACGTAGCATTACAGGCACAAGCTGTTAAATATCTCACCACAACTAACTCGATTCGGGCTGTAGAGATTGCCTTGGAACTAATCGGTAATCCTGGTCTGTCAAAAAAGAATCCTTTAGAGCGACACTACCGCGACGTTCTGTGCAGCCGTATTCATACACCGCAAAATGATGTTATTTGCCAGTCTTTAGGCAAGTCTGTATTGAAAGTAAAGTGAGTGGGGAGATGAGGGGGAAGAATTAACTGGTTCCGTGGGTTTAAGTCCCCCGGTTCTAAAAATAAGCAAGTAATACGATTGGGGACTGCGAATGCAAAGTTGCTCCTGTAGTGCGCTCCGCGCATCCTGCGGCGGGGGAAACCCCAAGACCGCAATAAGGGCGCTAAATCCCCATTACAAAACAAAATTTACGTACAGCCCTTTGGTCCATGAAAACCGCGCAGCGTGCCGGAGGCTCTATTACGAATTACGAATTACGAACGCATAAAGCGTGCCGGAGGCTCTATTACGAATTATTTAATAACCAATGCCCAATACCCAATACCCAATCTCGACCAATATGTACTAAAATCAATGACTTGAGTCACAAAGAGAGCAATCATGGCATCCATCCGCGAGTTGCACCAACAGCTGGTTAAGAAAGAACGTTCTGCCGTTGAAATTACCCAAGAAGCTTTAGAGCGCATTCAAGCGTTAGAGCCGAAATTGCACAGCTTTTTATATGTGACCGCAGAACGGGCATTAGAGCAAGCGGGTGCTGTGGATGCTAAAATTGCTGCGGGAGAAGAAATTGGGCTGCTAGCAGGCATTCCTGTTGGGATTAAGGACAATTTATGTACTAAGGGAATTCCTACCACCTGCGCCTCCCGGATTTTAGAAAATTTCGTGCCGCCTTATGAATCAACGGCGACGCAAAAACTGGCAGATGCTGGGGCGGTAATGGTAGGCAAAACCAACTTGGATGAGTTTGCAATGGGTAGTTCCACAGAAAACTCTGCCTACCAAGTCACGGCTAATCCTTGGGATTTGTCACGAGTTCCTGGTGGTTCTTCGGGGGGTTCGGCGGCGGCGGTGGCGGCTCAAGAATGTGTGGTTGCTCTTGGTTCTGATACTGGGGGTTCGATTCGGCAACCTGCATCTTTTTGCGGTGTGGTGGGGATGAAACCGACTTATGGTTTGGTTTCGCGTTATGGTTTGGTGGCTTATGCTTCGTCTTTGGATCAAATTGGGCCATTTGGAAAGACAGTTGAAGATGCGGCTATATTATTAAGTGCGATCGCAGGTCACGATCCCAAAGACTCTACCAGTCTCAAAGTAGCCATTCCCAACTACGCCGCCAGCTTAAAACCAGACTTAAAACCCAGAGGTCAGCTAAGAATTGGGATCATCAAAGAAACTTTTGGTGAAGGTTTAGACCCTGTAGTGGAACAAGCTGTTACCAAAGCAGTAGAGCAACTACAAAGTTTGGGAGCGGAAATTCATATAATTTCCTGTCCCACCTTTCGTTATGGCTTACCCACTTACTACATCATCGCCCCATCAGAAGCATCAGCAAACCTAGCTCGTTACGATGGCGTTAAATATGGTTATCGCGCCCCTGATGCCGATAATTTGCTATCGATGTACACTCGTACCCGTGCCACTGGTTTTGGTACAGAAGTCAAACGCCGGATTATGATCGGCACTTACGCACTTTCGGCTGGCTATTATGACGCTTACTACCTAAAAGCGCAAAAAGTCCGCACCCTGATTAAGCAAGACTTTGAAAAGGCTTTTGACTTAGTTGATGTGTTAGTTTGTCCCACATCTCCCACTACAGCATTCAAAGCAGGGGAAAAAACTACTGACCCCTTAAGCATGTATTTAACTGACTTGATGACTATTCCTGTGAATCTTGCTGGTTTACCTAGTTTAAGTTTGCCATGTGGTTTTGACGATCAGGGGCTACCGATAGGATTACAGCTAATTAGCAATGTCCTGCGAGAAGAACTACTATTTCAAGTAGCTTACGCTTATGAGCAATCCACTACTTGGCATCTGCGTAAACCGCAAATATCTTGAAAATGGCATTTGTCATTTGTCATTTGTCATTAGTTATTCTTTCTCTCCCTGCCCTCTGCCCCCTGCCCTCCACTCCCCACTCCCCATTTACTGATTACTGACCATTGACTGTTGACTATTAACTTCTGGAGTCGGGGATTCAGATGTAATTTGTGCTGAGTTAAGTGTATATAAAAGACCAGCAGATGCAGCTACTAATAAGAGAATATAGGTAACAACAAGAGGTATATACGTATTTGATTTGTTGTCTGAATTATTACGATCATTCGTGGAGTTTTGGCAGACTACATTGCTTATAAGAGTATGTGATAAAGCATTTCCATCCAGTCCTAAAGCATCTCCATAGCGACGGATGAATCCTTGAATAAAAATAGGTTCAGGCAATTCTTCAAATCGTTCTTCTTCTAAAGCTTGCAAAACACCTGCTCTAATAAGTGTTTTTGCAGCTATCTCTTCTATGCATATAGATTTTTGTTGTCTTACTTGTCGCAAGTGTGTAGTTATTTCCTTTAGCTGCTCTACTTGAGCTTGATTTAAGAGCGTCACTGTCTTCTCCTGTATGGGCTAATCCTACTATTCATATAGTCAGAAGACTTAAATATGCATACGTATTTTTACCGAATAATTGATTTTAGGAATAATTTTTTTAATAATGGTTAAAATAATTCGTAATAGAGCCTCCGGCACGCTTTATGCGTTCGTAATTCGTAATAGAGCCTCCGGCACGCTTTATGCGTTCGTAAATTTTGTTTTGTAATGAAGAGTGCTGTTGTGGGGACGGTTTGGGACTCGCATTACTTTGGGGGATTTAACCCCAATCGCATTACTTACCGATTTTAGAACCTATGCAACTTAAACCCACGGGACTAGTTGAAATCTAGATTGGAAAATGCTAATGCTGCTTATGCTAAGTAATCTTTTCGTTAAGATAGACACTTTATATTCATTAAAAACTTAGGTGATGAAAGTTAATAAACTGCAATTTATAATACAAGTATTTTTCCAACTGCTACTCTGGGATAATTGCAGCGATCGCTGTTACCAAAAGAGAGAGTGGGGAAGAAGCTGGGGAGAAATCAATTCAAAATGAAGCTCGCAAACTCCCTAATGCGCTAACAAAATTCAAACATTTTAGAACTTCTGCCTCCTATCCTCACTTCCCCTTCAATGTGCCATCTGTCTATTTGTCATGATGTTCCCCCAGCGTTAGAATGCGCTTGCTGTCGGGCGGACAATTATTTCATTGACAACTTCAAAAATCTTCATCAAAATTCTATTCCGATATATCGTGATATGTTACGATATATCGTATATTAGAGAAAGTTGATTTGAGATTCATTTATGTTTAGACACTTTCGGTCACGTTTTGGCGCACCTGCATGGGCTGGAGTTAATGAAGACGATTCATTGCTTGTCAGGTCTTGGTTTGGTCATAGCAAGCATCATGGTAATCATGACAAACAGTTTGGCAATGAAATGTTTGGTCGTGGTTGGGGAGATGAATATCGGACTCGTCGGGGTGACATCAAGTTCATCCTGCTGGAATTGTTATCCGAGCATCCTAGTCATGGTTACGACTTGATTAAAGATGCGGAAACTCGCTATGGTGGTTTCCGTCGCCTCAGTCCTGGCTCAGTATATCCAACACTCCAATTGCTGGAGGAAGGCGGCTATCTCAAGAGCGCACAGGAAGGTGGCAAGCGGATTTACACGATCACCGATGAAGGTAGACAATTATTGGCAGAACGCGCAGGGCAAGAAACTTCAGATTCTCCTTGGGATACCTTCAAAAGTTTTGTCAAAGGTAAGCCCCAAGAGTTTATTGAGTTGCGGAATGCTGCAACAGAATTAGCTGCTGTTGTGGTGCAAGTTGCTCGCAGTGGCAATATGGAGCGCATAAATCAGGTGCGTGAGCTTTTAGAGCAAGTTAAACGGGAAATTCACGCAATTCTTGCCCAAAAATAAGTAGAGACGCGTTAGCAAATTCGCGTCTCTACTCTTGATGTTCTAAGATTTTGCGCTTACAAGTTAGAAGCGATCGCACTCAAATCTGGTTCAATGAGTGAGTTGAGCAATGTCCACAACTGCAAATCAGTAAAATCTGGAATTGCCATAAATGCGCCGACTTCTTGTAAAAATTGGGGATCGTGGGTGGAGGCGATGCCAATAGTGCGGATATCTGCGCCCACCGCCGAACGAATACCAGAGGGAGAGTCTTCTAAAGCGATCGCTTCCTCTGCTGTAATCCCCAACTTATTCAGCGCGACTTGGTAGGGGGCTGGGTCGGGTTTACCTGCAATACAATCATCTGCTAAAACAACTGTATGGAAAGCTTCTTTAATTCCCAAAACCTTTAGCATAAATTCTGCATTTAATCTAGGAGCATTAGTTACCAATGCGCGTTTTAACTGATGTGTCTCTGTCCATGCTAGTAGTTCAGAAAATCCACTCAACGGTTTTAGATGCGGGGCGAGTTTGCGGAAAAGCGCCTCTTTTTCGTCTGCAAATTTTTGCCCTTCTGCTGTTGATAATTGTGGCAGAATATCCTTAACAATCTCTGGATTTAGCCGCCCACTAATTCGGGATTTATAAAATGTTTCGTCAATTTCTATGCTGTAATTTAACAGCATTTCCTGCCAAGCTCGGTAGTGTATGGGGTCAGTGTTGACAATAGTGCCGTCTAGGTCAAAAAGAATTGCAGCTAGCATGATTTTTGCGTAAAATGTAAATAATTGTTAACTTAATTTAAATAGTTTACATTGTTTTTTTGCTCTGAGTGATTGTTCTTTGGTCAATACAGGGCAAAAAGTCACAAATTAATCTGCTAAATCCTAAAATCTATACTTGATACGACATATAAGCGCACACAGATAGAGACGTGGTTTTCTTGGACTAATAACTAATGACTAATGACTCCACGAAGCGGTTTGATAATTTACTAGTGCAGATTTACAACTCTGAAGTCGAAATGGCCCAGGACGTTGCCAAAATCGCGCAAAAGCATTTACAGCAAGTTCTTAATCTTCAGGAGACAGCTGCTGTATTGTTAGCAACAGGTAACTCCCAACTCAAATTTATCGATGCTTTGATTTCATTGGGTAGTGTAGATTGGTCACGGATTATTCTGTTCCATCTAGATGAATATTTGGGAATTACTGCTGACCATTCTGCAAGTTTCCGGCGCTATATGCGAGAACGTGTAGAGAAGCGGGTTATTCCTAAACAATTTCACTATATAGAAGGTGATACATTGCAACCACTAGCAGAGTGCGATCGCTACACTAAACTACTCCTTGCACAACCAATTGACTTATGCTGTCTTGGTATTGGCGAAAATGGACATTTAGCTTTTAACGATCCAGCAGTAGCAAATTTCCGAGATCCTTACAGTGTGAAACTAGTGAAACTAGATACAGTCAACCGTCAGCAACAAGTAAGCACAGGTCACTTTCCGAATCTAGAAACTGTCCCACAGTATGCTTTTACTGTCACCATCCCGATGATTTGTTCAGCTAAAAAAATTATCTGTCTGGCTCCAGAAAAACGTAAAGCGAATGTGGTAAAAAAGATGTTGCAAGGAGCTATAAGTACAGACTGTCCAGCTTCTATTCTCCGTCAACAACCCCAAGCAACGTTATTTTTGGATGTCAATTCTGCTAGTTTTCTGCCGTAATCTTTGTAGGGCAAGGCGGTAGCTCGACTTGAGCAAACTAAGGTGTCATTGTAGGGGAGCAATATCAATATATTGCTCCCCTACACATTTAGTTTAACCACTGTAATAGCCTGAAGTTAAAACAAACGACAGTTGACGGCTCTTATAGTGTGGTGAAACTATCTAGAACGAGTACCTGTTGCTTCATTAGGATCGCTATAAGCCCGGACTTTATCACGATTACGAGCCAGACCTGCTAAACCTGCTAAACCAAGTAAACCTAGCCAACCCCAATCGAAACCGCGATCGCTAGTTCTTTCGGAAGCTGCGACACCTGCATTCCTACTAGTACCTGTAGCATCACTACCTGTTGTGCCAGCGCCTGTTGTACTACCACCTGTAGCATCACTACCTGTTGTACCAGTGCCTGTAGAATCACTACCTGTTGTGCCACTACCTGTTGCACCGCCACCTGTAGAATCACTACCTGTAGCTCCACTACCTGTACCAGTACCTGTAGTTCCAGTCCCTCTGCTACCACTACCTGTTGAACCAGTACCAGTAGTTCCACTGCCTGTGCTACCACTACCTATACCACTACCTGTTGAACCAGTACCAGTAGTTCCACTG
>NZ_JBALFF010000125.1:0-13052 GCF_036916975.1 Nostoc sp.
AGTTTGGAGTTTGGAGTTTGGAGTTTGGAGTTTGGAGTTTGGAGTTTGGAGTTTGGAGTTTGGAGTTTGGAGTTAGGAGTTTGGAGTTTGGAGTTAGGAGTTAGGAGTTTGGAGTTTTTAATCTTCCCCTGCTCCCTCATCCCCCTCATCCCCGCTCCCTTTATTAAAAATCAGGAGATTCATAATGGAACAGTTCTTTTTACTAGTATTTTTAGCCCTTGGTGGTTCTGCTGTAGCGGGATCTGTGAAAGTTGTCAATCAGGGCAATCAAGCTTTGGTGGAAAGATTGGGTAGTTATAACAAAAAGTTGGAACCAGGACTAAACTTTGTCATTCCTTTTGTAGATAGAGTTGTCTACCGAGAAACTATCCGCGAAAAAGTCTTAAATATTCCTCCCCAACAGTGCATCACGCGTGACAACGTTGGCATTGAGGTGGATGCAGTGTTTTACTGGCGCATCGTGGATATGGAAAAAGCCTGGTATAAGGTAGAAAATCTGGAGTCGGCAATGGTAAACATGGTGCTGACTCAAATTCGCGCCGAAATGGGACAACTGGAGTTAGATCAAACTTTTACTGCTCGTTCCCACATCAGTGAACTTTTATTACAGGATTTGGATGTTGCTACCGATCCTTGGGGTGTGAAGGTGACACGGGTAGAACTGCGAGATATTATTCCGTCTCAGGCGGTGCGAGAATCGATGGAATTGCAAATGTCGGCAGAACGACGCAAACGGGCAGCAATTTTAACTTCTGAGGGCGAACGCGAATCTGCTGTCAATAGTGCTAGAGGTAAAGCTGAAGCACAAATATTGGATGCGGAAGCTCGTCAAAAATCGACAATTCTGCAAGCAGAAGCTGAACAAAAGGCGATCGTTTTAAAGGCTCAAGCGGAACGTCAGCAGCAGGTTTTGAAAGCCCAGGCGATCGCAGAATCAGCAGAAATTATTGCCCAAAAACTCCAGACTAATCCCAATGCCAATAAAGCAGTTGAAGTTCTGTTTGCCTTGGGCTATCTGGATATGGGTGCAACAATTGGTAGAAGCGATAGCAGCAAGGTATTATTTATAGATCCGCGCACTATTCCTGCTGCTTTTGAGGGTATGCGTTCCGTTATTTCAAATGGTCAAGTTGACTCTAACGAGTTGTTTTCTAAGCAAATACCAGGATTAGAAAATAATCGTTCTAGTTAAAAGAGGGATCAGGGGACAAGTTTCTTTCTTGTCTCTTGGTCTTTTCCCAATGACAAATGACTAATGTAACAGGTGATCGACGCTATTATTGCGGCGGTGCGGCGGAAAATGGAACGGGATATTAAGAGCGATCGCACTATTTCTTTATAGAAATTCGCATCATTAGCCTGCATAAGCAGGCTTTTTTCTGGTAGGTAGCCACGGGCTTGAGTCTGTAGAAAAATGAAGTGCAACATCAGATAGAATTGGTATGACTATTGACTAATTCCAGTAGCTTGATTTACTTGGCATTCGCTGCACAACCCAAAAAACTCTAGGGTGTGGTAAAAAACTTTAAACTTATGGCTGGATTCTAACTGGTTTTCTAGGTCATGAACGGGGCATTGATTAATCGGAATTGAAACACCACATTGCAAACAAGTAAGGTGGTGTTTGTCTTGCTGCGCTAGGCTATAGAGGGCTTCACCGTTAGCCAAATTCCGCACTTGTACCATGCCTTCGAGTTTTAGGGCTTCTAGGGAACGGTACACTGTTGCTAAACCCATGCTCTGATTTGTATTACGTAATTCTACGTAAATATCCTGGGCGGAAATGCCTTTTTTGATGGTTTTCAGTAGATTGAAAATACGCTCTTGACTGCGGGTGCGTATGGCTCTCATAGACAATTATTTAAATATGCCACTGTAGTTGAAGCTGTTAGATTGGCTAATTGATCAATTAACTTTAACTGCTTCGTGATCTTATTTTCACTCAGTTGGAACAGAAAGTTATAGTATAGCGATCGCAGCATTCAGCAAAAGCCCGTGCAAACTAAGTATTTAGCCAAAATTTTCGTGACGCTTCGTCCTTCAGTCTTAGACCCTGCTGGCGTGGCTGTACAATCCGGTCTTCAGCAAATGGGATACGATAACGTTGACCAGGTGCGGATTGGTAAGTATATTGAACTCACCATTACCTCCACTGAAGAGAAAAAAGCGCGTCAAGACCTCGATCAAATTTGTAACCAAATGCTAGCAAATCCCGTGATTGAAAATTACCGCTTTGAATTGATTGAGGTCGAAACTCAAACTGGGGTATTTTAGGCATTGGGGATTGGGGATTGGTTATTTAATTCATCTCCCTCACTCCCTCATCTCCCTTATCCTCCCCTGCCCCCCACTCCCATTAACTAATCATGAAATTCGGCGTTGTTGTTTTCCCCGGTTCTAATTGCGATCGCGATGTTGCTTATGTAACCAGAGACTTGCTCTTACAACCAACTCGCATGGTTTGGCATCAAGAAACGGACATTACTGATTTGGATGTTGTGATTATACCTGGTGGTTTTAGTTACGGGGATTATCTGCGCTGTGGTGCGATCGCCCGTTTTTCACCCGTGATGCAGCAGGTTATCGAACATGCCCAAAAGGGTAAGTTTGTAATCGGTATTTGCAACGGTTTTCAGGTATTAACTGAAGCTGGACTTTTGCCAGGGATATTGACTAAAAATCGGGATTTGCATTTTATCTGCGATCGCGTCCCCTTAAAAGTTGAGCGGACTAATCTCCCTTGGACGCAAGCTTATACGACTGGTGAAGTTATCACTTTGCCCATTGCTCACGGAGAGGGGCAATTTTACGCTGATGCAGCCACTCTTGCAGAAATTGAAGATAACGGGCAAGTTGTATTTCGCTATGAAGGGGAGAATCCCAATGGTTCACTGAACAACATTGCCGGAATTTGCGATCGCCAGGGCAATGTGTTGGGGATGATGCCGCACCCAGAAAGAGCATCTGACGCGATGCTGGGGAATAGCGATGGCTTAAGGCTCTTTCAGGGATTGTTAGAGAAGGTAGTGGCATTAGCCTAGAGCAAATATCGGGCGACTAGTTGGGTGTTTTGCGATCGCTGTCTGAAAGATAGACTAAGATTCTTCTACAAACGGCGATCGCTCGAATCAATAATTAGCAACTTGGGTTATTTTGGCAAAATTCCAAGTTGGCTCACCATCCCCAAGTACCAGGAGCGCCTTTGAAAGGCCCAACAATATCACTGGTAACCCAACCGCCGTAGAAGTTACCTGGTTGTGGTTGCACTTCTTCACCATTCACGTAGCATTTATCCATTAAATGAGCGTAAAAAGCTACATAGTCCTTCATAGCTTCAAAAGCTAGTGTAGGGCTAGGGTAGAACCAGGCAGCATTATGGACTTCTTTTTCACCAACTCGGATTGTGTAGTAACCAGCACTTCCCTTCCACTCGCAAAAGCTAGATTGCGGTGTCAGCTGCAAATATTCCATTTTGATATCCGCAGGAGGAATGTAGTAAGAAGGAGGATGACTAGTTTCTAAAACACGTTTGGCGTTGTGCGTATCTGCAATTCTTACGCCGTTAAAGATTATTTCGATATGTTTAGTTGTATCCTCCAGACGAGGAGGACGGGGGTAATCCCAAACTGATTCTTGTCCGGGAGCCGGTTCAATGCGTTGAAAATTAACCATCCTAAAATCTTGATGTCAAAATAACTGATAACTGTTGACTATTCACTGATTTAACTGCTATCCGTGGGTTTAAGTCCCCCGGTTCTAAAAATAAGCAAGTTTTGTGTTGGGGACAAATCCCTGTCACAAAACGTAATTGCGAATTGCGTTCGCGGAGCGTGCCGGAGGCTCTATTGCGAATTGCGAATTGGTTTAACGTACCTCTTTAAGAGTATCCATTTGCTTCGTAAACAACTCAGTGAATAAACTAAGCACAGTCCGTTCTTCGCGGACTTTTATATTGGCAGTAATTGACATCCCTGAATGTAAATTAACGTTTTTACCCTTAATCACTAAGGATTGTCTATCTAAATGCAGCTTTGCCGGAAATCTATAAAACTGATGTGTTTGATCTGGCGGTAATGCGTCTGATCCTATCCCAGCCACTTCCCCTTTGATATCGCCAAATTCGCTGTAAGGAAAAGAGTCAATTCTGATATCTGCCCTCATCCCTTTTCGCACAAAACCAATATCTTTGTTAGTGATGAAAACTTCAGCTATATAGTTTTCATTTGGGACTATTTGTAGCAGTTTTGTCGTCGGAGTTGCTACAAATCCAGGGTTTTTTGCTTGTAAATCGAAAATTGTTCCGGCTACAGGCGCACGGAGTTCTTGATATTTAACGTTTAACTGTGCTTGAGAAATTTTACTATTGACATCTGCTAAATGCTGCTCATTCTCCAGCAAAACTTTAGTGAATTGGCTATCAATTTCGGCAATCCGCTGTTTGTTATCACTTATCTTATCCAAAATGTTTTTATCAGATAGAGCCACCGTATTGCTTAACTCTTGTTGCCCTTTTTCTATATCAAACTGAAGGCGTTTTTGTTCCTCGCCTAATTGCGCTACTTCTGCCGTGCGGTTTTGTACTTCTTGTTGCTGATTGAGATACTGAAGCTGAGAAATACCACCTTGTTCTGATAATATCTTAAGTTTAGCTAAAATCCCGTCTTGAATAGCTAAACTGGCTTTACTATCTTCCAGCTTATATTTATTTTGAGATAGTTGTTTTTTAGTTTTTTCTACTTCTAATCGGGCTGCTGAAGACCGAGAATCTAATTCTTTTTTGGCAACTTGTAGAAGTTGTTGCTCATCAATTCCTAGTGCAGAATCTCCACCAGAATTTTTTAATTGAGTCCGTAATAATTCATTTTCTCCTACTAAACTTGCCCGACTTTTCAGCAGAAAAGCAGTTTCTTGTGGCAAATTTCCACGCAAATATAACAGTTCAGATCCTGTGCCGTTACTTGCCCCCATCAATCGGCGATAAATCTGGTTTTCTTTAGTTAATGCAACGCGAATTTTATTCAAAGAATTTAATTCAGCAACCGAAGCGATAGAATCAAAAGTTAGTAGCAAATCTCCTGGCTTTACTTCTTGCCCATCTTTAACATTAACTGTTTTCACCACTCCACTAACAGGAGCCTGAACTTCTTTGACTGTTCCTTGTGGCTTTAATTGCCCTGTTGCTGGCACTACTTGCTCAATTTTGGCAAAATAAGCCCAAGCCATCCCAAAGCAGGCTAACGCCATTAGGGTGATCATAATTGTCCGCGACCAAATTGGAGATTGGCGCAAGACAATAGATTGCTCAAATTCTTGACTACTTGAGTTTATTAAAGACTGTTGAGCAGCTTTCTGTTGTTTTGTAAGTACTGATGAATCTTGCTTGACTCCATTTTTGTGATTGCCATTTTTGTGATTTCCATTAAGTTGAGTCATAACGATTTTGGATTTTGGATTTTGGATTTTGGATTTATTGTAGAGCAGTTCTTCATGGGGTCATTTCCCCCAGTAAGAACTGCTCCCTTACCCCTCTGCCTCTTCGTTGCCATGCTCCCAGCAATGACTAATTACAAGTTCACATCTTGTTGCTGATACAGGTAAAAATAATGACCTTTAGTAGCCATTAATTCGTGATGGCTACCTTGTTCTATAACCCTGCTATTATCCATCACTACGATCATGTCTGCATTACTTACAGTGTTCAGCCGATGGGTAATAAAAAATACTGTATCACCCTTGAATGCTTTGGCTAAATTGAGACATATTTGCCGCTCTGTGGGATAATCTAAGGCGCTGGTTGCTTCATCTAAAACCAGTAATTTTGGTCGTTGTAAAACAGAGCGAGCGATCGCAATTCTTTGTCGTTGTCCCCCTGAAAGTGCAGAACCCCGTTCTCCCACCCGCGTGTTGTAACCGTTGGGTAAGTTCATGATAAATTCGTGGGCGCACGCAACTTGAGCCGCTTCGATAATTTCTTCGGTTGTCGCATCAGGATTCGTCAAGGCAATATTTTCTTGAACGCTACCGTCAAACAACAATGTCTCTTGGGGAACTACGCCTATTTGTCGTCGTAGTGAATAGAGTTCCACTTTGGCAATATCATAACCATCAATCAAAATTCTGCCGGACTCAGTTTCGTAAAGTCTCAGCAATAATTTCATCATCGTACTTTTACCAGATCCACTTTGTCCGACAATGCCGACAAATTTCCCAGGCTCAAATTCGAGGTTGACATTAGAAAGTTGCAGAGGGCCACTTGTGCCAAAACGGAAGGAAACATTTTCATATTTCACTGCTCCCTTAATTGTCGGTAAGGGTATATTGTAGCGGTCTGTTTCGCCTTCTTGTGGGGTATCGACAATATCGCTTAAACGCTCTAGAGACAAGGCTGTTTCTTGGAAACTTTGCCAGAGTTGAGCTAAACGCAATATTGGGCTGGTGACATAACCCGATATAATTCTAAAGGCAATTAATTCGCCTAAAGTTAATTCTCCTTTGAGGACTAAATAAGCTCCTACCCACAAAACCAGTAAGCTACTGAGTTTGTTGAGAAAGTTACTGGTAGAGTTAGCGAGGGTGGAAGTTACAACAGTTTTAAAACCAGCAGCGACAAACCGAGCGTAACGTTCTTGCCAAGAAAAGCGCGATCGCAATTCGATATTTTGCGCTTTTACGGTTTGAATTCCTGACATCACCTCCACTAAATAAGATTGAGTTTCGGCGTTGCGTTCGGCTTTGGCACGTAACTGTCTGCTAATGGTGGGAGAAGCAACTAAAGTGATCAAGATAAATACTGGAATTGTGCTTAAGCCGACTAACGTGAGTTGCCAACTGTAAATCAGCATTACACCGATATAGACCAACGAAAATAGAGCATCTAACCCGACTGTTAAGGCAGTACCTGTTAAGAATTGGCGGATATTTTCTAATTCGTTGATCCGAGTGGAAAGTTCACCCACCGGTCGGCGTTCAAAGTAGCGCAACGGTAAACGTAACAAGTGGTCAATAATTTGTGACCCTAAACCCATATCGATCCGGTTAGTGGTATCGACAAATAAGTAGGTTCGTAAGGTAGTCAGTATTGCTTCAAATAATCCGACTACTAATAGCAAAACCCCCAAAATATGTAGTGTGCCAATACTATTTTGAGTGATAACTTTGTCGATAATTAACTGAACTACCAGAGGATTTGCCAACGCTGCCAACTGCACGAAAAAGGAAGCGACAAAGACCTCTATCAAGACTCGACGGTGGCGTGACAAATAGGGCAGAAACCACCGTAAACTAAAGCGCTCTTGCGGCGTTTGACTGGTAGCAGTCAGTAATAATACCCTAACTTTGGGGGGAAAGTCGGTTGGATCAACTTCTAATTGTTCAACCAATTGAGCGGGTTTGCAGCGGACAATTCCTTTGGATGGGACACCCACAACTGCGGTATTTGCATCCACTTCATATAAAACGGCAAAATTATCACCGTAGCGAATCAGCGCCGGTGTTGGAATGCGCGTCACTGAGGCGATTGGTAGCTCTAACAACTGCGCCTTCAGTCCAATTAACTCTGCCAAGTAAGCAGTAACTTGAAATGATATGACACCCTGACGTTTGACTTGCTCAGTTAAGATGCGGCGAACCACTTCTCGACGAAACGGCATTTCTAGGTGCTTCGCAACCATTTGGAAGCAGGCGAAGGCTGTATTTAATTCTCCCTTACCACTAAAAAACGGGTATTTTTGTTTTGAGGAATTATTTGAGGTTGAGGGGGCTGTCTGGGGAACTATTTCGTCTGATGCGTAGGGAATATCTAATTCCTCTTGCCGCTCTAATTGGGTATTATTTACCGCCAGTACTATCTCATGACTATCTTCCAAGATCAAATCTGACGGATGTATACCAATCAACCGGGCGGGGTTTTGACTTATGACTTGGATATTGTCTCTGGCGTTGTCCGATTCTATGCGATCGCCAGGTGAGAAATTCGTTACTGTACCTCCGCCACTCAAAAACCAGACCCTTTCCCTATCAAGTTGGTTGAATGGAGTTGCTCCTGGAGGGAGGTAATGTATTTTCGCTTGTGGTAAAGCGTTTTCTGCCACTTCTTTAAAATTTAAAGTAGCAAGTGGTTGCTGTTTCCAATATGAACTGAGAACATCAAAAACTTCCACCAAATAGCTGTGGTTCTTGCGAGCATTGGCAAAAGCTGGGTATAAACCCAGAAAACTAAAATATGCCGATGCACTCAAGGTTAAACATACTACTTCGGTGGAAGCGATCGCTGTTTCACAGGCGACATCGCGCAACAAACCAATTTCGCCGATAATTTCCCCCGGTTGCAGCAATTTTAGGGTAATTGGCAGTTGCGTCTGAGGATCGTATCCCAACAGGCGCACTTGTCCCTCATAAATGATCGTGATCTGTTGCGGGAGACTATCTTTACCGATGATTTTCTGACCTATCCGATAGCGCCAAGCTTGCACCTGTTCTGATAGGTTAGCGATCGCCCCATCTGGTAAGTGATCAAACCCCTCTAGGGTGGTGACAAATTCGAGGAAACTGTTCTTGATATAAGTCATATAAAACAAGTAAAAGTGAGTAATTAAGCCGAAATTATTAGGGAGTTTTTTTTTATTAACAGTGCCAGTGTTTGCTTTTATGCTATTAGTGGTAAGACTTCTGGGAAATTCCCGTGTCTAAAGATGTCAAACTACAGAGGCGAGGTTCGACTAATTGCAGCCCATTTATATTACACCGTTACAATTGTTATGGGTTTTTCATAAAGTAAAGTGTAAATACATTAAGGATAAGTTATCACTTGATTAACTTATCTAATTTATACACTGCCAAAACCAGTATTTACCACCATTGTAATTATCTAAAATAGACACTCCTGATCAAACTAAGACACATAAATGCAGTTGTTAAATTTAGCGCCGCCGATTGTAATTTATGATAATCAATATGAAATTATCATAAATGCTTTTTTAAGTAAATACCCTAGTTAAGAATTATGTAATAAAAAAAACTTCAAATTTCGGAATTTTTCTGATAAATCCTTAAGTATAGGGATTGACACTATGATTGATGGCAAAAACGGTAAGCTTTTCTCGCTAACACCGCCATACCCGATTTGTAAAACAATTCCCCATCACTTTTTTGCTAGCTTAATTTAATAAAAATTAACTAGCAAAGTAAAGGTGAAGATTTTTTGTCAGCTTACAGTAATAACTATTAAATCTATGAAGCAAATACAAGAAATGCCTTCAGTAAATTTACTGCTTTAATTAATATTGAGTCCATCTAATCGCCATACATGAAACAATCCCATTTTATAGATAAGTAGGTAGGCAAGATAAAATCAAACTATGTAACGAAAAGTAAAATCTCTGTATTTGGCTCGTAGTTGCGCTTTAGCGCATCTTTATCCGGATGCGCTAAAGCGCAACTACGAACCAGTGATGATTGTTTGCGCTCTCTTACTTAGTATAATTTTTACTAAATAATATCCTCAGTTTAATATTATGCAGCATTGACACTTAAATTTACCTGCACAATCATAGCGTTGTAATCTTTGTCACCACCATTTGCTAAATCTTCAAAACCAAAGGTGTTATTCGCCAAGACCGGCCCCCACCCCTAGTGTTCTGTCCCATTAATTTTGCGGGACTGCGAGATCCCCGACAACTTCTACGAAGTCGGGCATCTGAACACCACGAACCTCTGAAAACTTTTGAGACACACTAGTGTTGGGCTTAGTTTAATTGGGAACGCACAAAGCTTGTCGAAGGCAAGAGTGCGAATTGGTTTCATGTGGCGGGCGAGAGGCTTCTTGCTGTTTCAGCTAACAAATATAAAAAACGAGGGAATATCATCCCTCGCATTTGCAAAATTGCCACAACTTAACTATTGAATGAATATTCAACTAAGCTGTAATCATCTTTCGGCTAAATGACACTAGCAGAAAAAACGAAATTATTTGCTGTGAGACTAGCTGCTGTGATTCCCAGCAATGAAGCCAACTCTGTATTTCCAGTTTTCACGATAGTATCACTACCCTGTTGCAACAGTGTTAGTCCACTAAACTGAGTAACACCAATGCCACCCACCCCGATTTTATCAATGCCGATCGCAAAATCAGTCACAATGTTCTTACTAGTTGGCAAACTACCATCAGCAAGAAAGAATTGGTCAATACCAGCACCACCACTGAGGCGATTACCGCCCCCAAGACCTGCAAATAGCACATCATCACCATCGCCACCAAACAACGAGTCATTCACACTGGAGAAGAGTTTGTCATCTCCAGAACCACCGTAGAGACGATTATTGCTACCGTTACTGGTGAGGGTGTCGTTACCTGAGCCACCAAAGGACAATTGACGCGAACCTTCAACTACTGTAAGAGTATCAGCACCTGCGCCTCCAAACAAATTATTACCACCATTGGCTTCAACTACGGTAAGTTTGTCATCACCAGCACCACCATCGGCAGTAGTATTGTTAGCAGGGCCATTTGCGCCAATTAAGACTTGATCGTTACCGTCCCCTGTAGACACAGAGGAGTCACTACCAACTACCACCGTGTCATCACCGCTTCCAGTGACGATTGTGTTACCTTTAGTACCCTGTACAAAGTCTGCTCCGTCACCTGTAAATAAGGTTTGATTTGGTTTGAGAGTAACATCATCACTACTAGTAGAACCAAATTGAAGGTCTAGTGTTGTGAGTCCAACAGTGCGACCATCAAACCCTGCGGCTGTAAAGTAGTGAGTATTGCCTACACTCTGAGAATCCAGAATTGTTGCTTGACCATTAGTAGTTTTTTCTGAAGTCAAGACTTCTTTCGTGGAGGGAACTGCATCGGGGCCTCCCACCAATGCTTCTGTAATGGCACGACCTTTCAAATCGCCATTACTGGGAATATCTAACCCCAGAATCCGAGCAAGTGTAGGTGTTACATCAGCATTACTGACAGGCGCATAGTCCACATAGCCTTGTTTAAAGTCCGGGCCAATAGCCTCCATGTTATTGAAGGTGTCACCTCGACCAAAGCTGCCATGCATCCCCTGCCCTTGCTGCAAAGTTGTGTCAGCAATTTCTACTTGAGCTTGAGGGTTGTTTGGGTTGCTTGGGTCGGTGCTAAAGGTTTTGAAGTTGATAACTATAGATGGAACTGGTGTTTTAGCATCACCTTTTAGCGCGATCGCACTCAGTGGTAAAGCGCCTGGAATGGTTCCTAATGCATCGTCTACAAAAATACCACTGATGTAGTCCTTTTGCGAGAGCAAATTTACTACCTGTTTGGCTAAGTCAGCATTGCCATTAGGCAGATAAATCAGATCCGATCCACCATTAGCAGCTACAACTATCTTTGTACCTGAGTCAAGTTGGCCATTAATTACCTCACCTGTACCACCAATTACACCATTCCCAGAAATAGGACGTTGACCTTTTGTAGCATCAACAGTGGCATACTGGATCTTCTTGAGGTCTGGGGGAAGGGTTGTCGGGTTAGGATCGTATAAGGGTAGACCTAGATCGTGAGCCAAATCAATCGCAACAAAGCCTGCTGGTAGAAATCCCGGATTTACACCAGCATAAGTTTGAGTCGCAGCATAACTTGTAGTTTTTGTGCCTTGGCTATCAATAGCTTGTTTGCTGATCGTAGAAAAACCGTGGTCGGAAGTCACAAAGACATCAGTAGTTTTGTCTAAGCCTGTACTCTTGAGATAGTCAAGAAGTTGTTTTAAATTATCATCAGCATTTTTCACCCCAGCTTTTGAAGTAGGGCCATTGATACCTGGTGTCAAGGTGTTTAAGCTATCACCTTGATTATGTTGAGTACCATCGGGATCTCTTGACCAGTAAACCAATGCAAATGGTTTACCCTCTTCCTTAAACTTGGGTAAAATTACTTTGGTAGTGGCATCTGCAAAGTATTGTTGTTGAGCCACATTAGCATTTAGGGTGCCAGGAGTTGTATTATTACCAGATGGCTGGACTCGCGGTGTCGGTTTTACATCTAAACCAACGGCTTTTAAGCGATTGACAATATCTGGAGCGAGTGGAACACCAGAAGGCGAACCTGCGGCTGTTGTCGGCGGTGTTGCACCATTTGTAGTGTCATCAATAATAATTGTACTGGGGGTAGGAATAGTACCTGTAGTACCACCTTCTCGGTTAACTTGTGTAACATCTTGGATGGCAATTGGCCCTAATTTACCAACTGCTGCTGTGTTGAAACCCTGCGATCGCGCATAAGCTAGAAGTGACTCTTCATCTAAAAAGTTGTTACCGGGAAACTTTTCGTCAATATCTCCCAGAACCGCATCATTTTCGATGAATGGCGTAACACTACCATTGGCATTAGGACTAGGAAAACCAGTGTAGATGGTGTTGCTAAAGTCACCTGTATCACCAAGATAATGCCCCGTTGCGATCGCAGCAGCATTCGGGGTGGTAAATGTGGGAAACAGCGAATGACTATTGGCAAAACTAACTCCCTGCTGACGGATGTTATATAAAGTTGGCGTGTCAATGGGATTTACAGAACCGTTACGCAATCCATCAGCAACAAAAATAATGACATTTCTACCGTTGCCGTTTGTATCAGCCATGCCGACTACTCCTTAAATATTGTGAGCTACTATTAATTAATCGCAACAATTATGTGTCTATATGAGCGATTAATTACACTTAACCCAAGCGAAAAATACTTGGTGTCCACATAAATTAGTGGAGAAAATTAAATTAATATAACTCTGTTTCCTGTCTCAAAACATAGTTGTTCAATGTTTAAGGAAGGTTATAAAAAAGTTAAGATTTTAGACAAAAAGCAGAAGGATCTTTACTAACAAAAAGATCCCCGACTTATTGAAGAAGTCGGGGATCTGATCCTCTCGGTGGAGAGTTCGCCATTCGGCTTGGGGCGCTCGTATCGCCCACGCTCTTGAAGGTAAGTAAGTGGGCGCAAATAATCATCACTGGTTTGTAGTTGCGCTTTAGCGCATCTTTATCCGGATGCGCTAAAGCGCAACTACGAGCCAAATACAGAGATTTTA
>NZ_JBALFF010000126.1:0-217650 GCF_036916975.1 Nostoc sp.
CTCAGTTGCACTCGATTTAATAAATCCTCAACATTTAAGAAACTGGTTTGCCAGTTGCTGCTACTGTACCTCATAACAGCCGTAAATGCTGTATTATCAAGGACGCTACGACAAAGCCGAATCCCTGTTTCTGCAAGCTTTAGAAATTCGTCAGCAGGTGTTTGGAGTGAATCATGCAAATACGGTTACTGTTCGGCAAAATCTAGAAAATCTTCAGGCTCAAAAGAGTGCTAACCGTAAAGTTAAGAATAATACTAATAATTCCTTATGGGAGAAGTTTTTAGGATTATTTGATTAAAGCGAAAGTTGTAATCGCTAAAATATCTTTAGATTCTAAATCGTCATAATCTTTCAATATTTCTTCAGTAGTCATACCAGAACTGAGCAGTTCCAAAATAAATTCAACTGGATAACGGAGTCCTCGAATGCAGGGTTTCCCGTGGCAGATATTTGGATTATGAGTGATGCGTTGTAAAAGTGTGTTATCCATGCTGTTAGTAATCCAGAAAAGTTATGTTCACGTATGAGGTCTTAGCACTTGGAGGGCGATAGAAAATATAAACTCATTATTGCCCCTGAGTCTTTCTCAAAGCTTGGTTCTTTTGACGCAGTTGCTCGATTACTTCTTTACCGTCGAGTCGTTCTCCACTATCAAGTTGCTCAACCCCAATCATAATTTCTCTTTGCAGTTCCTCAAACCGACCGTTGTAAATCCGTTCTCGTTCCTCCAACAGCCTAATACCTGCAAGAATCACTTCCTCATTTGAGGTGTACTTCCCACTTGTAACCTGACTTTGAATGAACTCCTCAAGCTCGGTCGTTAAAGAAATATTCATAAACTATTACCATATTTTCGTTCTCATATCCTAATTCTAGATGCGAATTGACAGCAGCCCATTGCGATCGCATTCACTAAATGTTAAAACTTTGGGTGTATTGACTTATACGCAAATTACCCAATTTGCACTGCGATCGCACACACTCAACCCTCTTCAAAATGCACCAGAACCACGTTAAGCTGAATTAGAGTGGCAATTTATTGCGCTTTTTAATATGCAAATCTCTGTCCCTGTCCAATTTTAATTTTTTCTGCTTGAGAAACCCGGAATGCTAGACCAAATTTTTAATTACCTCGACTTTCATTTCAGCGTTGAAGCCCCAATAGTTCTGCTGATCCTGGTGGTTTTAGAGGCGCTGTTATCGGCAGATAATGCGATCGCTCTGGCTGCGATCGCAAGGGGGTTGGAAGACAAGGAACTAGAGCGTAAAGCCCTCAACTTTGGTTTAGTCGTTGCTTATGTGCTGCGAATCACCCTGATTCTCACTGCCACTTGGGTGCAACAATTCTGGCAATTTGAATTATTGGGCGCTGCTTATCTGCTGTGGCTGGTATTCCAACACTTTACCTCTCAACAAAGTGAAGACGATCAGCATCACGAGCCGCGTTTTAAATCATTGTTGCAAGCGATACCAGTGATTGCATTTACAGATTTGGCATTTTCTTTGGATAGCGTGACAACTGCGATCGCAGTTTCTCAAGAAAAATGGCTAGTGCTGACGGGTGCAACAATTGGTATTATCACGCTGCGATTCATGGCGGGATTGTTTATCCGTTGGCTAGACGAATATGAAAACCTAGAAGACGCAGGCTATGTAACTGTGGCCTTGGTGGGTTTACGCTTGTTGTTGAAAGTGGTAAACGATAGTTTAGTTCCACCAGAATGGATCATGATTGTTGCCATCTTCCTGATTTTAGGCTGGGGATTTTCCAAGCGTGTTGGCACTGAATTACCCCAAGTAGAACCAGAAAAGAGCGAAGCCTCTAAATAAGTTAGGAGTTACGAGTGAGGAGTTAGGAGTTACAAGTGAGGAGTGAGGAGTGAGGAGTGAGGAGTTAGGAGTTAGGAGTTAGGAGTTAGGAGTTAGGAGTTAGGAGTTAGGAGTGAGGAGTGAGGAGTGAGGAGTTTGGAGTTTGGAGTTTGGAGTTTGGAGTTTGGAGTTTGGAGTTTGGAGTTGGGAGTGAGGAGTTAGGAGTGAGGAGTGAGGAGTGAGGAGTGAGGAGTTATTAATTTTCAACTCCTAACTTTCAACTCCTAACTCCTAACTTTCAACTCCTAACTTTCAACTCCTAACTCCTAACTTTCAACTCCTAACTTTCAACTCCTAACTTTCAACTCCTAACTCCTAACTTTCAACTCCTAACTCCTAACTCCTAACTTTTTTTACTCGTGCAACCAAGGCGTTAAGTGTGGTTGCCAATTGACTAATTCTTCATCCTTAAACCATAGGGCAATTTCCTTTTGCGCGGTTTCTGGAGCATCAGAACCGTGGATTAAGTTGCGACCAATATTTATGCCAAAATCGCCGCGAATCGTTCCTGGTTCTGATGTTAAGGGGTTAGTTGCACCAATAATCTTTCTGGCAGATGCAACAACACCATCACCTTCCCATACCATCGCCACCACTGGGCTAGAAGTGATAAATTCGACTAGACCAGCAAAAAAAGGACGTTCCCGGTGAACATCATAGTGTTGTTGGGCCAATTCCCGACTTACTTTCAGGAACTTTAAACCAACCAGGGTAAAACCTTTAGTTTCAAAGCGACGGATAATTTCCCCCACTAATCCCCGTTGTACTCCATCTGGCTTAATTGCTAAGAATGTGCGTTCCAAAGCTATCTCCAAAAACTTAATGAATTTTTTATTTTGTCAATTGTCATTTGTCCTTTGTCCTTTGTCATCCTCTGTCTTGAGTCTAAGAGTTTTCCACTAATGACTCTTGACCAATGACTCTTGACCAATGACCAATGACTCTTGACCAATGACCAATGACCAATGACCAATGACCAATGACCAATCAGAGTTTATCTCAGAAATTATCCTTGGGTGCATATACGTTCCCAAATGAATGCGTTAAATTGTTAAGTCGTGGGCGAAAAACAGAGGTTAGGAAGAAATGGGTGCTGATTCATCTGCTACATCTGAAGAGGTGGTACTACCGTCCAATGGACACAAAGAAGTGAAAAACCATAAGCAAAAAAAGCTGTTACCACCTAGTTCTACCACGGGAGATTTACCTCGCTCCTGGAAAATTGAGGATAGTGAAGCCTTATACCGGATTGAAGGTTGGGGACAACCTTATTTTTCCATTAGCGCTGCTGGTCACGTTACCGTGGCACCTAAAGGCGATCGCGGGGGATCTCTTGACTTGTTTGAACTGGTCAACGCCATGAAACAGCGGAACTTGGGACTTCCCATGTTGATTCGCTTTTCCGATATTTTGGAAGACCGGATTGAGCGGTTGAATGCTTGTTTTAATAAAGCGATCGCCCGCTACAATTACCCTGGTGTCTACCGTGGCGTGTTTCCCGTCAAATGCAATCAAGAGCGGCATTTGATTGAGGATTTAGTAAAATTTGGCAAACCCCATCAATTTGGATTAGAAGCTGGTTCCAAGCCAGAATTAATGATTGCTCTGGCTGTTTTGGATACACCAGGAGCCTTGTTAGTTTGCAACGGCTACAAAGACCGAGAATACATCGAAACGGCAATGTTAGCCCAAAGACTAGGGCAAACACCAATCATAGTCTTAGAACAGATTGAAGAGGTTGATTTGGTAATTGATGCCAATCGCCAGTTAGGTATTAAGCCGATATTAGGTGTTCGAGCTAAACTCAGTACCCAAGGTATGGGACGTTGGGGAGCCTCCAGTGGCGATCGCGCTAAATTTGGTTTGACAATGCCTGAAGTAATCGAGGCTGTTGACAAATTACGCGAAGCTAACCTGCTCGATTCTTTGCAGTTAATGCACTTCCACATTGGCTCACAAATCTCTGCCATTAATGTAATTAAAGATGCCATCCAAGAAGCCAGCCGGATTTATGTAGAATTGTCGATGCTGGGGGCGGATATGAAATACCTTGATGTTGGCGGCGGCTTGGGCGTAGATTATGATGGCTCCCAAACCAACTTCTATGCATCGAAAAATTACAACATGCAGAACTATGCTAACGACATCGTGGCAGAGTTAAAAGATACTTGTGCAGAGCGGCAAATTCCCGTACCAACATTGATTAGTGAAAGTGGACGAGCGATCGCTTCCCATCAGTCGGTCTTGATTTTCGACGTTCTCAGTACTAGCGATGTCCCCCTTGATTCACCAGAACCACCACAAGAGGGAGAATCCCCAATAATTAATTATCTTTGGGAAAGCTACCAATCCATTAACCAAGAGAATTACCAAGAGTTGTATCACGATGCTGCACAATTCAAAGAAGAAGCAATCAGCCGCTTCAACTTAGGAATATTACGCCTTAGAGAACGAGCCAAAGCCGAACGCCTGTACTGGGCTTGTTGTCAGAAAATTCTCAAAATCACTAGACAGCAAGAATACGTACCCGATGAACTGGAAGACCTAGAAAAAATCATGGCTTCCATCTACTACGTGAATATGTCAGTGTTTCAATCAGCACCAGATTGCTGGGCGATCGATCAGCTATTCCCGATTATGCCAATCCACCGCTTGGATGAAGAACCAACGCGGCGGGGAATTTTGGCAGACCTCACCTGCGACAGTGATGGTAAAATCGACCGCTTTATAGACCTGCGCGATGTCAAATCGGTTTTAGAGTTGCACACCCATAAGCCCGGAGAACCCTATTATTTGGGAATGTTCTTGAATGGAGCTTACCAGGAAATCATGGGCAATTTGCACAACCTATTTGGGGATACTAACGCCGTTCATATTCAATTAACGCCCAAAGGTTACCAGATTGAACACGTTGTCAAAGGTGACACCATGAGCGAAGTAGTGAGCTATGTCCAGTATGACTCCGAAGATATGGTGGAAAACATTCGCCAGCGTTGCGAGAAAGCATTAGAAGAAAAGCGCATCACCCTAGCAGAATCTCAGCGACTGCTACAAACCTACGAACAGAGTCTCAGAAGATATACGTATCTAAATAGTTAGGAGTTAGGAATAAAGTTAGGAGTTAGGAATAAAGTTAGGAGTTAGGAGTTAGGAGTGAAGAGTTAGGAATAAAGTTAAGAGTTAGAAGTGAAGAGGAAAACACGAAATAATAACTCCAAACTCCAAACTCCTAACTCCTAACTCCAAACTCCAAACTCCTAACTCCAAACTCCAAACTCCAAACTCCAAACTCCAAACTCCTAACTCCTAACTCCAAACTCCAAACTCCAAACTCCAAACTCCTAACTCCTAACTCCTAACTCCTAACTCCTAACTCCTAACTCCTAACTCCTAACTCCTAACTCCTAACTCCTAACTCCAAACTTTAACTTGCGTTTGTCCCCAACAATTCCTCTATTGCTTGTAACTCAAGAGGGGTATGTGATGGCGGAGTCTGACGGGCATCGGTAATCAGCCAGTCTAAAGCAGCCGCTTGAACATCTATTGCAGCGCCAGTTTTATCAACACAATAACGTCCAAACACCAGCTTATCGACTAAACGCACTCCTGGCCCCAGGCGCGACCATTCAAAAATCACGCTGTTCTCTACTGTTGCGCCACTACATATCCAACAATTAGGGCCAATCATCGCTGGTCCGACAATTTTAGCTCCGTCTTCTATTCTCGTCATCCCGCCAATGTAAACTGGACCTGTGATATCCACTTTGTCCCAATTTACGGCGACATTTAAGCCAATGTAAATGCCTGGGGCGACTTCATGACCAGGGATTTGCACATTCTTGATTTCACCCAGAAGTACACCGCGAATCGCCCGCCAATAATCTGGTACTTTACCAATATCTACCCATTCAAAGTCCATAGGGATGGCGTAGAAGGGAGCTTTGATTTCTACCAATTTGGGAAACAAGTGGCTACCAATGTCATATTCTACACCAGAGGGGATATAGTTAAAAACCTCTGGCTCAAAGATGTAAATACCTGTGTTGATGTTGGTGCTGAGGGCTTCTTCAGTTGAAGGTTTTTCTTGGAAAGCTTTAACACGCCCCTCTTCGTCAGTGACCACCACACCGTAGCTAGAAACTTCTTCCTTGGGGACAGATTTCGTAATAATAGTAGCGATCGCTCCTTTGGATTTATGCCATTTAACCGCCGCAGTTAAATCCAAATCAATTAAAGCATCACCGCACAACACCACAAAGGTATCGTCAAAAAATGGCGAGAAGTCTTGGATACGGCGCATCCCTCCAGCTGAACCAATTGCTTCTCCCTCTAGTTTCCCGTTATCATCAATTTTGCCTTCAAAGGAATAGGCAATTTGCACCCCAAACCGTTGACCGTCACGAAAATAGTTTTCTATTTCCTCAGCCAAATGACTAACGTTGACCATAATTTGGTCAAATCCATGTTGGCGTAACAGTTCCAGCAAGAACTCCATCACTGGCTTTTGCAGGATGGGAATCATTGGTTTGGGAATTGTATAGGTAATCGGACGCACGCGAGTACCCTTGCCAGCCGCGAGAATCATCGCTTTCATAAAAATTTATTCCTCAACCACAAGCCAGTTTACTTTCATCGAGTGATACTTAATCATCAGTTTTTATTTTTGCTCTAAGTTATCCCTTAAACAGGGATAACAGGAATTTAGTGGTTATTGCAACCATACGTATACTTAGATGACAAGCGATCGCTTATCTTTTCAATTTACTCGGATTTTGGGACTGAATCAAAAATCTGTAAATTATCTGTAAAGCTACTTTTCGCTTTTTTAGTTCATCGACTGCTCAAAAGGTTTACCAGTCTTAGTTGAATCTGTAAGTAGCCTAATTTTAATCTCATGATAAAACTCCTCTTGAAATAGCTCTACTTTCGATTGAGCCGAGAGTAACAGTAGCGCCCAGAAAACGCTAACTAAATGACTGTGTTTAGAATCATGTCCAGACCCATTTTGGTTGAAATGCTTTGTCTGAGTCCACAACTGTACAAGTTGTTCTAGATTCAACCAATTTTGTTCTAAATTTAGCTCCCTTGCCGACATATTCAACACCTGCTCCAGTTCCCCAGCTACTTCTGTCAGATTTTCCTGGTGAGCTAACTCCAGCGCCTCCCGCATACTTTGGACGCTAGGCAGCCCTCTGGGACGGATCGGTTTGCTGACTTTTTCTACCAGTTTTAGCTGGTTCGCCATAATCTGCAATTGCTTAATTAACTCTTGCAGAGTCACCCGGCGCTTTTGTGGCGGCATTGCCGATGCACGACGACGCAATTGCCGTTCTAATGGTAGACGATGACCCTGATGTGATATTCCGTCTTCATCTGACAATAGGGCATCATCTACTACACCATCCTCGATATCTTCTACTGTTGACAATTGCATCAATGTATTAGCTTTGAATAATACCAGCATTGATGCTGACAAAAATGCCTGTCCAGATTGAGACAAGTCCGATTCATAACCTCTTCCTATTGCCTCCGGTGCCATCAGTTCTAAGTAACGGTCAATCACCTCAATCACTTGGACATCCCAAGGATCAATTTCTCCCTGCTGGGCTTGGTAAATCAGGAGTGTGATTGTTTCTAATAGCTCAGAAGCTTCCATTAACGAGTTCTAAGTTAATTAATGACAGAACTTGCCTGTTGGCAGTATCCCCTAAAATTTGTAATCAATCACCATTGTGAATTGTGAGATCAGATTGTGCAACTTTGGGCATTGAGAATTGAGAATTGGGCATTGGTTTTTAATTCTTCTCCCCCTGCCCCCTGCCCTCTTAATCAGGGCGGGTCATGAGTAATAGTGACAGTTGCAAAATCACTTGGCTTACCGCTCTTGATCGCATCGTAAGTGCCTTTGATAGTACCAGCAATAGGAACAGCAACAAGCGTCCCCAACAAACCAGCAATCTCAAATCCCATCAAAATAGCGACAAAAATCCAGATGGGGTTCAGTCCAATAAAGTTGCCGAGTAACCTGGGAGCTAACAAGTTATCTTTAAGCTGCTGCATGAGAATTGCCGCTATGGCAACTTGAACTGCCAACCACCAATTTTGCAGCAGTACTAAAATCGTTACTAGACCAATGCCGAGAGATGCCCCAATAAAGGGAATGAGTTCCGAGATACCGATTAATATGGCAAACAACAGGGCAAAGGGCAGCTTCATCACTAAGAAAATTGGCGTCAGGGTTAGCACCATGAACAGTCCTAGCAATAACTGGCTGAGGAAAAAGTTCTGAAAATTTAGGCGCAAGGATGCGGTAAGGGGATCTGCAATATTAGAGGGCAAAAGATTGATTAGACCATACCAGACGCGATCGCCATATAAAAGCATATAAAATGCCAGCACAATTACTAACACTGCGTCAAGTAATCCTGAGAGCAGTGTCCCAGCAAATCCCACTGCACCAGAAGCTAGCTGTTGTACCAGATTCTGAATATTGGCATTGATTTGACTGCTCACAACCCTCAAATCAATTGGCAAACGTCGTTGTTTTGCCAGCTTCTCAAACTGCTCTAAGTTTGCTTGACTCGCGCCTAACCAATCAGGGATATTATTTAACAGTTGAATTGTTTGATCAATGATCAACGGCACTAGAGTCACGCCCAAAATCACCAACACGGTTAATGTTGCAAGTAAAACTATGATCACCGCCTGAGTGCGCGTGATCCGGGCCCGTTCAAAGAACTTAACTGGGTAATTTAGTAGAAAAGCCAGAATCGCTGCAATGATCAAAACGCTAATGGGATGCTGAAAATAGCGAAAAAGCACAGACAGCAGCCAGACATTGAGAGCGATAATCGGGCCGCTTAGACCATAAATTAACAGGCGTCGAAGGGAGGTCGAACGGCGCATTTTATGCAACCTATTTTAGATATTCCTTAAGAGAATTTGTAAAATTCTTGATGGTGCTGATCATCATCATAGATATTTTTAACAAAGACATGTATTAGCGTATCTGATAGTGAGGAAGTAAATCAAAATGGACAAAACCGTAGCCGACCTTCGCAAAGACTACACCTTGGAAGGTTTGAGCGAACTTGAAGTTGACCTCAATCCGTTTATCCAATTTAAAAAATGGTTCGATCAGGCACTAGCAGCGCAACTCCCAGAACCCAATGCCATGACCATTGCTACTGCCACACCAGACGGTAAGCCCTCAGCCAGAATGGTGTTACTCAAGGATTTTGATGAACGGGGCTTTGCCTTCTTTACCAACTACAACAGCCACAAAGGACAAGAAGTCGCAGAAAATCCCCAGGCGGCTTTAGTGTTCTGGTGGGCAGAACTAGAACGTCAAGTGCGAATTTCGGGGTATGTGGAGAAAATTTCCGAAACTGAGTCCGACCAATATTTTCACAGTCGCCCTGCCAACAGTCGTCTGGGTGCGTGGATATCTAATCAAAGCGAAGTGATAGAAAGCCGAGAAGTTCTTGAGCGACGTTTACAGGAGTTTAAGAGCAAATATGAAAATGAGGAGATCCCCCGGCCGCCTCATTGGGGAGGCTTACGAGTGATCCCCACAGAAATTGAGTTTTGGCAAGGCCGCCCCAGTCGTTTGCACGATCGCTTGCTCTATAGCCGTTTAGATAATCACACTTGGAAAATTGAGCGGTTGTCACCGTGAAGGGGAGGCAGGGGGCAGGGGGCAGGGGAGGCAGGGGAAGAAGAATTATTGATTATTGACCGATTCCCAATGTTCCCATGCCCAATTCCCAATTTTCCGCATCACATTACCACTGGGCGATCGCATCTTGAATTGCTGCCCGTGCCTCTGATAGAGATTGGGTACGGGCATCTCCCTGGTTTAGGCTGTTAGCGTTAATAAATTGAATGTCTGTAAGCCCAATAAAGCCGAAAACCGCCCGCAGGTAGGGTTCTTGGAAGTCGTAGGCAACGAAAGGGGAGGTGGGGCTAAAGTCACTGCCACGAGCTGTAATGATAACTGCCTTTTTCCCCTCAACTAAGCCTCTTAAACCTTGAGCATCTACAGCAAAAGTCCGGTTAGCGCGAACGATTTGGTCGATGTAAGCCTTAAAAGTGGAAGGTATATTGAAGTTATACATTGGCACTCCAAAGACGTAGCGATCGGCTGCCAAAAACTCATCAATCAGTTCGTCAGAAATCCTAAGTGCCTCAGTTAATTCTGGGGTATGGGTTTCTGGTGGTGAAAATGCCGCCGCAATCCAAGCTTCATTAACGTGAGGAACTGGGTAATGCCCTAAATCTCGATAGGCGATCGCATCTTCAGGATGTGCTGCCTTCCAACCACTGACGAATTCCTTAGATAGTTCTCTGGAGTGCGATCGTTCTCCACGGGGACTGGAATCAATATGTAGAATGTTGACCACCAAATAATCTCCTGATTAGCTAGGATTTCTGCTTTTACTTTTTTTGAGTCTAAATTTCAAAGCATTACATCAGATACTAAAAGTAACTAGTTACTAAAGTAAAGTAGTTACCATAAAGTAACTGTTGCCTAACTTATCGATGTCTGTCTCTAAAAATCCTGAAAATCCTGATGCTTGCCCTGTCAATATTCTGATGTCCTTACTATCAGGCCCCTGGACAATGTATATACTGTGGGTGTTGTGTAATAGTGGGCCTACTCGCTTTGGTGCATTGAAGCAGCTAGTCGAGGGCATCTCAACCAAAGTTTTGACGGAAAGACTCAGGATGCTTGAGGCAGCAGAAATTATTTATCGCCACTATGAACCGACTGTCCCACCCCAAGTAACTTACGGTCTCACAGAACGTGGTCAGGAACTCATTGAGATCCTTCATCAACTCAATGCACTTGCTGAACGTTGGTATGGTAGCGCACAACGGGAACAGGGAATGGGGAATAGTGACGACTGAAGTTGTGAAATTGGAATAAGGACGCATAAAGCGTCCTTATTCCAATTTCAGCATAATTTTTCTTTTTGAGTGCGGCTCTAAACCCAGAACTAAAGTTATTCCCTATTCCCTATTCCCTATTTACTGCTACTTTGGCAGAAAACTGAAGTCTGGGATCTGGCATAAAATTGTATCTCAAGTACAATCCTGCCCAGACAAACACGATAATTAACAACGCACCAATACCAAGGGGACTGGGAAGCCAGAAAATAGCTTCTATGTGGTTTAGCTCACCAGGCTGGAGTTTCCACACTAATCGATTGCCATTTTTTTCTGGCTCTATCGCAGTTTCAGTTAGTTGAATATTTTTGGCTCCCCAAGGAGTTTTCAAGCTAAATTCCAAGTCAAGAATTGAACCAGCATTAGCCAAGACGTTACCTTTGCTGGCAATTAGGGATAGCGATCGCAAATCCAAATCATAAATTAACCGATTTCGGACTAAAAGTAAAAAATTGTTCTGCTCCAAGAGGACATTTGATTCAATTTTCGGCAGTTCTGAGTCAGATTGCCTCCCCAATGACTCAGAGGGTTGATTCGCACGGGAGTTAAAAAATTCGTTAAACTTCTCTTGTAATTCCCTACCACTACTAAAAGGAATTGTGACAATGATTTCTTCAGTGGAAACTCGCTGCGTTTTTCCCTCTAGTTGACGGGCGCGGCGCTCTATGCTATTTAACCATTCGTATACAGAATCGCCACTAAAACTAGTTAGCCGCTCTCCCAACTTAATATGCTGTACTAGTTCGCCACTATTTGAGTTGTCAAAGTTAAGCCCTACATCGTACTTAACACAGCCAGTCAGTAACAGGGATGTTAACACCACTAGCCACAGAATAGGATTTCGCATGGGAAAGACCGGTTTGATTCGATTTCGACCATTCAGTGGTGAAATAAATTTCATATTTGCCAACACAAAACTAAATGGTGTGATTAACCACAAAAAAATCTTTCCGAAAATGGAATAATTCATAACAATAAATCTCTCCAAAAGTCAAACTTTTTAACCAATCTTGACTTTTACCTCAAAGGAAGGCAATCTGGTGTTAGAGGTTTCCACGCCAGTTTCTATAATTTTGGGAAAGTTCCCAACAGACTAGCTCTTTTGGAGAAACTGCTGAAAAGCTTCCCAATTTATGCGGACTCTAGGGGGAACTCCTCACGAATATTCAAAAATTATCAGACCGTTACACTTTAATGGTCTAAAGTCAAGTCTATTACGCTCTGCCAGCTTTAGCTTATTAAACAAGACTTTCAAAAATTTGCCAATATCAAATCTTGTACTTTTAGCAAATTTATATTTTACTTAGTAGTATAGTAGACCTATTGCAAAATTATTTTGTCGCAATTGTCAGCGATTTATTAAAAATGCACATCAGAATCGATACAGAGAAATTTTATTACCTCATTGGTATGTCTGATTCAAATGGAGCGCAAACACAAAGTTCAAAGTTTATTATTATACCACGAATCATTTTTGCAATAGGTCTATATTAATTAAAAATTTTAATAGTTGTATAAAAAATGAATAATTAGTAAGTGTGTTTAGCTAGTTTTTTCTTTTGTGGTGTCATTATTTTAACCATATTTTCTAACTCTGATAATTTTCTCAGTTATGGACAGCATCCGTATAGTCCTTCCTAATTTGCAAGGTATCATCGCTAATATTTCTCCCTTCTTCGTCTTCTTGGCCAAATAGGGATGCTCGCAAGTGGACAAGACCCAATATTGGTATAATAAAAAAAATCCAAATAATTAGATAAGGTAAGCATTAGCATTGATAAATAATTTTATACTTATTATTTTATCGAACAGAATATATGCGTCAGTCGGCAGAATTCAGTTGGATATTCTGTGCGATTGACGGATGAATAATTGGGTTTAAGACCCCCACAAAACAATAAAATTTAGTCGTTTTAAATCAGTCGCGGGTTCCAATCCCCGACTGATTGATTCTGACTTGTGAATTCTTCTTCAATAGTTTTTTTATCCTTTAATTTTAATTATTGAGTTTTCTGAAAATATTATTATAATAATTGTGATTGATTGTCTATCTCGTCGTTATTAACTTAATAAGGGTCTAAGCATCTGTAATTTTTGAGCATATTTATGAAAAATTTCTCTTTTAGAAAAAAAGACGACGAGTATTTTAATACAGATCACCTCAAAGGAGATATTAAAGGTCGTTCTGTTCGTGGTGGTGCAATCACTATGGGCGCCCAAATTTTGAAGTTTAGCTTGAACTTAATATCTAACGTAGTGTTAGCCAGATTACTCACACCAGAGGATTACGGCTTGATAGGTATGGTAACTGCGGTTATTGGGTTTGTCAGTCTATTCAAAGACTTGGGATTGTCGATGGCAACCGTTCAGAAGGAAAAGATTAATCATGAGCAAGTCAGTACCTTATTTTGGGTAAACGTAGCACTTAGTGTATTTGCTGCACTGCTGGCTTCAGCACTCGCACCGGGAATTGCTTGGTTTTATCACGAACCCCGTTTGATTTGGATTACTCTGGCGCTAGTATCTGGATTTATTTTTAGCGGGTTAGGTGTTCAGCACAATGCTTTGCTCAATCGCCAGATGCATTACAAGGCATTGATGTTGAATGATGTTATCTCTATGTTCCTTGGTGTCATAGCTGCAATCATTGCTGCCTTATGTGGACTTGGCTACTGGTCACTAGTGATTTTTCCAATTGTTTTGGGATTAGTCAACACTATCGGGCTCTGGATGGCTTGCAGTTGGCGTCCCAGCGCACCTGCTTGGCAATCAGGAATAGGCTCAATGCTGGCTTTTGGAGGAAATCTCACTGGGTTCACAGCTATTAATTACTTTGCGCGAAATCTTGATAATGTTCTTATCGGCAGATTCTGGGGTACTCAACAATTAGGTCTATATGCCAAGGCTTATCAATTGCTACTTCTGCCGATTAATCAGATTAATGCACCAATTACTGCCGTTGCTATTCCTGGTTTAAGCAGATTGCAGCACGACCCACAAAAATTTCGCCAGTATTACCTCAAAGCTATTTCAGTAATTGCTTTTTTAACCATGCCAACTATTGTTTTTATGATAGTGGCTTCAGAAGAAATTATTGTATTTCTTCTTGGTTACCAATGGCGAGATGCTAGCATAATCTTTCGATTGTTAAGCATATCCGCATTAGTTCAACCTATTTGTAACACTACAGGTTGGCTGTATATATCCAGAGGCAGAACTGATTATATGTTCAGATGGGGGTTGCTCTCTTCGTCCTGGCTGGTAACATCATTTTTTATAGGTTTGCCATATCAAGCATTTGGAGTTGCTTTGTCTTATGCGATCGCAATGCTTTTACAGGCAGTTCCTTGCATCTATTTTGCAACACGAGGCACACCAATCACTATTCTTGATGTCTTACAAGCAATCAAAGAAGTATTCATATCATCTGTAGTAGCAAGTATAGTAGTATTAGGCATCAAAATTAGTATTGGAAATAGTTTACCATTATGGGCAATGCTGATTATCTATTCTGTTGTAATGAGCGTAGTATATTTTGGGTTATTGTTCTATATATTTAAGATGAAAAATTATTATTTAAATTTATTCAAGGAATTAAAAAAATAAAATTTTAATAAACTTGAATAAGATTTTAATTATTTCTTTAAATATCTAATCAAAATACAATTTCTACTTTTGTAAGGTAATTTATCACCTTAGCCAAAAACTATTTAAAGAAACTTATCATAAATTGCATGATTTAGTGGATCGTAAAGTTCACAAAAAACTCCATGACAAATAGCGTATTTGTCCCATTGATTCAATAATTATTGCTTTGATAAGTAAATGTGGGTTCTAGATCGTTTTAATTTTTTAAAAATTTTAGGTAAGCCTATTATGAAAATAGCGTTCATGATTAATCATTTCCCAGTTTTATCCGAAACTTTTATCTTGGAACAAATAACATCTCTAGTGGATCGTGGGTATGAGGTTGATATTTATGCTGAACGAATTGCTGATACTGTCAAAATACACTCAAAGGTGGCAAGTTATAATCTTTCGGAGCATACATTCTATTTTGAAGAACCTAGTAATTACTTTTGGAAGATTTTCAAAGCGCTTAAGTTACTAATCTATCATCTAATCCGAAGGAAGAATTGGGACAATTTTCTGATTATCTTAGAGACTCTTAATGTTTTTAAATATGGGAAAATATCTGCGTCTTTAACCTTATTTTATGCAACTGTTCACCTTTTAGATAAACGTCCAGTATATGACATTATTCATTGTCATTTTGCTCCTAATGGTATCAAAGCTATAATATTGCGAGAACTAGGTGTAATTAAAGGAAGAGTAATTACAACTTTTCATGGTTATGATGTCAATAAAAAATTTATGAGAGAATATGTAGAAATGTATAAACATATTCTTTATCTTGGAGATTCGTACACTGTTAATACAACTTTTACAGGTAATATGGCTATAGAGTTAGGTTGCCCGCCAGATAAGATTTTTAAGCTTCCTGTAGGTATTGATATATCAGAGTATAATTTCCAAGAAAAAATACTTCGAGCTAACGAAACTATAAAACTTATCACAGTTGCAAGATTAGTTGAGAAAAAAGGGATTGAATATTCAATTAGGGCAGTAGCCAGGGTTTTGAAAAATTATTCAAATATTGAATATAATATCATTGGTGACGGTCCTCTTCGTAAATCACTAGAAAAGCTAACCACCGAACTTAAAATTACAAATAAAGTTAAATTTTTAGGATGGCAAACACAAGATGAAATCCGCCAGATTTATGCTGATTCCCACATTTTTATTCTGTCAAGTGTAACTGCCTCGGATGGAGATAAAGAGGGACAGGGACTAGTTTTACAAGAGGCACAAGCTATGGGATTGCCAGTGTTATCTACATTGCACAATGGGATTCCTGATGGTGTGCTGGATGGTAAATCAGGTTTTTTAGTTCCAGAAAAGGATGTGGAGGCTTTAGCTGACAAATTGGGTTATTTAGTTGAGCATCCAGAAACTTGGTCAAGTATGGGTTTAGCAGGTCGTTTATTTGTGGAAAAAAACTACGACATTCGTATATTAAATGACAAATTAATTGAAATTTATAAAAATATACCCAATCCGAATCTTATAGAGCAGTAGCAACCTGCACTTTTGGGTATTTTCAAACCAAAATTAAATGCAACTATAAATAAATGGGTTTAAGTCCCCGACTAAATCGGATATCTAGTGGGATTCAATGAAACGGATAACTTGATGCTGAAACCTTTATGCAGGTATGATTTTGCTTTTTCCATCGTCACTGATTTGAGGTGATGATGGAAAAAGTGTTTGCCCAAAAGCCAGAATTTTGTCAAATAACGAAGTTTACCTTCTTTGATTTGGATAAAGTCGTATCTAGCTTGGGCTTCCTGAAAAATTCAACCAAACCAAGTAAGAGATGCTTAAACCAATGGCAATTAGCGCCACCCAGATAAAGCGATTATCTCTGGTATTGACTTGACTAAGGTCAACTAATTCTGGCTCCGTAGGTTTAGGCTTCTGCTGCACAGAAGATTTAGTAGACTTAGCAGCAATAGAAATTTTGAGTTCATTATCGGATAGTGCGCCCAAATCTGGGATTTCAGTCATCCACTCGCTCGGCCTTTTCAGCTTTGGTGCTTTTAAGATGTAAAGCATCCGTCGCGCTTGTTTGCTAATTTCAAAATGGGCATGGCGTTTGAGTCTTTCGCAAAGAGCGATCGCATCATCGGTGCGTCCAGCTGCTTCATAAGCTGTCACCAGAAGAATTTCTACTTCCCCCCCAAGGCGAGAATTACGAGCTAACAGGGCGCTGGCCTTTTCTAAATTTTCGATGGCTTGGCGGTATTGCCCATTTTCAAAGGCAACTTTCCCAGCCTGGTAGCGGGTTTTAGCAATTTCTAAACTTTCTACACTCACGGCTTATACAAAAATTAGCACTATTTTAATTTTGCCAATATCAGCAATCTTTTTGGAATTTTTTTAGAAGGTGGCAACCTGAAACTAAATAAACTTCTAAAATTTTAATTAAGTAGCTGCGACTATTTTCTGGTTAAAAATTCCGGTATCAAATGCAGGTGAGCAAAAATATGTTGAAAATCAAGCATTCACAACCGAATTGGTTCCTAGCAGGTATGATTTTAGCAGTGATGGCTGTAAGCATTGCTCCAGCTTTTGCCCAGAGTGTGATCGTGATTGATGGTGGTTATGGAGTCAGGCGATCGCCTCCGGTTGGTTCCTTCATTTATGGTAATCCGATTCCCGCACCCGATTATGGAGTCAGGCGATCGCCTCCGGTTGGTTCCTTTATTTATGGTAGTCCGATTCCCACACCTATGCCTGTAGACCCAGGAACGGGACTAATACCACAACGCACTGATTACTACAATTATTCCTATCCCCAGTTCAGGGAAAACGTGAGAAATTCCACCCTGATTAATCCAACTTTGATTAATCCGGCAATTCAAGACTCAACCATAGTTAATCCGGTGATTATAGATAATTCATGGCATCGTAGACCATTTAGCGACGAGCGATCGCCTGTTTTCATTTATCCCCGGTAAAGAGAGATGAGGGAGATGAGGGGGATGAGGGAGAACTTTTTACTCCAAACTCCAAACTCCAAACTCCAAACTCCTAACTCCTAACTCCTAACTCCTAACTCCTAACTCCTAACTCCTAACTCCTAACTCCTAACTCCAAACTCCAAACTCCAAACTCCTAACTCCAAACTCCAAACTCCAAACTCCTAACTCCTAACTCCTAACTCCTAACTCCAAACTCCTAACTCCTAACTCCTAACTCCTAACTCTTATTACGTAAACTGCGAACCCAGAATCATCGTCCCAATCCCAACATCAGTAAAAATTTCTAGTAACAGGGCGTGAGGAATGCGACCATCGATGATGTGTGCTGCACGGACTCCTTGAGCAAGCGATCGCACACAACAACTGACTTTGGGAATCATCCCACCGCTAACTATACCATCGGCAATCAGTTCGCGGGCTTCACGAATATCTATTTTTGGAATCAAAGTAGATTGGTCTTTGTAATCTTTTAAAATTCCACTGGTGTCAGTCAGTAAAATTAACTTTTCTGCTCCTAGTGCAGCAGCGATTTCTCCAGCTACAGTATCGGCATTAATGTTATAAGCTTGTCCTGTCTCATCGGCGGCGACGCTGGAGACTACAGGAATATAGCCATTGCTAGCGAGAGTCTCCAAAATCTTGATATTTACATTACTGACTTCCCCCACAAAACCGATGCCTTCTTGACCTTGGGGACGGGCTGTAAATAGATTACCGTCTTTACCGCAAAGTCCTACAGCCAATCCACCAGCTTGGTTAATTAGGGCGACAATTTCTTTATTAACTCGACCAACTAAAACCATTTCCACCACATCCATTGTCGCGGCGTCAGTGACTCGCAGACCATTTTTAAATTGTGGTTCGATGCCCAGCTTATCTAACCAACTGTTAATTTCTGGGCCACCGCCGTGGACTACAATTGGACGCAAGCCCACGCAGGATAAAAATACAATATCGCGGATAACTTTGTCTTTGAGTATGCCATCTTTCATCGCTGCGCCACCATATTTGACAACAACAGTCCGACCGGCGAATTGTTGAATATAAGGTAGTGCTTCGCTTAGTACACGTACACGAGTGGCTTCAGTTTGCCTGATGTATTCAGAATCGTTGAACGTCATGAGGAGCCTAACAGAGAGAGTTAATACCTATTTCAGTCAGTGTAGAAGACTTTGTAACTCGTCACAATCTCTACTGCCAAATTTGAGTATCTTTGTACTGAGCAGCCATAGCTGTTTGGTTCGTCTCAAAAATGTGAAAATCTCTAGAAGAAAGACTAGCAACCCGAATCGAAAATTATCAGGATATTATATATGGATACACCGATTACCCTGCGGCTAATTGAAGAATTAAAAGTTATGCCTGAAGACTTGCAATATCGAGTGCTGGAGTTTGCTCGAACTTTAGTAGGTTCGCAAATTCATGGTGTTCCAGGTAAACAATTATTAAATTTTGCAGCTACAATATCGCCAAATGATATTCAGTTGATGCGCGAAACAATTGAACAAGGGTGCGAACAGGTTGATATAAATGACTGGTAGATATCTGCTTGACACTAATATTATTATTGCTTTATTTGCAAATGATATAGCAGTAAATAATCAGCTGGTAAATGCAGAAGAAATATTTATTCCTAGTGTTGATATTGGTGAATTATTTTACGGTGCTTCTTCTGTGTTCATAACCTAACTCTGCACCAGCATCAATTAATATTCTTCATTCCCCATTAATGAGAAACAGTTTTTTTCAGAACGCTAGGAATTGCCTCAAGTACTCGCTTGGCAACGTCTTCAGGTGTATCTCCCTCTCGCTCGGTGATGTGCAAATCAGCTTGAGAGTAAAGTGGTGTTCGTTGTTCCTTGAGCGATCGCAATTTCCCCTTAGGATCAGCATCTTGCAACAGTGGTCTTGTGGTATCCTCAGCTAAACGGCTGTAAATTATCTCCACTGGCGCATCTAGCCACACTATCAAACCGTGGTGTAAGTAACCCCAATTTTCTCGCCGCAGTACAATACCACCACCGGTTGCAATAGTCAACTTTGTAAAAGCACAAACTTGTGAAAGTACGTCGCTTTCTACCTGGCGAAACCCTACTTCACCAACTTGTGCAAATAACTGATTGATAGATTTACCTGTTGCTTGGGCAATAACATTATCGGTATCCACAAACCCATAACCCAATTCCTTCGCCAGTAAGCGCCCTACTGTCGTCTTACCAACGCCCATTATCCCAATTAAATACAGGTTGACTCCTTGTAATAAGTTGCTCACCAGTTGCTTCGCTCCAATTCTGAGTGCTGAGTCACAGTTTCTAAACCTTATCTAAGTTCAGAACCGTAGTTTTCACCCTCTCCCTAAATCCCTCTCCCAAGCTTGGGAGAGGGACTTTGAAATTCTCTCCCCGAATCCCAATTTTGGGATTCGGGGTTGGGGGATGAGGGCAAATCCTTTTGATCATGGAAGAACTATAGGTTTCAAGATAGACGTGGTTTAATTATAAACTCAACGACTCAATCTCGGATTTAATAATACGGAGTTTTGCAGCGATCGCACAACCGGATAAAATTACTTGATAGGCGATCGCTAATCATTCGATTCTAAATTCTGGCGACTAACGCATGTATTCTGTTTTGATAAATGAGCTATCAACTTGAATTTATCTCAAAGCTTTTATTTATTTTTAATTTATCCAAATTCATCTTCTATTTAAGAGGAATCAACTGTTGTTATTACCGTTATTAATGTATTTAAAGTAACTAAGGCAATAGATTAAGATTCCTCTGTGAAATTACCATAAATAATAAACGATGAATTTCTCAAAAATCTAGTAATATCCCTGATGTAGCTTGCTATTTGCTGTATAGCGATCGCTATGCTTAACGAAAAAATTAATATAGCTTGTTTGAAACTTTATCTAAACAATTTCTGTCTATCTAAATAACCCGAATTTTCACTCTGGTGGCTAATTTTAAGTATAGCCGATACTGTGTTTCTACTAGCACAGGGTCTTTATTCTAAAAGTTCAGTTATAACAAGCGCCAATGAATTAAGTGTTTCTGGTAAAGGTGTAAATAATGACTTATATCCTGCGATCGGCCAAAAAAATCTTGCCAAGTTTAAGTTTCGGCACAAAGACTACTGCATATTTCACCCCAATAAGCCTGAATGAATAAATATAGTATGAATGAGGCGTCAACCATGACTCGAATTCGTGACCTTGTACAAAAAGCTTTAGCAACTGGCTATTTGACAGTAGAAGCAGAAAATCAACTAAGACAATTGTTGACTACCCGGTATGACTTGGAAGATTTTAATGCTTTCATGACTTTGCAAGAAGCTGCCATGACAGGTAAGGTCAAGCAAGAGTCTAGAGAGCGGTGTGGCATTAAGTAGACACGTAGCCTGCTACATCTCACCGACGGGGGCGTTTACCATCATCTTCAAAATCATCATCATCCTCAAAAAAATCCCAATCATCATCATCGGCTTGATTGGTAGTCGGCGGCTGATAAGGGGGGATAATTACGCGGTAATCAGCATCGTAAACAGATTCAGTTTTTCCCGCAGCCGTATTTTTTGGTTCCCGGTAGCTGTATGAGTAAACTGAACCAGACCCAGAACTGCTTTTGGCTTCTGATTGAGGTTCGTAAGTTTTAGAGTCTTTAGGCTGTTGAGCTTGAGGATTAGGAGTAGGTGTTTCTTCTGACTTTTCATCAAAGTTCCAATCATCATCTTTACTGCTATTTGTCTCCCAATCATCAAATACATCACTAGTAGGTTCTTCTTTTTTACTAGCTGGTGGTGGAGAACTGGCAGGGCGAGATGTAAATTCTTCTCTACGGGTTGCCTTCGCACGAGGCGTTGCGCTTTGGCGGTTAGGAGTTTGGCGTTGTCTTCCCCCAAAATAATTAGATAAGTTAAACAAAGTAGCAATCAATATAGATGTGAAAGCACCAGTCGCAGTACTGAACAAAATCCATATAGCTAGTGGTAATGGTTGAGTTCGCACGCCCAAAAATACTAGCGATAGGGCAGGTGAGAAATTTTGGACTAATAACAGCGTTAGTCCTCCCAGTACTGCCACCAATAAAATTAAGCGAATTACAGCCATAGCAATGAAAGTCAGTTGTCAGTTATCAGTGGTCACTGAAGAGGAAAAGGGGCAGGAGGCAGTTCTTGCTGGGGTTGAAACACCCTATAAATAAATTTATTCGCTCTCAGACCGGGAATTCCAGAATCTTTTTCCCTCTGCCCCCTGCTCCCTACTCCCCTGCCTATAAAGGTCAGTTGTCAGCTATCAGTCTGATTATTCTTGGCTAATTACTGTTCACTGACTACCGACACTATCAGCCATCTCTATCATTACCTTTTTAGGACTATTGTGAAATTTACAATAAATCTATTGAGGATGTTAGCGACGACCTTGCCACCGTTGAATCGGGATGCAGTCAATATCTAGTTGATCTAAAGCACGGGCAACTACAAAATCGACTAAATCCTCAATGCTTTGGGGATTATGATACCAGGCAGGAATAGCGGGGACAATTCTGACTCCAACTTCTGCTAGAGATGTTAAGTTACGAAGGTGGATGAGGCTAAAAGGCGTTTCACGAGGAACAATGACCAGCTTTCGTCCTTCTTTGAGTTGGACATCCGCCGCCCGTTCTAGTAAATCGGAACTCAAGCCAACCGCTAGCTTTGCCACTGTGCTCATGCTGCATGGAATAATTATCATCCCCAGAGTAGCAAAGGAACCACTGGCAATCCCGGCTCCAACGTCACCCCAAGGATGGCAGCGGAGTTTACCCGAAACTGCGACTCCAGCTTGCTCTCGCCAGAATTGTTCTTGTCCGGTTGGTTCTGCTGGCATCCGAATTTCCTGTTCTGACTGCCAAACCATGTAAGTAGATTTAGAGGCAACCAATTCAATACTAAACTCCGCTTCTAGCAAAAATTTGATCGCCCGAACAGCGTAAATTAGACCAGATGCGCCCGATACGCCTAAAATTAGAGGTTTGGTGTTATTTGACACGTAAATATTTACTTCATTTTACTCCTCATCAGAGTAAGAGTCTAGGTCATCCGGCTCAATGTCATTTGGTAAGTAGAGGTCTGAAAGCTCCTCATTGGAACCATTACCAGTTAAACCTCTAGGTACACCATCGCTGCCGACTGTTACCAAATCAATTTGCTGACGGTAGTAATCGACACTTTTTACTTGCACGGCGACGCGATCGCCTAACCTATAAGAAGCGCGATTTTTGCGCCCAAACAGTGCCTGTTGTCTGGCGCGATATTCATACCAATCGTCTTTGAGAGAACTGACATGTACCAATCCTTCTACCCGCAAAGGCACACCAGGATTACTGCTGGATTCTACCTCGGCGGCTGGTACTTCAATTTCCACAAAGAAACCGTAGGATTGAACCCCGGTAATCACGCCTTGAAATACCTGACCGATGCGTTGCTTCATCAGTTGGGCTTTTTGCAGTCCAGCTAAATCGGCTTCAGCTTCTTGGACTTCTTTTTCGCGGTCGTTGATTTGGACAATTACCCTAGTCAAATCGCTTTGCAGTTCTTGTTGCAATTCTGGGGGTAAAACGTTCCAGTTAATTTCCTCGTGGCTGGAGGAGTGGCGCAGGTTAACGCGCTCTCTCACACGGGTATTGCGGCGATCGCGTCCGTTTTCAAGTAGCGCATAATACACTCTCTGCATCAGCAAATCTGGGTAACGTCGCAAGGGAGCGCTAAAGTGGACATATTGCGGTAGTGCCAGACCAAAGTGAGATCCTTTAGTGGTGCTGTACGCAGAGGGCTTAAGTGTATCTTGTAATAAGTAAGTAAGAACTTGCTCAGAGGGGGATTCCGCAAAAGCTGTGGTCAAATGTTGATAATCTAAGGGTTGGATATCGACTTCTGGATCTAGTGTGAGGTCAACGCCTAAATTGACTGCTAATTTTAGCATTTCCTGGACATCTTCAACATCGGGTGTACCTTGAACTCGCCAGATAGCCGGAACACCAAGAGCATTTAAGTGAGTTGCCATCAGTTGATTAACTAACAGTACCAACTCCGTGAGTAGCGATCGCACTGGTAAATCATTCACCACCACAGCGCCCAAAATCCCCTCATCATAATAAGCGTTTTGGCTAGGCGGCAGATTCAACTGGAGGCTACCACGATTCAACCGTACCTGTTTCACAGATGTTTGCAAGGCTTGGAGGTCTTGCAGGACTTGGGAAACCTGTGGGGATTCTTGAGATTGACCTGTGAGAATTGCTTTAGCAAGTTCTGTAGTCAGTGCAGTTTCAACATTAATTACACTGGGTTGAATTTCCCACTCCAGGACTTCTCCAGATTTGGGATCAATGGTAATTAAAAAAGAGATAGTTAAGCGATCGCTCCCAGGGACTAAAGAACAGCGTTCAGCCACACCTGGGGGTAAAATTGGCAGTACTAATTCTCCCAAATATACTGATTTGCCCCGTTTGAGAGCTTCTCTATCTAAAGCTTCGTCAGGTTGGACATAGTGAGAAACATCGGTGATATGAACGCCTAAAAGCCAATTTCCGGCTAAGTTTTTTTCTAAACTAAAAGCGTTTTCTATAACTTTGGTATCGCCTACCCCTTCAATGGTGAAGGTAAATAAATTACGTAAATCCAGCCGATTTTTCAGGTCTGCTTTGAGTAGCTTTTTGGGCAACTTGGCGGCTGCATCTAGGACATTATCTGAAAAAGTCCGGGAAAGGTCGTGTTTGCACGTAACTAAATCTATATCAGCAGCAGCTTCAGCATCGCTACCGAGGATTTGCACCACTCGACCAAGGGGAGGATATTGTGCCAATGGGTAACGCAAAACTTCTACATGAACCAAGTGATCGATCGCTTCTTCCAACTTTGCTCCGTTAGGCTGGATCTTCAGTTCAAACAGCAATCGATCATCTAAAGGCACAGCCCTAAAACCAGCTTCCACCTGCTTAATTCGTGCCAATAAGGTGTGGTTGGAACGTTCTAGAATCAACTTCACCTCCCCTTCGGGAGAGCGACGGCGACTACCTTCTTTGAGAACTCTAACCAAAACGCGATCGCCATTCCAAGCATTACTCAGATGACTTTCGCGGATGTAAATATCCTCAGCCCCTTCCACATCTTGAATAGCAAAGCAAAAGCCTTTACTAGAACAACGGAGTTTTGCCTCGATTATTCCCTCTTCTGAGACACGGCGATACTTGCCCCGTTCCTTCACTAAAATACCGATTTTTTCCAGAACATCTAAGGCAATGTGAAGTTTTTGTAAACTTTTTTCATCTTCACAGCCAAGTTTCTTTTCTAAAACCTTCCGAGCTACCAATTTATCATCGGTGAAATTGGCAAGGAGTGTAGCGATTGAAAATTCCATGCAGTGAACCGACCTTTGGTCAAAACATCATTTTGTGTTTAATCTGGTTCTTTTCTGTATACCCTCACGGCTTACAGAAACAAGTTAGAAACGAATTGCTCAGAGGAAAGACCTCCTAAGTTCTAAGGAAAGGAAGCCCGACCCCGCAAGAGCAATAAACTACTCCCGCAGTTGGGAGCAAAGGAAGGCGACCCACAGACAATGGGCGTCTAAACTTCTCACTGCACGATGCTCTCAGAGTTTGCCTGCGTTCAAGTCTCTTCACCTAACCAAACTTAAGATTACACGCCTGAATAGAATTTAGCCCCGCTAGGTAATTACGCGACGGGTTTTTGAGAAGCTGGGTTTAGAGAATCCATACTGCCCAAAAGCGCTATACAGGTGAGCCACTGCGGTGAGGCAGCCCCCGTCTTGGCGGTTCCCGTCGTTAGCGCTAGCGGTAGCGAGGAACGAGCGTCTGGGGGACTGCCTTTCTTGTTGGGTCTTGGGGTTTCCCCAAGTGGAGCAAGTGGCGTGGAAACTACAATTGATTGTCTAGAGTGAAGGTAATTTTACGACATTAGACTCTGATTTTTAACTAAGCAAAACTGCCGTAAACCCAATTTTCCCACATGTAGAATCGGTAACAATTAGGTGAGCAGCTTAATAAGCAGTGAGGGCGAACCTTATCTCCATTATTGTAGATTTAGAGCGCACTTCCAGAAAATACTTCTAGATATCCAGTTGGGTAATCAGTATAGCATTGCAAGCAAGACTACCCAGATAAGTTAGCACTAGCCAAAAATTTCGTCAAAAAACAGCTACTGCTACAATTGGAACATAAGGCAAAGCAAGAATATCACCTTGATAGCTCAGAGCAGATAATTATACCTAAGTAAGTCGGCGCAAATAATCATCACTGGTTTGTAGTTGCGCTTTAGCGCATCTTTATCCGGATGCGCTAAAGCGCAACTACGAGCCAAATACAGAGATTTTATTTACTTTTCGTTAAATAGTTTTGTTTTTTCTCGCCGACCTACTTACTCATCCCCTGCCAATAAACTGATGACACAATAATAAGCAATCTTGGCAGGCATCCTGGGTATCGAGTGGATGTAAATTAAAGTAAGAGCAGATGAGCTAGCTTGAACATACAGGCAGTATCAACTCCGTTATTAAAAATATTTAGATTGGTAGCAGTATTATGTTGGCTCAATTCCAGAGCTTGTATCCCAAAGGCAGTCTGATTTCTGAATTAGTGCAAATTTTTCAAGGAAAATATATTGTCCGGGCAAGCGTGCAAATAGAAGGCGTAACCCGTGCTACGGGTATGGCAGCAGCAGAAACAGTAGAAGCAGCAGAAGACCAAGCCAGAACCAGGGCGCTGATAGTTTTGGGTATTACAAATGCGCCAGAGCAATCAGTGGCATTTAGCTCAAATTCAATTCCCCCAGCGCCGCTAAACCCTTCCTTGAATACCAAAGGTGGATTAGAAGAGTCTGCTGGCTATTCCTCTGCAAAAGATGAGGATTTTGTTAGTAGCCAGTGGCCAGTGGTTAACGACAAAGAAATATCGATACCGCCTTCTAAAGTACGGAACATCAAACCAGAAGTAATAACAAACAATAATGAACAGTACGGGTACAGCAATGCTGCGTCCCCACCAAGCGATACCTATAGCCAGGATTTAGGTCACAACTTTCCTGTGACTACCAACCGGGAGCTAGAATTTGATCCTCCAGTGGAAAACTTAGAAATAACCTTTGATAACCAGGTAGAAAATCAAACCTTTCCAGCAATTTCTGCCAATAATGTCACACCATTTACACCTCGGAGTTACAGCCCTCAAGAGGATGTCGCCACCCTGTCAGCCACAGGAAAGAGAAAGAAGAAAGCTGAACCCGTGGATTTATCGGATGTAATTGCTAAAACAGATGTCGAACTTCAGCGTTTAGGCTGGACACCAGAACAGGGGCGGGAACATTTGATAGAAACTTATGGTAAGCGGGGGCGTACTTTGCTAAGTGAAGAACAATTACACGGATTCCTCAAATACCTCCAATCTCAGCCAGACCCAATAGCGGGATTTTGATTTGTCATTAGTCATTAGTAAGGACTAATGACTAATAACGTAGGCTATTGAAAGAGTAAGGAAGCTATGGAACCTGTGAATTTTTCTGAAATACTTGCTAAAACAGATGTCGAAATACAGCGATTAGGCTGGACAACAGAGCAGGAACACGAACATCTCAAAAAAACTTATGGGAAGCGATCGCGTACTTTACTGACAGAATTTGAATTATTAGACTTTCTCCAATACCTTTACCTTGTATCTCAACCGACACCAACATTACACGAAATTCTGATTGCCAAAATTAATGTTGAAATGCAGCGATTAGACTGGACAACAGACCAGGGACAGGAACATCTGGAAAACTACTATGAGAAGCGATCGCTTACTTTGCTTACAGAAGTCGAATTATTAGACTTCCTCCAATACCTTATATCTCAACCGACACAACCATTAGAAATTCTGATTGCCAAAATTAATGTGGAAATGCAGCGATTATGCTGGACAACAGAGCAGATACGGGAACATCTCAAAGGAAGGTATGAGGAGAGATCGCTTACTTTACTTACAGAATTAGACTTACTAGATTTCCTCGAATACCTTGCACCTCAATCAGCATCACCAACATTATACGAAATTCTGATTGCCAAAATTAATGTGGAAATGCAGCGATTAGACTGGACAACAGAGCAGATACGGGAACATCTCAAAAAAACCTATGATAAGCGATCGCGTACCTTACTGACAGAAGTAGAATTACTAGACTTCTTCCAATACCTTGTATCTCTACCTACAATAGAATCCTCCACTGATTTTGATACGGAATATGAAGAGTTCCAAGATTTCTCTACATACTCAGAAGAATCAGACAATGTAATTACTAGAATATCTTCTGAGGATTTATCTCAGATATTGGATACAACCGATGTTCAAATGCAGCGTTTAGGGTTGACAACAGAACAGGGACGGGAGCATCTGATTAAAACTTATGGTAAGCGATCGCGTACCTTACTGACAGAAGCAGAATTACTAGACTTTCGGCAATACCTTGCATCCCTTGCATCTCAACCAACACCAGCAGATTTGCCGGATGTAATTGCTAAAACAGATGTCGAAATCCAGCGCTTAGGCTGGACAACAGAACAAGGACGAGAACATCTGATTAAAGTCTACGGTAAGCGATCGCGTACTTTGCTTACTGAAGAAGAATTACACGAATTCCTCAAATACTTACAATCTCAGCCAAACCCAATAGCGGGATTTTAGTTGGTCATTTGTCCAAATCGGTATTAAGGAAAATGGATTAAATAATTCGTAATTCGTAATAGAGCCTCCGGCACGCTGCGCGGTTTTCATGGGCTAAAGGGCTGTACGTAATTCGTAATAGAGCCTCCGGCACGCTGCGCGGTTTTCATGGGCTAAAGGGCTGTACGTCAATTTTGTTTTGTAATGAAGAGTGCTGTTGTGGGGACGGTTTCCGACTCGCATTACAACGTGCGATTTAACCCCAATCGCATTACTTGCTTATTTTTAGAACCGGGGGACTTAAACCCACGGACCCAGTTAAATAAGATACAAAACTTTATCCTGTCTCTAGCTTCCCTCTCCAATATATCGGAGAGGGATTGAGGGTGAGGTAAACCAGGGATATAAATTGTATGTTATTTAATTCTCATTCCTAATACCATTTCTTTGTGAGGTTGCGCCAAACCCTTTTAACTTCTTCTTTCTTTGTGTTCTTTGCGGACTTTGCGGTTCGTTTTTCTTTCTTGTACTTAAATATGGTTTAGCGCATCTTCATACAGAATTGGTATAAGTACTTTAGCAGACCATCCATTCCCAAAATAACCCCTCTTCATAAGTAAAGAGGGGTTATTTTTAGGGTTTAAAAAAATTAAAAGTGGTAAATCACCATTAACCGATCGCTACTATTAATTAAGAACAGCAACTGCTGGACGGCTACCAGCAGCATGACGATCAATCACTTGGTCAATCAAACCGTATTCTCTGGCTTCCTCTGGTGACATGAAAAAGTCACGTTCAGTATCTTCAGCAATCCGCTCAATTGGTTGACCTGTATGTTCAGCTAAATAGTCATTTAGCCGCCGTTTGTGGTATAGAATCTCCCGCGCCTGAATTTCAATATCAGTCGCCTGTCCTTGAGCGCCGCCTAGAGGTTGATGAATCATAATCCGAGAATGAGGTAGACTCATCCGCTTACCCTTAGCACCAGCACTGAGAAGGAAAGCGCCCATACTCGCCGCCAATCCGGTACAAATTGTACAGACATCAGGGCGAATGTGTTTCATAGTGTCAAAAATGCCCATACCAGCCGTCACCGAACCACCGGGAGAATTGATGTACATATAAATGTCTTTCTCCGAGTCTTCGGCATCCAAATACAGCAGTTGGGCAACAATCAAGTTAGCAATGTTGTTGTCAACTTGTTGTCCCAAAAAGATGATGCGCTCACGCAACAGCCGTGAGTAGATGTCAAAGGCGCGTTCGCCTCGACCCGATTGTTCAATAACGATAGGGATCATAGAAGCGTGTTTGTGGCTACTTTAAATACATTTTATCGGTGACAGCACGAAACTGGGGTTTGTCTCTACTGTTGGCAAGCAGATAACTTAAACCTTTATCCTTTTCCCTTGCCCAAAAAGAGGACAAAAGATAATTTTGCGATAAATTCAACCCCCAAAGGCACTTTTTAACCGCAAAAGGCGTCTAAAAGAATATCCCATGAAGAACAAATCAAAAAACTCCAATCATCGCCAACCTCATATCTCGGCATTTGCTCGACAACTTTGGCGATGTGGTGATTAGACCGAGAACCAAAATCAGACTTGCTTAGGGAATTATGTTAATCCTGTAACAATTTAAACATTTTTTTAGATTTTCCCTCGGCAAATATCAAATTATTTTTGTTACATTCAGTAAGTCTATACAACTAAATGTATTTAGAATAACTAGTCATACTTGAAATGCTATCCATCCAGAGAGACGTGCCATGTTGGAAAAACTTGTACAAGCTGCCATCATCACCTTCTTGCTCCACCTGATAGCAATACTTAGCCCAAATACTTTAATTCAGTCAAAGACAGCATCACCTGTGCGAGAAACGCCACGAAATATTGTTAGCTTAGTATTGCGATCTTTTCAGTAAGAATTTTTATAAATTGCATAAGTCTTACCCAAGGGATAATTCGCTCGTAGTATTTCTTGCTTATCTACATAGCGGTCTGGGCTAACACTCCTGGGAACAGGATAGACTGAGCAAGGAAGGCAACTATTTGCATTTGATCATGACTAATCGCCTTGCTGAAGCTAAGAGCCTCTATCTCCGCAAACACGCCGAAAACCCCATTGATTGGTGGTCTTGGTGTGATGAAGCACTTGCAACTGCAAGGGCGCAAAATAAACCGATTTTTCTCTCCATTGGCTACTCTAGTTGCCACTGGTGTACAGTCATGGAAGGCGAGGCTTTTTCTGATATTGCGATCGCCCACTACATGAATGCTAATTATCTTCCCATCAAAGTAGACAGGGAAGAAAGACCTGACCTCGATAGCATCTATATGCAAGCTTTGCAGATGATGAGTGGTCAAGGGGGTTGGCCTTTAAACGTATTTCTTTCCCCAGAAGATTTAGTCCCGTTTTACGCTGGTACTTATTTCCCTGTAGACCCCCGCTATGGTCGTCCGGGATTTTTACAGGTGTTGCAATCCCTTCGCCGTTATTACGATACAGAAAAACAGGATTTACAGCAACGCAAAGCTTTAATTATTGAGTCGCTGCATACGTCTGCGGTGTTACAAGATGGTACAACAGATGAGCTTGAAGACCATGAATTACTCCGCCAAGGTTGGGAAACCAGCATACGGGTAATTAGTCCTAGTCAATCTGGTAATAGTTTTCCGATGATTCCCTACGCAGAATTGGCATTGCGGGGAACTCGGTTTAATTTTGAATCTGGCTATGATGGCAAGCAAGTTTGTACCCAACGGGGATTAGACTTAGCGCTGGGAGGCATTTACGATCATGTGGGCGGTGGTTTTCATCGCTATACTGTTGACGCTACTTGGACAGTACCCCACTTTGAAAAGATGCTCTACGACAATGGACAGATTGTGGAGTATATAGCTTCTTTATGGAGTGCCGGAGTAGAAGAACCAGCCTTTGAAAGAGCGATCGCTGGTACTGTACAATGGCTAAAGCGGGAAATGACCGCACCAGAAGGTTACTTTTATGCTGCTCAAGATGCCGACAGCTTCATTGAACCCACGGCAGTAGAACCAGAAGAAGGGACTTTTTACGTTTGGAGTTACAGCGAATTACAACAACTGTTAACACCGGAAGAATTAGCAGAATTACAACAACAATTTACTGTTACCCCCAACGGTAATTTTGAAGGACGTAACGTTTTACAAAGAAAGAATTCTGGTGAACTGAGTGCAACGCTAGAAACTACACTCAGCAAGTTGTTTAGCGCTCGCTATGGCGTTAGTTCTGAGTCACTAGAAACTTTTCCCCCGGCTTGTAACAACCACCAAGCAAAAACTGTTAACTGGCCAGGTCGCATTCCTTCAGTGACAGATACCAAAATGATTGTCGCTTGGAATAGCTTGATGATTTCTGGACTAGCTAAGGCTGCTGGGGTGTTCCAAAAATCGTCATATCTGGAATTAGCAGCACAAGCGGCGAATTTTATCTTAGAAAATCAGTTTGTTGATGGACGTTTTCAAAGACTCAACTATCAAGGAGAAGCAACCGTTTTAGCGCAGTCTGAAGATTATGCTTTGTTTATTAAAGCTTTGCTAGATTTACAAGCTTCCAATCCTGAGCATAAGCTGTGGTTAGAGAAAGCGATCGCTATCCAAGATGAATTTAACGAATTTCTCTGGAGTGTAGAGTTAGGTGGTTATTATAACACATCTAGTGATTCTAGTCAAGATTTAATTGTCAGGGAGCGCAGTTACGTTGATAATGCTACACCATCAGCGAATGGAATTGCGATCGCTAACCTTGTTCGTCTGGCTCTACTCACCGATAATCTAGATTATTTGGATTTAGCAGAACTTGGTTTGAAAGCTTTTAGGAGTGTAATGCATCGCGCTCCTCAAGCAAGTCCTAGTTTATTTACAGCTTTGGATTGGTATCGTAATTCTACCTTGATTCGCAGCACAACTGAGCAGATTAAGGCTTTAATTCCCAAGTATTTGCCGGCGGCTGTGTTTGCCATCACATCGGATTTACCAGAGGGAAGCGTTGGGTTAGTTTGCCAAGGTTTGAAGTGTCTGGCACCAGCAGAAAGTGTAGAGCATTTATTGCAGCAAGTCCAGAAAAGTCAAAATAGAGGATGATTTTTAAACGCAAAGGGACGCTGAGGAAAGCGCAGAGGTACGCAGAGTTTTTTTGAGAGGATTCGCTAGGAACTTACGAAATTATGACGAACCGAAGGGAATTAACCGCAATGGTGTTAGCCGGCGGCAAGAGTTCTCGCATGGGTGAGGATAAAGCTTTGATTCCCATTCAAGGAGTGCCGTTGTTGCAGCGAGTTTGTGCGATCGCTAAAGGTTGTGCAGATACTATTTATATAGTCACTCCCTGGCCAGAACGCTATCAAGATTTGCTTTTGCCTGGTTGTCAGTTTATCCGAGAAGTGCCTATGTTTGGAGAATCTCTAGCACAGGGGCCTTTAGTTGGATTTGCCCAAGGATTAGCGCAAGTAGAGACAGAATGGGTACTGCTGCTAGCTTGCGATTTACCGAGGTTGCGGGTTGAAGTTTTGCAAGATTGGATCAGTAGACTCGATCGCGTGGGAGATAATGCGATCGCAGCTTTAGCTGATCATCCCAAAGGTTGGGAACCTCTATGTGGTTTCTATCGCCGTCGCTGTTTGCCACTACTTTTAGAGTTTATCAACCAAGGGGGGCGATCGTTTCAGCAGTGGCTTCAGCAATATCCGGTTGAAGTTTTGCCTTTAGCAGAAGCAGAAATGCTGTTTAACTGTAATACACCAGAGGACTTGGCTAAGAGTTAAGCGTTAACTCAAGCGTATTAGAGTATATATTGTGGAATTCTGCTGCTTACCGACTGCGACAAAATTTGCGATCGTTATCACTTTCAGGATATTGCCAAGAATAGGCAAAATGGCTAACTCCCTTCAGTTGGGGCGCGTATTGGCGAAGTGCGTCCATTTGCGCTTCTAAGGATGGACGATTACTAACAGATTCTCCCCATTTGCCTGCTAAAGCTGGGATAATCTGCGTACCAGGTTTTGCCATACTCAAAACTCGTTGCACTTGTGTCACAATACAACTGACGTTACCGCAATTCCCATAAGCCATAGGATGCCACTGCAATGTAGTGGGGAATCGATCCCAAGGTTGCAAACGGGAATCATACCCTTGTCCTACAGTTTGGTTGCCATCCGGGAAAAACACTACTCCTGTGGGAATACTTTGCTGCTTTGCGGGATAACTGGCTATGGTGACAAAATCTAAAATTCCTTGCATGGCGTGGGCAACAGCAAGCTGCCATAACTCCCATTGTAAAAGCGGCTGTCTATCGGTTGCAGGCAGAATTGATTTTTGCGCTGGTGGAGGAATGCGTCCTTGCCACAAAGGTTCGCCTTCTTGGGGATAAAGGTTATCAACTTCCGCTATATCTCCGGCGCCGACGAATCCCTTACTCAAAAAGCGCCGAATCAATTCCAGCCCTTTGTAATTTAATGCTCGTTTAAATAAAGCTTCTTGGGTTGCGGGACTAAATAGCCATAAATCTGAAACTTTGGTGGCGATGGAATCACTTCCTGCTTGGCGGGGATAGCGCACATAGTCTAATAGCAAGCCATCTGGGCGACGGCGCAAAACTTCTTTTACTAATTGGAAGTAGTCGCGTTTTGCTTGTAAGTTATAGGGGTCGATAAATACTTGAGAGCCGTTATCTACTACATATAGGCTCGTTTGACCTTTGCCATTACGAGCGATCGCACTTTCTCTATCAGGGCGCTGGGCGTAAGTATAGCCGAAATTGGTCGTAAACATCCACGCGTAAACCTTTAAACCGCGTTGCCGACCTTTTTTAATTGCTGTGGCGAGTATATCGGCGTTTTCTGCTCCTGGGGTGCGAATTACAGAAGGCCAAACCGTCGGGTTAGCTTTTACTGGCAATAATGCCTGCCCGTCGTAAAATACTTCTAAATAAACTTGGTTGTAGCCACGGTTGACAATCCGATCCATAATCTGGTCAATTATTCCTGGCTGAATGTCACAGGGATACAAGCGCAACCAAATGGCTTGGATTTGCGGCCAAGTCCGCGTGCGGCACTCTTGTAATTGCTGTGCCTGTTCTTGTAGGATCTTTTGATAGCGGGTTTGGGCATCTGGTTTGCCTTTGAGGGCTGACAAACGTAAGTTTTCTTTTTCTTGTGCCGCCGTTGATGATAATTGACAATACTGGGTTACTTGCGCCCTTGCTGGTTCGCTTCCCAAGCTGGAGAGCAACGAACTACTAGTGAAAACAATAGCGAATAGACGCCGCCAAAATAATGTTGATCTTGCAACGTTCAAGGGATGGTTAGACATATCTAGCAGTAGATGGACGCAATAATCATCGACCCCAATTCAGATAATTGTGGGCAATCTGTATCGAATTATATATTTAAGTAACAGGGGTTTTAAAACCTATTTTTTTAAGACTACCAAAGCCTTGTTTGTGTTGCGGCATTTTTTGATAAAGACATAAACATATACATGGCAGTATAAAAATCAGAATACACACCAAGCTTAGTCTGTTATTGGGTAGATTCTGCTTGTATCTTAGTTAGTGAAAATCATCTTATTCCATTCTTACCCCAAAAGGAATTTTAATATGCATCGTCGTTGGCTTTTATCTGCTTTAGCACTTTTGATGAGTATATTTTTAGCTGCTTGCACGACTGCAACCACTCAGCAACCACTAACAAAAATTACAAACCATACTGAGACGACAAACACAAATTCTCAGCAATTACCAAAAGGATCAGCAAAAAGAGTTGTTGCTCTTTCTTCTCTTTCTGCTGACATTATCTCTCGACTCGATCAAACAAAAATTGTTGGCATCACTGGTAGTAAATTATTTAATAATGACTCAAGATTTAAGGATATTCCCCGTGTTAGTGAAGGGCAAAGTCCACCAAATTTAGAAAAAGTGGTAGCACTCAAACCAGATTTAGTTATTGGTGCAGAAGGTTTTTCTAACATCCCAATCCAAAAACTTCAGCAGCTAGGAATTGAAACTTTGCTCACTAAGGTGAATAGCTGGGAATCTCTAGAAGAACTTACTAAAACACTTGCTAAATCAATTGACGCTGATCCTCAGCCTTTATTAAATCGTTACAAAACTTTATTGCCAGAAAAGCCAACTCAGGGTTTTTCTACTCTAGCGCTGGTTAGTCGTCAACCAATTTTAGCGCCGAATAAAAATAGTTGGGCAGGGGATTTGCTGGCGAAATTCCAGACGAAAAATATAGCAGCAGATTTACAAGGAAAAAGTCCAATTGGTGGCTACGTGACACTTTCGGCTGAGAAGGTTTTAGAAGCAAATCCAGAGGTGATAATTTTGGTTAATCCTCCACAAGGGAATTCCGAAGCAGCACTTTTAGATTCGCTGAAAAAGGAAGCTTTTTGGCAACAATTACAAGCAACTAAAAATAACCGAGTCTATGTGTTTGATTATTATGGTCTGGTGAATCCAGGTAGTATAGATGCAATTGAAAAGGCTTGTCAGCAGCTTAAGCAAGCGTTGTTTGTAGCTTAGGGAACTTAGCTCAATAATGGGAGAACGTCGCAGTCAATCAAGGATGCATTTATCGGAGTTTAGATATAGTGTTTCTTGGTTGAGTAGGTACTGAATCCCCTTACGGTGTATACACAAGTCTTTGGTGAGGCTATTCTATTTATGGTTAATACCATTTCTTTGTGAGGCTGCGCCAAACCCTCTTAACTTCTTCTTTCTTTCTTTCTTTCTTTGTGTTCTTTGCGGACTTTGCGGTTCGTTTTTCTTTCTTGTACTTAAATATGGTTTAGCGCATCTTCATACAGAATTGGTATAAGTTTCATAGCCCTTGAGATACCTCACCCTGGTTTTGCTATGCAAAACCTGTCCCTCTCCTTACTAAGGAGAGGGATGTCCGATAGGACTCTTTGAGGTTTTAAAGTCCTCTAAAAACTAGCTATTTACAATGTTGTTGAAGAAGAGATACAGCTAATTCAAAACTATTAGGTTGAGTTTGTACTGCATAGGCTTCTCTTTCTAAATCTTGGCGTTTGACATCGGTATAGTGTCTAAAAAATGGTCTAGCATAATTGCTTGGTTGAATGTCTAAGCCTAAAGTTTTGATTTTTCCTTTTCCGGCGCATACCTGCGCTGCATGAACAGTTTCATGGATTAATGTTTGAGTCCCAATATGTAACTCAAACACTACGGGATTAATCCAAATTTTTTTGTCAGCTTCTCTTAGTAACCCATAAGCTCCTCGCTTTGGTGGTAATGCAATGATTACCTGAAACCCTCTTTTTTCTAATTGATTTTTTAAATCTAAAAATTTGGCTTCTGGATTAGGTATTTGAGAAAGCAACAGTAAGGAATTTAATATAAAAATTTTACTCATTGCCTAATCTGCTCTAGGGCAGCTTTGGTTACTTTGTGTTGGTGACAAGTGGCGATCGCTAAGGCAATTCCCAGTCATAGTATAGACTGGGAACTAGGCAACTGACTGTCCTTTTAATCCTTTGTAGAACTAAGTGGTTTTTGACCAAAGGGGATATTTTTTTTACTTTCAGGAGAAGCACTTCCAAGGCTGCGGAAATACAGTCCTCCAATGGTGAGTAAAAACGTCACATATCCGACTGCTTGCACAAGATAGAGATTATCTCTGTAACCAAATAAAGATTTGAGAATAATGCCAGGAAACTGTTCGTCAGGCAAGATTGTAGAAGTATTTGAAACCATTGGCCCCAAAATACAGGAGTGGACTTTTGTAAAACGTTCGTAATAGAAACAAAGCCCTTCTGTGGCGCGACTGCTAAGGGAAAGGTTACCTACTGCTTCGTCAAAATGTTTCAAGCCTGAAACTACCAACCCAGCGACAATTAACACTAAGAAAACGCCCATTACCTGGAAAAACTGGCGGATGTTAATTTTGACACCCCATTTAAATAGCAACACCCCAATGGCAGATGCGGCTACCAAACCACCAATAGCACCCAAGGCTGGCATTAATCCCTGTTGAAAATTAGCTGCAACGAAGAGAACAGTTTCAAAGCCTTCGCGGACAACGGCAATTAAAATTAAACTAAAAACACCCCAACCAGCATTTGAGTTTTGTGTCAGCGTTTGTGTAACTGCTCCCTCAACTGTAGCTTTCATGAATCTGGCTTGTTTAGTCATCCAGATTAGCATCCAACTGAGCATTGCGATCGCTAACACACTAAACACACCTTCCAATGCTGGCTCAACTACGGTGGTGTATTGAGGATTCGCTGCTCCCAGTATTTGAATTACCCAACTGAATAGCACGCCTATTAAGGCACTAACGACAATACCAACGCCGACACCAGCATATACCCAAGAGTTGAGCCGGGATTGTTTCGCTTTTTTTAGCAAAGCTAGCACAATCCCAACAACAAGGGCAGCTTCTACTCCTTCTCGGAGCGTTATTACAAAAGTAGGTAGAGCAGTACTAAAATCCATCTTTTATCCTTTCTTTTTTGTCATTTGTCATTAGTCCTCTCTTACAAAGTTCTGATCGCCGGAAACCGACGCTCAGACTTTGCGCTTTGTCATTTGTTTTTGACTAATGACTAATGACTAAGGACTAATGACTATTAACCAAAATCGCGTAGCATCTTTTTCAGTTCGAGATTATGCATCTCTTCTTGTCCAATCATACCGCGAGCGAATTCTTCAAGGTAAATGCTGGCATTGGTAACAGTATCGAGCAGATTTTTATACAGATCCAATGCCTTTTTTTCGTGGGATAAGCTTTCTTCTAAGATATCCTTAACTTTATGCTGGTAGGTTTCTTCCATTGGGGCAATTTTTAGGGAGGGATGCCCATCTAAACCGGTGAGAATTTCTCCTACTTGTTCGGCATGAAGTAAAGATTCAGTTGCCTGTGCTTTGAAAAAAGCCACGATTGGAATGCGGTTAGGGCCAGTCACCATTAAAGAATAATGTGTATAGCGCACTACCCCTGCTAGTTCAAATTCCATGATGGCGTTCAGCAAGTCAATGGTCTTTTTTTGGTCAAGTTCTTGCATCAGTTCTTAGTTCAAGTAACGAATTTTAATGAGTTGGAAATCAAAAGTTTAAGATAGTTAGGAGTTTAAGATAGTTAGGAGTTAGGAGTTTAAGATAGTTAGGAGTTAGGAGTTGGAAGTTAGGAGTTAGTAGATCGGGATTCATAACTCCTAACTCCTAACTCATAACTCATAACTCCTAACTCCTAACTCATAACTCCTAACTCATAACTCCTAACTCATAACTCCTAACTCCTAACTCATAACTCCTAACTCCTAACTATCTTAAACTTCTTCCCATCTCCTTCCCATTAAAACAAAATGTTATCGCTGTGCTTGGGTATTAGATTTATCAACCACTTTTTGAGAGTTTTCCTCAATGGTTTTGACTAGCTTGGTAACATCACTAGGTATTTTAACTGCTTTTGCTGGTGGGATGGCAGAAGGCCAAACTTTTATGAGTTCAGCGAAACTAGTATCGATCGCTTTATGTGCTTCGGGATCTGCTTGAGCTACTTGACTAGAAATTCCTTTGTATAATTCATTGGCGTAAAAGACAAAACCACGGGAGTCTTGATATTCAATTGGCGCGGTTATTTTACCATTTGCGATCGCAGCGCCATATTCTGAGTTGGCTGAATCTAGCAATTCGTTAATTACCTTTAGCACAAATCCTGGTTTTGAGCGTTGATCTGCTGGTAAAGCTGCGATCGCAGAATCAACTGCTTGCACTGAAGAAGTAAAATTAGTTTTAACTTTACTATCCTTCGGGTTAGATTTCACTAAGTCTTGCAAACTTACCAATGTTGTCTTAAATTCTTTGACTTTGCGCTCATTCAACTGGTCTTCTACGTCAACGTAAATCTCTTCAACTGGATGTCCAATATGAGGTTCTGCCTGTTTTGGCTGATTCTGATCCAGCAGTTCTCGTGCTACTAAAAGATGTCCTTCCATTAAGCCTAATTTAGACATATAGTCAACATCTTTTGCCTCACCCGTGAGTGCCACTTCTTGAACACCAACCTGGTCTTTAATTTGGTCGAACTGTTCTTGAGTGATTACTTTTTTAGTAACTAAATCTTCTGGGCTACCATAAGGACGACTTGCCTGGATTTTGTTCGATAAAGCCGGAACACCTAGTTTGCCTTCAAATTTATCTAATTCTGACAATATAGCAGTGTTAATGTTAATTTTTTCTTTGCCACCGTGGCTACTATGACTGTTATTACTTACTGTTTCTGTAGCTGGACTAGCAACTGGTGCTGATGGATTTTCTGCGGTTGGCGTACTACTACATGAACTCAAGGTAACTATTACGGCTGCTGCTGCTGCTAAACAAATATAACGAAGTTTTATCATTTTTGCTCCTCGCACAACTAAAAAAGGTATTCATTGAAATATTTCAAACTATTACTAGAAAATAGTTTGTTTGACACATTGTCATAGATTTTACTTTCTCACATAATGATATTTTTTATCAACTATTTTCCGAAAACTTTAATAAATTAATTACGAATTACTAATAATTTTGTCAGGACTTTTTCACAGAATTTTGAGAGCTAGTGTCAGCAAGTACTTCAAATTGACCCATGCAACCGTTTTCTGCGATCGCATCTTGATGCGGATGGAACATATACTTACCTGGGTAGCGAAAAGCAAATTCTAAGATATGCCTTTCTGCGACACCCATTGTAATCACATCAGCTTTCTCGCTAGGACTCATACTCATGCCGTAGCGATAGACATCAAAGAAGTTGGCGTGGAGATGAAACGTCACCGCCGGATCGTATTCAATGATATTGAGGACATACAGCCGAATCAACTGATCTTTGTAAATGCGAATCGGGTTATGCATGTAATAGTGCGGCAGACCGTTGAAGGCGTAATAATCATTATGGCTATCATCATTCACGTCATATCCACCCATCACTAACACCATCTCATCAGCCGGGGGACGGGGATTAGGTGGATCGATGATGAACATTCCATACAGTCCCTTGGCGATGTGGCGGGTGACTGGTTCAATATGGCAGTGGTACAAGTGAACGCCATAAGGTTCAGCATCAAATTCGTAAATTGTGGCACTACCATTGCTGATTGGGCGAACACCATCCATTTCTGCCGGATGAACGCCATGAAAATGTAAAGAGTGAGAATGTCCCGCTTTGTTGAGAAATAGTACCCGGATGCGATCGCCCTGTTTTGCCCGTAGCGTTGGCCCTGGGATGCGACCGTTTAAATCCCAGATGTTGTAAGATACAGCACTATTGAGTTGAATGATGGAAGTACCAGCAGTTAACTGAAATTCCCGGATAGTCCGCCCATTTTCTTGCTTTACCGTCCCATAATCAAAATCCCTTAACATCCTCATCGGGTTAGTAACTTCGTCTGGTGCTTCAATATCGAATGCTGGCACTTTGACGATTGACTTACTTTGGAGATTTAGCATCTGCCAAAGTCCAGCTGCACCAGTCACTCCAGCACCTGCTAGTGCCAGCTGCAATAATTGACGGCGGCTCCAAGGTTTTCCGTTACCTAGAGCAAAGTTGTTGGGCATGACATTTAGTTACGGTTAGCACCAAGAAAGAATTGCAAATCTTTTGCAATTGCTTCTAAATATTAGAGGAATTAGTAATGATTGTCAATAATCTGATAGCGCTGCAAAACTGCTACTGAAGTTATTAAATTTAGAGAAAGGAAGAATTTTTCCTGAAAACTTTAGTCTAATTTACTTAAATATTACAGCATTTATACAGTGAGTTCTGTATAAATAATCTTCAAGGACAACTAACTGTTTCATGCCTATTCCTGATATGCTTGTTGCCTTAGCAATACCTGAAGGACAAACAATCAGGATGAGAGGATATTTTATTAGAAGTAAGTTTTTGTCATGCTAAATGCAGCAAAATGTAGTATTTTGAGGTAGAAATTGTGTCTAAAATTACCCTTAAGTCAAAACGCGTATCACTCATCCTCATAGGGATTCTGAGCTTTTATTTAGTTGTTGGAGCATCTGCACCAGCTTATGCTATGCACATTATGGAAGGTTACTTACCAGGAAATTGGGCGCTTTTTTGGTGGATAGTAGCGTTACCATTTTTTGTTTTAGGATTGCGATCGCTAACTCGCATCACCCAAGCCAACCCGGAACTAAAATTACTCTTAGCATTGGCGGGAGCTTTTACTTTTGTGTTGTCGGCGTTAAAAATGCCTTCAGTCACGGGTAGTTGTTCCCATCCTACAGGTACTGGCTTAGGAGCAGTACTATTTGGGCCGTTAGCGATGTCAGTGTTGGGGGGTTTAGTTCTATTATTTCAAGCGCTGTTACTAGCTCATGGGGGTTTGACGACATTGGGAGCAAATGCTTTTTCAATGGCGATCGCAGGCCCATTTGCCGCCTACTGGATATATCATTTGACGATGCGCCTAACTGGTAAGCAAAAAATAGCGATTTTTTTAGCCGCAGCCATAGCAGATTTACTCACATACATTATTACTTCTATGCAACTGGCCTTGGCTTTTCCCGCCCCAGTTGGTGGGTTTATTGCTTCATTCATCAAATTTGCCGGTATTTTTGCGATTACCCAAGTTCCTCTAGCAATTAGTGAAGGGTTGCTGACTGTGCTGGTATGGAATTGGCTACAATCTTATACGCCTCAAGAATTGGAATTTTTAAAATTAATTCAACGGGAACCTCAACACAATGAAACAGTCTAAAAAGGGATTGAGTAACTGGCTTTTAATAGTAGCAGTGATCGCTTTAGCAGTTGCACCCTTAATATTTGTAAGTGGTGGTAAATTTACAGGTTCAGACGATCAAGCCCAAAAAGCGATTAGTGAAGTACACCCAGGATATCAACGCTGGTTTAAACCGCTGTTTCAACCTCCTAGTGCTGAAATAGAAAGTTTGTTATTTTCTTCACAAGCGGCTTTAGGGGCTGGAGTTATTGGTTATGTCATTGGTTTATATAAGGGACGTTCCCAGCAACAAAGGAATAAGGAATGAGTCTGCAAATAGATACCCTTGCTTATACGAATCGATTGCGGTGGTTAGCACCAGAGCAGAAATTACTGTTTGCGATCGCACTGCTAATCATCGCTGCTTTTACTCATCCCTTAGTTCAAGTTTTGATTGCAGTTTGGATGAGTACTTGGACAATTATCTATGCAAGAATTCCTAGCAAAATTTATTTTAAACTAGTGTATGTTGCTAGTTTTTTTTGGTTGACAAGTTTACCAGCTTTAATTATCAATGGCGTTGATATTTCTCAATTACATTTAGTGCAAAATGACTCGGTAACAGGATTGTATATTGGCTCGTATTATCTGTATATTAGTGTTCACGGTCTTCAGCAGGGATTGACAATTTTAACACGAGCGATCGCCTCTCTTTCCTGCTTATATTTCATTATGTTAACTATCCCCTTTACCGAGCTTTTACAAGTCCTGCGTCGCGTGGGTTTTCCTGTGCTACTCACTGACCTATTATTACTAATGTACCGTTTTATTTTCGTCCTATTAAACACAGCCTCTGAATTATGGACTGCTCAACAATCTCGCGGTGGCTACTGCACTTTTAGGATTGGCATGAAAAGTTTAGCTCTGTTAATTGGACAATTACTCAAACGAACCCTAGAAAACTATCGTCAAGTCTCTTTGACTTTGGCATCACGGGGCTTCAATGGAGAATTTAAAGTTTGGCATCCTCATCGCTACCATCTATCCAAGCGATATGCTATCGAAGCAATTTTAGGATGTGTGTCATTAATCGCCTTGGATTGGTACGATAATGCAACAATTTTTACTCGAATTTGAGCAATTACATTACACTTATCCCGGCGCACAACAATTAGCTTTGAATGGTTTAAATCTGCGGATTCCTTTTAACAAAAAATGTGCGTTAATTGGGCAGAATGGTTGCGGTAAAACTACATTATTTTTATTAGCTAACGGTCTATACAAACCTCATAAAGGTAAAGTATCTTGGCAAGGAAAGCCTCTGCAATATGACCGTAAATCACTGATAAAATTACGCCAACAAGTAGGGCTAGTTTTTCAAGATCCAGAGCAACAACTGGTAGCTTCTACTGTTGAAGAAGATATTTCTTACGGCTTGTGTAATTTAGGATTGCCAACAGGAGAAATTAAACAGCGAGTTGAGCAAGCCTTAATAGAATTTGGACTTACTGAATTAGCTCAAAGACCAGTGCATCATCTTAGCTTAGGACAGAAAAAGCGAGTTTCTATAGCTGATGTCATGGTGCTAAAGCCAGAACTCTTATTGTTAGATGAACCAACAGCTTATTTAGATAAGTTGCATACTCGTAACTTAATGACAACTCTAAAAAAGATTCATGCAGATGGTACAACTATACTCATGGCAACCCATGACCTTGATTTAGTTTATCGTTGGGCAGACTGGATATTTGTAATGGATGCGGGACAACTTGTAATGGAGGGAAAACCGCAAGATGTATTTACCCAACGTAAAGTTCTCGAAGACTTACAGTTAGGAGTGCCATTGATATATGAGATCCTATTTGCACAAGTATCACCCGAAGAAGAACCAGTTTTAGAACGTTTGCGGCAAAGGATATTTAACTTATTCCGTTACTTGTAGCGAGTAAATTTATTCAATATGAGAATCAAAAGCCAAATTACCCAACACATTTGATCTACAATTTTAAAATACAAAGAGGATGAATGAACAAGTTTTAGGCGAATAGAATTCGCTACTACACAAACGAAGTCCACCTCCGTGGACTAATACAAAATCAAGGGTTTTTAACCTGCGGAGGCAGGTTTTGTCTGTGTAGCCGCGGTTTCTAACCGCCAAGGCTAGTAATAAATTAGATTTAAAGTGGATAATATTATTTATGTTTATATTTTTGCCTCTTATTTCCTTAATTACTATTTTTTTGTTAATTAATAAAAAACGTACCGATTGGCGTGAGTCGCTGATATTAGCAATTACTTACTGGGGAATTTTACTCACTGCAATCACCGAATTTTTAAGTATTTTTAAATTAATTACTTTTGGCTGGATATTAGTAACTTGGGGATTAATATCTATCACATTAATTTATATATACTTTCGGCTAAATCAGCAAATAATACCGAATCCAGAGCAAATAAATTATTCTAAAATAAAAAAAGATATTAAAGTAAATTTTTTGTTATATGGCATAGGTTTTGTTGTAGCGACAGTTGGATTAATTGCCATCATCGCACCCCCCAATAACTGGGATTCTATGGACTATCACATGAGTCGTGTTGCTCATTGGATACAAAATCATAGCATTGCTCATTATCCAACAAGTTATACCCCACAGTTATATCAAAACCCTTGGTCAGAGTTCGTGATTTTGCATTTTCAGATTTTAAGTGGTGGTGACTACTTCGCTAACTTAGTTCAATGGTTCAGTATGATTGGGTGTATTATTGGAGTGTCATTAATTGCCAAACAAGTAGGAGCAGATTTACGAGGTCAAGTTTTATCTGCGGTTGTAACTGCAACAATTCCTATGGGAATTTTGCAAGCTTCAAGTACTCAAAATGATTATGTAGTTGCATTTTGGTTAGTTTGTCTTGCTTACTACTTACTGTCAACTATCCAAGCAGCAAAAAGCGATATATGGACTAATTCATTTAATATTGGTAGTAGCACAGGATTAGCCCTTTTGAGCAAGGCAACTGCTTATTTTTATGTATTTCCCTTCTTAATTTGGTTTGGTTTTTACCTGGTTAAACGCTTACGGTGGCAAACATGGAAGCCTACCTTGATAGTAGCAAGTATATCTTTATTGCTTAATATAAGTCATTATTTACGCAATTATAATTTATTTGGTTCGCCACTTGGTGAAGCGAGTGACTATCGTAATGAAATACTCGGTGTTAATATACTCATTTCTAATATCCTGAGAAATATTGCTTTACATATAGGAACACCCATTGGTTTCTGGAATGGAAAAGCGAACAGATTAATTCAACTTATACATATATTCATCGGTGTAGATTATAACGATCCTCGGACAACGTTTTCGCAGACATTCTTTGTACCAGGAGGTTGGTCAACAATTGGGATAAGTGGTAATGAAAATAGTGCTGGTAATTTATTACATCTAGCGTTGATAATAATATGTATAATTATTTTTCTAGCTCGAAAATCTCTCAGTAAAAAAAGTTATATTTTTACTTATCTGATTGCAACCGTATCTACATTTTTGATATTTTGCTACTTGCTAAAATGGCAAGCATGGAATAGTCGTCTACATTTACCTTTGTTTGTCCTATTCTCTCCATTTGTAGGTGTTGTGTTATCTAAGCTAAAAAAGCAGAAAATCGCCATTGTGATAGTAACACTTCTGCTAATATCATCATTACCGTGGGTGTTTTTTAATAGGTACAGACCTATTATTGATAGCAACAATATATTCCAAACCCCCAGAATTGAGCAGTATTTTAGTAATAGACCATTCCTCAAAGATACTTACACAGGAGCAGTTGAGTTTTTAAATTCCAAAAAATGCTCGAATATTGGGCTATCAATGGGAAAAGACCCTTGGGAATACCCTTTATGGGTACTTTTGCAGGAAAATAATCAAAAACTACTTAAAAGTCAACATATTAATGTTACTAATGTTTCCGCAAAATTAGAAACAGAGGCTTCTTATAAAGATTTTGAGCCTTGTGGAATTATTTCAATGGAAACTAAAAAAAGTAAACAAAAAAAATCTCAAGAGATTAATTTTAAAGATAAAACTTATGTCCGATCTTGGGATTCTCCAGAACTTGGTGTATTTATTAAGTAGAATTTTATTATTTACAAGATCCTCAAATTAAGATTTACTCAGAAGTTAAGAAAGTGATGCTGACAAAAATTGCTGTTGAAAAAATTCTTGAGCGTGCCTTAATGGGATACGACTTATCTCTCGAAGAGGGAGTGGTATTGTTACAACAAACTGACGAAGAGGCGATCGCAGCGATACGTACTACATCCGATACACTCCGCCACACTCAAGCAGGCGATACGGTTACATACATAATTAATCGTAATATTAACTTTACTAACATTTGTGAGCAACACTGTAGTTTTTGTGCATTCCGTCGAGATGATGGTGATGCCGGTGCATACTGGTTAGATTCGGCGCAAATTTTGGAAAAGGCGACAGATGCAGTGCAACGGGGTGCGACGGAAATCTGTATGCAGGGGGGATTAAATCCACAAGCTCAGATAAATGGTAAATCTTTGCCCTATTATCTCAAGGTTGTAGAAACCATCAAACAGGAATTTCCCCACATACATCTCCATGCTTTTTCCCCCCAAGAAGTGGAATTTATCGCCAGACTTGATGGACATGAATATGCTGATGTAATTACTGCTTTGCGCGATGCTGGTGTTAACTCAATGCCAGGAACAGCAGCTGAAGTGTTAGACGATCAAGTAAGGCGGATACTGTGTCCAGAGAAGATTGACACAGCGACTTGGCTAGAAATTGTTAGCACCGCTCACAAATTAGGCTTACACACCACCAGCACCATGTTATCTGGGCATATTGAAACCCACGAACAGCAAATTGGGCATTTAGAAAAATTGCGATCGCTCCAACAAACCGCCATCAATCAGGAATATCCAGCAAGGATCACAGAGTTTATTTTATTACCCTTCGTTGGGCAAGAAGCGCCCAAACCGTTACGTCGCCGTGTCGGACGCGATCAACCAGTTTTGAGTGATGCACTACTGCTAGGGGCTGTGGCGCGGATTTACTTAGGTAATTGGATTCCCAACCATCAGCAGAGTTGGGTAAAACTGGGGCTTGCTGGTGCAACGGAAGCCTTAGTTTGGGGTTGCAACGATATTGGCGGCACATTAATGGAGGAGCATATTACCACAATGGCAGGTGCTTTAGGTGGTACATGTATGGAAGTCGAAACCTTAGAAGGTGCGATCGCTTCTTTAGGAAGACCTTACCAACAACGCAATACTATTTATCAAAAAGTTAACAGTTACTCTTAACTCTTATCTCTGTGTTCTCTGCGCCTCTGCGGTTTAAAAGTAATTTATTTCACCTTATTAGGCGCAGAAAAAAAACAGATTTTACAAGTCAGCTAGTCTTCAACCCTTAACTTAGTTCCAACCATCTATGAGTTGCTTGCATCGTCTCCATAGAGAAACAGTTAACATCAAGCCCATAAAAGATAACAAGCCAAGATTCGTATTTGGCTCTGGAACTCCACGGGTATCAGAAATTTCTAACCCTGGTAGTTTTTTAGTACCTTCCTTCACAGCACCCTGTAATAACTCAGGATCTAACCCCAATACATCTAGAGCCGTAACAGCAACTTGAGTTGTTTTTACCGTCTGCGTTTGAATTGTCCCTTTGAGTCCAGAAGCTAAAATCCCACTAGCAGCAATTAATCCAACATGGGTATCGTCATCCGAAAAACCTCCATGTTCAGCCCTTTTTGTACTATCATAAATTACATATCCAGGGTTCAATTTGATAATTAAATCTGGTGTACGGTCATCTGACAACGGATTGCCAAAGCCTGCTTGTTGTAGGGCATCACCAGATAACACCTGATTAATTGCCGGATTATTCAGATTCTTTAAAAGAGTTGTCGCAGTATCAGCTTGGCTTTGATCTGCAAGCCAAAATAAGCCAACATCATCTTGTGTTGCTTGATTTACAGTAATCCCAGCTTTTTTTAAGACATCTGTAAATGTGTTTTCCGAAATCAGATTAGCCGTTCCCTCACGGGGATTTTGACCATGTTTTGCTGTCAATACTACTAATGTTGAATCAAACAAATTTCGTTGCTTCAATGCATTAACTATGTTCCCGATACTAGCGTCTGTATGTTGTAAAGCAGCAACAAAACCTGGTGAAGGTGTTCCATCAGCAGCAATCCCACCATCATTACTAGCATCTTTCTGAGCACTTAGTTAGCAAAGATATTTACTAACTAAATTACACAAGTTTAAATTCCTTTATTTCTCATTATTCCTATCAAAGTATTTAATTTAGGAATTGGTGATTTAATGAATCAGCTTGATTGCTATTACATATTTTGAGCATTTATAGGAACATTAACCCAGTTTAATTAAGTTCAGGTTAAGAATATATGATAAAAATTTTAAGATTAACCTTGTAGGTAAGATAATCCTGATTCGGTATTAGCAAGCCCCAATAATTGAAAGGTGGAGCATTATGAGAATTTTGATAGTTGAAGATGACGATCGCATTGCTAAACCATTGGCCGAATTTTTAAGACGACAACACCATATTGTAGATATAACAACCGATGGTTTTGCAGCCTGGGAATGGTCGCAGTCAGGATTATATGAGCTAATTTTATTAGATTTAATGCTTCCTAAATTAGATGGAATTACTTTATGTAAGCGTTTACGCGCTACTTCATCTAATGTTTTGATTTTAATGCTGACAGCACGAGATACAACAGACGATAAAATTATCGGACTCGATGCTGGTGCTGATGATTACTTGGTTAAGCCATTTGAGCTAAAAGAATTAGCAGCACGCATCAGGGCTTTAGCTCGAAGAACTCCAGAAATTCGTCCCCAGATTTTAATCCACGGTGATTTGCAACTAGACCCAGCAACTCAACAGGTTACTTATGCAGGAAATATCATATCATTAACTCCTAAAGAATATATGATATTAGAATATTTTTTGAGAAATCCCAATCAAGTTGTTACTCGTTCTGCAATTCTTGACAAACTGTGGGACTTTGATAAATCTTCGGGAGAAGGAAGTATTAAAACTCATATTACAAATTTGCGGAATAAACTTAAAGCATCTGGAAGTTCAGAAGACTTGATTGAAAATATTTATGGCATTGGTTATCGTTTAGGACAGAAGTAAAATAATTCGTAATTCGTAATTCACTTTTGTAACATGAATTTACAAATAGCTACAAAACTTACTTCTTGCTACTTGTTAGGGGCTTAAACTTATAATATTTGTTAATATAAATAAAATTTTAAATTAATAATTAACAATTTAAACCCGATAAATAATGTGTTTAAAAGAATCAGATATCGTTTATTATTGTCTTATTTAGCGGTGTTTGCATCGCTGCTAGGAATATTTGCGATCGCAGTCCGATTTGCTTTCACTCGCAGTCTCAGCGAACAAATAACAGATAAACTCACAGCCATAGGCAAAGTTGCGGCTGCAAATGTAGAGTTTGAAAAAGGTCACCTAACAGTTGAAAGTGACTTTCGTCCCCAAGACTTAATTGCTTATCATCAAGGATTACAGTGGTTTGATACTCAGGGTAATTTAATTAACCAACAAGGAAAAACTGTTTTAAATTTACCTTTTTTACCAAACAAAATAGTACAAATTCAGACAGGTAAAGTTCCTATCCAAGTGGTGAATGTTCCAATTATTGCTAGCGATAATGGTGAGCTTGTTGGGTATGTAAGGGTGAGCCAATCTTTAGAAGAATTTGATGAAACTCTGCAAAAACTGGACTTAGTATTAGGCGGTGGAATTATTATAACTTTGGTTTTTAGTGGTATTGGCGGAATTTTGCTCACTCGTCAAGCAATGCAACCCATTGAAGAGAGCTTTCAAAAACTAAAACAGTTTACTGCTGATGCTTCCCATGAACTACGCAGTCCGTTAATGGCTATCAAAATTAATGCTGAGTTACCGCTACAATATCCAGAAGAAATAGGGCCAAAAGATGCAGAAAAGTTTCAAGCGATCGCCAGCGCTACTAACCAGATGACTCGCCTCACAGAAGACTTATTATTGTTAGCACGCACTGATAAAGTCCCCGATCAGAATAGGGATACTCTCAATTTAACGTCAATATTAGAGAACCTAATACAACTGTATAAACCTCAAGCTGAAGCCAAACAAATTAACTTTAAATTTGAATTAATTGCTAATTTTCAGCTAATAGGTGATGCAGTTCAATTAACGCGACTGTTTACTAATTTATTTGAAAATGCTCTCTATTACACACCATCGGGAGGCGTAGTTGAAATTAAAACTAGTCGCATCGGTTCCCAGCTTTATGTTAACGTGCAAGATACAGGCGTGGGAATAGCACCAGAGCATATTGACAAGGTTTTTGAGCGTTTTTGGCGAGCAGATCAGTCTCGTTCTTATTGGTCAGCTGGTTCTGGTTTAGGGTTAGCGATCGCTCAAGCTATTGCTCAAAATCACGGTGGATTAATTAGTGTTACGAGTCAATTAGGAGTTGGTAGTTGTTTTACTGTGCGTTTACCAACTTCTTGACAATGTAATTTGAAGTTTCTTACTTACCATGATCATTGGTTTAGCGATCGCCATCACTAGTTTCTTTGACTTGAATACTACTCTTGGGACGAGTCGCTTCATTCTTCTCATCTTGTTGATTGGCATTTTCAACATAGAGAACTTTGCCGTTACCAGCATCTACTGTAACTTCTTGCTGACCAATTTCTACAGCATAAATTAAGTTGCTATCTTCATTTTCGAGTTTGACACTTTTTGCCTTACCTCCCACAGATGCTTCAACTACTTGCTGTGCTTGTTGTGCTGTAATTTTAGCTAGCGCTTGCAGTTTTGCCGCTTCTTGTGCATCGTCGTTTGTTTCACCATCCCCATCACCGGCTTCAGCAACTTTGGTAACACTATGATGTTGACGTGCAATTGCTACAAAAGATTGTGGTTGTTTTGCAGACACAACTCTCGATAATTCAGCAAGTCCTAAAGTACCAATAAAAGCTGCTACCAAAATGATTGTGTTTGAAGTTTTCATACCTGTAAAGTCCCTTGAAGTCTGGGTTTGTATTTTCACAGTAAGTAATAAAAGTCCAGAAATAGTCAAGATTTGTTTAAGTTAAATAAAAATATCAAATAGTGAAATTAATTTTTAAGTAGAGATTTCCGCTATTTTTAGGGACTCTATTCGGATAAAATTCCGTTTTTAATCAAATCTTGACTATTTCTTGACTTTTGCTGTATAAAGTACAATCACTCAGTCATTTATGAGAATACAGCTAACTTTAAGATGTCATTTAATCTCACTTCTACAAAAAATAAAGAAGGAGAAAGATCATGAAAAAGATGTTAAACAGGGTTCCAGAGATTACAATCTACTTTTGGATTATTAAGGTTCTGGCAACCACAGTAGGTGAAACCGCAGCAGATTTTCTGTCAGCAACCCTGAACCTTGGTTTAGGCGTTACATCCTACATTATGAGTGGCGTGTTACTGATTGTGCTGTTAAATCAGTTTAAGCTGAAACGCTATGTTCCATCAAGTTTCTGGTTTGTGGTCGTTTTGATAAGTATCGTTGGCACACTGATAACTGATAGATTAGTAGACGAGCTTGGAGTTAGTTTGCTAACAACTACTGTAATTTTTAGTGTTTCCTTGTTGGTAGTTTTTGCCCTCTGGTATTCCAACGAAAAGACATTAGCCATGCACTCCATCAATACAGCTAAAAGAGAACTTTTTTATTGGGTGGCTGTTTTGTTTACCTTTGCATTAGGCACTGCAACAGGAGACTTATTAGCAGAGTCTTTGGGGTTGGGTTATGCACAATCAGCACTGATATTTGGCGCTTCAATTGCAATCATAGCTATCGGTTATTATTACTTCCGCCTGAATGCAGTTTTGGCATTTTGGTTAGCTTACATCTTGACTCGTCCACTTGGAGCATCTATAGGTGATTTACTATCTCAATCTGCTAAAAATGGAGGCTTTGGTTTTGGTACTGTCGGAACCAGTATGCTTTTTCTTTCTATAATCATCAGCCTGGTTATTTATTTAAGCCTTAAGCAGAAAAAACTAGCCTTACTCCCGATTGACCGACAAGATTGATTAGCGTCTAGTTAATTTAATCTCATAAGTCTTAAAAACGATGACTTACTATTTTTTAGTGTGAAAAAGAAATGAACAAAGTTGCAAAAGTCACGATTTTCTTCTGGATCATGAAGATCATCGCCACGACACTCGGCGAGACGGCAGGTGACTACATCTCAATGTCTCTTGGGCTAGGGTATTATGTAGCTTTTGCCGTAACGTTCGCCATTCTTGCTATTCTCCTGTTTTTTCAAATTCAATCCGACAGATATCGTGCAGCCCTTTATTGGGTGGTCATCATCGCAACAACCACAGCTGGAACCGAAGTTTCAGACCTGATGGATCGATCTCTTGGGCTTGGCTACGCACTGGGATCGCTTCTTCTGGTAGCCGGTCTGTTGAGCGTTCTTAGTATATGGTATTACCGCGATCGCTATCTTAGCGTTTATCCGATCGCTAGGAAAGATGCAGAAACTACCTACTGGCTAGCTATAGTGTTCTCCAACAGCTTGGGAACCGCCTTTGGTGACTTTTTGACAAGCAACTTGGGACTAAGCTATATCCAGGGCGCATTTGTGACAGCCAGTGTCATTGGTGTTGTCATCGCCCTTCACTACGTAACAAAGTTGAGCGATATTCTGCTATTCTGGGTGGCGTTCATCTTCACACGTCCCTTCGGAGCCACCTTCGGAGATTTTTTGACAAAACCAGTCAAAAATGGCGGTCTATCACTGCCAAGGGGCTATGCTTCAGCGATCGCCTTTATCCTACTCGCAATTGTGCTATTCTTTTCCGTGCGAAAAGAAAAAAAATTGCGTCACCCAATTGAGTGATGCGTTTAAGCATAATGAATAAAATTAAAGTATGCTCCGACAAATTTCTAATTTCTGGTTGCATCATATACATCCTCGCTTGGCTCCCTTAATTGCCACAATTGGTATTGTTGGACTTACTAGTTGTCTGCTCATCCTTTTTGTTTTAGCAAAACTGGCTGAAGAGGTTTTAGAGCGAGATGCTTTTGCATTTGATACTAATTTTTTGTTATGGCTACATCAGTTTGCCAATCCAAATTTAGATAATTTAATGCTGTTTGTTACAAATCTTGGTAATCCTAGTACAGTGGTTATAGTTGCAGGTATTACTCTTTTATTACTTTGGTGGCGACGTTACCAAGAAGAAGCGAAAATTTTTATATTTGCTTGCTTAGGAGGGTTAATTTTAAATACAGGGCTAAAGTTGTTTTTTTCTAAATCTCGCCCGCAACTGTGGCATCAATTGATTTCTGAAAAATCTTTTAGTTTTCCTAGTGGTCATGCACTAGGCTCTATGGTACTTTATGGTTTTATTGCTTACGAATTGGCAACTCACTATCCTAATTTTGCCAAAGTTATTTACAGTTTGACGATTATTTTAATTACAGCTATTGGGATCAGCCGCTTATATTTAGGAGTCCATTGGCCTACAGATATAATTGCAGGTTATGGAGTCGGTTTTTTGTGGCTGATGATATGTATTACGATGCTTAAATTGCAAAGATTAAGGCAATAAAAATTAGTTGATTAAATCTTTAACAAAGTTTCGGGGTTTAATTCAAGAGCATAACGACGGTAGCAAGAATTGAATGCCTAATTTAAATCCCCCGAAGTTTTGTGGACCCAAACCGTCCCCACAACAGCACTCAACTCTTAGAGACGCTCCGCGGTTTTCATGCCCAAAGGGCTGTACGTTACAAAACGTAATTGCTCTATTCTCTACGAGACGCTCCGCGAACGCAACCTTAGCGACGCAGGAGCATCATTGCGAATTAAAAATGCATCGAATTGGTTTAATCGCGTCTCTCCCCATTCCCTACTCAATTGATCCCCAAGTTACCAATCCAAGATAGGATAGACGTTGATTTACGTATCCTTTTACTTAATGAATATGAAGCGCTATTGGTCGCGTTTGCTTGCGCTGGTTTTGGTTGTATCTATCGGCTTAATGGGCTGTTCTGGCAGTCCAGATAGTTTGACTGGGGATTATCGCCAAGATACCTTAGCTGTGGTCAATGTTATGAGACAAGCTCTGGATATCTCACAAGATTCACCAGAAAAAGCAGCAGTTCAAGCAGAAGCGCGTCAAAAAATTAATGACTTTTCGGCTCGCTATCAGCGAGTTAACTCTGTTTCTGGTCTTGGCTCCTTTACAACCATGCGAACAGCCCTCAACTCCCTGGCTGGACACTACAGTTCTTACCCAAATCGTGCCGTACCCGAAAAACTCAAAAATCGTTTAGAGAAGGAGTTACAGCAGGTAGAAGCAGCGCTGAAGCGTGGTGGTTAATTCTTAACTGTTGCCTATTCCATTATCAAGAGTCGATACTTTTGACTCTTGATTACTTTGTCAACTTGATATAAGAGTTTTAAATTTTCAACTAAGTAAGTCGGCGCAAATAATCATCACTGGTTCGTAGTTGCGCTTTAGCGCTAAAGCGCGACTACGAGCCAAATACAGAGATTTTACTTATCGTTATATAGTTTGGTTTTATCTTGCCTACCTACTTAAACTGATTGAGACTTTTCTATATAAAAGCTTTGTCACAGTTCGAGTTACTTCGTCTCCATCCAATTTTCACCGACACGCGCATCTACCAGCAACGGCACACTCAACTGGACTGCATTTTCCATCATCGACTTAATTTGCGGTTGTAATTCTTCCCACTCCTCAGGGGGAATTTCAAACACTAATTCATCGTGAACTTGCAACAACAAACGCGCCTGATAGTTCTTCAAAACCTCATGCAGCCTTACCATTGCAATTTTGATAATATCAGCGTTGGAACCTTGAATTGGTGCATTAGCAGCAGAGCGGAGTAAACCTGCATCATAAGCACCCAAATTCTTCAATTTACTCAGATCAATATCTTCTAGTTTACTGCCTTTTAATTTGCGTAAACTGTTATTAGTAAAGTCAAAATAACGACGACGACCGAAAATAGTTTCTACATAACCAAGAGCGATCGCTTCTTTTTTGACTCGTTCTAAATATGCAAATACTTTCGGATATCTTTCATTAAACCGCTTAATGAACTCGTTGGCAACCGTTTTATCTATCCCAGTTGAGCGCGAAAACCTTAGAGAACCCATTCCATAAATCACGCCAAAATTGATAGTTTTTGCCATCCCTCGTTCTTCTGAGGTTATATTTTCTTTTTCAAACACTAACCGCGCTGTCACAGTGTGAACATCTTCATTTTGCTGATATGCTTGCACTAATATCGGCTCTTGACTCAAATGAGCCAAAATCCGCAATTCAATTTGTGAGTAATCAGCAGCCACCATTAACCAACCAGATTCGGGCAAAAATGCCTTCCGAATTTGGCGACTAAAAGCTGTACGAATGGGGATATTTTGCAAGTTTGGATTAGAAGAAGATAATCTACCAGTTGATGTTGCTGCTTGATTAAAATCAGTATGCACTCGTTGGGTATCTGGACGCACCAATGCAGGTAATGCATCAACATAAGTAGACTTTAATTTAGATAAAGTCCGATACTCAATGATCGCCTCAACAAATCCAGTGTTATCATCTTCTTGAAGTCTTTCTAGCGTTGCTGCATCTGTAGAGAAGCCCGTTTGAATTTTGCGAGAATGTCTAGTGCTTAACCCCAACTTTTCAAACAAAATTTGGCTCAATTGCTTAGGAGAACCCAAGTTAAAATTTTCCCCAGCTATTTGAGTTGCTTCCTCTTTTAACCTGGCTAACTCAGTTTCTAAATGCTGTGAAAGTTCTTGTAAATAAGCTGAATTAATCCGAACACCCGTGTATTCCATTTCGGCTAAAACTGCTTCTAGTGGCTGTTCCACTTCCACTAATAGCTTAGACAAAGTTGGAATTTTATCCAGTTCCTCACGTAATTTCGCCACTAAGCCAAAGGTAGAATAAGCATCCATACCGCAGTAATCTGCTACGGCGGGAATATCTATATCAGCGATGGTTTTACCTTTAGGAACTAAATCCAAATAACTTTTCGCTATTAATCCCAAATATCGCTGCGACAAATCCATCAAATTATGACTTGAATCAGGATTTAGAATATAACTTGCCAGCATGGGATCAAAAACTACTCCCGCCAAATTAATTCCTTGACACTTTAAAACTAAGCGGTCAAATTTGGCATTTTGTAAAGCTTTAGGATAATCAGCACTTTCGAGAATTGGGCGTAATGTTTCTAGCACCAAATCTTTATGCAAATTTTCCCCAGTTTTATGCCCTACAGGAATATAGGCTACCTCATCTGGTTGCATTCCCCAACAGCAACCAATTCCTACTAACTCAGCGTCTCTTGGTTCTAAAGCTGTAGTTTCAGTGTCCCAAGCAACGGGAGTCTCTGGGCTAGTGAATTTTTGCAAAAGTTTCACCAACTCAGTTAATTTTACTTCGGTGTTGATGATGTGTGGTGTAATTGGGGAAGTAGATTGTTGTGTAACTGCTGCTGTATCACTAGCACTGAAAAACCACAAATCATTATCTTCATCAGTGCTGAATTCTGAGTTAGTATTGGGATTAATTACGTCTGTTTTGACTTCTTGTTTCTCTTCAACTTTGCCACCAAAACGTTGTTGAAGGTCGTTTATCTTTCCTAAAAAAAACTTGAATTCTAACTTTTCTAAAATTGGTGATAATAGGCTTGTATCAAAACCTTTTAATTTGCATTTTTCTAAATCAAATTCTATAGGAACATCTAAAACTATGGTTGCCAAATAGCGAGACTTATCGGCATCTTCTTTACCTGTTGCCAGTTTTTTCTGAGTTGCGCCTTTAATTTCATCTAACGCAGCATAAACACGCTCAAGGGAACCATAAGTATTTAGCAGTTGCACTGCTGTCTTTTCGCCAATTCCCTTGACACCAGGAATATTATCTGATTTATCACCACAAAGAGCTTTGAAATCAACAATTTGTGAAGGTAAAACGCCCATTTTTTCTTTGACTTGTTCTGCTTCAAATTCCGTGATGCTATTTGTAGAGCGTTTTAGGGCATCTGGACTAAAATTTAGAACAGTGATTTCTTTGTCAGAGTCGATTAGTTGAAATAAATCGCGATCGCCAGTCAGAATCTTCACCCTATACCCAGCAGCAGCGACTTTTTGTGCTAAGGTTCCCAAAACATCATCAGCCTCAAAACCAGGGGCAGTGAAAATTGGGAGATTGAAGCCATTGAGCAATTCATGCAGGTTTGCTAAGTCGGGAATAAAGTCTTCTGGGGTTTCTTTGCGATCGGCTTTATAAGTCTCGTCAGCTTCATGGCGAAAAGTGGCCTCACCCAAATCAAAAGCGATCGCCATTGCTTGTGGCTGTTGTGTTCCCATTACCTCCAGCAGGCACTTCACAAAACCAAAACATATACTGGTAGGAATCCCCGTTTTAGTACGCAGCCCTCCATCTCGCCCTTTAGCGAAAGCAAAGTATGAACGATACGCCAAGGAGTGTCCATCTACGAGGATGAACGTGGGGCGTGTTGGGGTTGCAGAAGTGATTTCAGACATAGCCCTATTTTAGCCAGAAGTTTTGTCACATAGTTAGCAATTTCAGATGCTCGTTCAGCTTGGCTTTGGTGACAATAGCGTAGTTTTGCGTACAAAGGGACTTCCTAATTAAAAACATCCAATTTTTTCTACTAAGCTAAAAAACAAATAAGCTTGCATAACCCTTATTAAATAGAAATCTTGTGGGGTGGGCAGGAAAGCCCGCCCAGTATATGCAAGTTTATTTGTGGAACAGCTTACCACAGCCTGCTAGAGCCTGTTAACCTCTTACTGAAACTTAAAATCTAGGAAATTATGCCGAAAGCATCTGCCACACATTTGGCATCTACTGATAATCAGGCTGCTACAAAAGACATTAAACTACTAGTTTTGGATATAGATGGCACGATCGCAGGGCATTCTAACACCATCAGCGAACCTGTAAAGCAAGCGATTATTGCAGCCCAAGCACGAGGAATTAAAGTAGCGATCGCCACAGGTAGGATGTATCGTTCAGCCTTGCGCTTTCACCAAGATATCGGCTCTACCCTACCATTAATGGCCTATCAAGGAGCCTGGATTCAAGATCCGATCACTCAAAAAATTCATCGCCATTGGGTTGTTTCCAGAGAAATCGCCCACCAGTTACTCGACTATTTTGAACAGCCTGAGTTGCGATCGCTCCTATCTGTCCACTTCTACATCAACGATCAACTATATGTCCGTGAATTAACCAGAGAAACCCAAATTTATGCAGAACGTTCTGATATTACCGCGATTCCCGTGGGTGATTTGCGTCAAACCTTAACCAATGAACCGACAAAAATTCTCGCTTTGTGCGATGACACTGATGTGATCGACAAGCTATTGGGGAATTTGCGCCGTCAATACACACCGGCTGAACTTTATCTGACAACATCTGTTGCTACTTTCTTTGAAGCAACTAACGCCTCTGTGAATAAGGGAACTGCTGTACGTTACCTAGCCGAAGAATTACTGGGATTACAATTAGCCAACGTTATGGCGATTGGCGATAACTTCAATGATGTGGAAATGCTCGAGTATGTTGGACTGGGTGTAGCTATGGGCAACGCACCAGCAGGAGTGCAAGCGATCGCGCAGTGGGTAGCTCCTAGCGTAGAGGAAGACGGAGCAGCTGTAGCAATTGAAAAGTTTTTGCTCTAATCAGGGCAATTTTTCAAACCTAACCCATATAAATCAGAAAGGACACCGACGACTGGCCGTGTTTCGTCTCGGTGTCCTAGCTGGTTCGCTCCTCACACACCTGTTAATGTAGCTGAGGTGATGCATTGAGTCAAGAGATATATAAAAGTTTTTATTTTTGCCTAAGCGACATTACCGATTTATAACTCCAAGGGCGCAAAAACACCCAAATTTTCCTCTAGCACAAATCTTAATACTGACTGAGTAGCCATAAGCAATCCGAGTCTAGCTTGGGCTAACTCTGGTGAGGTAATTTTCACCTCACCCCAAATCCGGCAATTACACCAGAACTTTTCAAAAGCTTGGCTCAAACTCACCGCTACTTTTTCCCATTTCACAGAACCCTTAACATCAGGGCATTCTATATTGTCTACCACTTGTATTAACTCACCAATTAAACGACGCTCATCTGGGTGATTTAGCCGCAATGTTCCGTCACAATTAAGCCAAGGTAAAGGGTTAGGAGAGATAACACTCCAAAAAGCTGGACTATTATTTGGAACTGGTTTTCTAAGTTTAATCAATCCCTCTCGATCAGCCAGAAGCACTAGCGAACAGCAACGTGCATGAGCATATTGAACAGCAAACAAATTGGGCATCCCTTCGGCTTTGCTCAGGGCAAGTGGGCATTGGGCATTGGCTTTAGTAATCCCCCTTGTCCCCTCATCCCCCCCACTCCCCTCTACAAGACTTTGTAACCAAGTCCCTAACGTCGAGTCAGTTAATTCAAAATGTATCAAACCAGGGGGAACTATTTGGATGCTAAAAACGTCGCCACAAATCCCTGATATATCTGAGGCGATCGCACTGGCAACTTCCATCGCTTTTCGATTCTGAGATTTTGATAGTCCCAGAGACACATTTGAGGTGTAGAAAATTATTTTATTATCTCTACCTTTATATAGATGAATTTTTTCATCTTTTATGCGTTTATTTTCTGCTTTATAAGTATCAATGCTTAGTGAATTTCTTAGATAACTGTACACTAACTGTTTGATTGATATATATTTGCTAACTTGTAATTTATGAGACACGTAATATTATTTAAATCATCATGTAAGATATACTTGTTACTTTTTTGTCATCCGTCTTGCGGTATAAATATAATTTAGATAAAGAAAAATGAGAAGAGGATAAAATTTGATGAATAATCGATGAATAGTAAGTAAACTTTACTACCATCATTGTACAGTAGGAAGTATAACAAAAGAGTAGAGAGTAATTTACTTTCTATTCTTTGGATTGGCTGGCGCTGTTAGGCGTTAAGCCTGCCTTGCCAACACAAAGACACTCCTTGCACCCTTTTATTTACGTCTTTGTCTTCAGCCGAACGCTCTTTGTTACCTATGCAATCTCCATCCTCCTTTTCTGAGGCATCACGGCCTTTTTTAACTTGGCAACGCATTCTTGACTGGGCTCAAGAACACTACCGCTGCCGTACCTTTAGCAAAGATGAGCGCATTCCAGCCCGGCCTGGATTGCTATATTTGGTGCAAAGGGGTGCGATCCGGATGGTAGGAACCGCCCAAGTTAGTGCAACTGCCAGCCAGCTAACGTCTCGACGAATTAACAGAACCCCAGAAGAAGCGTTCTTGGGTTTTGTGGGAGCGGGACAGCCATTTGAAATTGTTGCCCAATCACCATTCACACTCCAGTCTTACGCCCATGTTGACCAAACTGCGGTGTTGTGGATGTACTGGCATGACTTAGACAACTGGCCTCACTTCCGTCGTGAAGTTATGGATGCCTTTAGGTATCAGCACCAGCGTAAGCTACTGTGGCTGAGTGCCTTGGGACAACGCCGCACAATTGACCGACTCTTAGGATTTCTCACATTGTTAATTGAGGAATATGGAGAGCCAGCAATGAGCGACACAGATCCTGATGTGATTCGCGGCTATTGTCTGCCCTTCCCCCTCACCCATGCCCAAATTGGGAGCGCGATTGGTTCGACCCGTGTCACCGTCACCCGCTTAATGGGTAAGCTGCGTCAACGTGGCTTAATCCTTACCCAAGGGGATAATCTAATATGCTTGCCAGCAGAGTCGATTAATAGAGCTGGTTAAAGCCTCTGCCTGAGTTTAATCGCTATTGTCAGCGAATTTTGACAAAACCAGCTTGGGAAATAAGTTCCTGTCCCTGCTCAGTCAGCAGTAAGTTGGCGTAAGCGACACCTGCTTGCTGCTCGGTCTGACCATTCTGTTTGACCACCACAAACAGATTGCGGGTAATCGGGTATTTTCCTGATTGGAAAGCCTCAATGTTCAATTTGTTCCGTTTACCAGGACATTGGGACGGGAGGACAGATGGTTCTTGGTATGGAGCAATATATTGCCCTTGCGTCCGCCCCAACGGCAAGGCTTTGATTGAGCATTGAGGAATCACCTCTGGGGCAGAAGCGTAGTAGATGCTACCAGGACTATCAGCCAATTTTTGCAAGGCTTGGGTGGTTGTGGAGATAAATTCCACATTGGAACTGAAAGGTTGACCACCCAAGATATCTTGGACAAAAAGTTCCACCGTACCGCCATCAGCAATGCGGCGGGAATAGGGCTTAATCGGGATATTGGGGCCGCCCACCTGGCTCCAATTATTGATTTTGCCTGTGTAAATTGACTTTAACTGGTCTATCGTCAGTCCTTGGATGTTAAGGTTGGGGTTAACTGCGATCGCTAAACCATCAATTGCCACAGGAATTTGTTTTAAAGTGAACCCACGCTGCTGGGCGCGACTTAATTCCTGATCTAAAACTGGTCGGGAGGACTGGGCAAAAGCTAGTTGACCGTCTATTAGAGATTGAATGCCAGTACCAGAACCAGGAGATGCATTACTGGGTTCGACATAGCGCAGCCGAAACTCTGGCCGCGCGGCTTGAATTTTTGGATCAACTACCAGCCGAATCGGTGCCCAAGATGTACTGCCTCCGTAATTGAATAATCCTGTAGGAACATCTTGTACTGAAGTGATATTGCCACTAGGATGTTCTGATTGAGGTTGGGGCGTTTTGGTGCTACCAGAATTAATTGCATTTAGGTTAATACCAGATTTTTTAGTAAACCACCAAAAACCGCCACCTATTAGCCCGACTGTAATCAGAATTGATAATACAAGAATAGTTGTTTCATTTTTTTGAGACATAGTAAATTACCCCCGCTTCCATTCAATATAAGTGCTTGTGCTACTTGAGATTGTATTTGGAGGACGGGTGTTTTATTCAAAAATTCTGACACCTCTATGCTTGGTTGAAATTATTCAAGGAACGGACTCAGAAGAAGTCCTCCCCGGAAATAGTTCGTATTTAATCCGCGATCGAGCTTGAGTAGAGAGCCTTTCCCCAGATGGCGATTAAAGATGTCGCCGTAGTTGCCTACAGATGCAAGAACGCGGCGCTGCCACTCCTTGTCAAGACCTAAATCTGGAGCGGATATCGGCATCGCCCCAGCACCGCCCGCATACCAGTGTGTTTCCGGCCTCTCTGCATTGATCAATGTATGAACTGTCCAGGCGACGATCGCTGACCACTGGGCATCCTGGGTTCCGGTGGCGGCGATTACCGGAAAGCTCGTCAGCGACTCTGGGAGGATGCGGCTCGATAATTGGTTTACTCCAGGGTCAAGGCGGATCTTTGCAAGGGTCGTGATTTCACCGGCGATGGCGTGGCAATTTTGCACGTTGTATGTATCGATCATCTCCCCATCCTCAGAGAACGGCCGACGCAACCAGTTTTTGTGGAGCGCACCGAAGTAAGCCGTGAGGCTCCGCTCAACTGAACTGCCAATCATAAAGCAGATGCTTTCTTTGGCTAGGTCGCTGACGTGGTGTGCAGCCGAGGTGGACGCCACCATTACCGCATTAGATTCTACAAAGATAGTAGGGCCAGGCAGCAGCTTACCAGCCAATTTCTGCTCCTCAATTTCCGATCCTGTGAGGAAGTATACGTCGTCTTCTTGGTTACGCACCGCGTCGAAGTCCTTCGGTGTCTCATACTGATGATATTCGATGCGGCCAGAAGCTCCCAGCACGGCGACGGCGATCGCACGGCAGATATCGACGTTTAGACCATTCCAACCACCTGGTTCGGCTGAAGTTGCTAGACCCGTCCGCTCGACGCTGCCACAGCGAACCACATTCCGTTCCTTGACACGTTTGATAACCGAACCCGCCTGAGCATCGGAAATCGAGCAGCAGACACCAAACAGAGTCAGGAAGACTAACACAAAGCGCATGAATTATCCTCAGGGAATGGCGAAAAACGGGGATATGAAGAGTGCTGAGTGGGGAATTTCACTTTTTTACTCAGCACTCAGTGCGAGTAAAAGGTGTTTTGGGCTGAAGGATGGATGGGGTGTGCCTCATCCATCCTTGTCTTTAAGGGTTAGCGGCTGGATAAGTGCTTGGTAGCGCGTTGAAACCCTTGGGGATTTTATTAACTATCCCCTGGCGCTTGTCCTCTGGTGTGACCCCGATCGCCCGACAGCCTTCACCCCCGTAGTGCGGTAGTGTATTCACTATACTATCTGGAATCTTCGCAAAGGAGGCTGGCAGTGGCGGTGAGATACCGAGTAGGCGCTTGGGATCGAAGCCCGACAGCAAGCTATCGGTGATCGGCGAATTGATGTCCCGTGGGCCGAGGTACTTCTGCTCAAATCCTGGCGGGCCGAACTTGTTGAACTCTGGGGAGTTGCCAGCAGCGAGCGCCTGTGCCTCATCGGGTAAGCTGGCAAGGGCAGGCAAACCAAAGATCGTGTTGATGGTCTCGATCACCGAGTTGTGATCGCCCTCGACGTGCGACACGGCGTGCGTCCGGGCGTAGGGTGAGATGAGGATCAGTGGTACACGCACACCACGGGAGAGGGGCAGCCCATCAGGGCCATAGGACAATATCCTTGGTGGTACATGGTCGTAGAAGCCATCGGATTCGTCGTAGGTAATGATGATGGCACTCTGCTGCCAGATTTTGGGATTTGATGCGATCGCGTTGATCGCCCTAGCCGCCATCCCCTCACTGAGTTGGCGATCGCTATAGCCTGGATGGTCGTCATCACCTGACTTTGCGGCATTAATTGCAGCGATCTCATCTGCTGGTGTTTTGGGGTTCGTAATTGGCGGCTTCAGACCCTGCTGGTTTGTATAACCGCCACGAATGTAGAACACGCCGCTTTTGGGCAGCGAATTATTGGCTATGTCGCTAAAAAAGTCATTCAGCCCTCGAAGATTTTTGCTCACCTGCGGCGTGTTGGCAATATAGCCAAAATACTGTGCGCCGTTGTGATGGCTGACATAGGCATTGTGCGAAGCAATTTTGTTGGTATCGGTCGGTTCGAGATCGTAGCCTTCTTGATACCAGCGCCAATTCACCGGCTCAGTCTGGAGTTTGTGGATATAGGGGATATCTTGCTGGATGTCGGCTAGGTCAAATAAAGGATTCTTGTTACTAGCCAATACTGACCGAATATCGCGCCCCTGGAAGGTGAGCGGCAGACTAGCGAAGGTCAGGTTCGAGGCGATATTGCCATCGGCGTAGCTCTCTTTGGCACCAGCAGGTTGCTTGTTGTCTGTCGTTGTGTCGAACTGGGAGCCATAAAAGGGCTGTGGGTCGTTGACCAAGGGTACACCTTGCGTTGTCCCTGTGTGGCTGCCTACGGTGTAGGATTTGCCACTTGCACCTTGCTTGACCCACTGTGTTTCACCCCCCTGCCCCGCGAGCATCGCTACTGCATTCGGGGTTGAGGGCGTGTCTTCAGTTGCAAAAATGTTGTCGAAGACCGTGAAGCGACTAGCCCACTTCCAGAAGAACGGAATAGTGTCGCAGTCGATGTGCGACATGACAAGGCGTGCGAACTGCTTGCCCTCAGCAATGTTGGCTGCTCCACCCTTCGCCGCGAAGCGTGTGTACTCGTCGGAGGCAAACTGATCCATCTGTGGCTTACCGTCCACAACGTGGATCTTGGTTGCCAGTCCGGTGTGCGAGTGGTCAACGCTGTCAACGGCGCTGGCGTTCTGCTCAGATCCGATTCGGAATGGCTCAACTGTGACGGTTGCGCCGTTGGTATCGGTGTAGGTCTGGGTGAATCCCGGTGTTTTTTCTGGGTTACGAGGCTTTTGTCCATCTGAGTAGAGTCCGTTAACACCGGGCAATGTGCCATACTCGTTGTCGAAGGAGTGGTTCTCGTTAAAGATGACGAAGACGTATTTGATCCGCTCCTGAAGCAGCTTTGTGAGCAACTTCGGTGGTAGCTGGGGTTCTTTGCCTGGATCGTTTAAGTATCGTGCCACGTCTGACGTTGGATGTGGCTGAGTTGTGACGGTTGACTTTGCTGGCGAAGCTTGCTGTGCTGAAGACTCGTCTGCGATCGCCGAACCGAGAAACATGGACGGTACGATCGACGAGGAAAGTAGCAATGTTAGAGCAAAATAGAACTTCGTAAATTGTCTCAAAGCACATCTCCTTAGTAATTTCTATCCAGCTAATATCTCTATGCGGAATTTATAAGTAGTATTCATATACCGCAAACAAGTATTTGATTAATTTAGAATAGGTATTTTTGTTCCGCCGTGCTTTATTGTGTTTCCCAACTTTAAGAAACCTTAACACCGTTTTATACAAGCATAATTATGCTGCAATTTAAGCTGTTTTCTTTATTTTAAAACACAAACAGATAGTAGCGAAAAATACTGTTCCAGCAGAACTTTCAGGTTCAGAAACAGGCTCGCTTTTAACGAAACCAACGGCAGTAATGCCAGAACTTTGAACATTTCCAAGGTTGCTATTGTCCAAAAATTTCCCATTATTGGTACTACCCGTCCCTGTGAAATTGCTGTCAAAATAAAGCTCCAAACTGTACAAGTTCTTGTTTTTACCTGTCAATAAACCTGCGTCTGAAAAATCAAGTATATTCTCTTGAATGTAAGCTGTATTGCCAGCCAACTTTTTGGATAATGTTCGCACAATAGTATTATCCTTGACTAAGTTGATTGTCCAATTTGTCAAATTTACAAAAGAACTAGAAGCGGGTAATTGATCTACATCTACTGTGTAACTCCCATTAAAAGAGGCATTTGCTAAATTCACAGGCAGCCCTACTGAACCATCCTCAGATGCAGGAGCAAAATTTCCAGAAATATTAAATGTTTTCAAATTGACAGCCTGGGCAGGATTGCCAATAGCTGCAACCATAGCAAAACCAAGCCCTGCGGTGGCAGTTGCTTGCGATAGCCTTCTCAAAGGTGTTGCACTCAGCATAAGTTTGGTCTTAGTATTTTTGCCCATATAGGTAAGTGCGCTTTTTACACACCGAAAATAATCCCAAAGTGAAGACGCTGCTATGGCTAGGCTTGAAGGTATAAAGAAAAATCCCGAAGTCAGAAATGATTGCATCCACAATCTGTAATCTGATACAAGTTTCACCGCATCAAATTATTCTTGATTTCCCCCACAAGGGACAAGGTAGTTAAACCAATTGTCCATTAGCCTTCTAGATTCGGTAGTTATACCATTTCATTTTAATAATGATACAAATAAATAATCTGCTGTTTGGGACAGGCATTGCCTAGCCCCTACGAGAAATCTATATGTATCAGGATTTTCGTGAATTAGTATTACTCCTACCTCAGCAGTTGCTAAAAATTCCCACTTCTATATTTTGTTACCTCAAAATTAATAAAAAGTTAAGAAAAAGCAAAGTTTATGAAATAGACAAGGTAGTTAAATCAATTGTCCATTAGCCTCTGGATTCGGTAGTTATACCATTTCATTTTAATAATGATACAAATAATCTGGTAAGGGCTAGGCATTGCCTAGCCCCTACGAGAAATCTATATGTATCAGGATTTTCGTGAATTGGTATTACTCCTACCTCATCAGTTGCTAAAAATCCCCACTTCTATATTTGGGCTTAACCGAACCGTATTGAAATTCGCTCAATAGCTGTCCATCCTCTAAGAAAACAGATGAGACAAACTCCGACTTTAAAGACTGGCTATAGTTACTCTGAGAATTAAAGAAAACCACTCGATTATTTAATTCTGACAAATCCAGCTTTTTCAATCAGTTCTTGACTCTGAGGTGTTAGCAGCCAATTTGCATAAGCTTCACCAGCTTGCTGATCTGTTTGACCATTCTGTTTAACAATTACAAATAAATTGCGAGTAATTGCATAGTCTCCACTACGAAACGCCTGACTATTTAAGTGGTTACGTTTATTGGGACATTGAGATTGAGGTACAAGGGGTTCTTGGTAGGGAGGCACAAATTGAGCGCTTGTCCGCCCTAGTGGGAGGGATTTAATTATACACTGGGGTACAACCTCTGGGGCGGAAGCATAGTAAATTCCACCAGGACTTGCAGCTACTTTTCGTACTGCTTCTGTGGTCGTACTAATGTAATTAACGTTATTACCAAAATTCTCTTTATTTAAAATATTTTCCACAAAAAAGTCCACTGTTCCCCCAGCTTCTTTACTGCGAGAGTAGACTGTAATTGGTAAATTTTGCCCACCCAGCTGTTGCCAATTAGTAATTTTCCCGGTGTAGATATCTTTGAGTTGGGCGATAGTTAAACCAGGGATATTGAGATTTAGGTTAACTGCGATCGCAATTCCATCAATCGCCACGGGAATTTCTTTTAAACTAAATCCTTTTTGTTTCGCTTCGGCGTTTTCTTCAGCTTTAACTGAGCGAGAAGATTGAGAAAAAGCTAGTTGATTATCTATCAACATTCTAATGCCAGTTCCAGATCCTGGTTGACCTGAAGGAGGTTGAGTGTAGCGTAAAGTAAATTGAGGGCAAAGGCTTTCTAGTGCAGAGTCTACGTCTTTACGAATGGGTGCCCAGGTTGTACTACCACCATAGTTAAATGTTCCCTCTGGCAGATTTGCCACGTCACATTTCTTGACAGGCTGGTTTACAGGCTGGTTTATGGCATTATCATTGTTACCACCTGTTGAAGTTTTAGTAACAGTTCCATTTAGTTGCGCCCACCGTTCCATAAGAAACCATAAGCCACCAAAGATTAAACCAATGGTGATGATAGCAGCTAAGAAAAGGCTAAGTGTTTCGTTTTTCTGAGACATAGTTAGCTGTTAGCACCAAAAGTTTTTAAAGTAAGAGAGATAATAATTTATAAATAAGTCGAAATACGGCTGTTAGTGAAATGGTTACTAAGGCTGCTGCAAGTGATAAAATTACTACTGCCTGAATACCAAGACCCCCCTGTAAAAAAGGGATAAAAAAAATAACAGCAAAACTAATTGTTGGAATAATTAATAAATCGAACTTTTCAATCCACCGCCTAGTTTGGGCAAAAATTAGTATACCTAAAATCACACATGCAACAGTGAAAGTAACTATTGGTGATTTTACTAGACTGAAGAGTGCGATCGCAATTAATCCCCCTTCAAATCCACTAAATGCCGCTCCAGCCAGCAATTCCACTGTCGAAAACACTGGTTGAGTTGGTGAACGGGGGGGGACGACGGGACTAGAATTAGGTGGTTGTGGCGGAAGGGTTACAGAGGGCGAATTAAGTTGTGTAGGGGCTTGAGCCGCTTGTGAGTTAAGTGCATCTAAAACTTCTTGGGCTGACTGGAAGCGCTCCTTAGCAGCAGGTAGCAGCATCTTATCTAATACCTCAGCAAGGCGAGGGCTGACAGTCACTTGCGATCGCCATTTCCACTGGTTGCTATAGGCATCAAATAGTTGAACTGCTTCTTGATTTGTCAACAAAATAATAATAGTTACAGCCAAAGCGTATAAATCCGTAGATGGGAATACTTGACCCCCAGCCATCTGCTCTGGCGGTGCAAATCCCATAGAATAAATTCCTGTGGAAGAAGCAGCAGAACCAAGTGCAACATTTGTTACTTGTTTAACTGCGCCAAAATCTAGTAGAAAAAGTCTCCCATCACGACGGCGCATGATATTAGAGGGTTTAATATCTCTGTGGATAATCCCTCTATGATGAACAAACTTTAGCACCTTCAGGATTTCTTGCAGCACCTCCAACACTTGCTGCTCAGAAAATTTGCCTTGTTGAACTAATTCTTCCTCTAAGTTTTGCCCATCAATGTATTCTTGTACCAAGTAAAAAAACTGGTCTTGCTGTCCTGGTTGCAAACCATTAACTATGACTGGAAAGAAAGCAAACAAGTTAGGGATTTGCTCGTGATCGTTACCCAGTTGTGATAAAACTTCTGCCTCTCTTTCAAACATCAACTGTGCTTGTTGCAGTTGATTTAAGCTTAAATTTCCCGCCGGTTGAAACTGTTTAACTACGCATTGACGCATTCCTGGAATTCGGCGATCGCGTGCCAAAAAAGCGGCTCCAAATCCTCCCCTTCCCAGTAGCTTCACGGTGACATATCGACCATCTAGCAGCAATGGCATACCACAGGTAGTACAGAATTTTTGCTGCGTTGTTTTCAGCGCCGTAATATCATCTAAATCGGCAAAATAGTTTTGTGGGCGTGGGCAACGTGGACGAGTACAGTAAACTTCCATTTTCGTGATTAGTCATTAGTCAAAATAATTCGTAATTGATAATGCGTAATTCGTAATTCATTCAGGTTACATAGAAACTAAATCTCTTTATCAAGAACAGGAAACTTTTTAACTGATGTCAAATTCTTAGCTTGCTTACGGTATGCTACGCGAAAAGCTATGAAATAATAATTACGAATTACGAATTACGAATTATTTGCTCATTGATCATTTACAAAAAACATAGGATAAATAACGTAGACGCCCTAAGGGTAGGACTAATCACCATTTAGTCGTCAGCGGCAGAGGTGGATGTCGTTATATCCAATGTAGATATCACTATGCTTTTTTGTGCCAATGCTAACACATCTTGACTCCATCCAGGATTAGCAAACTGGGGCAAAATTTCCCGACTAAAAGCTTCTGCGGCCTTGGATCTATAGCGATTAGGATTAAAAATCAGCCACAGTGTCCGTTTGACGACAACGCCTTCAATGGGGGTACGGTGCAGAACACCCATTTGTAACTCTTTAGCGATCGCACTAGTTGAAACAAAGGCAGCGCCCAAACCAGATTGCACAGCATTTTTAATTGCTTCAATGGAATTTAATTCCATTTCTACCTTAAAACGTCTGGTATCAATTTCACAGCGTGCTAGCACTTGGTCAATTACTTTGCGGATAGTCGATTGGGAATCTAGGGCAATGAATTGTAATTTGTATAGGTCTTCTTTTTGGATTTTTTCCAGTTTGCTAAAGGGATGAAAAACAGGTAGAATTAGCGCTAGTTCGTCTTCAGCGTAAGGAACAACTTCTAAAGATTCTGACAGTTCGCCGGGAATTTCACCGCCGATAATTGCCAAATCAACTTGTCCGTTAGCGACACTCCAAGCAGTCCGCCGGGTAGAGTGGACGTGTAATTGCACTGCCACATCTGGATATTTTTGTCGGAACATGCCGATCATTCTAGGCAAAAGATAAGTGCCGGTGGTTTGAGAAGCACCGACAATTAAAGTACCGCCTTGGAGATTTTGTAAATCCTCGATCGCGCGGCAGGTTTCCTGACACAGACTGAGGATTTTTTCACCGTAACTTAGAAGTAGATGCCCTGCTTCGGTTAATTGGGCGCGTCGTCCTCCCCGATCGAATAGGGGGACATCTAGCTGCCGTTCGAGATTTTGCACTTGCAAGCTGACGGCAGGTTGCGAAACGTAAAGACTATCAGCGGCACGCTTGAAGCTTCCTTCTTGGGCGATCGCTTTTAAAATACGTAACTGATCTAAAGTGAAAGGAAGGTCAGACATAAGGCTCAAACCACAAATTTTGAAAGGAGCGGATGCACACAACAAATCAAATTTGGCATAAATTAGCCGGACATGATTTGTTGCATATTAAACTTGAAGGCTTGACTGGAAAAACACAGTAGCACAACATCTTGACTAAAGTCTCCTTTTGAATACTTTGTAGTATTGGTTGTACTGAGTTCCATTTTCTTTAAATTATTTCATCCGTGTATATGCTGTTGATTTCTTGGTTGACACCCAGTCATTTTGTCATGCTGGGGCTACAAATAGTTTTTGCGATCGCTCACAGTGGAGGCGCTGCTTTCCGTCCAAAAGCCGAAAAATATATTGGTGCAAGGCTTTATCGCGTTCTCTTTGCATTAGTTAGCCTACCTTTGGCTGTCATATTAATTATTTACTTTTTTGGGCATCGCTATGATGGTTTGCAACTTTGGCAGGTACAAGGAGTACCAGGAGTGCAAGAATTTGTTTGGCTGCTGTCAGCTATCTCGTTTTTATTTTTATATCCTGCTACCTTCAATCTACTAGAAGTTGCTGCCATTCAAAAGCCCCAAGTTCATCTCTACGAAACAGGAATTATTCGGATTACCCGTCATCCCCAGATGGTAGGACAAATAATTTGGTGTATTGCCCATACTCTCTGGCTGGGTACTACCTTTACCCTTGTGACTTCCATTGGATTAGTGTTGCATCACTTGTTTGGAGTTTGGCACGGCGATCGCCGTTTGAGCGATCGCTATGGAGAAGCCTTTGAAATTGCCAAACAACGGACTTCAATTATTCCCTTTAAAGCAATTCTCGACGGGCGTCAATCTATCAAATGGCAGGAATTTCTTCGTCCTTCCTATTTGGGAGTTGCCATTTTTATAGTTTTGCTGTGGTTGTCGCATCCTTTGTTGCTCGAAGCAACTAGTAAGATAAGATGGGAAATCTAGGCGATCCCCAGTATCAGCATAAAATCAAAAATAGATGAGGATTTCAGCTTATCAATTGCCCTAAATCAATGTAGGATAAGTTCAAACATCTATGGATGGGGGTGGTCTGAGTCAAGTTAAGATTTTAAATTGGTAGTTGTTGGTCAGTTGCTTTTCCTTAGGAAAAAATGGCAGATTCAGTCAGATCCCCAGGTGGCCACGGCAATCAGGAGTTTAACATTCAAAAAAGCCAGCGCGAATTCCCCGGTGGCTTTTTTCTCAGAGACACATCAACGCGCTCGATTTTTCCCTAATTATTCTGTGTCCTGAGTTTTGGTTCCTGAAAGCATATATCGGCAGTTACTGACTTGCCAATCCTTCACTTCAAAGCTGATAGGTAGTTTAATATAAAAACCTTATAATCCAAGAGGCGTCATGGTGTTGTCGGTTAGTGAGCAAACATTTACTCAAGAAGTTTTAGAATCACCTATTCCTGTTTTAGTTAATTTTGAAGCACCTTGGTGTGGCTTGTGTCGGATTATCCACCCACTGTTATTGCAATTTCAAGCCCAATGTGGTGAAGAAATTAAATTAGTTGGGGTTAACGCCGATCAAAATTTTAAATTGTCAACTACTTATAGGCTAAAATCACTACCCACTTTACTATTGATTGAAAATGGCACTATTCGCCATCGCTTGGAATGCTTTCGCGGTAGAGAAGATTTACGTCTAGCTTTAGAAGACATTAAAGCTAGGTACAGCAATTGCCCAAAAATTTATAAAAGTTCAAAGACAGTGGACTTAGAGTGTCGGTCAGCCTGATGCATATAGGGCATAGGGCAAAACAGTGCTGAGTTAGGAGTTAGGAGTTAGGAGTTAGGAGTTAGGAGTTTGGAGTTTGGAGTTTGGAGTTAGGAGTTTGGAGTTAGGAGTTAGGAGTTAGGAATTAGGAGTTTGGAGTTAGGAATTAGGAGTTTGGAGTTTGGAGTTATTCTCCCCTCTGCTGACTCGGAACTCGGAACTGAGCACTCTTGAGGGGCATAGGGCTAAAGACCAATGACCAATGACGAATGACCAAATCTAAAACCATGCTTAACACCCCACCCAATCAGTCTTGGGTGGGTTATTTTATCCTAAAGGGTGTGTGTCACAATTATTAACAGTTTCGACACGCTAATCAAGAATTCTAAAAGTAGGCGTCAGTGATGGAAGTAATCTATCAGTATGCCTGGCTGATTCCGGTGTTCCCTCTTCTTGGGGCAATGCTGGTCGGTCTAGGGTTAATCTCGTTGAATCAGGTGACAAACCGCCTCCGCCAGCTTAACGCTGTGGTGATTATCTCCATGATGGGGGCAGCTATGGGGCTGTCGTTTGCCTTGCTATGGAGTCAAATTCAAGGACATGCGGCTTATATTCGCACCTTTGAGTGGGCGGCAGCAGGTAATTTTCACCTGAGCATGGGCTACACTATTGACCACCTGACAGCCCTAATGCTGGTGATTGTCACAACGGTAGCCTGCTTAGTCATGGTTTACACCGATGGCTACATGGCTCACGATCCCGGTTACGTGAGGTTTTACGCCTATCTCAGTTTGTTTGGCTCCTCAATGTTAGGTCTGGTGGTCAGCCCCAACCTAGTACAGATTTATATATTCTGGGAACTGGTCGGGATGTGTTCCTACTTGCTGGTCGGTTTTTGGTACGATCGCAAGTCAGCCGCCGATGCCGCCCAAAAAGCATTTGTGACCAACCGTGTGGGCGACTTTGGTTTGCTGCTGGGCATTTTGGGGCTGTACTGGGCAACGGGAAGCTTTGATTTTAATATCATGGGCGATCGCCTCGCCCAACTTGTCGAATCAGGTTCTATCAGCAATTTTCTCGCTGTCCTGTTTGCGATTTTAGTTTTCTTAGGGCCTGTTGCAAAATCAGCCCAATTCCCCCTCCACGTCTGGCTACCAGACGCAATGGAAGGCCCCACCCCCATTTCTGCCTTGATTCACGCGGCAACAATGGTAGCGGCAGGTGTTTTCCTAATTGCCCGGATGTACCCAGTATTTGAAGACGTTCCAGCCGCAATGAATGTCATTGCCTTTACTGGGGCGTTTACGGCGTTTTTGGGGGCTAGCATTGCCATTACCCAAAACGACATCAAAAAGGGCTTGGCTTACTCCACCATTTCCCAACTCGGTTACATGGTGATGGCGATGGGAATAGGTTCCTACAGTGCTGGACTATTCCACCTGATGACCCACGCCTATTTCAAGGCGATGCTGTTCTTGGGTTCAGGTTCAGTAATTCACGGTATGGAAGGTGTGGTTGGACACGACCCCGCCTTAGCTCAAGATATGCGCTTGATGGGTGGACTGCGAAAGTATATGCCCGTCACCGCAACTACCTTTTTGATTGGTTGCTTGGCAATTTCTGGTATTCCCCCCTTTGCTGGTTTCTGGTCAAAAGATGAAATTTTGGGGAAAGCTTTTGAAGCTAACCCACTTCTCTGGTTCATCGGCTGGTTAACTGCCGGGATTACGGCTTTCTATATGTTTAGAATGTACTTCTCGACATTTGAAGGCAAATTCCGGGGTAATGACGAGAAAATCAAGCAAACACTCAAGAAAGCTGCGGCGACAATTGTCCTGGAATTAGAGTCAGAAGAACCAGCCCCGAATTTTGGGCCTGGGGCGATGAAGAAAGGAGAATTGGCGGCAACTAGTCAGCAGCATGATTCCCATGACTCCCACGGGCATCAGGGCGACTCCCCCCACGAATCGCCCTGGACGATGACGCTGCCGTTGGCACTGTTGGCTGTGCCTTCGATTTTGATTGGTTTGGTGGGAACTCCCTACGCCAATTATTTTGAAGAGTTTATCTTTCCTCCTAGTGAAACTCTCTCCGAAGTTATAGAAAAGGCTTCCGAGTTCAATCCGACGGAATTCTACATTATGGCGGGTGCCTCAGTCGGAATTTCTTTGATTGCGATTACCCTGGCTTCGCTGATGTATTTGAGGCGTAAAATTGACCCAGATGCGATCGCTGCTAAAATCCAACCACTTTATGAGTTATCGCTCAACAAGTGGTACTTTGATGACATTTACCATCGGGTTTTTGTCCTCGGTTTGCGTCGCCTAGCTAGACAAGTTATGGAAGTTGACTTCCGCGTTGTCGATGGTGCTGTTAACCTCACAGGCTTTTTCACCCTTGTTAGCGGTGAAGGTCTGAAGTACCTAGAAAACGGTCGCGCTCAATTCTATGCCTTGATTGTATTTGGGGCGGTTTTGGGCTTAGTGATTGTCTTTGGTGTTACCTGATTTTTGTAGTGTCAAATTAGAGCCAGGGCGAAAATTAGAGCCAGGGCGAATAGAATTCGCGGCTACACAAACGAAGTCCGCCTTCGCGGACTAAAGAAAAATTGAATTTTTGAAACCCACGGAGGTGGGTTTTGCCTGTGTAGACGCGGTTTCTAACCGCCCTTTCACCCCAAGTTTTTTAGGAGCCTAATTTTAGACTCCTTTTTTTTGCCTGATAGTCAGCAATTAAATATTCAAGTCTTCTTTTACATCATCTGGCGGTTCAAACATAATCTCAAAACCAACAGGTCTTTTTAAGGCAGACAATATCCACTCGTCCTTGATAGCGTCGCCCACCTTGATAAGTTCCCTCGGCAAAATCTGCATTTAGTTCTAGTTCCATTGCCTGTAGTGGAACACCGTACTCTTCTACTAAAATCTGAAGCGCCCACATCGTCACAGGGTCTTCTGCTGGACGCACATAAGAACCATCAGCTTTAAATAACTTCCGTAGATTTATATCCTGGCGATATCTTCTGTGGTATGTTCGCCGGATTTTGGTAAGGATTAGTGAAATTGGAGAAAGGCATGAAGTTATGGCTATGGGAGACAGGTTACACAGTAGATAAATGATATGGTATTCTGAGCGATCTCTTAAGAGAAAAATTAATATAAGCCCAAGATTCAGCAAAATAATAAGTTTATCACTAATTATAATTTAAAAATAATTCATGTATGTATTGTGAAAATCTAGTTTTCTCCCGTCATGCTATCCAACAAATGTTTTATCGTCGCATCAGTCAAAAAGAAGTAAAAGCTGCGATTTATTATGGAGAAGTGATAGAAGAAAATCCTGATGATACACCTTACCCCAGTTATCTAATATTGGATTTTATAGAAGGTAAGCCGATTCATGTTGTATTTTCCTACAATGAAGCTACAGATACAGGATATGTAGTAACAGCTTATATTCCTGATACTAATATTTGGTTAGATGGTTTTAAAACTAGGAGACAAAGATGATGAAATGCGTAATTTGTAAGCATGGAGAAACTAAACCTGGTTTAGTAACTGTGACATTAGAAAGAGATGAATGTATTATTGTATTAAAAAAAGTTCCAGCAGAAATTTGTGATAACTGTGGTGAATATTATTTAAGTGATGCAGTTACCGAACAGGTTTTAGAAAAAGCAGAGTCAGCTATTAATAATGGAGCAGAATTAGAGATTATTAGATATGCAGCTTAGTTTTCTTATTCTAGGCTTTGATATCGTCCCAAAGCTCTGAAACTGGGAAGGTTTGTCCTTCTGCTGCTTGTCGCACGGACTCTTGCAAATCGGCTAATATTTGTGCTTTTGGCTCTTGTTCATCAATCCAAGCTAAACCACTGACGTTATCAGAATTTATGGAACTTATAAGCTGTTGCCAAAGTTCTACAGGGATGAGTACATCTGTTGTTTCTCCATCTACGTTAGTGACATAACGAATTTGACTTTCAATTTGTGCGATGATCATTATGGTTAGTTCTCGTGTTATGCTTTTTTGCACCAAATCGCTTTTTTCTACAACCACCAAACAGCATCTTGTATTTTTAGGGTTAGGTTAGGCGATCGCGATCGCGCTATGAAAAAAAACTCTCATAATCGTCATGGCTACCTATCCAGAACCATGTAACTGTATCACCCTCTAAAACCCCAATTGCTCGATAATTGCGAGTGATTCTGACAGACCAAATATTCTCCTCGTTATTTATACATTTAAAATGTAAAGACGGATGAAAAGGATTTTCTCTCCATAACTGATAAGCTTTTCTTGCACTTTGTCTAACTTGCTTTTCAAGAGACTGATATTTATCCCAAAAAGAAGGAAGAGTTGCAGACTTCATAAATTTTCATAATTCATTGGTTTTGCAAGTCCTTCTGCAATCTCTCTTTTAGCAGATTGGGCAGATGCAATCAGTTGTTGTTGAGTTTTGTTAAATGATTTATTCCATTTCAATTCATCTTGCAAATCTTCCAGGTACTCTCCAAGATGTTCTGCAACTCTTTCTTGCACATCTTCAGATAAAGATTCCATCATCTTAATTACAGTAGCGATCGCTGGAGATGACATAATCGAATTTACCTTATCAACCTTCCATGTCTATTTTACTAAAAAAACTCAATCAAATCACCTATTATCGTGATGAGAGCGAGCTGTTGCCAGAGTTATACAGGGACTGGTATATTTTTAGCGATGGGTTAGGTTAGGCGTAGACGCAAAGCGGCTTCTCGTAGACATCGCACCCCTAAACTATAATTTTACCAACTTTTTGAGGGTCAATTTTTGACTTGACTGGGAGTATCACAACGCACACTCCGCACCCGCAACTGTCAAAAAAGACCCCTAATAGACAAAATAGGGGATTGCCAATTTAATTAAATCAACCTAACGAGGAAGACGAAATCCTCAAAAAGCTGTTAGTTAATAACTAGTGACTTTTTGCCAAACATGATTTTGATAGCAGACGAATTGTGATGAATACAGCTAATTTTCCGTGGCTGACGACGATTATTCTGTTGCCGATAGCCGCCTCACTACTGATTCCCATCATCCCGGATAAAGAAGGCAAAACAGTGCGCTGGTACTCCCTCATCGTAGGGCTGATAGATTTTGCACTAATTGTTTATGCTTTTTATACTGGGTATGATTTCTCCAATCCAGATTTGCAGTTGGTCGAGAGTTACCCCTGGGTACCCCAACTAGATTTGAATTGGTCAGTAGGGGCAGATGGCTTATCCATGCCCCTAATTATTTTGACTGGATTCATTACCACGCTGGCGATTTTAGCAGCTTGGCCTGTTACCTTCAAGCCGAAGCTATTTTACTTCTTGATTTTGGCGATGTATGGCGGTCAAATTGCCGTGTTCGCCGTCCAGGATATGCTGTTGTTTTTCCTGGTGTGGGAACTGGAACTAGTACCGATATACTTTCTGCTGTCGATTTGGGGAGGCAAAAGACGGCAGTATGCAGCGACTAAATTTATTTTATACACCGCCGGCGGTTCGCTGTTTATTTTGCTGTCTGCCCTGACAATGGGATTTTACGGCGATACGGTGACGTTTGACATGCGATCGCTCGCTTTAAAAGACTTCGCCCTCAATTTCCAACTTGCCGCCTATGCTGGCTTCCTGATTGCCTACGCCGTCAAGTTGCCGATTATTCCCTTGCACACCTGGCTACCTGATGCCCACGGTGAAGCTACAGCCCCTGTACACATGCTATTAGCAGGTATTCTGTTGAAAATGGGCGGTTACGCCTTAATTCGGATGAATGCCCAAATGCTCCCCGATGCCCACGCTTATTTTGCACCAGTTTTGGTGGTTTTGGGGGTAGTTAATATCATCTACGCTGCCTTAACATCCTTTGCCCAGCGCAACCTGAAGCGAAAAATTGCCTACTCCTCAATTTCCCACATGGGCTTTGTTATGATTGGGATTGCCTCCTTCACCGATTTGGGATTGAGTGGGGCAGTGTTACAAATGGTTTCGCACGGATTAATTGGGGCGAGTTTATTCTTTTTGGTTGGCGCAACTTATGATCGCACACACACCCTGATGTTGGATGAAATGGGCGGTGTTGCGAAGAGAATGCCGAAGATTTTTGCCATGTTCACTACCTGTTCGATGGCTTCTTTGGCACTGCCAGGGATGAGCGGTTTCGTAGCAGAATTAATGGTATTTGTTGGCTTTGCTACTAGCGATGCTTATAGCTCTACCTTCAAAGTCATTGTGGTATTCTTGATGGCAGTGGGAGTAATTTTAACTCCGATTTATCTGCTGTCGATGTTGCGAGAAATTTTCTACGGAGAAGAGAACAAGGAATTAGTTTCTCACCAAGCTTTGATAGATGCCGAACCCCGTGAAGTATTTATCATTGCCTGTTTGTTAATTCCAATTATTGGTATTGGTTTCTATCCAAAATTGCTGACTCAGATGTATGACGCCACAACTGTACAATTGACAGCAAGATTGCGTGATTCTGTGCCGACATTAGCACTGCAAAAAGACGAAGCATTAAAGGTTTCTTTGAGTGCGCCCCAAATCGCTGATTAAGTTGCGATCGCTAGTTTAGTTTACTTTAAATATTGATTGCTTTGAGGGCGGGTTTTCTACCTGCCCTTTTTTTATGTACATTGCTTGGAGGCGATCGCTTAATCAATTTTCTAGTTTAAATCTTCAAAATCCTTCTATTTTTTTCTAATGCCAAGAAGGTTTCCTCACCTCTGTAGACAATATTAATTTGTCCTCTAAACACATCATCAATAGCCAAAAACTTCTTACCCTCTATCTCTTCAAATTCACAACTCCCGATTATTCTAGAAATATTGACAATATCAATATAATTAGCCGTACTTATCTGTTCAACACCCGTTAATCGGATGAAAATATAAGGTTCACCGACGGTAATACTTTTTTTTATTTCATCAGGCAACCAAACAGAATTCCAATCAATAGCTAAAGTTATGGCTTGTTCATATCCAATGTTATAGAAAATACCTATCCAATAAGAATCATGTAATGTATATTGTTCATTAAAATCTCCAAAGCTCATATTTTTGCCTTCCTGCCAAGGTAAGCAATTATTAATAAGCTCTTGACAAAGCCAACTTGGGTAATAATTTTCTATCAAATTAAACTGCCCTAGATTTTAAGCTGATTGATTTGTTTGCAACCAGTTAAGTAAATCTTCCGTAGCAGTAAAATCTAACAAAGCTTCGCCAAGGTTTTCTAACTGATTTAAAGAAAGAGATTTGATGCGCTCTTGTAATTCTGATGATAATTCTCCCACTCGTCTTTGTAGTAACCTTAAAATAAGCTGTTGTTTACCTTCTTGTTTTCCGCGCTCGTAGCCGATGCGCTCACCTGTAGTTATATATCTCATAGTCGCTCCTGCTCAAATTTCATAAAAATAGATTTTAAGCTGATTGATTTGTTTGTAACCAGTTAAGTAAATCTTCCATAGCAGTAAAATCTAACAAAGCTTCGCCAAGGTTTTCTAACTGATTTAAAGAAAGAGATTTGATGCGCTCTTGTAATTCTGATGATAATTCTCCCACTCGTCTTTGTAGTAACCTTAAAATAAGCTGTTGTTCACCTTCTTTTTTACCTTCTTGTTTACCTTCTTGTTTACCTTCTTGTTTACCTTCTTGTTTTCCGCGTTCGTAGCCGATGCGCTCACCTGTCGTTATATATCTCATAGTCCGCTCCTGTTCAAATTGTTTAAACTCTTCCCAAAACTGATTTTCCAATGCCTTTGGTAATATCATAACCCAATCGATAAATCGATACAGGTTGCGAATATCTTGCTCTCCTAACCCCAAATCATATAGCCTACGAATTAAGCTAAATTTCCATATTTTGCGTTGTTCGGGTGATGAGCGTGTCTGCTGCGTTTTCAAATGCGCCATAACGACAGTTGCAAATGGATTATCGCTATTTTCTAACTCGTAAAATCGATTTTCATAATCCAAAAGTTTAACACTGCCAAATTCAAAAATTAAGCGAGTATTGGGATAATTGTAACTGTAATTACTTGGCCGCCATTCGCGGTTTGAATCGCAGAGAATTGCAAGGCTTATTGCTGGTCGATCAAAGCGGTCAAATATGCGAAAATTGTAGGTAAACATCCGCTTAGTAAAGTTATCTTCTTTTTGTGCCTGAATTTCAACATGGATTAATAACCAAAGTTCTTCCCCTTGATTTTGCCAAACTTTGACTAATTGATCGGCATATCTCTTACCCTGTTCAGCTTCACGAACTATTTGTTGAAATTCTTTATCTAGAAATTCGTAGGGACGTTCCCAATCAATTAATGCAGAAGTTTCTGGAAAAAAGAAATGCATTGCTTGGGGAAAATAAGCTTCTATAATTTCTTTCCAAGGGCTATCAAAATCAGCGCGAACGCTAAAATTAGTCATGAATTGATTGCAGATAATAATTTTTAAAACATCCTAACATTGAGTTTTGGTTTGCTCAACTATAGCATTCATAAATCATGCGTTAAAAACTGTGCAGATATTAGTAAAACAAGAAAATAAGTGCAAAAGTTTTTTTTGAATGCACCCTAAATCGCTAGTTTAGTTTACTTTAAATATTGATTGCTTTGAGGGCGGGTTTTCTACCTGCCCTTTTTTGCTAAGTAAGTGGGCGCAAATAATCATCACTCGCTCGTAGTTGCGCTTTAGCGCATCCAGATAAAGATGCGCTAAAGCGCAACTACGAGCCAAATACAGAGATTTTACTTTTCCTTACATAGCTTGGTTTTATCTTGCCTACCTACTTATTGTCAGTTAGAGATTCTATAAATCAGTAGCAAAGCATAAATCTAATGTAAGATTTTGTAATCAGAAGTACGTGAATACTGAGAAAAGATCCACAGGCGATGTCTACGACGGGCTATTCGGCGTCGCTAAAAATGGTTCTTTATTCATGCGCTGCGATCGCACATCAATAGATTACGTACAATCTATCTAGAATGAGATTTGGCAAAACCGCTCATGTTAAACTACAATCCACTGCATTGTTTGGCATCTTCCGAAGAATTACCCGACTCAGATGATACTGCTGTGGATAATGAACTCCAAAATTTAATTCCCGGCTTGCTGAAAACGACACTGGCTTTGGTTTGGTGCGATCGCTGGGATTGGTTCTTTGGTGTTGACATGGGTATTTATTATCACCCAGACAAACCAGCCATAGTCCCTGATGGGTTTCTCAGCTTAGGAGTTAAACGCTTCATTGATGAGGACTTGCGCCTAAGTTATGTGCTATGGGAAGAAAAGAAGCAGCCAATCTTAGCGCTAGAAGTTGTTTCCCAAATATATCGGGAAGAATATAGCACTAAAAAAGAACTCTATGCCAAAGAATTAGGAATTTTGTACTACGTTGTGTATAGTCCCCTTCGGCGTAAAAAGACACCTTTGGAGGTGTATCACTTAGTTGATGGGGAATACATCTTAATGTCAGGAAATCCTGTTTGGCTACCAGAAATTGGTTTAGGAATTGGACGAGAACGGGGAATTTATCAAGGTATAGTGCGGGAGTGGCTGTACTGGTATGATGCGGAAGGGCAAAAATTGCTGACACCAGAAGAACGCATCAGACAAGCGGAAGAACGCACAGCTTTTGAAGAACAGCGACGGGTGGAAGCAGAACAACAGGTGAAAATGTTAATTGAAAGGTTGAAGGCGCTTGGTGTTGATCCAGAAAGTTTTTCATAGATTCACCAAATTTCGGAATTTTTGCTCCCTTAATGTTAATTGGCTTCTTGATTAGGGAATTATATCTATTAAGTAACTCATAGCTTAACGGTACAAATCGTAAAGGCTGGTTGCTCAAGAAATATATTTACCAAAACCTACATCAAAAATATGGAAGTTAAATTAGGATTTGGAGCAGTCCCAAAACCTCAATATGTTTTTGTCAGCAAAGAATCGGATCACTGTTGGTATATGCTATCCGATGATACAAGACAAATCCCAATTTATGAGAGAGCTTTCACTGGGGTGATAACAGGGATAGAAGTTAATAAAAAAGTGGAAACTTCACATGGAGAAAAAGAAAAAACTGATTTACATATTCTGGCAGAGAAACCTTATGTTATCCGCTCAGGAAGTGAATCTTACTTTTCTAAAAGTTTGTTGCTTTCACTTGATGCCTTGACTACTGAACAATTGCATCATCCACTGACGATCGCAGTCAGTCCTGGAGAGAAAACAATTGTATTTTGTACAATTTATAATCCGGTAACTTATCGCTCTGTAGGTGTTAGTTGGGATGGACATAATGAAATTGATTTGCAAGCTCTAGGGCAAAAAGTTAGTTTCAAAATTAATAAACTTCAAAATTTAAATCAAGAGCCAATACAAATATATGCTAATACAACAGCATCAGAAATTAATGCAGTTTTGATAGCTCAAAGTGACACATATTTAGCCCAATTAAATTGGACTCCAGAGCAGGGAAGGGAGTATTTGCAGCAGAAATATGGCAAGCGATCGCGTCTACAACTCACTGATACAGAAATTCTAGATTTCATTGATTACTTGAAGCTACAACTAACCCAAAACTGCCCAACTTAGCGGCTGTTGTATAGTAAGTAATTTTATCTAATTTGTGAAAATTATCGGTGTCCAGATCCCCGACTTCGTAAAAGTTGTCGGGGATCTAACTTTTCACGAATGATTTAGGATTGCTATATTAATTTTTTTATTGTTAAAGACATCCAATTTAGTATTGTATTAGGTTGACTTCGCCTCAGACGCAGGATAAGCTTTGTGTGCTTCTGCGTAAATCTTTAATGCTACAGCCATCTGCTGTTCGGCAGTCTCTCCCTGCTCTTGGAACCAAGCAAAAGTTTCAGGATCTACCTTAACTGTTATTGTTAGAGGTGACTTGGGCATTCGCAATTGTGCAATAGCCAAAAATTCTTCTGACAAGGGTGGAATATCTGAGGTGTCGATGTCTTCGTCAGTCATTGCATCGACTTTAACCCAATCGGTTCTTGAGGTATTGTTCATAGCGTTTTCGTTCGTGAGACAGTGCCTTTCTTAATGAGATGATCCGAATCGTTTCTTCACCAATTTCGGTGTAAATAACTACTACGATTCGTCCAAGGAGAAGGATGCTAAATCAAGCTGATCTTGCTCAGTCCAAGTATAACTTTGGTCGATGATAGACAAGTTTTGCTCGACTAGCTCATTTAGAATTAGGGTTGCCAAGCGTAGCCGCTCAGTCGGTGACAAGTTACAAACAACTTGGCTGTATATCTCTTGAGCATTATTGGACATATCCTCGTGTCATCTATCCTAACAGTTGCGATGCCTGCGGCAAGCCGAGTGCGACGCCGAATAGCCCGTCGTAGACATCGCTTGTCTGTTGCATTGAAGTTTTAGCCTCCCAAAGAAAGGTGCGATCGCAATACCAAAAGGATTGACAACTGCATTCATCCCAATCTCAAATTTATACCTTCTGAATGTTCATTAGTTGGTATCCCTGGGAAAGATAAGTATAAGGTGATGCTTTTTTATGAGGTTTAACCCGTAGACAATTCCTAACCAAATTGCCAATTTAGTGTGTAATTTAAACAATCGTGCTAAATCTGCACTTCAGGAGCTTGAAGCCCAACCTTTTAATAGCGATCGCGATGCTAGCAAGTTTCAAGAAGTAGCACTTTTAATTAAAGCACTTGCAGAAATTATGAAAATTCCTATTTTAGATAATGAAGGACTGTTAAACCCTTCTAGCTTAACTATCCAAGCTAAATACAAAACTCTGGGAGGTATTTAGCAATGGTTTTACAAAATATTAATACAATATGCACTGCGGTTAATGCCACAAAATCGTTAGTAACCATTGTTTCCAGTTACAAGCAAATTGGAGAGCAAGAACGGACTAAAAGGCGTGAGATAGCAGCTTTGGAAAAAACACAATGTCTTGACATAGTTTCTTCAGCTTATACTGAATATAAGATAATTGCCGAACAAGAACAGACAAAGAGACGAGAGATTGAAGCTTGGGAAAAAGAAACAATCACGAAGATTAACGCCCAGCGAGAGTTATTGATGGGGTATCTAGATCGCTCTTTTGATGAACGTACAGAAAACTTTCGCGCTTTATTTGCTGTCGTTGATCATGCGATCGCAGCTGGCAATAATGAAGAACTAGCCCTTACTTTAAACTCAATCATCGAAATAGCTAAATCCTGCCCCTTCAAAGACCTTGCAAATTTAGCTTCTGTTCGCGCCGCCCTAGACGATCCAGATCACAAATGGACATTTTAATTTTATATCCAGCGCGATCGCTCCAAAACTTTCTCAAAAGCCTACCGACATAGGCTTTTTTCATGTAGTGCGAGGCTTCCACCTAGAGGCGCTTTAAGATAATAGCGATCGCTACTATTTCATCACATCTCATCCTTTTAAAACTTCAGCAGCAGTCAATTTAAGATTAGCAAACATAGGAGAAGCGATCGCCCGATCTCCCACATACACCTGCTCTTCATAAAAACCCTCCACCCATTCCAACACCGTCACCTTTTGGGCAATTGGATCAACAATCCAATACTCAGCAACCCCCCGTGCTGCATACTCAGATCGCTTGTAGCGATAATCCCGATTTTCCTGATTCGGACTCACCACCTCAACCACCAACAGAGGTGGCGGCATATCCATCAAAATTAGCGATCGCGTAACTCCTTCCATCACCTTTGCTAACTCCTCAGAATACACCACCAAATCAGGTATACGTACCCCCACCTGTGTGCTATTAACTGCTAACTCTGCCTTCATCCGCAACTGATAAGATGGGATGCCTAGTTGCGAAAAATAAATTAATAAAAACGTTGCAATCCGTTGATTAATATCACTTTCTGAAGGCTTGACAATGAGTTTTCCGTTTTCTAATTCATATAAAGTATCCGTTCCATCGTTATAATTTAGGAATTCTTCAAAGGTCATCTTTTTAGCGATCGCTGTAGTCATTGCCTTTATTCCCATATCTTAGGATTGATTAATCTTAGCTTTTTGCAAAACAACCAATTGCTTTAATCATGACAACAGAGATACCCAAGTTTTGCGCTAATTCCTGCAATTTTTTCCAGAGACTGCTCTGTAATATTAATAGTTATAGCAGCCATATTTCCTTTTCCTAGCTAGTGTTTGTCTAACATTATCTTGATCCCGCAAGGACGCTTTGAGGCTCCCGTTTACTCCAAGGGAAGCGCTCTCAGATAATAGCGATCGCCACTATTATCTTGCAATGCAATATAATATATTGCAATATAACTTCTACAAGACAATGAGCAAAGAAAATATTACGTTTCGGATAGATACCGATCACAAAGCTGCACTTGATGCGATCGCAGCCGGAATCAATCGCGATCGCAGCTACGTACTTAATGAGGCGGTAGCCAGTTATCTAGAGATGTATCAGTGGCAAATCGAGGAGATTCAAAAGGGGATTGCTGAAGCGGATGCTGGAGACTTTGCCAGTGATGAAGAAGTAAAAGCGACTTTTGCAAGACTCACCAATGCAGATTAAGTGGGTGCGTCGTGCGCTTCGTAATTTGGAACAAGCCCATAGCTACATCCTGAAAGAGAATCCAGAAGCAGCGCAGAAAGTGATATTGAGGATTCAACTTGTTACCAGTCAACTTGAAAATTATCCTTTTATGGGGCGACTTGGACGCATAGAAGGTACAAGAGAGGTAGTAATTTCTAGCACGCCGTACATTGTTATTTACCGAGTCAAAGAAGAGTCGGTAGAAATTATTCGAGTTTTACATACGTCAAAGCGCTATCCAGATTAGCGCCAGTACCCAAGCCACCATTGTCAGCATTTGCCGTTATTGATCAGCCGCATAGCTTAAGCAAGCCAAAATATCCTCTTGTGTCAAATAAGGAAAGTCATCAAGCAATTCCTCGTAGGTCATCCCAGAAGCAAGATATGATAAAACATCGTATACAGTAATTCGCATTCCTCGAATACAAGGCTTACCACCTCGTTTTCCTGGTTCGATTGTAATAATGTTTTGATACTGCACAGCTATTCAACCCTCAAAAATCTTCATCGTCAACAAAAAATTCGGCATCGTCTTCTAATCGAGAATTACGCTGCCCAATACCAGCAAGTCCCCAGAGAGGTTGCAGCAGTGCCATGCCAATTAACCCTACACAGGCACTAAAAGCCAGCACTAAACCCATTGGTATCTGAATCGATTGGAATGTTAAGAATTTTAACGATACAGGTGTGGCATTTTGGACTGAAATAATTGCGATCGCTATTACCCAAACCGCTAAAACTAGAGATGTCAAAAAAGGAGCGATTTTCATAGTTTGATAAAAGTTAGGAGTTAGAAGTTAGGAGTTAGGAGTTACAAGTGAGAAGTTAGGAGTTATTAATTTAAAACTCATAACTCATAACTCTTAATAGAATTTATAAGTTAAAAATTGTTAATTTACAACTCTTAACTCTTAACTCCTAACTCCTAACTCCTAACTCATAACTCATAACTCCTAACTTTTATGCCTTTAGTTTAGCAATGATACTCTCTAACTCTTGGGCGATTTGGGTGAGTTTTTCGGGAGTGTTGGTTTCTAGATAGACACGCACCAGTGGTTCTGTACCGGAAGGACGCAGTAAAACCCAGCTACCTTCTTCTAAATACAGCTTAATACCGTCTTTACGCCCTATTTCCTTGACTTTAATTCCTGCTACCTCTGAAGGTGCATTTTTAGTAAAAGAGTCGATGACGGCGGTTTTATGCGCCTCTGACAGGTGCAAGTCTAGGCGGTTGTTGTAAAGTGGTCCATCGGCTTCGGCGATCGCTTCTTTGACAAGTTGACTCAGAGGTTTGCCTTCATAAGCGATCGCTTCTGCCACTAGCATATCGGCTAATATCCCGTCTTTTTCGGGAATATGCCCAATAATACTCAAACCGCCTGATTCTTCTCCACCAATTAACACAGCAGTTTCCCGCATTTTTTCGCCAATGTATTTAAAACCGACTGCTGTTTCATAAATTTGCAACCCATTTTTGGCAGCGAAATTATCCAGTAGGTGGGTTGTCGCCACAGTGCGGACGATCGCGCCAGTTTTCCCTTTATTTTTGATTAAATGACGTGCTAGAACCAATAGCACAGTATTGGGAGTAAGGACAGTTCCTTGTTCATCGACAATACCAAAGCGATCGCTATCTCCATCAGTCGCCAAACCCAAATCAGCGCGATCGCTAACTACTGCTTTTACTAACTCAACTAATTGTTCTCTTTTAGGTTCTGGCATCCCGCCGCCAAATAAAACATCTCTCCAATCGTGGAAACTTTCTAATTGAACGCCACAATGAAGCAAAACTTCATCTAAATAGCCGCGAGAGGTAGAATAAAGGGCATCGTACTTTACCTTTAAATTAGCGCTTTTAATCCTTTCTATATCAAGTAAGGTGTAGATAAATTGCAGGTAATCAGGTTTCGGATCGAAAATTGAAATTGAACCTGATGGGTTACTAAGAGGCAACTCATCCGAAGCACTTTCTATATTTGCCACAATAGTATCAGTAATCTCTGGAGTGGCAGGCCCAGCATAATCGGGTATATATTTAATTCCACAGTAGGGTGCTGGATTATGACTAGCAGTAAACATTAATGCCCCAGCAGAATTTAGATGACGGGCGTTGTAGGCAATTACTGGTGTGGGACAATCCCGATCGGTAATTTTCACAGTCCAACCCAAGTCTGCCAAAACTTGGGCTGATGTTTGGGCAAACTGGTCAGCTAAAAAGCGAGTATCGTAGGCAATAAGTACTGGTCTATCTTTTGTGTAGGCTGTATCCAAGTAAGCGGCAATTGCCCTTGTTACTTTCCGCACATTGGGGAAAGTAAAGTCATCGGCAATAATCCCTCGCCATCTATCAGTACCAAATTTTATCTTGCTGGACATTTTTGCCACTTGCTCCCGTACATTATCAGTACTATAAAAGCTTCTCGCAAACCGTGTGTAGCAGCAACTATCCTCCGAAGTTCTTTTCTAAGCAAGCCTTAGTTTAAACTTCTCCCCACCGTATTTTCTCTCACTGTTTCTGAGCAATGTCAACCCCCGATCGACCTTTTGCCAGTTATCACCTTTGGTCTCTAGTTGCCCCAGCGACTGGGCAAGAACGCTGGCATTGCCAGATGAGACGGGGGTTTATCAAAGCACGGCAACACGAACCACAAGTCAAAGCGCTTTTAGGGCAAGCCACCGCGCCCCAGAGGATTGGCATACTCGCCCAAAAAGGCGTTTATGAGTTTCATCATCACAGGCATCTGTTGAAGCAATCAGATGGTGTAGAAAGAGTTGCACAGCTACTTAAATTAGGTAACTCAAGTGTTCAAGTCCAGCAACGCGTGCTGCAAATTTTGAAAAGATATCACGATGCGCCGTTGCTTTTAGATAAAGATATTATCCAATTAACTCCGGGTGATGAAGGCTTTCCTAAACCGATAGTAGTTGAACAAGAAGATTATTGCTTTCGCTTATATGCGGCTATGGACTGCGTTTTCATTGAGAGCGATCGCACAATACATATTTTAGATTTCAAAACTGGTAAATCGGCTTTTGACCGACGACAGGCATTAGTTTATTTGCTAGCTGCTCGTTATCTTTACCCAGGAAGGGAAGCTGTCGCATCATTTTATAATTTAGAAATATGTAAAAAATCGGAATTAATTACTATTAATAATAGTGAATTAGAATACTTAAAATTAGACTTAGCTAATATTGCCCACAAGCACCAGCACGATTTGCAAAAATATCAGGAAGAAACTAGTAATTTCAGTAAAATTTTTCCTCCCAATCCTGGCTCTCACTGCCGTTTTTGTCCATTTAACTCAATCTGTGATTTTGCCGATTTCAAGCAGTATAAATCCTATCCAATGCCCAGCTTAAGAGTTAATAGCTAGTTGGTTTATCTGGCAAACTAAAAACCTCCAGATAGCTAATTGTCTGGGGTTTTTAGTATTGCCGCAGTATTGCGAAATCCCTATTCTATGACATGTTTGTGAAAAATCCGGGTTAACTTCTCCACCGCGTGGGGTTCAATGTTAATTATCAGGTATGAAATTCCACCATAAACCATAAGAAGGACTATAGTTGGTTTCACCTATTGGATAGTTTTGGTGACCCCAATCTGTTCCAATTGCTTGAGAAGAATGAAGGGCATTACTAATATAGCAGCCCGAAAGCTTACCTTTCCCTTCAGCATTATCACTATTTGAACATTGAATCCAAAAGTGTTGATTATCATTGAAATCATAGCCAAGACAAGGCCGGAGTTCAATCTTCCCAGAAGGGTTTTCGGTAAGGCAAGCATCACCGTTTGGTTCAACACGCGGACGAATGGTGTATGCTCCATAAGTATTATCCCAAACTAAGCCATACTTATCATTTTGCCCAGGAGAACTAGTAAAGTAAGTTATGGCAGGAGTTCCCCATGCAGCAGAATTGCCCGCCATATTTATATCCCAGTTTGAATCAAGACCACCAGCAGTTGTTATTCTATATGTAGATCCATCTCCAGAAGGATAAAAAATACCGGTGTCTGCATGTGCTGGTGCTAAATATGAAAAAGTTAACAAAGAAGTCAGAGAAGTGAGAGTTGCAAAAAAGTATTTTTTCATTGTATTTGTTGACTAGGTTAGTGAATAGTTTTCTTGAACAAAAAGCGCTCTAAACTTTTAACTGGAGTTGATACCAATTCTCTATAAAGCTGCACATTATTTTGACCCCTCGCAACCTCCCCTTACCAAGGATAGGTGCCGCAGGGGGTGGGGTTATTTCTATGCGTCTTTATAAAGAATTGGGGCGTTGCTGATTAGATGTATAAATCTTGGTGTATAGACTAGCAATTGCAACGTCAAGACAAAGGTTTTGAAATCAGGCAAAATGATTTTCATACCTGAATTCAGCAACGCCAGAATTGGTATTAGCTGCTAACTATTTCACGGCGTTACCTCTTTCTTATAAGCAAGATTTGTGGTTTCGTAATGCTTACGTAATATTTCTTGACCTGACTTGAGTTCGATGTAAGAAAAAGTCTCTTAAACAGACAGAAACAGAGTACTCTGTGTGTAGCTTAGATGATAGCGATCACCAAGGTTTCATTATGCAAAAAATGTGTCTTTTGTAGTGAATATAAATCTGATGTAGTTAAATTTAATGAAGGTTTTTTATCTTGATATGTATAAGCAATTAAACTTGATATTCGTGTTGGTTTTCTGCCAGCATTTTCACGTCTTCCTCCCCTGTGATCCGGTTTTTTATATTTATTAGCGGGACTTAAACATTTTTGATGGACAAACAAGCCTCAAACCCATACAGGGTAAGGGAAATACACCAAATACTCAAAAATGCCTCAAACCTAGATATATCAATAAACTAAGCCTAACGATGTCAAAGTCTTTGTGTATATAGATTTGAGGGCTAAGGTGGGAAATGGGTAGACGCGATTTATCGCGTCTGTGTGGAGATTAATTCAAAAAGGCGGTAATTCTTTAAGAATTGTGAACCGGATATGATTTATCGCTAAATCGCCAATGGGAATATCTTCTTTGGTTAATCGCTCACCTTGACTTGTCACGGTTTCAAAGGTGATACCTTTACCAATTTCAATGTGATACCAGCATAAGCCCATAAAAAAGCGTGTTGGATAAGGGCCACCTTCACCTATATCGTCAGGATTTGATTCCATTGGCAACCAGCCAAAATTCGGGACGTAGAACTCTAACCAAACATGATTAAAGTCGGGTTGTAGCGGCACTCCTATTAAGTCACTATGGGCAGGGCATTTGTACCTACCGACAGTCCGGCAAGGGATGCCATTTAAACGGGATAGGGCAAGTAAAACGCCGACATATTCGCCACAGGAACCAACGCCCCGTTCTAAAACTGTATCTGGCGTGTCAATGTAAGGTTTAATACCATAAGACAACTGATCATAGACGTAGTTGCGGATGCTGTGCATTTTCCGCAACACATTGGTTTCAGAACCAATCGCTTCTCTGGCGGCACGGCGAACAATAGTAGTATCCATTGCTAAATCGTCGTCATCCACTAGGTAGCGTGTTTCTAATTCTGGGGACAGTTTAGGTATATCTTCCACATCTCTGGGTGTGATGCGATACTTAATTCCGCGAACTTCCAAAAGTGCTTTCCAGCCAAAGATATGCCGTTCACCTGGGGCAAGAGAATCAAATTTAAAGACTGCCACACGTTGCCCCTTTACCACTTCTTCGGTAAAAGGTATACCAATGGGTTCAACGTGTTTTACCTTTTGACGCTCTGTTTCGGATGGTAAGGCGATGCGCCATTCTAGCTCAGGTAAATAAACCTCGTCTAAGGGGGCAATTTCCTCAGCATAAGACATTTCAATCAGATAGCCATTAGAGAGGGCGTAGCGTTTATCTGGATCGTAATGATAATACAGAGGATGAATAAAAGTGCGATCGCGGAATGTTAGCTCATAACTAGGATCGGCATTTGGATTATCCCGGATATAAGCCTCCTCTGAGGCGTAGGCGACGTAAATACTTTCTTTGCCTGTTTCGCCATTTTTATGAATTGCTATGCCTGTGGGACATTCAAAGGGTGTCAGGACGCTGAATTTAAGTTCTCCTGTGGCTCTATCCATCGCGTAAACTGATTGTTCGGTGCGATCGCAAATCCAGAGCATTTCCTGAGTTACAGCTAAATTCTCTATCCCAACGCCTGGGGCATAAAACCTGGTAATCTCTTTTTGCGTTTCGCGGTCATAAATCAGAATGTAGCCTAGCCTTTGGCAGCTGACATAAACTGTTGTTTCCCAAACAGCAAGGCCGTCAGCAGGATAAGGTAATGTTACAAAATGTTCCAGATCCAAAGCATTGAGCTTGCACAAGTAAACACTATTTTCTCGGCTCACCCACAGGGTATCTTCCCACGCAGCTAGACCAGTGACATCAGTAAATTCTTTAACATGATGGGGATTGAGAATTGTGCTGTTGTCAGAGGTGGGATCAATTTCTAGTAGATGCCCTTTAATACTGTCAATAGCAATCAGTCTATCTTTAATGAAAGTAATGCCACACAGGGTTGCAGCAGTAAGCGGTCGAATCGTCTTTTGCCCAAACATCTGGCTAACGGTCAAACTGGGGAGTGCAAAACTCATAAAACCTTGTGGGAAGTGTAAAAACCCCTCACCTTTAGGTAGGGGAGGAAACATGATTATTTAAGCAATTCAAAATTATTCTTGAAAAATTTACTAGGTAGGAAAACCTTACTGGCAACTTCTCTCAAAATTAACAATGAATAAATGTACTTGTAGCAAGCATCCTGGCTATTGACCAAATGTAAATTAAAGCAATACAGTCTAAAATTCATTGTCGCAGATGCTCTGGAACTAAGCTTCAAAAAAGAGGCAGGGGGTAGGGGCCAGGGGGAAATGACCCCATCAAGAACTGCTATAAAGGAGAGTGGAAGATGGGTCTGAGTCCCCCACAACAGTGGGTGTGGTTCTCTTTGTGGTGGGATCGAATCCCGATTGTTTTCCATCCCCCTTGCTTATTGCTCCCTGCTCCCTTGCCTCTTTTTCAAAGCTCTATTACTCACAATTATCGGTAGAATGTGTTCTGAAAAACTCTTTCGTGAGAGATAACACTATCTTAAAAAAAATAAATTTACAAATGTTAAGAATTACAAATCCACTCGTGCAACTGAGCGATCGCCTTAATGTAACTTTAGAAGATGGAATTCCTGCCATCACTAAATTATGATCAAATTTTGTAACCATTTCCTGTGACCTACACGATGTCTGCTAATTCTCTGCCTGAAGCTGCCGCCGTTTGGCATAGTTTAGAAGTTGATAAAGCGCTAGACCTGCTCGATAGTAATGCAGACAGTGGCTTAACACCCCAAGAAATTGAACAGAGATTGCAAAAGTACGGCCCCAACGAACTTGAAGAAACTGCTGGCCGTAGTACTTGGGAAATCCTGCTGGATCAGTTCAAGAACATTATGTTGTTGATGCTGATTGGCGTAGCTTTGATTTCTGGCTTTTTAGACCTGATGGCTTTGCGGGAGGGTCGCTTAAAGCCTGGTGAAGTGCCATTTAAAGATACGATCGCTATTTTAGCAATTGTCATCCTCAATGGCATACTTGGTTACGTCCAAGAAAGCCGTGCCGAAAAAGCCTTGGCAGCCCTCAAAAAAATGACCTCTCCCTTAGTGCGCGTCATCCGCGACACTAGACTGGTGGAGATAGCAGCCAAGGAATTAGTTCCAGGGGATGTAATGCTGCTGGAAGCTGGGATGCAGATAGCCGCAGATGGACGTTTGATAGAACAGTCTAATTTACAAGTCCGTGAATCGGCATTGACTGGTGAAGCCGAAGCGGTGAATAAACAGGCATCATTAAAATTGCCAGAGGAAACATCATTAGGCGATCGCCTCAATGTTGTGTTTCAAGGAACCGAAGTAGTCCAAGGACGGGCGAAGGTTCTGGTAACTAACACCGGCATGACTACAGAACTCGGCAAAATTGCCACCATGTTGCAGGCGGTGGAAACTGAACCGACGCCTTTACAGCAACGGATGACTCAACTGGGTAATGTCTTAGTTACTGGTTCCTTGATTCTCGTGGCCATCGTCGTTATCGGCGGTGTGCTAAGGGATGGAGGTTTTAAAAATATCCAAGAACTCTTGGAAGTTTCTTTGAGTATGGCGGTTGCTGTGGTGCCAGAAGGTTTACCTGCTGTAATTACCGTCACCTTGGCACTGGGAACCCAGCGAATGGTGCGCCAAAATGCTTTGATTCGCAAACTCCCAGCAGTGGAAACATTAGGTTCTGTAACTACCATCTGTTCTGATAAAACCGGTACGCTGACGCAAAATAAAATGGTGGTGCAATCGGTTTTCACTAATAACAAAACTTTTCGCGTCATCGGTGAAGGTTACACTCCCACAGGGGATTTTCAATTAGATGGTCAAAAACTTTCTCTAGAGGAATTTCCAGAAATCTCAGCTTTATCAGTCGCCTGTGCTATTTGTAATGATTCGGTGTTGCAAAAAGAACAAGGTGATTGGGCGATTTTGGGAGATCCTACAGAGGGAGCATTGTTAACACTGGCGGGAAAAGCTGGAATCGAAAAAGACCAGTGGAACAGTAAATTACCTCGCGTTGCAGAGTTTCCTTTCTCCTCAGAACGGAAGCGGATGAGCGTAATTTCTCAGGTGGAGGGAGTCGCCACAGGTGACGCATCTTCAAGAGGCATTGACCCAGCGATCGCTAGTTTTATCGAATCTGAACCTCACTTAATGTTTACCAAAGGTTCTCCAGAGTTAATCTTGGCACGTTCAACTCAGATTCATTTGGGCAATCACTCAGCCACCTTAACTGAAGCACAACGCCAGAACATTTTAGCAGAAAATGACCTGATGGCGAGTAAAGGTTTGCGGGTGCTAGGTTTTGCCTACAAACCCCTGGCACAGATTCCACCGGAAGGTTCAGACGAAACATCTGAGCAAGGCTTGGTGTGGTTGGGATTGGTGGGAATGCTGGATGCGCCACGCCCAGAGGTGAGGGCAGCTGTGCAAGAATGTCGAGATGCAGGCATTCGCCCTGTGATGATTACAGGCGACCACCAATTAACAGCACGAGCGATCGCTACCGATTTAGGAATTGCCCAAGAAGGCGATCGTGTCCTCACAGGTCAAGAATTGCAACGGATGACTGACCAGGAATTAGAGCAAAGTGTTGATTTGGTAAGCATCTACGCCAGGGTTTCCCCAGAACACAAATTGCGAATAGTCCAAGCACTGCAACGGCGGGGTCGATTTGTCGCCATGACAGGCGATGGTGTCAACGATGCCCCAGCCCTCAAACAAGCTGACATCGGTATTGCAATGGGCATTACTGGTACTGATGTTAGTAAAGAAGCCAGCGATATGGTATTACTTGATGACAACTTCGCTACTATTGTCAGCGCCACCAAAGAAGGTAGAGTTGTTTACACCAATATCCGCCGCTTTATTAAATACATTCTGGGCAGTAACATTGGTGAAGTTCTGACAATTGCCGCTGCACCCCTAATTGGTTTGGGAGGTGTCCCCCTTACCCCCTTACAAATTTTGTGGATGAACTTAGTGACAGACGGTTTACCAGCTTTGGCATTAGCTGTAGAACCTCCAGAACCGGATGTCATGCAACGCCCGCCTTTTAGTCCCCGCGAAAGTATTTTTGCTAGGGGATTGGGTTCTTATATGATTCGCATTGGAATAATATTTGCAATTATCACCATTACATTAATGTGGTGGGCTTTTCAACATACCCATGGCCCTGGTTATCAGGGCGATCCCGACGCTTGGAAGACGATGGTATTTACTACCTTGTGTATTGCCCAAATGGGTCATGCGATCGCTATTCGTTCCAATAACCGACTGACCATCGAGATGAATCCCTTCTCTAATATATTTGTACTAGCGGCTGTTGTTGTCACTACAATTTTGCAGTTGATGCTAGTTTACGTCCCACCCCTGCGAGATTTCTTTGGTACTCACTACCTAAATATGCAAGAATTGGGGGTTTGTATTGGCTTCAGTGCCTTAATGTTTGTCTGGATTGAAGCGGAGAAGATATTTCTGCGGATTATGGGCAAAAAAGCTGTGTGAGAGCAGGGATGATAGAGATTGAGGCGTTGCAATGCCCAGCAACGCCGAACTTCTGAGCATACTTGCGGCTACGCAAGCTTTAAATATTTGCCTAAATGCTAATAAAAAGCTTAGGGACGTAATTGAGAATTGGTTTAACGACTTTTGGGGGTTTAAGTCCCCTGTTTCTATCAAGCAGCCTGTTTGGGGTCGGGGTCTAAATCCCCGTCACCAAACGTAATTGCGTACAGCCCAAAGGGCCATGAAAACCGCGTAGCGTGCCGGAGGCTCTATGGGCGAAAAAGCGAATTGCGAATTGGTTTAACTCCAACGATCGCATTTCAAGAATTATTTCTAATCAACTGCAACAAGATAGACTCAAGACTTTGTAATGCAGCGTTTGTAGTGCGCTGATGTTCTTCAAAATTACGCTGATGTTGTTCATGGCTATCACGTAACTCAAGTAACACATCGTCCAGAATCGCACTACGACCCAGAACACGGTCAACGTTACTGGTAAGCTCTCTCAAATCCTTGCTTAGTTCATCCAGTTGTGCTTGAGTATTAGCTTGTCTAAGAGTTAAATTGTCTAATTGTTCTTGTGTACTAGTTTGTCTTTGTGCCAACCCCAAGATTATTTGTTCAATACGGTCTATTCGGTTAGGGAAGTATTCAGGTGTGTCAGTCATTTTCCTTGTGTTGAACTTCTACAATTTTACTTAACCCTGTTCCCTATGTATCTTAAAACTCTAAGCCTCCGACAATTTCGTAATTATCAAAACCAAAACGTTGAGTTTGCTGCTGCTAAAACAATTTTGGTAGGTAATAACGCTCAGGGAAAGTCAAATTTGTTGGAGGCGGTGGAGTTGCTGGCGACATTGCGATCGCACCGAATCACCCGCGATCGCGATTTGGTTCAAGAAGGGGAAGCCATAGCCCAAATTAATGCCACCCTTGAGCGACAAACAGGCGTTAGTGACCTGACTTTAACGCTGCGCCGCAATGGTCGCCGTAGCGTTGCCCTCAATGGTGAATCTATCCGCCGCCAAATGGATTTTCTTGGCGTTCTCAATGCAGTGCAATTTTCTAGTTTAGATTTAGAACTGGTACGCGGCGGCCCGGAAGGTCGCCGCAACTGGTTAGATACACTCTTAATTCAACTCGAACCAATTTATGCTCACATTTTGCAGCAGTATAACCATGTGTTACGCCAGCGCAATGCCTTTTTAAAACGCCATATAGAGACTTTGGATGCAACATCTCTACAGTCAGAACTGGCGGTGTGGGATGCACAGTTAGCCACTACAGGAACCAGGGTAATTAGACGACGCGATCGCGCTATCCAAAGATTAGCCCCCATTGCTAGGGCAAGGCACGCCAGTATTAGCGGCAGTACAGAAGTTTTGCAAATCAACTACCTGCCGAATATTCCTTTAGAGGATAACCATCCAGAAGAAGTGCAGCAAGCTTTTTTAGCAAAAATCCAGCAACGAGCGATCGCCGAAATGCACCAAGGTACTACTCTTGTCGGTCCCCATCGAGACGAAATAGAATTAACTATTAACCAGACACCCGCTCGTCAATACGGTTCTCAAGGTCAACAACGAACGCTGGTTCTAGCCTTAAAATTAGCAGAATTACAATTAATTGAAGAAGTTGTTAAAGAGCCACCATTGCTATTGCTTGATGATGTTCTTGCTGAATTAGATTTATCCCGCCAAAATCAATTACTCGATGCCATTCAAGACCGCTTTCAGACCCTAATTACTACTACTCACTTAGGTTCTTTTGATTCTCAATGGCTGAAATCCTCGCAAATTCTTTTTGTGAAAGCAGGAGAGATAATCCCAAATGAGTAATTTGTGATTAACTGCTGTCCGTGGGTTGAAGTCCCCCGGTTCTATAAAAAAGCAAGTAATGCGATTGGGGTTAAATCGCACGTTGTAATGCGAGTCGGAAACCGTCCCCACAACAGCACTCTTCATTACAAAACAAAATTTACGAATTACGAATTACGAATTACGAATTACGAATTACGAATTACGAATTACGAATTACGAATTACGAATTACGAATTACGAATTATTTAATTACGTTTTTCTAACCTTTTAAAAACGGTGAGAACCAAAAAAGTCAGAAAAGCAGCGATTAATGCTAACTGCCACAAACCACAGCCAGCAGCAATTCCCAAAGCAGCCGAAACCCAAATAGCTGCTGCTGATGTCAGTCCGTGAATTTCAAGTCGCTGTGATTCTTGAGAAGATTGGCGCACAATTTCTCCAGCACCGAGAAATCCTACACCGGCTGCAATCCCCTGAATCACGCGGCTAAGTCCATCACGACTGGACTGTGACCCATCTGTTTGCATAATTATGAGAGTAAACACGGCTGAACCGAAACTTACCAGCATGTGAGTTCTTAAACCGGCTGGTTTACGGCTAATTTGTCGTTCTAAGCCGATAATTGCCCCAATAAGCAATGCAAGGCAGAGCCTGAAGCTGATATTTAACCAATCATTAGTTGCAAGGTAGTAATTGTTTGGCAATGCTTAGTCTGGGTAGAGAGTTTTATATATTAGTACAGCACGGTATAAATATAGGTACTATATATAAAAATTAACAAGACTTCCGGCAAAATCATATTGCAATACTGCGTAGGTTTTGAAGAATTTCAATATTTTTTACATTACTTAACTTACTTTGATTTCTTTTCGCCCACTTACTTATCATATTGGGATTCTAAGTAGGTAGACGTAATTAAACATATAATAAACCTCACCCTCAATCCCTCTCCTTAATAAGGAGAGGGAAGCCGGAGGCAGGGTGAGGTTTTATATTTAATTTGACAGGAGAGGGAAGCCGGAGGCAGGGTGAGGTTTTATATTTAATTTGACACACTTACTTATCAATTCGGGAATACTTTTTTTGGTACGATTTAATCTCTTACGTTGTTAAGATTATTTAGCAATAAGATATTATTTTGGTGAGAAATAAATTTTAAGTTTATTAAATAGGTTTTTAACTATTTCAAATGACTGAGCTATAAAATTTTACCTTAAATTGCTAGATTTAACCCATACACTCAATAATTAAATATAATATCGCCATCTACAACTCGCACAAACAACTAAATCCCTAATTTCAGGGAAGAGAGGCTAAATGAAGGAAAATATTTGATTTACAAAGGAGTTGAATTACAGAAATACATCGTGTAACTGGCAATTAACCAATAAGCTCGGCAAATTAAACGTAAATGCTGGAAACTCCTCCTAGTAGGGAGTCAGTGGATTTCCGGCTGATAACGGACTAGGAGAAAATGGCTATGGCTACAAATAAATAACTGACAACTAACAAATTGAGTGGACATCTACTGGCTAGACCAAATTAAACTACAAGACCGCGCCAAAGTAGGCGACAAAGCATTTTACTTGAGCAGAATGATGCAGCGTGGCTATCCGGTGGTGGCTGGTTTTGTGGTTTCGACAGAGATTTTGCGGCAATTTCTCGAAAATCTCAATAGTTCAGAGTCATTAGTGGCTGACTTACCCCATTCTTCGTTACACCTAGATGTAACTAATTGGCGTCAACTTCAGCAAGTAGCTGGTCGTTTGCGCCAAGAAATTCTCACTGCGGCTGTACCACAGGATTGGGTGAGGACAATTTTCCAAGCAGCTAGAGAATGGCAAACTAGCTGTTTAATTCTTCGGCCTACCTTGGCAGTATCAAATGCTACTCTAGGGACGAAGAATATATCTGGTTTGCTAGAGTCGGTGTTTTGCCAGTGCGAACCCGAAGCGATCGCTTATGCCTTAAAGCGTACTTGGAGCCAGATATTTCGGGCGAGAAGTCTACTATATTGGCAACGGGCAGGAATTAACCTGCAACAAATCAGTTTAGCAGTTTTGGTTCAACCTGTTGAGAATGCGATCGCTAGTGGTTTGCTGAAAGCCAACTCTTCTGGATGGGAAATTGAAGCTACTTGGGGATTAGGAATTGCGATCGCTCTTGGCGAAGTCCAGCCAGATGTTTACTACATTCAACAGGTAACCGGAGTTGTGGAGCAACAGTTGGGCAATAAAATGCTCGCTTATGGTGTGGATGATGCACCACCTGGAGCTTTTTCGCAACCTGTGCCAAACTCAGCTTTAACACCAGATCACACTTGTCTAAATACCTACCTAATTCAGCCAGCCAAACAAAAAGAGTACGCTTTACAAGAAGAATACATCCAACAAATAATTGCTCTAGGAACTCAACTGGTGAGTGAATTAGGTAAAAGCTTTACCATTAAATGGACTATCGCCGAGCAAAATACATCTGGCAAGCTCTACATAACACAAGTTAGTTCTCCCCAATCTGTAATTAACCACAGACACTTCATTAGGGGAATAGGGGCGGCTGGAGGACGGGTTGTGGCCAATGCTTTAGTAATTAATAATCCCCAACACAAACCCGAACAATTACCCAAGGGAGTGATTTTAGTAATAACAGCGATCGCACCTGATTGGTTACCATTGCTGCATCAAGTTGGTGGTATTATTACTGAACAAGGCGGATTAACCAGCCACGCTGCAATTCTTGCCAGAGAATTAGGAATCGCCGCAGTAGTAAACGCAACATCTGCGACAAGCTTAATTCAAACTGGCGAACGACTGCTACTCGATGGCGACAGAGGAGAAGTTTATCGGATCAAAACAGAAGGGGAAAGTAGGAGAGAAAAAGAGATAGAGAGGAGGAAACTGGGAGAAAATCCTCTGCATCCTCCGATCTCTCCATCCCCTCCTGTTACTTCTCATCTACCTATGATTGCTACCCAACTACTGGTTAACTTGAGTCAGTCTAGTTTGATAGAACAAGTGCAAAGCTTCCCCCTGGATGGAGTCGGATTGTTGCGCTCAGAATTGATGGTACTAAATATATTGTCTGGGCAACATCCTAATAGTTGGATTTTAGGCGGGCGGGAAGCAGAATTATTAGAGCTATGGTCTGAGCAGATTATCCAATTTGCCCGTGCTTTTGCACCAAGACCAGTTTTTTATCGTTCTTTAGATTGGCCGCAGGATTCACCATCATTGAGTGATAATTTACAATCTTCAACACAATCGATGTTGGGTGAACGTGGTACTTTTAGCTATTTACGAAATCCCGCAGTTTTTGAGTTGGAACTACAAGCTTTAGCGAGTGTCCAGCAAGCTGGTTACAGCAATGTAAATCTACTTTTGCCTTTTGTGCGGACTGTAGAAGAATTTGTCTTTTGCCGTCGCAAAGTTGAACAAGCTCTTTTAACTGAGGTGTCACAGTTTCAATTGTGGATAATGGCAGAAGTGCCAAGCGTCCTGTTTTTACTGCCAGAATATGTTAAGGCAGGTGCAGCCGGAATTTCTATTGGTACAAACGATCTGACCCAATTATTGCTCGGAGTGGATCGAGAGCAAGGACAGCTAGGAAAAGTATTTAATGAACGTCATCCAGCAGTTATGAGTGCGATCGCTCAACTGATCGAAATGGCTAAAAGTGCCGGTATCCCTTGTTCAATCTGCGGTCAAGCACCAGCCCTCTATCCAGAAATTATTGATAAGTTAGTGGAATGGGGCATAACTTCCATTTCTGTGGAACCGGAAGCAGTCGAGCGAACATATCAGGCGATCGCTCGTGCTGAACAACGCTTAATTTTAGCAGCAGCACGACGAAAACTCCATTAGGTAATTCCAACAAATAAATGATTCAATCTTGTGGAGTGGCCTGAAAAGCCATTGGTGTCAAGTTAACCTGAGATTTGTAGGTTGGGTTGATTGTAAAATAAACCTTATCTAAGTTGAGAACCGGAGTTTTCACCCTCTCCCTAAATCCCTCTCCCAAATTTGGGAGAGGGAGTTTGAAATTCTGGCTCCCCATTCTGGCTCCCCATTCTGGCTCCCCTTCTCCCAGATTTGGGGGATAGGTTGGGGGATGAGGGCAAATCCTTTTCATCATGGAAGAACTATAGGTTTCAAGATAGACGTGGTTTAATTGCGATCGCTCTCCTTTATATTTGGGTTATTTTTTCATAGTCAATCTGACCACTGTCAATTCTGAAGCTAATCAAATTTACAAATATATTCTGGTTTTCTAGGACATATTTTGTGTGCGATCGGGTTATTTTTAATATCAATAACAATCAAATGAGTCAGAGTGGACAAAGGCTTGATGTCGCTGATTTGATTTGATTTAAGTTCCAGAAAAATCAAGTTTTTCAGACTGGATAAAGGCTTGATATCGCTGATTTCATTTACAAAGAGATAGAGATAAGTCAAATTTTTCAGACTGGATAAAGGCTTAATATCCCTGATTTTATTTGATTCAAGCTTGAGGGCATTCAATTTTGTCAGAGTGGACAAAGGCTTGATGTCGCTGATTTCATTTGAGCCTAGATCGAGAAGAATCAAATTATTCAGAGCGGACAAAGGCTTGATATCGCTGATTTTATTTGAGTTGAGGCCGAGTATAGTCAAATTATTTAGAGTGGGTAAAGGCTTGATATCGCTGATTTTATTTGAGCCGAGGTCAAGTCCAGTCAAACTAGTTAGAGCAGACAAAGGCTTAATATCGCTGATTTTATTTGATCCCAGGCAGAGACTATTCAATTTTGTCAGAGCGGGTAAAGGCTTGATATCGCTGATTTCATTTGAGCAGAGGTCGAGTAAAGTCAAATTATTCAGAGCGGACAAAGGCTTGATATCGCTGATTTCATTTAAGCTGAGGTAAAGAGAAGTCAAATTTTTCAGAGTGGACAAAGGCTTGACATCGCTGATTTTATTTGAGCGCAGCCAAAGAGAAGTCAAATTAGTCAGAGCAAAGAAAGGTGTGATATTGCTGATTTTGTTGAAGCTGAGGTTGAGTTCAGTCAAATTAGTCAGAGTGGATAAAGGCTTGATGTCGCTGATTTTGTTAAAGCTGAGGTCTAGAGAAGTCAAATTATTCAGAGTAGACAAAGGCTTGATATCGCTGATTTTATTTGTATTGAGGTCTAGAGAAGTCAAATTAGTCAGAGCAGACAAAGGCTTGATATCGCTGATTTGATTGAAGCTAAGGAAGAGTTTAGTCAAATTAGTCAGATTTGACAAAGGCTTAACATCGCTGATTTCATTTGAGTCAAGGTTGAGTTTAGTCAAATTAGTCAGCTTTTGGTTAGCCTCATTGCAATTTTGAGTCTGGGCTGTTTCTAACAGTACCTCAACAGTATGTTTTGCCTGTGGAGGTAAAGTTGATTTCTGCTGACACCAATCTGTAAAGCTTTTGGGATTTTCTAGAGGAGCAGCAATACTTTGTGTGCTGTAAAATCCGAAAGTAAAAGTAAATATTGTGGCGATGCTTAATGTAAGTTTCATTGCATGATAATATAATTTTTATCGCATAATATTATACTTTTTGCTTATGCAATTACACTATCCAAGAATTACCTAACCTTAGTATAAAAAAGTAATCAAAGAAAAATAAGATTAACTATTTTTCGGTGGTCGCAATTTCTGAGAACCAATTGGGCCGAGAATTTGGTTAAGGCTACGCAATTGCTCTGCTGTACCCATACCAATTAAGCGATCGCCTGACATTAAAACCGTATCGCCAGTGGGACCACCGATTAAAGTTCCATCAGCGCGGCGAATTGCCAGAACTAATGCCCCAGATTGCGATCGCAATCTCGCTTTTTGCAAACTCTGACCCACAAAGGGACAAAAAGCCGGGTCGAGTAAAAATTCTTCCATATACAACTGACGGTCTGCACCTGCCAAAATTCCGTCTACAAAGTCCAATACTTGGGGTCTGAGAGCCGCAGCAGCCATGCGCTTCCCACCAGTAATATAGGGGGATATCACTTGATCTGCACCACCGCGTCGTAACTTCTGCAAAGCTTCTTCTGTACTTGCGCGTGCGATTATCCGAATTCCTGCATTCAGTGTTTTGGCTGATAAAACAATGTATAAATTTTCGGCATCGGAAGGAAGGGCTGCAACGAGACATATTGCCCGTTCAACGCCAACTTTCAGAAGTGTGTCATCTAAGGTAGCGTCACCTTGGTATGCTGTGTAACCTTCAGCTTGCGCCCTTTGTATAGATTCGATCTCCGAATCAATTACCACAAAAGGTACGTCTTCTGCTCGAAATTCCTTGGCAATTTGACGACCAGTCCGGCTAAATCCACAAATAATGTAGTGTTCTGTTAGGGATTCCATTAACCGCCTCTGCTGCTGTAGCCGAATTCCTTCTTGAAAGTAGCCTTGAATAATCGCTTCTGTAAATCTGTTGACAATGTAACCGATATTGATTACACCCAACAAAATCAGGGCAATTGTAAACAATCGTCCTCGGCTACCCAGTGGATGCGTCTCTCCATATCCCACAGTGGCTAAAGTGATGACTGTCATGTAAGCCGCGTCTTCCCATGACCAGCCCTCTACTAACGAGTACCACAAAGTGCCAATGATGAAAACGCCGCCAAGAGCGATCGCCCCAGCCATTAACTCCTTTTGGATACGTTGATATTTTTGCTCAAGGGTTGAGAATAAGGTAACAATAGTACTTCTAGCCTAATTTTTCTAGTTTTTTAGCATTCGTCCTTTTTAGTATATTTAAACTCAGTAAGTGGGTAAGAAGAAATCAAACTAAGTTACGCAATGTAAAATTAATTAAATTGACTTTGATTTTGGAAAAAACTCAATACACATCTATATTCCTTCTTGCCTTCTTGCTTGTTCCCTGTTCCCTGTCTACACAATGAAGTTTAGGAATCAAATCGAATTCCTATATCAGTTTCACTTTGAGGATTAACCGATGACTCAAGCCCTACAAAGAAAACTAGTTACGTTTGAAGAATTTATCACTAAATACCCTAACAACTCAAATAAACGCTATGAATTACATGATGGAGCAATAATCGAGATGCCACCACCTACAGGCGACCATGAGGAGATTATTTTATTTTTAATCGAGAGATTTATTTTAGAATATACCCGGCTCAAACTACCTTATGGCTGCCCAAAAACAGCGTTGGTAAAACCATCTGAAAGTGAATCCGCTTATTTACCAGATGTGCTGTTGTTGAACCGCCCCAATTTAGTCAATGAACCTCTGTGGAAAAAAGAATCCACTCTTACTCAAGCAGAGTCAATCCCTTTGGTAGTTGAGGTAGTAAGTACAAACTGGAGAGATGATTATTTCACAAAATTGGGTCGTTACGAAGAAGTCGGCATCCCTGAATATTGGATTGTAGACTACGCAGCACTGGGAGGCAGGCGATTTATTGGCAACCCTAAACAGCCGACAATATCGATTTATTCACTAGTTGAGGGCGAATACCAACTCTGCCTATTTCGTGGAAGCGATCGCATCCAATCACCCACTTTAAGAGAATTGAATTTAACCCCAGAGCAGATTTTTAATGCTGGTAATATCTAAACGGCATTTTGGAAAAGCTCAAAATGCCTGAAATCCTTATTCAGAGGCTATTTATTAGATACGACAGCATTACATAGATGGGCGATCGCTGCACAGAATGATAGAGTCCTCGTGACTCATGAATAACTCAGGACTACTTCCGTTTTTTCTTATCTAGTGCTTCCTGGATAGCGCGTCTACAGAATTCTGGAGGGTCATCTTCTGCTTTCACCTCTTCCTTCATTTCTTTGGTAACACGGAAACTAAGATTATCACTTAATTCTCTACTTGGTTGAGATGATTCAAAATTTTGAGGGTTCCCCTTGGGGTTAGGCATTGTTGAGATATATAAATAACGCTTGATTTGATGTATACAAGGAAATAGAGTTTAAATCGGTAGGTATCATCCCTGGAAAAGTTGTTACCTACCGATACCACTTTTACCAAGAGGTAATTCTATTTTATGTTCACGCGTTCCGAGTTAGAAATCAAAACCATCCCAGAATTACGCGACTTATGCCGCCGATACGGTATTAAGCCTACAGGAAGTGCAGCATACAAAGTCAGCTACATGACTTCTCTGATGGCATTTCCTCAGCTAGCACTCCAGCAGGTGAGAGAAGGAAGGGGATTAAAATCTCCTGGATTTAGTGTCATTCAATTTTTGGAAGGGGTGATAGATGAAATGAACTCACCCACAGATGAGCAAGCAGCACTGATAAAAATAACCTTGGAAGGTAGAAGGATGGCTTACCCCGATCGCTTTGACCAAGAGAACTTGCTGAATTTGCACAAAGCTAAGATGCACCTTGAGATAACTGTTGGCTTGCTGAGTCAATAGCGATCGACAAGATCCCCAACAACTTTTACGAAATCGGGGATCTGTGGCTTTCAATTCTTCAAGTGTTGAGTACAAAGTTTTTTCACCATCCCCAATGCAAAAACCCCGTCGTCATCACAAAGGCTACGGGGTGCTAAGGGAATTATGGGGTTTGAGTTCATGAATTGAATCCGACAGGCTGAGGGATGGTTTTGAGAGTGGTGTGTAAGGTAATACCCCAAGCCAAAATTCAAAATTAACCTATTCCAAATCAATACAGCATAAGCCTTTGATTGATTTGGAATGGGTGGTTTACTTTTGCCAAGCTGTACTAGATTTTATTCCCCTCATCTAGTCATCTATAAGTCTAGCGTTCTAAACTTTTTCAGCTTTTAAGTTAACAATGGTATCAGGGTCTGTTTGAGTGTAATTTATTTTATTACCCCCATCGAAGACAACACCGCTATAATTAGCGGTCGTTCCATCGGCTCTAGTGAAGCTTACTGTAAAAGTACAATCACTTTTCACTTGGTATGTACCTTGGACGGTAATATTGGTTGTTATGGTTCCTGCAATACTTCTAACCACAACACTTCCTGTTACCTTTCCCGTGCCATCATACTTATTTAAAGCATTTAATGCATAAGGCTGGGTTTTATTCAAAAATCCACCGCCCTGAACTGAATATGGTCCTTGTAAAGTTTTATTTGAGCAGACTTTTTCTGCTCTTGCCTGTGGGGTATTCAGAATAACTGAAGTGCCAAATGCTGATGAAATACAAAGCATTAACGTGGCGAAAGATGTGAACTTTTTCATTTGAAGTCTGTCCTATAAAAACAAATGCCTAGTTAAGTTAGATAACTTGTGCTAGCAGTTGAAATTATCCCATGAAGCGCTGGACATAATTAAAGGATTTTGTACTGAGACAATCCCACAAAACACAATTGTAAACGAAACCCAACGCCAAGCATTTTAAGGTTATGTAAGCGTTATCTTAAGAATAAGTACAAGTTGTGCTAGATAAAAAGTATTTTTGAGGAATTTCTAGGAAACTAGTAAATAACTATATAATGAAAAACTTTCAGGAGGAGCGGTAGTGAGCCTACAAACTCTCGTTGACCAAGCCACCATTCCCCCATCAGGGTCTGTAGCATCGAGTCCCTTTGATGCAGATAGCTTTAATGAAGCTGTCATGTCTACCTACGCCCGGTTTCCTTTAGCCCTAGAACGGGGCGCTGGATGCCGGGTTTGGGATACACAGGGGCGAGAATATCTGGACTTTGTGGCGGGAATTGCTACTTGTACTTTGGGACACGCCCACCCAGTTATGGTAGAAGCGGTGACACGCCAAATCCAGAAGCTGCACCATGTCTCTAATTTGTACTACATTCCCGAGCAAGGTGAATTAGCAAAATGGCTTGTTGAACATTCTTGTGCCGATCGCGTATTTTTCTGCAACTCTGGAGCTGAAGCTAACGAAGCCGCAATTAAACTGGCGCGGAAATATGCCCACACAGTATTAGACATTGAAAAACCAATTATTTTAACCGCCAATGCCAGTTTCCACGGACGGACTTTGGCGACAGTTACCGCCACTGCCCAACCGAAGTATCAAAAATATTTTGACCCCTTGGTTCCTGGGTTCCACTACGTAAATTACAACGATATTAACGCTGTGGAAGTGGCAATTAGCGAGTTGGATGAAGGCGATTATCGGGTAGCGGCGATTCTGATTGAGCCATTGCAGGGAGAAGGCGGTGTGCGTCCAGGAGATATTGCCTATTTCAAAAAGCTCCGGGAAATTTGCGACGAAACTGGTATTTTATTGATTTTCGATGAAGTGCAAGTTGGTATGGGACGCAGTGGCAAATTATGGGCTTACGAACATCTCGGCGTTGAACCGGATATTTTCACCAGCGCCAAAGGCTTAGGTGGCGGTATCCCCATCGGCGCAATGATGAGCAAGAAATTCTGTGATGTTTTTCAACCAGGGGAACACGCCAGCACCTTTGGCGGAAATCCTTTTGTGTGTGGTGTTGCACTCAGTGTTTGCCAAACGTTGGAACGGGAAAATATTTTGCAGAATGTGCAAGACAGAGGTGAACAATTGCGATCTGGATTGAAAGCGATCGCAGCGAAATATCCTCACCATATTGGCGAAGTTCGGGGTTGGGGTTTAATCAACGGTTTGGAGTTGCGAGCCGATATTCAATTAACCGCAGCAGATATCGTCAATGCTGCCATCAACGAGGGTGTATTACTCGTACCAGCCGGGCCAAAAGTAGTCCGATTTGTGCCACCGCTAATTGTCACAGAAGCAGAAGTAAATTCTGCCTTGGAAGCTGTGGATCGAGCGATCGCAACTCTCACAGCTTAGGCAATCTGTAAAATATAAGTTAAAAGGGCGGTTAGAAACCGCGTCTACACAATCAAAACCCACCTCCGTGGGTTAACATTGAGTTTTTCCTTAGTCCGCGCAGGCGGACGAAAGCCTGTGTAGCCGCGAATTCTATTCGCCAGGGCTTCTTCATCCTGGGAAAATTTCTCGATAAGCTTGCCGACACTGCTCATAATTGTCTGGCGAAATCTCGGCATTACCAAAACATAATTGCTCGTGAGTGGTAATTAAAGTTTCATAAGGCTGTATAGGAGTCAGAGACGATCGCAGCAATTGCAGATATTCTCCATCAGTGCGACTGAGTTTGTGGGGTGCGATAGCATTTTGATGTAACTGCTGCAACATCGCTAAATAGAGACAACGGCAAGCTTCACGATAGTTTCCCTGACGGTAAAATTGTTGCGCTCGCTCCAACAAAATGGCTATAGATGACTCATTAGAGCGAGTTTTGAGGCGAAAATCCGTCAAATTGCCACTTCTATTCAGCCAAGAATATAGATAAGGACTGAATTCTCGCCATAGTCGCCAACCCACCCAAGCGATAAATAAGCCTAGTACCAGCCAAAACAGGAATTTCAGCAAATCAGCAAGCCTTGGGCTAATCGACCATCCACTAGGCAATTCGGGCATTGCCTGTTCAAAGCGGTAAAACTGGTATTCCCACCATTCTCCCGCTTGTTGTTGAAATTGAGAAAGCTGCCAACTCCAGCTAGTTTTTTCAAAAGTATCTGTCATAGGGGGAGAGTGGGGACTTGTACTGAGAATTATGGGGCTTTGAGTTCTGTTTTCTCGAAGACATTTTTTAGTAGAGTTAAGCCTTCTTCAATGTTAGAAATTTGGTCTTCTGTAAGACCTTTGAGCAAGTCAGTAATATGAGCGCGAGTTTGATCTTGGGATTGCTTGAGATGGTGTTTTCCATCTTCAGTTAAATTGAGCAGCACCCGCCGCCGCTCTTGAGGATGAGCGCAGCGTTTTACAAAGTCGCGTTGTACTAAGCGTTCTATGGTTGCTGATGCCGTAGCAGAGGTGACACCTAAATGCTCTGCCAAGTCAGATAATGAAGCACCAGGATTCCGGTTGAGAAATGCTAGCGATCGCAACTGAGGTATAGATAAAAAAGCGGCACTATGGACACGCATATCCGCTCGGATAAACCGCATCACTAATGGAACTGTTTCCATTACTCTAGCGGCACATTCTTCGGAAGTTGCACCTTGATTAGGTTTATCCAAGGTCATGGGCTTGTTGTTCTCCTAGTTACATGGCCACCCGTGGATAAAGTTTTCCACCAATGATCGCCAAAATTATTAATGTTAATAAGAGAATTGTACAATCTGGACCAAAGCCATAGGTGCTAGTACCGTTTAATAGCATGGTGCTGCGTAAGCCGTCAACCTCATAAGTCAAGGGATTTAAATGGGAAATCAACTTTAACCAACTGGGCATCAACGAGATCGGATATATGGCATTGCTAGCAAAAAATAACGGCATAGTTAACAATTGTCCAATACCCGTCATCCTTTCTCGGCTTTTCACCAAACAGCCAATAATTAATGAGAAAATACAAAATGTTCCCGCCCCCAGCATGACTATCACTACCACTTGGAGAATAGCTAGGGGATGAAGATTTAGTTTGACACCTAATAAAAATGACAATCCGTAAATGAATATTACCTGAGATAAGCACCGTACCCCACATGCCAAACCTTTGCCCAAGAGCATCGCTATACGGGGTGTAGGACTAGCTAAAAATTTATGTACAATCCCTAAATCTCGCTCCCAGATTAGCGTCATTCCACCACTAAAAATTGCCACAAATAGAATACTCTGAGCCAAGATGCCAGCAGAAATGAAATCCAAATAGGGTAAATTTCCTGTAGGAATTGCGTGAGTTCGGGAGAAAACTTGCCCAAAGATTAGCAGCCATAATGCTGGTTGCACAGATCGAACTATTAAATCAGTCGGATCGTGGCGGAGTTTACGTATTTCCAATTCTGCGATCGCCAGGGTTTTTGTAACTAGCTCTTTAATTGCAGAGATCAAATTTCCTCGGACAGTGGGTGGTGCTTTAACCCAACCGTTGAGCAGTCCGTCTGGTTCTTGCTGTGTCACGGTAGTTCACTCCTGATGTTAACTGGTCGCCTGTATAGTGAATAAAGACATCATCCAAAGTTGCATTTGGGTTATCTAAAGAAGCTTTTAAGTCGCTTGGTGTACCTGTGGTAACGACTTCACCTTGCTGCATAATTGCCACTCGGTTACATAAACTATCCGCTTCTTCTAAAAAGTGGGTTGTTAAAAATATAGTTGTGCCGTAATCAGCACAGAGTTGTAGTACAAGCTGCCATACTTGAGTTCGAGCGATGGGATCTAATCCCACAGTCGGCTCATCAAGAAACAGAATTTGGGGTTGATGTAAAACTGATATGCCAATTTCCAGCTTGCGGATCATCCCACCAGAGTAGTTTCTGACCAAGCGTTTCGCTGCATCTTGCAAACCCATGTATTCTAGAATTTCATAGATGCGGCGATCGCGTCCTTTGGCAGGTATTCCATACAGCTTGGCAAAAATTAACAGATTTTCGTAACCCGTGAGACTACCATCAGCAGACAGCGCCTGGGGGACATAGCCGATAGCCCGTCTCACAGGATTAGATTCACGAGCCACATCATACCCAGCTAAGGTTGCTTTCCCTGCACTGATAGGCAGTAAGGTTGTCAACATCTTAATAACTGTACTTTTTCCTGCACCATTGGGGCCAAGCAGTCCAAATACTTCGCCCTGTTCCACAGATATGCTCACGTTATTAACTGCGGTTAACTTCCCAAAACGGCGTGTAAGTCCCTGAGTTTCCAAAATCAACGGTTTTGGTTCTTCTTGAGGTTGCGATCTATTTATTTTTCCCGTCAGTATTGTCACAAGTTTGATGCACTTCTATTAATTAGTAAATCTAACTATTAGCTTCTCAATAGATTTACCAGAAGTCAATAGACTTGTTACAGAAATCTGAATCAGAGTAAAAGGAAACTCAGTATAGTGGCGGCGAGGTTATTGATGGGCGAAATATCACTGACAATGATCGCAGTCTACCCATCGCCCGCAAGTTATTGATATCTTGTTCAAAATCCTCGACCCCACCCATAATGCACTAAAATTTGACGGCTTGCGAGTAGATGCTGAAATGCTATACGATTTATCCCTGCAAATCGGCTGGCTTGAGCAAGGGTTAACTTTTCTTTTTGAAAGAGCATGATCACAATTTCCTGCTTCATTCATTATCCTGAGTTCTTCCATTACCAGAGCCGTTTTTCCCGGTAATTCTTGGTTGGTGATTTTTGCTTCACCAAAAGGTATCAGTGTGAATACTGTGGCAAGTTTATTGATGGGGTAATTACCATAAATTAAATCTACCATCCAGTATTATTTTAGCAAATAGGATAAATAGCTAATGGATATTCAGGAGTACTTTAATGGGCTAATTAATAATCAGCAATTGAGTGAGATGCTCAATCAGCAGCACTATACCTTTGCCCATAAAATAATGCCTTATATTGTAGAAAATAACTTTCAAGAGTTAGTCACTAAAGTTATTAATAAATCTGCTCAAGACTGGATTCTACAACTTTGGAATAAGTGTTCTGATATCCAAAATTATAATTATACATCATTGATTTATCCGACATGTAATTTTACTAGGCATTCTGAGGATATTGGATTAATTTACATTGCTATGCCAGCACCTAGAGTAAGTCCAGAAGCAGCATATATAGCAATTATCTTTTTAATTGATGATGATTTACCATCTGATTGGTTACGAAGCTATTTCACTCTTGAATTAGGACTGGCTGCATCTGCATATTGGACGCTTGGAGAGTGGGATAATTCCAATCATATTAATTTAGGAAAATTTAAAGATAAACCCAATTTAAATAATTTTCTTACAACAGTTATTGCAGAAGGTGAAAGTAGATGGTGCTAATTTGAAAATCGCATCAAATCACTGTTGAAAATATGGAAGGCTCTAGTTCAACTAATCTAATCCCAAATGCAGCAAATGCAGTCGTAGATATTCGTAAACTGCGTGACTACTGCCTCAATCCAGAGCATGATGATGGAAAACATAAAGCTCGTCTCTTTTCATCAGTCTTAGGTATGACAGCAGACAATGCTGAAGAATTACGCCAAATTCTTTTGGAAACAGTCAAAACTCATCAAGTTCGCTTGGAACGGCGTGATGAATTTGGACAACGCTATACTCTAGATTTAACGTTGGAATGGCAAGATAGAAGTGCGACCATTCGCAGTGGTTGGATTATCGAAAAAGGTTCTGATATCCCAAGATTAACAACCTGCTATCCTCTGTAATATTTGAAGGTGATACAAGATGACTAAAAGTACAATCAAGTTGCTGGATGTAGTAGCACTGACAGTTGATTTACCTGAATACAACCTGTACCGTGGTCAAGTTGGCACAGTAGTAGAATTATTAGCTGGCGGTGCTGCATTTGAAGTGGAATTTAGCGATCGCTCTGGCCGCACTTATGAATCTATCGGTTTACGCCCAGAGCAAATTATGGTGTTACATTTTGAGCCAGCATCCCCTGATTCAGTCCCAGAAATGGTGTCAGTGTAATTGGTATAAAAACGTAGATGCTAATGATATTTAGTGATGGGCTAACCTTACGCACATAAATATAGAGAATCTAGCGATCGCTTATTGTATATTGTAATTTTGAGAGCGATACCAAGATAGATAGAAAGTAGAGAGCGAAATAATGCTAAAAACATTCAGAGCTTGGTTGAAAGGAAGTCGTTTAGAGTGGATTGATGATGTACCAACATTGGGAGAGCAACAAATCCGAGTTCATGTTACATTGCTGGAAAATGAATCGGTCATAGATAAACAAGCACGGGGACGAAGAATGGCTGAAATATTAGAAAAACTTGCTGTTAGTCAAGCTTTGAGTGATGTTGACCCCGTTATTTGGCAGCAAGAAACCCGTCAAGACCGTTCACTTCCGGGACGATAAAACGTGCTGCTCGATAGCAATATTATTATATATTCTGCTCAATCAGAAAACGGCCAATTGAGAGAGTTAATAGCTGAATATGCACCTGCGGTATCAGCACTCAGTTATTTGGAAGTGTTAGGCTATCATCTGCTTAAAGAGGAACAACGCCAGTATTTTGAGGAGTTCTTTCAAGTTGCTCAGGTTCTACCAATCTCTCAAGATGTGTTAAATCAAGCGGTAATTCTGCGACAACAGAAACGAATGACTCTAGGTGATGCAATTATTGCCAGCACTGCTTTAGTGTATGGACTAACTTTGATAACAAGAAATACAGATGATTTCCGTTGGATTACACAAATCAGATTGTGGAATCCGTTTGAGTCTGATAAACCTAGTTAAGAGAAAAGCGCGTAGACATAGCCCGTCGTAGATATCGCATCTGGTAATTTTGAAAGCGATTGAGCGCTTCTTGACAAAATCCTTGATTGTAATCACAATGTAATTACAATCAAGGATAAGTATCCTCATGGGAAGAGCAATTAGAACCCGTATTGTTAAAATTGGGAATTCTCAAGGTATCCGCATTCCTAAACTTCTGCTAGAACAGAGTGGTATTGGTGAAGAGGTAGAAATTGAAATTCAAGATTGTTATCTAGTTATCCGTGCTGCTTCTCAATCGCGTCAGGGGTGGGACGAAGCATTTGCAACAATGGCGAAGCAACACGACGATACAATGCTCGATGATGCCGTAACTACAGAGTGGGAGCATCTAGATTGGGAGTGGTAGTCAATCGATTTGATGTGTTTTTGGTTAACCTCGACCCAACGATTGGCAGTGAGATTCAAAAGACAAGACCCTGTGTAGTAATTTCACCAGATGAGATGAATAAATATATTGCCACGGTTATTGTTGCTCCGATGACAACTAAAGGACAGTCTTACCCGACTCGTGTTGCTTGTCAGTTTCAGGGCAAGGATGGGCAAATCGTTCTAGATCAAATTCGTACAGTTGACAAAACTCGATTAGTCAAAAAGCTAGGTCAGATTAACTCTGATGAACAAAAAGAAGTTTTAGATACTTTAGCTGAAATGTTTGCGGAATAATCCTATACACCGAATGGTTATGAGATTGCACCCTAATGGTTATATCAATTCTGTATAAATACGAATTATATAACATCTCTGGTTATCTTCAACATTTTATTTCCACCAGGCTGTAGTTCGTATTCAACCTTTTCAATATCTACCTTATAACCAATTGAAGTGTAATATTTGACAATTTCATCTAAATGTTGTGAATGTTTCCACATTAAAGTTATGAGAGGAAAAATTCGGACTTCTTTAGCAATACGCAGCATCTCACCTATAGAATCTAGGTGAAAATTGTAATCCAGATGGTCTGAATATAAAAACAATAAATGTGAACATAGGGCTATATCAAATTCTTGATTTTTAAATGCCAATTTTGGTAATTCACCAACTATGTATCTGTTGCTTTTTTTGCCAGTTTCATAATCAGACAGAAATTCTCGAATAACTTTGACGCGATTGTGTCGCAAATCATCTGGAGATTTATGATAGCTCCATACCCAATCATTTGATGTAGCCTTGACTTGATTAATGATATTATCTACCACTTCATTAAATCTTTGCAATATTTCATCACCAGAAAATTGGTATAGTGGATCAACAGAAACTACACTTTTGTCCTGACGCGTCATTTCTGCATTAAAGCTTGCCGGCCCATCCCCAATCCCAATAATTCTTTTATTTAAATCTGCATTTGTTAAATTGAATATTTTTATATATTCATCCATTGACCTTCCAAAAGGAACTACTTTTTCTAGAACCATTGCCATAGATTTACCTCCTCAATAGACTGATTAAACCAAATGATAAGTAAGTGGGTCAAATAAATATAAAACCTCACCTTGCCTCAGGCTTCCCTCTCCAAAATATCGGAGAGGGATTGAGGGTGAGGTTTGATCTTATATTTAATTACGCCTACCTACTTAGCAAACTCAAAAGACTTGATAGGCTGCGAAACGGCAATCATTCAGAAGCATGTTAAGTTATTTTACAATTCTCAAGGGATTTATACGTCTAAAATATAGCAGCGATCGCAGCCGCATAAAGATTTCTACCTGTTCTTTTTGACAGCAGCGATCGCAGGCTTGAGGGAGACTTCAAGACCCCAGTGGCTCCCCTTTTTAAAGCCAGGGCTGTTTCATCCAAATTCGTAATTCAAAAATTACGAATTATCTAGCTTGCTTCTTGCCGGAGGCGAGTATTACGAATTACGAATTATTCACTTTGCCTTGCCAAACAATTTCTTTAACTTTGATTTCTTTCGGAATCAATTTAATTTTGTAGAAGGTATCTGCAACCTCTTGTTGTTTAGTAATTACTTCATCTGTGAGCGGAAGTACATCATAGTCACGCCGCTTTTCTGCTATTTCCAACACAGGAACATCTATACCCAAAGCAGGGGAAAGAAGTTTAGCAACTTCACTAGGATTATTCTTTGCCCATTCACTAACTTTCTTCACCTGAGCGAGAACTATTTTCAAGGCATCCGGCTTGGCATCAACAAAAGATTTTGCAGCCAGATAATAACCATGATTGGGAGCTAATCCCGTCGCATCTGCTAAGGTACGTGCGCCTGTTGCTGCTTCTGCTGCGGCTAAGTACGGGTCCCAAATTGCCCAAGCATCAACGTTTTTTCGCTCAAATACAGCACGAGCATCTGCGGGAGTCAGAGTTACTCGTTGAATGTCACTGTACTGTACCCCTGCCTTTTCCAACGCTTTCAGCAATAGGTAGTTAGCATTAGAACCTTTGGCAAAAGCCACTTTTTTACCCTTGAGTTCAGCCACACTTTTAATAGGTGAATCCTTGGGCACCAGAATAGCTTCAGCCTTGGGACTCCAAGGATCGTAGGCAACATAAACTAAAGGAATACCCCCGGCTTGAGCAAATATAGGTGGTGATTCTCCGGTATAGCCAAAATCAATACTACCTGCATTCAATGCCTCTAGGAGTGGGGGGCCAGCCGGAAATTCCGACCAAGTTACAGAAGTTCCTGAAGCTGCGAAAGCTTTTTCTAATTCCCCTCTCGCCTTCAGCGCATAGAGAACAGTTGACGCTTTCTGGTAACCTATGTGAACTGTGGTACCGCTAGCTGCTGGACTGGGGGCTTGGGTTGTCTGCGTTGTGCCATTGTCGCCTGCGCTTGGAGAACAAGCAGAGACAGTCAGAGTTAAGCTAAGTCCCACTGCAAACAGTAGGAAAAAAGTACGGATTCTTCGTTGTTGGAACCTTTCAAGGAAGGCAAAAGCCATACCCAACAGTCGGGTTGGAAAGAACTTAGTCAACATCATCACTCTGCTTTAAAAGGTAAATTAATATCAGACTACAGCAAAACTACGGTCTAACTCCGGCAAGTTTATTGATTTACCGTATTACTCCAGAATGATAAAAATATCACATAATTAAAGCTGAAATGCAAGTTTATTCGATGAATACAAAATTTTCCTTAAAAGTCATAGCAACGTCAAATCTAAACTCAATGGGATTAGAAAGCACGCAATGACAGATAATATTCTTCAACAACAGATTGAGTACTATTGCGCTAGAGCCAACGAATATGATCAGTGGTTCTATAGGAAAGGACGCTACGATCGCGGTATCCAAAATAACCAGTGCTGGTTTAAAGAAGTAGCTGTTATTAAAAATACATTACACCAAAGTGGGGTAGTGGATGATATTTTAGAGTTAGCATGTGGTACAGGTATCTGGACACAGGAGCTTTTAAGTATCGGTAAAAAAATTACTGCGATCGATGCCTCTAAAGAAGTGATTACAATTAATCGCTCGAAGTTAAATTCACCGAGTGTTGAATATCACCTTATAGATTTATTTACATGGGAACCTGACACTGAATATAATTTAGTTTTCTTTGCCTTTTGGCTCTCTCATGTGCCGCCAAAATTACTCGATTAATTTTTGACAAAAGTCTATCAATCTGTTCGCCTGGGTGGACAAGTATTTATAATTGACTCTCACTTTGAACCGACATCAACGGCTAAGAATCATATTCTTAAAGACGACGGAAACATATATAAAAACCGAAAGTTAAATGATGGTCAAGAATTTCAGATTGTCAAAATTTTTTATCAGCCTGATCAAGTTCAAGATAAGCTTAAAAAAACAGGCTTTCAGGCTGAGGTAAAGGTGACAGATAACTATTTTATCTATGCACATGGGAGAAAGGTTTAAAAAATTCGTAATTTCCACTATGCCTCACTGATTCAGTATCAACTAAATGCTATAGCAGTATCAGACGTATTTTTTCTAATCGAGACATCAATTCAACATAACATGAGGAAGCATCAGGCGACGATTTTCTATAACTACTCCTTAAGTTATGTACTGATGCTTGATCGTGTATATATATTGGTAATAGCTATACAGATGACTTTTGTGGGATTAAAGGAGTAGAAATGAAATGTATTTTTATTGACAGCGAATAACGTTATCTAGAGCTAGGTGAACAGAGAATTGAAGACCTTTTTAAAATTGAAGATAGATTATTGATCAATCTTAGTTAACTAGTTCCGTGGGTTTAAGTCCCCCGGTTCTAAAACCGGCAAGTAATGCGATTGGGGTTAAATACCCCGAAGTTTTGTGGACGGAAACCGTCCCCACAAACTTCTCTTCATTACAAAACTTAATTACGAATTACGTACAGCCCTTTGGGCATGAAAACCGCGGAGCGTGCCGGAGGCTCTATTACGAATTACGAATTATTTAATTATGCTTGCCGAGTAAGCAAAATCAAATCCACTAGCTGCCTAACAGACAGTTTGCAATGCAAATTCTTAAAGTACTAACTAGAGTCTATCTTAGTCCCATAGACTTGGATGAGGCGATCGCTTTCTATGAAAACCTCTTTACAGAAAAATGTTGGTTGTGGTTTCAATATTCCGAGACTGAGTTGGAACTCGCCGGTGTGGGTTCTATTCTTTTAATTGCTGGTTCGCCAGAAGCACTCTCTTCATTCAAGACTACACATGCAACATTTCTCGTTGACTCACTCAATGATTTTCGAGAAGCGCTGATTCAGCAGGGTGCAGTGATTCTGGCGGAACCTAACAAAGTTCCCACTGGAGTCAATATGCGAGCGATGCATCCTGATGGTACTATTATTGAATATGTTGAGTTTGCTTGATTAATTTTTCCAAAAAGATATTTGGATCACTTTATCACAAGCTTTTACCACCATATCCATAACCACTTTAACATATTTGCAGACATCAGCAAATTAAAATATCAAGAAAGTATCATTTTCGATTTCCTTCGTGTCCTTCTTTAACGAGACGCGGTTCGTGCTTCATACTCTATGCCGATACCTGAGAAAACAAAGGTATGGTTAGATTAATTTAAAGGAAAATAACTTATGTCTGATTTAATTAACAAACAAATCATCCTTAAAAGTCGTCCAGTTGGCGAACCAAAGGAGAGTGATTTTGCTTTAGTAGAAATACCAACTCCCGAACCGGGTGAAGGCGAAATTCTTAGCCGCACCATTTATCTATCTCTAGACCCTTACATGCGTGGCCGCATTAGTGCAGGAGAGTCTTATGCTGCATCAGTAGAATTAGATTCAGTTATCGTAGGTGGTACAGTCAGCCAAGTAATTAAATCAAATCATCCTCAATTTCAAATTGGGGATTTTGTTCTTAGTAATAACGGCTGGCAAACTTATGCTGTATCTAAGGGTGAGACAGTGCGTAAACTCGATCCTACTCAAGCACCTTTATCCTATAGTCTAGGTGTACTGGGTATGCCTGGTCTAACTGCTTATGCTGCTCTACTTGATATCGGTCAACCAAAAGAAGGTGAAACTGTTGTGGTTTCAGCCGCTTCTGGTGCTGTCGGTGCTGTAGCAGGTCAAATTGCTAAAATTAAAGGTGCGCGAGTCGTGGGAATTGTCGGGAATGACGATAAGCAAGATTATATAGTTAAAGAATTAGGTTTTGATGTTGGCATTAACCGCAAAACTCAAAAACTTAATTCAGCGCTCAAAGAAGCTGCTCCTAATGGTATTGATGTTTACTATGACAATACAGCAGGTGTGATTTTAGAAACTGTGTTGCAACAGATAAACATTGGGGCAAGAATTCCACTAGTAGGTTTGATTTCGGAGTATAACGCTACATCTACTCCATCAGGGCCTAATTTAAGACCACTGCTAATCAAACGAGCTTTAATCAAAGGTTTTTTAGTTGGTGATTATCAACATCGGTTTAATGATTTTTTGCGTGATGTTTCTGGATGGTTGCAGTCTGGTAAACTTAAGTATAAAGAAGATGTAGCTCTTGGTTTAGAGAACGCTCCTAGTGCATTCATCGGTTTACTTCGAGGTGATAATTTTGGCAAGCTGATTGTTAAGGTCAATGACGACCCAACTACAGCTTAAATCTTTTCCCTCACCCCCAGCCCCTCTCCCAAATATGGGAGAGGGGAGACATAATTCTAGTTTCCCCTTCTCCCATCTTTGGGAGAAGGGGTTAGGGGATGAGGGCAAACACAAAGTTTTTGCACCTGACGGGATGTTCCTGACAAACAAACAGTTCAACCTCTCGAAGAGTAAATAGAATCAACGCAAAGGGGCAACTTTTCTACTTGCGCCTGGTTGTGCGATCGCTAGATGATTACCCTGAATTTGAACTAAAATTTAGGAAGGCTTTTTCCCATCTGAAACCATTTGCGAAAGAATATAGGCTGCGAAATCTAGTAACTGATCTAGCAAAAAGCCAATGATACCGATGTAGAGAATCACTTGGATTATATAATCGGCATTGCCAGCTTTATAAGCATCCCAGAGGGTAAAGCCAAGTCCTTTTGGGCCGATTAACATTTCTGTAGCAATAACTATAAACCAGGCTACCCAAATGCTAACTTTCAAGGCATGAAATAGATGAAATATAGCTGCTCGAAAGTTATTGTTCTGTCTATGAAAATGCCGCATTCCTATTGCCGTATTAATAATCATCGTCCAGAGAGTTCCTAAAAAAACTACTACAATCGCAGCCGATTCGCTCTCTTGAAATGCTATTAAGGCAATAGGTAGCAAAGCTATAGGGGGAATACTATGTGGGATTTGAAATATCAGCCTAAATAGCTGATAAATCATGCTATTAATGCCTATGAAATATCCGATAAAACTACCCAAGACAACGGCTGGAATGTAACCGACAAATAACCGTTGTAGGCTAGCTAAAATGTCTAAAAACATATTATTCTCTCTGCCTCAGTTCTCATAGAAAACATTTGGGAAATACTGTGGCAACAACACAAGATAGCGAATAAAAAAGTGTCTTGAATTACATTTATCTTTCAATACCATAAGATTTCTGATATTTTCTCCTCCTTAATAGCTAATCAAAAACTTAGGTATTTTTACGATGTGATGGTAGTAATACAAAGAAGAGGTAAAACTTGGCTTTACTAAACATTATCAGAAAAATAAATTCTGATTAGTAAATTAAATACAATTTCCAGATTTTTTTTGCTTGATAATTGTACTAAGTAGGTAGGCGTAATTAAACATAAGATAAAACCTCACCCTCAATCCCTCTTTGATGCTTTGGATAGTTGACTACTTTTTCTTTCTAACGATACAAGACAAAAAAATAAAAATGGTGCAAATTAAGAGTAGTGTAAATATCATAAATTATGGACGCTGCCAAACGCCTTGCTACTCTCAACCGCATCCGCAAACTCAGCCGTCTGATGGATACATCTATACGTATCCCTCTGACAGGTTTTCATATTGGAATAGACCCAATTATCGGTTTGGTTCCAGGTGCTGGTGATTTAATCAGTACAGCGTTTTCAGCTTACATCATATTTTTAGCTACCCGTTTTGGCATTCCACGCCAAGATTTAACCAAAATGATTTTTAATGTTGGTTTGGAAGCAGTCGTTGGTACTGTGCCTTTAGTGGGTGATTTATTTGATGCTTTCTATAAGTCTAATATTCGCAATTTGGCAATTTTAGAGCAACATTTGACAGTAGTTGAACCAGAACTCAAAGAAGTGTCTGATAAACTTTACTCTGGTAAGTTTAACCAAGTTTAAGTCTTTTCAGTCAGACTAGTACAGCTTGGCAGAAGTCACGCATTCACGCATTCAAAAGTATTATGGAATAAGCTCTTTAGGGATTTTAAATGATTGCTCTATTTCCGCCAACCTGTACTAGTATAAATCCCTGAATATTCTGCTCGGAACCAATACTGTGTAGGTTTTGAAGATTTGTCGGTTGGGTTGAACTTAAACCACGTCTATCTTGAAACCTATAGTTCTTCCATGATGAAAAGGATTTTTCCCCAACCCCGAATCCCAGATTTAGGATTCGGAGAGCCAGGATTTAAAACTCCCTCTCAAGCATTTGGGAGAGGGATTTAGGGAGAGGATGAAAACTACGGTTCTTAACTTAGGTAAGGTTTAAGGACAGGGCTATTTCATTCTATATATAAACCGCCCAGAACTGAAGTTCTTTGGCTTTTAGCTAAAGTCCGTTAAAACGGACTATAACCTTTTTTCAGTCGTCTTTAGACGACTTTCGCTATTAGACTCAGAATTTATTCTGAGGCGGGCTAGATGAGAATGAAATAGCCCTGGGTTTAAGGATTACCCAACAAAGCTTTGATTATGTTGGCTTTCATTCCTCAACCCAACCTAAATTAGTTTTATGTAATACCATTTCTTTGTGAGGCTGCGCTAAATTTTATTGACTTCTTATTTATTTCTTTCTTTGTGTCCTTTGCGACCTTTGCGGTTCGTTCCTCATATATGGCGCATCTTCATACAGAATTGGTATAAGGAACAAGAATTAAATAACATACAATTTATGTCCCTAGCTTACCTCACCCTCAATCCCTCTCCTTCTAAAGGAGAGGGAAGCTAGATAGTTCATGAAGTTTTGCATTTTATTTAATCCACGTTCCTAAAGACTATTATTTTCCTAGATTCCGCTTCATTTGTTCTAACTCATCCTGAGTTTCCCAGCTACGGAACTTTTCTTCTAAGTCATCCAATCCACCAGAATAACTGCTAGTTTTATTCGACCAGCCGCTAGTTTCAAAATGCTGCTGGGTTTGCGCTTTAGCACGCGCTGTCTGTGCAACGGCTGCTTTAGCTTGGACTTCCTGTCGTCGCTGCTGAATTTTTCGCAGTAGTTCCTGAGATTGGTTAATGCGTTCTTTCAGCCCTTGCATGTGTCCCCAGCGCTGATTTCCTTCGCGCAATAGGGTTGCTTCTCGTTCACCCGCCGCCGCCGCCAAATCTTCTCTACCAGCGTTTTTGGCTTTTTGAATACGGATATGCCAACGCTGAATTTCTTGAGCGGTGGAGAGAATTTCTTCTTGCGATCGCTTTTCTTGTAATTGTAAATCTGCGATCAGCTTTAATGTGCCTTCCTCTTGCTCACGCAGCTGTTCTAGCAGCGCCTCTAACTCCAAATGTGGATTGTTACGCAAGAATTCTTCTAAACGGTCTTCTAGAAACCGACTCAAATCATCAAATAAGCCCACTGCTAGAACTCCAGAGATCGGGTGCGTGATTATTTTATTGTAGTAATTAATGTTCATACTTGTGGGGTATTGTTTATTTCAAAGCCCCTAAGTCTTTAAATGAATGCGATCGGAGGGGGCATTTAACCCCCTGACAAATCTTGTAATTAAGAGTCACCGCCACACCACAATGGTTGGTGGGAGTACTTTTGCTGATATCTACATGGAACAGCAAAAACTATAGCAAAAGACGATCATCCTTTAGTCCTATCTGTCGGTAAATCACGGTAGCAGATTTCTGAGATTTGGCGAGATATTCGAGTCAATAGTTATTGTGATTTTGACCTATTGCCAACTATTCTTGTTGAGTCTGCTGTTTTCATCTCAGAGTTTTCAGCATTGTCAACCTCAAGAGTTCGCAGCAATTCTCGAATTACATCAGTTGCTGGCCTTCCTGTCGAAGCACAGTAGGATTGAAGTTTCTTCATTTCCTCGGTTGTGAGATTTACTGTCAGTCGTTTAACAGCCCATTTTTTATTCATGATCCTCTTTTGTCTTTAATATGTTCCTTTTTCCCGAAATCATCAAGTCATTACGATTTCTCCCGCAGTGCATAGCCTACACCACGGGACGTATGAATCACACGCTTTTCTTTATTGTCTTTCAATTTTAGTCGTAGATAACCAATAAAAACCGGAATAATATTAGAATCACCCATCAAGTCGTAACCCCAAACTCTCTCTGATTTTAGTTTCTAGTAAACATTTGGCGCGGATGTGAGAGGAGATATTCTAATAAGTCAAACTCTTTTACTATTAACTTAATGCTTCGTTTACCAGAAAAACTTCACGGGTAGGGTGATTTAAGCTTAAACCTTCAAATTGCAACAAATTCTCGTCTGTTTATTGCGTGCGCCAGAGATAGGCGCGAATTATAGTTAAATTTTGTTGACTGGTTTAGTTAGCGATCGCTTGTAGTTATATTAGCCTAAACCTCCGAAGATTCAGCAGACGACGGAATAATTTCAAGACCATATTTTGAAGCAGCCAACACTTTTTCTATGTCTGCAAGACTAACACTAGGTACTTGGGTTCTCTCTAAGATTGGCACACCTACTTTCATAAAAAACTTCTCTAACCCGGCGACGGGCTAACCCTATCGTTTAGCAGCAATACAAAAAGCAGTTTTAGGATTGCTGTACTTATTTCATTAATTTCACTTTTTAATATTTAGCTATTGTAATTAGTTGCGTTCTTAATATCATCTATCAATTCATCAATCCTTGCTTGAGTCGTATTCCAAGAACACATAAAACGTACTCCTCCCACGCCGATAAATGTATAAAACTGCCAGTTTTTTGCTTTTAAGGTGTGAATGACTTGCTCAGGTAGTTTAACAAACACAGCATTAGCTTCTCTAGGAAACATCAAGTCAACATTTTCTATATTCAATAGTTGATTTTCTAAGTATTCAGCACATTGATTCGCATGTCTGGCATTTTTTAGCCAAGCACCAGTTTCTAATAAACCCAACCAGGGAGCAGAGATAAACCGCATTTTTGAGGCTAGCTGACCTGCTTGCTTGCATCGATAATCAAAATCCTCTGCTAGCTCTTTGTTGAAGAAAAGAATAGCTTCACCTAATGCCATTCCATTCTTTGTACCACAAAAGCACAACACATCTACTCCACTTTTCCAAGTAATTTCAGCAGGGCTTTTATTCATAGTGGCAACTGCATTTGCAAAACGAGCGCCATCCATGTGAATTTTTAAGTTATACTTTTTCGCAACTTCTTTAATTTTCAGAAGTTCTTCAATAGAATATAAAGTCCCTAATTCAGTTGATTGGGTGATGCTAATAACTTTAGGTTTAGGATAATGAATGTCAGTCCTTTTAGTGACAATTGCCTCTATAGCCTCTGATGTTAATTTACCATTTTTACCTTGAGCAAGTAACAGTTTAGAGCCATTAGATGCAAATTCAGGTGCGCCACATTCATCTGTTTCTATGTGAGATGTTTCATGACAAATGACGCTGTGATATGACTGACAAAGGGCTGCTAAAGATAAAGAATTGGCGGCTGTACCGTTAAAGGTAAAAAATACTTCACAATCAATTTCAAAGAGTTCCCGAAAATAATCTGTGGCTTTTTGAGTCCATTCATCATTTCCATAGGCTGGAACACTGCCTTGATTTGCCCTAATCATATATTCTAGGGCTTCTGGACAAATTCCAGAGGAATTATCACTTGCAAACTGTTCTAATTGGCTAATCATAATCTCTATTTTAATTTTTATCAGTAATTGTTCTAATCTTAGGCAATAAATTTTAATTTTGGCAACTCCAAAATTGACATAGATGCTATTAACGTTATGACTTACGCAACAACTCTCTTAAACTCTTATTTCTCCGTGCGCTCTGCGTCCTCTGCAGTTCGATTTTACGTTACCTATGCGTAAGTCCTGAACCTTTCAAATTATAGCGGTTCTCATTTGAATAGGTATTGGGTAGGGAGCAATGAGTGCTTAAATCTTTTCCCTCACCCCCAGCCCCTCTCCCAAATATGGGAGAGGGGAGACATAATTCTAGTTCAACGAAATAGCCCTACTTAATCATTCAGGAACAAAAATTTTCGACTTATCTAAAAACTCGTGAATCTTAACCTTTTGATTATCACAAATTAAATATTACTGCTATGTCTTGCATCAAGCTGTTAATTATTTTTTGTTTTCGGAGCTTTTATTTAAGTATTTATAACAATAATCAGCATATTCATGCTAAGTAGTTTATACTATTGTATCACTTTGCTAATCTCCACAAAAAACTGGAGTCTTAGTTCTCCATTACTGAGATGTTAAATTACTAGGGTGTCTTCGTCAAGCTTGCGTTTAGGGAATTCGGAGACGTTAAACATTGTAAATAACTAAGTATTATACTAGAAAAATAAATTTTCTTAATTAAAATGCTAATCATATACTTATAATGTACCATACAAAGCCCGACCAATAACTATGACATCACTATTGGGCTATTTGTCCTTTGTCCTTTGCTAATGACCAATGACAAATGACCAATGACCAATGACCAATGACTAATAACTAATGACTGAACCATTGATTGAACTGAAAGGTGTTTCTAAGTCCTTTGGTAGCCATAAAGTTCTAGATAATGTAGACTTAAGCATTTACCGGGGAGAAGCACTAGGGATTATTGGCCCATCGGGGACTGGTAAATCAACAATTTTACGGGTAATGGCGGGGTTACTTACTGTTGATGAAGGAGAAGTTTATGTACAAGGAGTGCGGCGAGAGGGTTTGATAGAGGATGGTGGCCAGCAGGTTGGCATTGGCATGGTGTTTCAGCAGGCGGCGCTATTTGATTCGCTGACGGTGCAGGAGAATGTGGGGTTTTTACTTTATCAAAATTCAAACCTACCGCGATCGCGCATCCAAGATTTGGTAAAAGAAAAATTGGATATGGTAGGTTTGCCAGAAATAGGCCATCTCTACCCAGCCGAACTTTCGGGGGGAATGCGAAAACGCGTAAGTTTTGCTCGTGCGATTATGTCTAATCCCGATGATCTCACAGAAGGCCCAGAAGTTCTACTATACGACGAACCAACAGCCGGACTTGATCCGATTGCCTCAACAGTAATCGAAGATTTAATCCGCTATTTGCAATGTTTACATGGAGTTTGTAGTACTTATGCTGTTGTTACCCACCAAGACAGTACTATGCGCCGTACAGCTGATAGACTTATATTCCTTTATGAAGGTAGAGTGCAGTGGCAGGGTACAGTTAGTGAAACATACAACACAGAAAATCCTTTAATCAAACAATTTCTCAGTGGAAGTGTGCAAGGGCCGATTCAAGTCATCGGTTAGAAAGTGAGGAGTTAAGAATCAGGAGGGAGAGTTAAATTCAACTCCTAACTCATAACTCATAACTCATAACTCATAACTCATAACTCATAACTAATTATTGGGTGGAGGAAAAAAATGCGAGGTCTTATGACAAGCCGCTTCTCTCCGAGAGGCTTCGCCAACGCGTCTGGGCGAACATTTAGAGAAGGCTCTGTGGGGTTGTTGCTCCTGCTAGGATTAGGGGTATTTGGGTTACTCTTTTTGTGGTTAAATAGATTCACTCCTGCTGGTCGTTCATACAAAATTATTGTGGAATTTGCTAACGCTGGCGGAATGCAAAAGGGAGCAGCAGTTCGCTATCGTGGTTTTAAGGTAGGAACTATTTCCCAGGTTCGACCCAGAGCAAATGCCATTGATGTAGAGATTGAAATTGGCCAAACTGACTTACTTCTCCCCCGGAATGTACTGGTGGAAGCTAATCAAAGCGGATTAATTAGCGAAAGTATTATCGACATCACACCAAAAGCAGCCTTACCTACTGGGGTTGTGATTGCTAAACCCCTAGATAAAAATTGCGATCAGAGCCTGATAATTTGTAATGGCTCTCGGTTAAAAGGTCAGGTTGGCATCAGTGTTGATGAATTAATTCGCAGTTCAACTGATTTAGCAGCTGCATATAATAACCCCCAATTTTATAGAAATGTCAATAGGGTTCTAGAAACTACCACAACCGCAGCAACCAGTTTTACTGGGCTAAGTCAAGATTTACAAGGTTTGACCAAAAACTTGCGACAACAACTTAATACCTTTTCAGCCACTGCTAATTCAGTGCAACGAGCGACAAACCAACTTAGTACATCTTCGAGTCAAACAATAAATCAATTCGGTGCAACTGCAACTCAAGCAAATCGTTTGCTGAACAATCTGGATAATTTATTGACAACAAATCGTTCTTCGCTGGTTGGCGCTTTGAACAATATCACCGAAACGAGCAACCAACTGCGTGTTACAGTCAGTAGCCTATCACCAGCTGTGAATCGATTCACTCAAGGAAAATTAATCAACAATTTAGAAACTCTTTCAGCAAATGCGGCGCAAGCCTCAGCTAATTTACGTGATGCTTCAAAAACCTTAAACGATCCAAAGAATGTGGTGCTGCTGCAACAAACTTTAGATTCAGCACGAGTAACCTTTGAAAATAGCCAAAAAATTACATCTGATTTGGATGAGTTGACAGGCGATCCTACTTTCCGACAAAATTTGCGGCAATTGGTGAATGGTCTAAGTAGTTTAGTATCTTCTACACAACAGATGCAGCAACAAGTGCAAGTTGCTAGTACTCTAGATTCGGTAAAAACTGCTGTGAGCAAACCAAAGAATCTAATTCCTATCCCAACACCAACTCAAGAGGCAATGTCTAATGATAAGTCTCTATCGGTCTACGTAATTAATCCCCCACCTGCTAATTTTGCCAGTACCGACATCAACCCGGAACCAACCCCAACTCCCAGTCTGTCTATCTCTAACTCATCCCAAGAAAACCTTTTGAAGCAGCTGCGGGAGTATGGTAAGCAACGGGAGCAACTGGAGACGGGAAAATAGGCAATACAGCTTGACCGAATTTTAAAATAATTCGTAATTCGTAATTCGTAATTCGTAATTCGTAATTCGTAATTCGTAATTCGTAAATTTTGTTTTGTAATGGGGATTTAACCCCAATCGCATTACTTACCAGTTTTAGAACCGGGGGACTTAAATAATTCGTAATTCGTAATAGAGCCTCCGGCACGCTGCGCGGTTTTCATGCCCAAAGGGCTGTACGTAATTCGTAAATTTTGTTTTGTAATGGGGATTTTAACCCCAATCGCATTACTTGTCGCTTGTTAGAAGCGAGGGACTTAGACCCCTCAAAAATGTTAAACCCACGGAACTAAACCTGATCTAAGTTGATAACCGTAGTTTTTGCCCTCACCCTAAATCCCTCTCCCAATTTTGGGAGAGGGACTTTGAAATTCTGGCTTCTCTTCTGGCATATATGGGGGATAGGTTGGGGGATGAGGGCAAATCCTTTTGAAAAGAGTTGAACTACAGGTTTCAAGATAGACGTGGTTTAGTTAAATTTTGGATAATGGAATTAAAAGATTCGTGTTGAATAGTTTGCCACGGAGTGATATAGTGTCCGCTTGATTGCTTATTAAACCCGAAGAACCCCAAAGAGCCAAAGCTATGCTTTGTCTCCCCTAAGAGCAAGCGAAGAGGGGATTAAGGGGAGCCAAATCTAAAATTGTTTAGATCCAATGCTGACTAGCAGTTAAACGATTAACTCACCCACCACAAGGCCAGCAACTACCAAGCGCCATACTTGGGTAAAGTCCGTGTCGATGTTTGGATCGGTCCATTCGGATGCGTGGGCTGGATGGTGAAATCGAACCGTCGCTTGAAAGACTGCCTTCGCTGCTACCTGCGGATCTGTTACCTTAAACTCGTTACTGGAAATACCACTCTCGACGATCGCAGCAACTTGGCTTATCAGTTCAGCAATGTGAGCTTGAACTACCCCTCGCGCCTCTTGAGCGATCGCAGAATAGGTTGCAAACAACTCTGGCTCGTTCAGAACTTTTTGACGTTTCAGAGTCATGAGTTGCTCAAACCATCGGTGCAACCGTTCAACGGCGGAACCCTGTTCTTGGGCGATCGCTGCTAATGGTGTAGAAACCCGATGCAGCCAACGTTCTGCTACCGCATCGCGCAAGGCAGCCTTGCTGGGAAAATGCCGATAAATCGTGCCGTGGCTCACCTCTAAAAAGCGAGCCACATCAACGACTGTTGCCTTTGCCAGACCGTAACGGCGCAAAACCTCTTCGGCAGCGTCGAGAATCCGCTCCGGTGTCAAAGCTGAATCATTCATTTCTTTTCACTATCCAACATCCGCATTTGATCTGGATCATAGCGATCGCCAGCTACGGCATTTAGTGGCACTGCTGTTTCAATCCGGGCGAGATCATCCTTGCTTAAGTGTAGATCCAATGCACCGAGTGCTTCATTCAAGCGATCGCAACGCCGCGCCCCAATCAATGGCACAATGTCCTTCCCCCGCGATAACACCCAAGCAATTGCCACTTGAGCAACCGTCGCATTCTGTTCTTGGGCAATCAGGCCAAGGGCTTCGACTAGCAATAAATTGCGATCTAGATTCTCTCCAGAAAAGCGGGGCAGATGTCCGCGAAAGTTATTAGAGCGTTCTTTCGACCAGTGACCGCTCAATAATCCCTGTGAAAGGACTCCATAAGCGGTGACAGCAATTCCCAATTCCCGCACAGTCGGGAGAATTTCATCTTCAATGCCACGACTCAGGAGCGAATATTCAATCTGAAGGCAAGCGATCGGATGAGTCGCATAAGCACGCCTAATTGTATCTGCACCCATTTCAGATAAACCAATCTGGCGAACATATCCAGCTTTCACCATTTCGCTAATCGCCCCAACGGTGTCTTCAATAGGCACTCTTGGATCGAGTCGGGCTGGCTGGTAAAGGTCGATGTAATCGGTTCCCAGTCGTTTTAATGTATAGGCAAGTGAAGTCTTCACGGCTTCAGGACGACCATCGAAGCCAATAAATTTACCGTCAGGCGATCGCAATGCCCCGAATTTAACAGCAATGAAAACATCTTCCCGCCGCCGTCCTGCTAGGGCTTCGTGTAGCAGCAGTTCATTGTGTCCCATGCCGTAAAAGTCGCCTGTATCCAGTAAGTTAACGCCTGCATCAAGTGCTGCATGAATTGTTGCAATACTTTCTTGGCGATCGGCTGGGCCATAAGCATCAGACATGCCCATACAGCCAAGCCCAAGTGCTGATATTGTTGAACCGTTTTTTCCCAGTTGACGTGACAACATAGCAAGTTTTCCACTGTGGTGATACAACTATGATACTGAATAAATAACAAAAATCAATATCTGTCATTCAATATTTGTTAGTGCCATCCAAAACGGTGAGTATCTGTTGAACAAGAGGCAAGGGGCAGGGGGAAATGACCCCATCCTCTCTGTGCAAGATTGGATGAATAACTTAGTTAGGACTTACGCATTAGGTACGAAATGTAGGGGCAATTCATGAATTGCCCCTACGGGAAATCAGGGCTTTCACTGCCTTGAAAGCGTAAGTCCTGTTAGTATCCAAAACAGGCATAACCCCGCAATCAATTTCTAGTCATTTGGGTAATTTTATTCAGATTGCTGATGATAATTTAGATTTTGTAGCAGCATTCCTAGATCAAACTACTAATTACTACGAACATAGAGGAATTAAAACTGTCGCTCGCACCTTGATTTTGCAAGCTTATACTTGCGCCCTGTGTTATCAGGGCTATTTCATTCTCATCTAGCCCGCCTCAGAATGAATTCACCAGGCGTATAGCTAAAGTCGTCTAAAGACGACTGAGAAAAGATTAAAGTCAGTTTTAACGGACTTTAGTTATGAGCCGCAAAACTGAGCGTCATTACGAATTATCTTGACACTTGCGCTACGATATCCCCTATTGCCTTTGTGCAATGTATATGAGGAGTAGTACAGGTCAAAAACATGACGGAAGAATTCAATACGCAGGGTGCAGATAATCTGGTTGCGATCGCTGCTCAATTCGCTAGGCTGAGGAAGGTTACAGACGTTAAAGCTTTTGGTAGTGGTAATATCAATGACACCTTCTTAGTAAATCTAGATGATTCAAAAGAACAATATTTTGTCTTGCAACGCATCAACACGCAGGTATTCCGGCAGCCACAACTGATTATGCAGAATATGCGTACCTTCACTGAGCATGTTCGCAAACGGTTACAACATACACCTCTGAATCGTCGCTGGGAAGTGCCACGCGTACTGTTGACTAAGGATGCTCAAGACTACTGTACGGATGCAGACGGCTCCTTTTGGCGGGCGATCAGCTTTATTGAAGGCTCCCAGTGTTTCGATACTATGCGCGATCGCTCACATGCGAAAGAAATCGGTTATGCCTTGGGAATGTTCCACAATCTGATCAGCGATTTGCCACCAGAAAAACTCGCCGATACCCTTCAAGGATTTCATATTACACCGCTTTATCTCCAACATTACCAAGAAGTGTTGGCGAAAACTAGTGCGTGTCAATCTTCGGAAGTTAATTATTGCTTGCAGTTTGTTAGCGATCGCCAAACCTTTGCACATATCCTAGAAAATGCCAAAATTGAAGGCAAGCTACCCTTACGTCTGATGCACGGCGATCCAAAAATCAATAACGTCATGTTTGACACTGCTACCCTGCAAGCCGTCAGCGTCATCGACCTCGACACCGTTAAACCCGGTCTGGTACATTACGATATTGGTGATTGCTTGCGATCGGGTTGCAATCCAGCGGGAGAAGAAACTGAGAATTGGGATAGTGTTTATTTCGATACCGACCTGTGTCAGGGAATCTTACAAGGTTATCTCTCGGTAGCAAAGGCGTTTCTGACTGAGAATGACTACGCATATATATATGATGCAATTCGTCTAATTACTTTTGAGCTAGGATTGAGATTTTTTGCTGATTATTTAGCAGGGAATGTCTACTTTAAAGTTAAACACCCAGAACATAATTTGGCCAGAGCGATCGTCCAGTTTAAGCTTACCGAAAGTATTGAATCTCAAGAAACGCAAATTTGTAATATTATTAAAGATATGAAATGAACAATCAGACATTTTCTCTACAACCCTTTCTTTCTACAAAATCCCTGCCTAATTTGAAAATTGCAGGTAATATTGCCAGAAATGGTAATCAACTTGCCATCCGCTATATGCTTGAGGACGATTTAAAAGAAATTGCAATCGTCCCACTATCAAATACTCCATCACGCAAGCATGAACTTTGGCAAGACACCTGCTTCGAGTTCTTTCTTGGTGTCAAAGATTCTGCACGGTATTGGGAATTTAACCTCTCCCCCGCCGGACACTGGAATGTCTATCGCTTTGATGGATATCGTCAAGGAATGCAAGAGGAAACAGCGTTTGAAAACCTATCGTTTAATGTTCAAAATCAAGCTGATAGTTTAGCACTGGCTCTAAATGTCGATTTGGATAAAATTATCTCTGTCAAGCAAGCTATTGAAGTTGCCATTACGACTGTCATCAAAGATAGAGATGGTGAGGTCACTTACTGGGCGTTAACTCATAAAGGCGCGGAGACTGACTTTCATTTGCGAGACAGTTTTATTGTTAAGTTCTGAGTTATACCTAAAATTAATATGGGAATACTAGTAGGGTATCGACTCCTAAGTGTGAAGCACTCGGAATTGAGATTGCTGAACACGATTGAAGGAGTTCAATTTGTTGAGGACTGAACGTGAGTACGATCAAAGTTATTCTCATCGCTTTTATCTTGATATCTGCTATTGTGGCGTGGTGGAAAGCTGGCTTCAGATGCCCTATCTACATTCACGCGATCGCGGGTTTAGCAACCACTTTGGGATTTTTTATAACTAACAATATTGATCCGAGTACAGATGTAAATCAATGGTGGCTATTAGGAAAATGGTGGATTGTTCTAATTATGCCAGCTTTTGTATACGGTGGCTTTGCAGTTTATGGAGGTGGTATTTACTCTAAGAAAGATTGAGATTTTGATAAGTAAGTAGGCGAGAATAAAGAAAACTAAGTTAAGTAGGGAGGGCTAAATGAACTCAAAATATAACTTTCAATACTTTCAAGGGAGTTCTCTTTCTGATCTGTTTGCTCAAGATATTACAGATGCATCTTATGGGTTTATTTTAAATTACCCTGCAACGGCCAGTTGGGCTGCTTATCCCAACCTGAAAAAATATTTTATTCAAGATGGCAGTAGTGAAGCCACCAAAACCTCCTTCGACAAGATTTGTCAGAAAGAACCTTGGAAAAATCTGGCTGTATTAGGCGATCGCATTCCAGGAATTGTGATTATACCACCGCCAAAGTCGCTGCTTGAATATTGGCAAGAGCATTTCGGCTTCAGCTACTCCAATAGGTCAATGATGGATCGCTTGACTTATTTGGATGACCTCAGCCACAGCGATCGCTTAGACAAACTCATTAGTCTATTTCCCTTTGATCACCTCAAGCCTGAAAAACACGCTGTTGATCCAGACACTCATTACCGCTTACTCAGCAAAGTAACCCTAGCCGAATTGGGGGTGCAATGTCCGAAATACGAGAGCTATAATCTGCACCAAGTCAATATTGAAGACATTCAATTACCACAATTTCCATATTTAATTAAAACCTCCCACGGACTCTCAGGAGAAGGCACTTATATTATCAAAAGTCCCAGCGATTTGAACTACTGCCTTGAAGAAATTAGGAAATATCTTGATATTAAGTTGCTGGATACGATTATTGTCTCGGAGTTCGTCAAGAATGAAGTGCAGAATTATTGCGTACAGTTCTATATTAACAAACTAGGAGAAATAACCCTCATCGGCACTACCACCCAACTCGTCACTCCAGAAGGCAACTATTTAGGGGGACTGATTGACTACCGCAACACTGACATGAGCAAGTTCTTTGAGATGATTGCTAACGTTGGTCAGTATGCTCACAAACAGGGTTATTTCGGCGTGATTGGCTTTGATGTCCTAGAAGACCAAGACGGACAATTTTATGCCATAGATGCCAATTTCCGAGTCAATGGATCGACTCCGTTGTGCTTGCAGCGTAATACCCTAGTGGGATTGGGAAAGGGAGTAGCTAAATATTCCAGTGATTACCGCATGGAAGGTACGCTGGATTCAATTTTAGTCGCCTTAAAACCAGAACTAGATCGCAAAGATTTAATCATTCTGTCGGCTTTAGAGAAAATCAAATACGGAAAAATCAACACAGATATTTATGCGATCGTTACTGGAGAAAATATCCAACAAATGCAGCATATCGAGCGTAAATTACAGGATAAGGGATTACAATGGCTTCCTTAAAATGCACCACTGCTAACCCCTGCCCCTATTAATATAGGACTTACGTAAAATATCTCTCCAACTCTTATTTCTCCGTGTCCTCTGCGCCTAATAAGGTTCGTTATTCCGTAACTTTTGCGTAAGTCCTATAATAGTTAAAAACTTATTCCTCAACTTCAATCAGATTAGATGACTGCCTGATGGGAAACAAAACTCGCATTAGCTGACTCACTGGTACTGAGCGCTGCTCTTGAACAAAAACCAAAGACACAAGTGCAGCCATTCGTAATAAGCCTGAGAGAACAAACAGCCCCAGCAAACCCGCAGCACCAGGCAGAGTTGCTAGACAGCTGCCAACACTGATACCGATTGCTCCAGTTATACCAGCGATCGCACCTGCGATCGCAAAGTAAGCAGATTGATAACGCACGGGTGATATTCCCATCATCATATTGTTGGTACACAAATCAATTGCCGCCCACGTCCCGCCAGTTAGTATATGCAACAAGGGTAACCAGATCCAAAAAGAAATTTGATCGCTTCCAACTCCTAGCCACAGCAGAGGTGTCACCGCAACCAAAACTCCCACTAATAGCAGTAGCGGACGATTCCCAATTCGGTCGGCCAGTTTCCCCCACAAAAGCAGCATTAACATGTTCGCACCAGTTCCTAAACCGTGATAAATCGTTACCACACTAATATCTATATCCAGGTTATCCAGCATATAGAGGTTAAAGAAGGGAGCGCTAATGTTAACAGCAAAGCACCAGATGCTCAGGTAAAGGACAAACTTGCAAAAATTACCATCTTTGAGAAAGCTAAAATCTATACCCTGATACTGCGTTTGAGATGTGTCTGAAGCCGAGGCTTTTAAAAGCTGTGGATTTACATCCGTCATCCAGAACTGACACATTTGACTGATTAATCCCAGCAAAATTCCTAAAACCAAGACTGCACCATAGCCTTCAACTGTTCCACCAGGCCAAACCGATACTGCTAAACCTAGCAACGGCACAGCAATAAGGTTAGTCAAGCCGAGAATGCTATTGCGAAAACCGAAATATCGCCCCCGCAAACGCTCAGGTACTAATACAGCAGACCACCCAAGCCAAGGCGCACGACCGAAAGCTTCAATGATATTACTTAGTAAGAGAATTCCCAATGTCAACTGCACTACTTGGTATCCAGCGATATCAGATGAAGTAACCAAGACAATCGCTGGCAAAAGAATCAACCACACCAACCGGGATGGAATGAAAATAGACAGGAAATACGAGCGAAAGCTGGTACTTCGGTTCACCAAATACGCTCCCAGAGGTTGCAGCAGATTCACAATCTGAGGGATAGCGGCCAGTAGACCAATTTGTACTGGCCCAGCCCCTAACTCTAGCAAGAAATTAGTGAGCAACGCCCCGCCGATGACACTATAAAAAAGCGTAGCAAAGACACTCTCATAAGTTAGCGCTTTAAGGCTTTTGCGAATTTCTAGCTTAGAAATTTTCAAAAACAGCTTCGGAGTTGGAAAAAGCACCTTCTCCGTTAATGCCCTATCCTCTGAGACTTCATGAATGGGGACAGGGAAAAGAGAACTAGCCTCTACTGAAATGTCATCTTCTTGGGACTGAACCATGTTATCTAATCAATATTTGAAGAGTTAAAACAATTCGCAATTCGCTTTTTCGCCCATTCGCAATTACGTTTTGTGACGGGGATTTAAACCCCGACACAAAACACGCTGCTTGTAGAAACAGGGGACTTAAACCCCCAAAATTGGTTAAATTGTTATAGCTACTATTAGCTATAATTAGTAAAACTTATATAATGTTTCATCAATAAGCTTTAACGCATTGCAATTCCTTACTTGGGCAAAAGACTAGAGTGTGTTTTCTAAACTACTCGTTCGTTTAGCCTGCTAAATTTTTAGATACCCCTAAATCCACGCCACTTGCTGCTTGTACCGCAAGATAGCGCTGACTCTCCTTAAAAAGCCTTCATCAGAGTCTTTTAAAGTCCCCCAATTTATCGGGGATTGGGGGAATCTAAGACTTTAAAAACGCGCCCTACCCTAGTTCATAGTAAATATTGGCTATAGGCTGCTTTTGCAGAAAAAACAGGCATCATATAGCTGGGCTTGGGCTTCTAATCAAAAAAGCCAATTTATTGACATAAATTTAATTTTATGTATAGAGATTTTGCTAAAAGCTTCCTTATATATATATTTTTAGCAGTTAAATAATATTTTGTGGCAAAAAAATAATTTATATTTGCCAAATTCCCTCTTAAGAATTAATACTTTTGCAGAGGAGTCTTAAAATTTAGCTGGCACTAGTACACACAGACATAAATTATGCTGAATTTATATAACCAATAGTTAGGATTGGGGTTTAAGTTGGAGTTCTTTGAGTACTTTTACTAGATGACATGGAGATAGAATTTCCATTCCGACGCTGTTTGTCTATTTAACCTGCTAATCAGGGCGATGGTAAATAACTAATATATAACCAATTGCATAAGCCTTGAGGAAATTATTCACTGGAAATTTCTATCGTGAGGTATCATTGCTCATCTTACCGAATGTGCAACGATGGGCTATGCCCCGCCGGAGCGCAACATCAGTAAAAAACTTATGGTACAGACAGAAATTAACGATATATCGGCAGATAGCTCTTTAGTTGATCCCGAAAAAGACCTACTAGGACATGCGAACTTTGCCAAGTATCTAGCGGATAGTATTTGCAAAATGACCTATCCTGAAGGTTTCGTTATTGCAGTTTACGGTTGTTGGAACTCTGGCAAATCTACATTATTAAACTTTGTAGTTCACTATCTTCAGCAAAAGCCAGAGGAGGAGAAACCAATCATCGTTCCTTTTAATCCCTGGTTATTGTCTGGACACGAAAATATCACAAGGCGCTTTTTTGACCAATTAAAAAACGTTTTAAGCCAAGAGTCATCTGTCCCAAAAGGTTTGAGGGAAAGAGTAGCTGATTTTGCCGCGATTATTTCAGATATTCCTCTACCTTATGCTCAAACTGGTAAGGCATTAGCAGCATTATTGGACGATAAGGACAAAGAAGCTGCCGAATTAAAAGAAGAAGTAGAAGACACGCTAGTACAGCAGCAGAGGCGAATAGTTATAACCATTGACGATATTGATCGGTTGGCTGCTGAAGATATCAACCAGTTATTTCGTATTTTCAAAGCAATGCGAAATTTTACTAATCTTGTCTATCTGCTAGTTTTTGATAAAGAAATTGTCATAAAAAAAATTGCAGATACTAAAGAAATATCTGGAGAAGCATACTTAGAAAAAATTATTCAAGTTAGTTTTGAGTTACCTGTTCCTAATAAAAGCTCACTTCGCAGGCTACTTTTTGCAAAGCTCGATCGTATATTTGCGGAAACTCCAAAACAACAAATTAACCAAACTCGCTGGGGTAATATTTATTTTCAAGGAATAGATCACTTTATTACTAACATCCGCGATATTGTTCGTTTGGTTAACACTTTAGCAGTGACATATCCAGCAGTAAAAAATGAAGTAAACCCTGTTGATTTCATTGCTATTGAGTCTTTGCGAGTCTTTTGCCCAAAGATATATAGTATAATTCATCAGAATCCTCATATTTTTGTAGGAAAGGTAAACCTTTCAATAGACGAACTCAAAAATCTTCTGAATACCTGGATTGCTCAACTGCGAGATGAGGACAAGCAGGCCGTTAAAAACCTGTTGATGCACCTTTTTCCTAAGTTTAAATTCATTTTTGGTAATACTTATCTAGATGAAAAGCAATTGGAATGGCACGAACAACTACGTGTGTGTAGTTTAGAAATATTTCCTATTTACTTTCGTCTGTCATTATCAGTAGGTGAGTTATCTAATATTCAGATAAAAATTATCCTTGGTTTGGTTGAAAATACAGAGAAATTTAAAAATTATCTGATAGAACTTGCTAAACAAAAACTTCCAAACGGCACAACGCAAGCTAGGGTGTTTTTAGAACAGCTAGAATCCACTGAAGAAATTCCTGTTAATTATATCCCTTCAGTTGTAGAAGCTTTGTTTGATGTAAGCGAACAATTATTATCTCAAGATGATGAATCTAATAGCATTCTTGCTTTTGACAATGAAGTTATCATTAGTCGTTGTATCTCACAACTCTTGCATCAAATTAATGAAATATCACGGTTTAAGTTGCTAAAAAAAGTAATTACCCAAGGGAAAGGATTACCAATAATTAATCATGGAATTGCAACACTAAAAGAACAACAAAGTCAATATAGTACAGATAAATCTAACTATGAAGAAAAATGGCTTGTGAACGCACAGCACCTCAAAGAACTAGAAGAAATGACTAACAAAATATAGGTAAAAACTGATACAAACTAGGTAGGGGTAATTAAATATAAGATCAAACCTCACCCTCAATCCCTCTCCGATGTTTTGGAGAGGGAAGCCGGATAGAGGGTAAGGAGAGGGAAGCCGGAGCTAGGGTGAGGTTTTATATTTAATTTGACCCACTTACTTAGCTATAAATAATATAAAATATGGATTTATTTATATAGCAATCCGTGCAGGAGTTATGAACAAAAAGATGCCCGACAACTTTTACGAAGTCGGGGATCTGAGCCTATCGGTAGAGAGAAAATAAATTCTTTTAGAGACAATTTTGTTTACTTCTAAAGAAGGATTTATTGCTAAAAAGTTTATTGTAAAGTAATGTTAAAGGAATTAATTTTGTTTTTAGTTTAACTAAAACTACGCTTGCTATTGCTAAATGAATTATTCAAGCAAAAACAATTCATTATTTTTTTAAGGAGTAACATTTATGCAATTAAAGCCAATTAATCAACAGGTTGTTTCGGTTGTTGGAGCTTCTAGTGGTATCGGACGGATTACAGCTATTGAGTTTGCTAGACGCGGGGCAAAAGTTGTAGTTTCGGCTCGTGGTGAGTCAAAGCTAAAGTCTTTAGTGGAAGAGATTCGCGGCTTTGGCGGCGAGGCCACTTATTGCGTAGCTGATGTAGAAGTATTTGAGCAAGTTAAGGCGATCGCAGATAAAACTGTGGAAGTATACGGGCGACTTGATACATGGGTACATGTCCCCGCTATCGGCATCTTTGCCACTTTCGACAATACAACACCAGAAGAGTTTAAGCATGTGATTGATGTCGATCTGATGGGACAGGTGTATGGTGCAATGGCGGCCTTACCCCATCTGAAGCGGGAGGGAAGGGGAGCATTGATCCATGTTTCTTCAATGGAAGGTAGGCGATCGCTACCCTACCAAAGTGCTTACTCGGCAGCCAAGCACGGGGTTGAGGGCTTTATCGAAGCAATGCGCGTTGAGTTGCAACATGAAAAATGGCCTATCAGTGTCACAAGTGTAAAGCCAGCAGTGATTAATACCCCCTTCTGGAATAATGGCTTGACGAAATTAGGGGTAAAGCCTACCGGCATACCACCTTACTATGAGCCTAAACTTGTAGCTGATGCTATCCTCTATACAGCCGAACATCCAACTCGTGACTTCTTGGTTGGGGATGTAGCTAAAATATTAGATTTGGTACAGCGCGTCTCACCATCATTAGTAGATTCAGTGTTACTGCTCGTGGGTTTCAATTTACAACATACTTCCGAGCCGAAATCGGAAGATGCATCAAATAATTTTTACCAACCTGTTGCTGAAGACGAAAGAGTTAACGGAGATTTTGGTAACTTAGTTATACCTAGTGTTTCTGACTGGCTAGATAAAAATCCGCTTCTCCAGTGGGGTGCGATCGCCGGTACAGCAGCATTAGCGTTGTTAGTAGCTCAAGTATTCAAAGAGGAAGGATAAATGCAGTAGCTCGCTCTTAAAAAGGGTTCGGTGGTGTAAATAAGTAAAATTTAGAGTTTATCGAATAGCCGAAAGAAACCTCACCCTGGTTTTACTACGTAAAACCTGTCCCTCTCCTTAGTAAGGAGAGGGATGTGCGTTAGGAGTGTTTGAGGTTTTAAGGAGTTTTAGTTGACATACCTCCTCGTCCAGCATGAGCGAGGATTCCTTGACGCTTCACAGAAACCTGCTACTAAGTAGTCTTACAGTCTCTCCACGTCCGTTTAAAGTCTCCCAATGCCCTATGGCGACTTACATAGATTTTAACTTAAAGCCGTCCTTTATGACGGGGTTTTTACCCAAATTTTCGATAAACAAGATGACTTGTGTAAACTACCGTAACTGATAGATTGGAGGGTGAGGGAGGATCAAGCTTTAGCAGAACGAAGTACACTAATAAAGTTTTGAGCATAATTCTGGGTTGAGAAATCGAGGGCGCGTTGTCTGGCAGCTATTCCGGCATTTTGGGCAAATTCTTGCTCGTCAAGATAACGGAGAATTGCGATCGCTAATTTCTCTGCATCACCGTAAGGTGTTAATAATCCATTCATGCCATCGGTAATAATCTCCGTGGGGCCGCCCGCATCACCAGCAATCACAGGTTTACCCAGCGCCATCGCCTCAATAATCACAATCCCAAACGGCTCTTTATCTGATGCATGAACGAATACATCCATCGCCTGTACCCACTCCGGGATATTACGCTGTAGCCCAGCCATAATTACCTGCTCTTTCAAACCCAAGGCGGCGATTTCTGCTTTTAAGAAGTCCTGATAATCTGGTTCTAAATCGTGCTTACCGCCAACCACCACACAATGAGCATCAGGATATTTCTGTAAAATTTTAGGCATTGCTTGCACCAGTACGTGCATTCCCTTCCATCGTTGCAATCGCCCAACAATTCCAATTAACGGCCCGTGTAAAGGTAAGCCCAACTTCCGCCGTGCTTCTTCTGGAGATGGCAAAGCATTAGGCTCAAATCGGTCTAATGCGACACCAGGATAAACTAAAGGTGTTGGTCTGTGAGGCCAAATCTCTGCCTGTGCTTGCTTGCCATCTTGGGAGAGGGTGATAATTGCCCGGGCTGGGATTAAAGTAGCGATTCGTACCAACCAAGTTTTGTCACTAGGTACTTCTAGCTGATACCATACAGCAGGTAACCCTGCCAGCATCGCTGCCAAACCTCCAGATATATGCGTGATCCACATCCAATTGACAATTATATCTGCACGTTCGCGGCGGGCGATCGCAGCTATCCGAAAAACGGCGGCAATAAAACGGTGGATTTGGCGTAAACGTCCACTTTCCACAACTCGCGCATCAATACCGAGGGATTTTACTTGTTCTACCATTGGGCCGTCTTCTAAAAATATCACTAGCCACTCAACGCCAGCATTACGTCCCTGTTGCACCAAATCCCAAAGCATCATTTCACCGCCACCTCGTTGCTCGGCTAGTGGCATTACAATAATTGCTTTCATAATATATTAGTCCTATTTAAGTAAGTGAGCGCAAATAATCATCACTGGTTCGTAGTTGCGCTTTAGCGCTAAAGCGCAACTACGAGCCAAATACAGAGATTTTACTTTTCGTTACATAGTTTGATTTTATCTTGCCTACCTATTTAAGTTGTAAGATTTTGTTGTTTAACTAACCAAAAAAAATAATTTGTATCCAGTTAAATATTTTCGGATTAATTCATAATTCATACTTCTTTTGATGTTGATAATACTTATGTCCGGCCATAGCCATAGCTAAAAATCCCCAAAGAATCATTCCTGCCACACTTAACATACCGCTACCGATAATTAGCTGTGTAGAAGAACTGATCCCAATAGCGCGGGCAGCACTGAGAAAACTATCGAAACGACCTTCACTATAACTGCTGACACTAATAATTAAAAAAATTAATCCACCCATATAAAAAATAGCTCCAAACCAACCAAGGGTGAAAAACATATCTAAAATGCCACTATCAATTACCACCACTTCAATTTGACCAGTTTTTTCATTAACTTTCCAAATATTTCCTAACCCGTTGCCTAAACCGTTAGAAAGGGCTAAACCAAGGTTTTTATCGTAACTTCCCGATCTATCTTTAAAACTGTTATCTTCTTCAAGATTAGAAAAAGTTTGTAAACGGGCTGCTAGAACCCCTGCAATTGGCTGGATGGTTGTCAATGGCACAACACAAATTGCCATCACTACAATTATGATGATTAACCGCATTTGAATTCTGGCTTTGACTGAACCCACGATCATAATTATTCCTAATAACCAGCCTCCCCAATTAGTACGTGCTTGTGTCAACAGAAAGGACAGGTAACCAACAACTGAAGCAGGAAAAATTAAGTTTCCTGAACTGGTAAATAACAACAACAACCCAGCTTGCATAACCGAACCAAAGGGGCCGACTGAGTGCAATGTACTCCAGACGCGCATCCCGAAAGGTACAGGGTTTCCAGAACTCATGAATAGTTTTGATTGGATGAGCCAGTATTTATCCCATTCAGGAGCCACGACGAATTGATATACTCCATAGGCTCCTAAAATCAACACACACCACAAAAATGTTCGCTGAAAGTTCTGGCGATAGCTGGGATAATCTCGCCAGTTGATAAATAAGTGAAAAGCGAAAATGATCGGACTGAGCCAATCCATCAGCCCGCGGGCTACGGGGATTGGTGGGTTATAAATCAGACCGATTAAAAAGCCATAGAAGACTCCGATAAAAGCCAAAACAAACGGCAAGCCCCCTTGACGTGAGGCGCGGGGAAAGTGTCGTAAAAATGTTGCTATAGTTACAAATACTACTAAATAGGGTGCTATGAGCATCTGACGGGTAGCATCCCAGCCCACCCGATAGTCAACCAAGCGGGTAGCTAAGGGCGTGAGAAACCAGATCCACCAGGTAAAGCTGATGTAGAGAATGGGATGCCGCAAGTATAAAAAGATGGCTACTATTAAAGCTGTCACCGGGTAAATTAGGCGCAATGCAGCAGTAGCACCAGCAAAATAGCAAACTACAGTCAGTAATATAAAGCCTGCGATCGCCATCCAAGCCTGTTGCGATCGCTCCTCTGGAGAATAGCTTTCTTGTAAAAAACTATTGAAAAGTATCTGTCTAGAATTCATTCAATTTTAGATTTTAGATTTACCAATGATCACTAGTGGTCTGTCTCATTAAATTTGAAGGATAAGAGAACGAACCACAAAGGACGCGAAGAAAGAAAGAAAGAAAGAAAGAAAGAAAGAAAGAAAGAAAGAAAGAAAGAAAGAAAGAAAGAAAGAAATTTAAATTTTATTCATCTATCAGAATTAATGGGACAGACCACTAGAGTTAAGAATAAATTGAATTCATTACGAATTACGAATTACGAATTACGAATTACGAATTGTTTATATCCTTGCCAACGTCCCCGCCAGGATGCAAGTAATTTTTTGCCCGCTAACTGTCCTTGGCTAGGTAAAAATCTCAGCCATTGGACTAAACCCAAACTATCGCATGTACCCACGAATACTGCCCATAATAAAAATATAATTCGGCGGATAAATGGCAGATGCTCTAGTAAAATTAAGGTTTCATTATGGACTAAATTAATAAAGGCAATTTCATTAAAGTTATTTCGCTGATCTTCATCAAAACGTTTTGCTGGATAGTGGTCTACAGCAACATTAGGATCGTAAATTATCTTCCATCCAGCCCGTTTTAATGTCAGAGTAAATGCCATTTCAAAATGTACCTGCGCTCCAGTGCCACGCATCCGCTCGTCAAAGCGCATTTGTCCGATGGCCTCTTTACGAAAACTCATGTTTACGCCTTTGAGAATATCGACTTCACGCGGTTCTCCCACTCCCAGGTGATGGTTGCCAATCACTCGCCCAAACCACTGCAACTGTCCCACTACTGGGCGGGATTCGTCTTCTAATTTGCTACCGTGGTATATCCAATCACGCCCGCCAAGACCGCCAAGACGACTATCACAGGTAAAGTAAGCGGCAATGCGCTCTAACCAATCGGGGTGAGGTGCAGCATCATCATCAGTAATGGAAACAATATCACCCTCCACTGCTGCTAGTCCGGCGTTGAGGGCTGCGACTACCCCCGGTTGTGTCACTTTCACGGTATGCAATGGCAAGTTGTGCGCTTTGAATTGGGCGAGAAATTCCCAAGTTTCTGCATCGGTGTCACGGACAACCACTATCACCTGAGCAACGGGTTTAGTTTGCTCCTGTAGCGCCAAAAGGCAGCGTGATAGGTCTTGTGGACGGCGATAAGTCGGTATCAGAACCGTGTTCCGCATTCTTGCTTAACTCCTCGAATAGATCCACATAAGTTTGTGCCATAGTAGTCCAGCTATGTTGTTCGGCTACAGAACGAGCTGCTTTGCCCATTTGCTGCATCAACGGGATATCGCTCACCAAGGACATCAACGCCACAGCCAAAGCATCAATATCATCTGAGTCGGGTAAGACGATGCCACATTCTGGTGTCACCAACTCACCGCCCCCGGTGGCTGTGGCAGTAATTACTGGTAGTCCTGAAGAAAGTGCTTCTAACAATACGAGGCTGCAAGCTTCGTATCGGGAAGGAAAAACAAATAAATCTACTGCTTGCATAATTTGGGGGATATCACGGCGAAATCCCACAAAATGCACGCGATCGCTTAACCCTAAAGATGCTGCTAATTCTAAGAAAGGGCTACCTTCGGTGTGTCCCACCACCGCCAAATGTAAATCGGGAACTTTCGCCAAGGCGTGCAACACTGTATCTAAGTTCTTTCTGGGTGTGCGGATATCTCCGGCGAACAGTGCTAGGGTAACGTTTTCTGGTAAACCTAATTTTTGGCGATTGCTTTGGCCAGGAGCAAACTCTTCTAAATCAACGCCATTGACAATTACACGAATCCGAGAACGCGGCACACCAATATTAACTAATTCCTGCGCTACCTTTTCGGATACAGCCACGACAACCTGCGCTTTTTGGAAAGCCTGTTTTTCCCAACGCGCATTAAAAGCCGTAAACAGCCATTGATAGAAACCATACAAATCTCGACGGTTGCGGGAAATATGCACAGGCGATCGCAACCATGAACTGTGAACAAAATGTACAGCATTCACATCAGCCGCAGCCAGATTAATTGCTCCATTAACTTTAACTAAATCAATCTCAGAGCGATGTTGACGTAACCAATCTGCACTTTTTTGGGCAAATATAAAATTCCGCACAAATTCTGTCGGATAGCTTTTGACTGGAATTTTAATCCAATTAACTTGACTATTATCTTCTAATTCTGGTGCAACTTCACTAGCTAATAATGTCAATTGATGACCACGACAAATTGCTTGTTGAGCAACTTCGTAATTTACCCGCCCCTGGCCATCACCTTTTTTTATTTTATGAGTAACAATACAAAGTTTCATCAACTACCTTACTTGGTAAAATAACCTATAAAAAAGACGCAAAGTAAAAATCTTATTCTTATTACCTCTATGTCTCTGTGGTTCGTTAAAAAAATCTACAACTCAAACATGCTAACTCTATTATTTAGATAATCCTATTAATTTATCTGCAACAACTCGCGGACTAAAACTAACACTAAGTGCCACTATAGTTCGCAAATCAAATTTTTGTTTATTCAACACTTGCCAAAAATAACGACGTGCTGCTGCTATCTGTTCACTTCGTAGCAAACCAATTCCTAAAGTAGTATTAGCTTCTAACCATTTTTGTTGAAAGTAAGTCTTAAATTGCTGTAACCGAACATCTTCCATAAACACTTGATAACAAAAAATTTCGCTTTTAGCTTTGCGGATTTTTGCCTGTACATCTCGACTACCACTGAGCATAGTATCAGTTTGCTCATGGGTACGATATCGCGTTAGTCTTTCTGGATAGTAGTAAGCGCCATAACCAGATATACAACAGAGATAAGTTAAATATAAATCCCACATTCCGCCAGCTTCTGAGGGCATACTATCCCAATCGATAATATTACGAATTACACAAGATGCAGCAGTAGGTATGCTTTTATCTACCAAGCCAATTTTATAAAAAGGTTGATGAATTCCTTTTGCTAGTTTGTCTCGCTTATAACCGCGTGTATTTTCTTCACTTCCAGCATGATTAATTATGCTATTAGCATCTATAATATATTGGTCGCAAAAAGCAAGAATTAACTCAGAATTTGCTTCTAGAGGTGGTACTAGCTTTGCTAAAAAATCTTCATTCCAGATATCATCATCATGGAGACTAGCGACATATTTACCTTGCGCCATCTTGAAGCCATGTTGCTGATTAGCAATCATCCCCACATTTTGCTGATGTCGCCAAAATCTGATGCGTGAATCACCAAAAGATGCGACAAGTGCTTGAGGATTTTCTAGACTACAATTATCAGAAACAATAATTTCGATATTTTGATAAGTTTGTTTTATAGCACTAGCGATCGCTTGCTTGAGATACTCTGGTCTATTATAGGTGGGGATAACAACACTAACTAAAGGCTGTTGAGATTCTTCAGACAATGACATAGTTTTTTCCTTTATATTTTATAGGTAAATTTTTATTACATTAAGCTTATTTGGCTTGAGGAATGCTATATATTTTTTTTGGAAAAGCAAATTCAGTTATTGTTTTTGCATAAATTGTTCTGAGATTATTTACATGAGCATTCATGGTGAATTCTTTCATTAATAAAGCATGACCTTGTTCGCCCATCTGTCGGCTTTTTTCATAATCTCCATACAAATTATGAATAGCATCCGCCAGCTTTTTGATATCATTCCCTGGAACAAGAATACCTGTTTCTCCATCTCGCAAATGTTCTGGAATTCCTCCTACTGCACTACCAATTACAGGCCGATAACGAGAGTATGCTTCTAGGGTTACAAGACCCGCAGGTTCAGGCCAGACGCTAGGGAAGATGACTGCAAAACACTGCTCGTAAAGGTTATTTAATGTGTTGCGATCGCACCAACCATGCCAAGTAATCCGGTTACTTAATCCGAGTGTATTTGCTAACCTTTCTAACCGTGGTCGTTCCCAACCTTCACCTGCAATATCAAGTTGAATTTGCGGATTTGTATGTATTAAGGTTTTAAGTAGCCATTCCAGACCTTTATCAGAAACAATCCGTCCAGCAAACAAAATTCTATGATTTTGGTGGATATCTAAACTCAGGGGTGCGGTTGTTATTTGTGGTATAGAGATGCCACAGTGCAGCGTTACAATTTGCTCAGGGGTTACACCATTTTTAATCAACTCTTGACGCACGTATTCGCTATTAGCAACAAAAGTAATTTTTACCTTTTTTAAGACATCTAATAATTGATGAGTAATTTGAAGTTCTTTAAGAGTTTTTAAAGGTCTACGGCTACCACATTTATCTGCTAATTTACCCCAGGTACAACCTAAGTAAGAGAAGTTGCGATCGCAGATTGTTCGCTGTCCAGCTAAATATTTTGTGCCACTAGGGCAGTACAATGAGTGATTATGAATGCTGAAAACCGTAGGACACTCGCCTGTAAGCTGCAAAAGTAAATCTGGGCTGTGGAGGTGGAGTAACTTAAACTGGCTTTGGTCAACATTCTTAAGTGATTTTATCACGCGATCGCTAACTTCAGGTGGTCGATGTTCAAACAGAGAAGCTAAATAAGTTTCAACACCTCCGCCCTCACCTACATCAAAATTGGAGCATTGATAAATCAGGTCTTTTTCAAAAATACCCCTGTACAATTGTTCATTATTTCGCTTGGCATCATTGATTGAGTTAACCATTAACCACCATTTTTTTTACGTTTTTACTAATTGTATTCCTCATCTAAATAGAGGCTTAAATTCATCAATTTATATACCAGCGTTAAACCAAAATTTGTGTCTCACATCACTCACATAATGTCTGAGGGCAATTTTTTTACTTGCAGATTTATCTGGATAAATGAACTGATCTTCTACATTAAGAACATATTTTTGTGAGCAGATAGGTTTGCCATGATTGTGATGCATTGTCAAATGAACAATTGTTTGTTCAGTAAAATAAGTAGGAGCTTCTTGGAGGTTTGCTAAACGTTCAATAGCAAAACTCCAGTCAAATTCATGCCTAAATAATATAAATCCACCATTTACGGGATTTGATTTTTCAGAATCCTCATAAATAATTCGCTCATCTAATGACATAGAACAATCAGGTAGATAAAGAGAAGATTTTTCATCCGATTTACTCAAATCAATTAAGTCAATACCGCCGGGAAAAAACAAAATATCTGAATCAGTGTAAATCGTAGTACCATTAACAGGAATTGACATTAAAGCCGACAATTTTCTGCCCATTGGATGCAGTTGGGCATAATCAAGAACACATTGAGGTAAATCGGTTCTTAGGAAGTTTTGTAAAAGTATTACCTTAACACAGGGATGGATGCGGCGGAGTAAATTACAACTAGACTCAGTGTAACTGCCATCAGAAACTACAGTGAATGTATCTGGAATGCCGACATGACGGATGAATGAGCGAATACTTGCCACTTGTTCTGGCAAATCGCGTTCACATGATAAAGCATAGACACTTATCGGAACTTGCCGAGTTTGTTTGATGGGGATGCTGACAATCACAGAAAGGGCTGCTTTATATAGGGAGCGATTAAATTTACCCTGAGTTTTAGCAGTATGGTAGCCTATATTTACCATTGATTTTTCCTCGTTATATAAATAATTGACTAAGGAAACGAATTCGTAATTTACGAATTACGTACAGCCCTTTGGGCATGAAAACCGCGGAGCGTGCCGGAGGCTCTATTACGAATTACGAATTATAGTATTGCATCTGGTGATATTCCCAAAGCTTACCTTTACGTCCGAGTAACTCTTGATATTTGCCCTGTTCTACTATTCGTCCTGCTTCCAACACTACGACTTTATCGGCTTTAGCAATAGTAGAAAGACGGTGAGCGATCGCAATTACTGTTCTACCAACAGATAGCTTTTCTAATGAATCTTGAATTAAGCGCTCGGATACAGAATCTAAGGCACTAGTTGCTTCATCCAAAATCAAAATTTCTGGGTTCCTTAATAGCGCCCGGGCGATAGCAATTCGCTGTCTTTGTCCTCCAGATAATCTAACACCCCGATCTCCCAATTGGGTATTAAAACCTTCGGGCATTTCTAAAATAAATTCCAGCGCATTCGCTAGTTTAGCAGCTTCTTGAATTTGCTCATTAGTAGCTTGTGGCGTACCATAAGCAATATTTTGCCAAACATCAGTATTGAAAATAAAAGTATCTTGACTGACAACAGCTATTTGACGACGTAAAGAGTTAATTTCAAACAGCTGGATATCAAGTTCATCGATATAAATATTTCCCTCTGTAGCATTATAAAATCGGGGAATTAAATCAGCAAGAGTTGTTTTACCAGCGCCAGAAGCTCCGACTAATGCAGTCATTTTACCCTTCTCAATGGTTAGGGTAACATTATGCAGCACTATATTTTTCTCATCGTAGCCAAAATCTACAGATACTAAATTTATTGCCCTTTCTAAAGCTTTAAACTTAAGTATTCCATTCTGAAAATAATTTTTATCATCAGTTTTTAAGAGCTTTTTAATGTTGTCTGCCGAACCATGTAGAGTATTGAGAAATGCTCGTGTACCATTAATATCTTGAACAAATGGGATGAAGCGAAATAGCACAAAGAAAAATGTTAGCAAAGAAGCAACTTGTAGTGTTCCATTACTAACTAGGCTAGTGAATGCCAAAATAATCATTCCCACCAATACCGTAGTAGCTACCCCTTCGGCAATTGGCTTGACAAGTGTCCAAGTGAATACAACTTTAGTCGTAGTACTTACTACCTTATCGCTAGCTTTGTAATAACGCTGGCGCTCAAATTCTTGAGTACCACAGGAATGAACCGTGCGAATACCATTAATAAATTCTATGGCTGTTGATGTAAAATTAGCATTAGCAGTTGTCATGCCAAAACTTGATTCTCTGACTCTGGCATTTAGATTCGATAAACCTACACCTAAAAGTGTAAATAGTAATGCTGAAATTACAGTCAGTTGCCATGATATCAAAAACATTGATATTAAGTAGACAAAAGTTGTGATTCCCCTAGTTATTAAAAAAGCTGCGCCACTGAAACCCTGTCTTATTCTTTCAATTTCTGTAGTTATTGTGTTAATTAGTTCACCAGAACGAGTTTTGGCAAAGTAACTTAACGAGAAGGATTGTAACTGTTCAAAAATTTGCTTACGTAAGCGATCGCCAAAATGCAGTTGAGATAATTCAGTATAGACTTGTCCAAAATAATTGAAGGCAACACGTAACCAAGTACTCAATAAAATCAGCGAAGATACCCGGTACAGACGATTAATTGCCGATGTATTCGCCCCCAATACTAAATTATCAAACCATTCTATTCCTGTTTGGACAGGTTTAGCGTCGGGACTAGTTAAGCTTTGTAAAAATGTCAGTAAAAAACCAATACTTACACCTTCAAAAGTTGCCGCCAGAATCGAGAATATCAAAGCTAAAATTACAATTTTGCGAAAGTGTTTAAATTCTCGCAATAGCAAATAGTTGTCTTGCCAGAAACTAGAAGCTTTAAGCAGACTACGGAGTTTTTGAGGAACTTGGGAATGCATGGATTTTATAATAATAGTTTGGCCAGGTAGATAGACCGCTTTAGCCTCAGTACGGTAGATGAAATTATCAATTACCGCACAGATAAATTACAGTGTTTGGCTATCTAGATGTAAGTAGGTAAGTAGGTAGACAAGATAAAACCAAACTATGTAACGAAAAGTAAAGTCTCTGTATTTGGCTCGTAGTTGCGCTTTAGCGCATCCGGATAAAGATGCGCTAAAGCGCAACTACGAACCAGTGATGATTATTTGCGCCCACTTACTTAGACGTAATTAAACATATAATAAACCTCACCCTCAATCCCTCTCCTTAGTCTTGTCGGGGGAAGCCGGAGACAAGGTGAGGTTTTATATTTAATTTGACCCTCTTACTTAACAGGTGAGACTGTGCTTCTACTTTCCACGAAGCTTTAATTTCTGGTAATTTATTTAGCTGTACTGCATCTTCTAAAGTCCAACAACGAGATCCGGTTAAACTCATGTCACCCCGCAGCACGTTAAATAATTGTGGCAGATTATCGAGACTGGATTTACCCATCCAACGCCCTAGCAGTGTGATGTTTTGCGTGCGAAACTTCATTGCCCAAAACAGTTTACCGCGTTCTCCAACACGCCACTCACGGCAAAAAATTGACCCTGGCGAGTAAACCTGCATTAACACAATCAATCCCAACATGACTGGACTTACTAATAGCAGCAACACCAAAGCAGCAATCCAATCAATTAGTCGCAAGAAGGGTTGGTTAAAGAGTTTTTTACTAGCGGGTATGCTTAGGAATATTGGTTTTTGAGCTTCTTCACATGCATCTGCCCAAAATCTGAGCAAAGCCTCACCCAATTTGGGATCTATGCTTACCAAACTGACGGGAGAATGTTGTAAGCATTCTACTAGCGATCGCTTACTATTTAATGAAGGCAGATATGGTTGTTTCACACGTCCAAGCGGCTTCACCAACAGCTTACCCCGTCGCCACTGGAGTGTGCAGTACCCACCATTATCTTGATGTTGCTGGGTTACATCATATAAATTCTCTAGAGTTGGAATTATTGAAGTTGTCATAATGTCTTTGGGTTTATACAGGAGTGAATTGCTGAGGCGTTATCAAAGGCTATCAATGCCTTAGACCCAAATCCGAATCTTGTGTCAGTCCAAAAAGTTAGAGGTAATTGAGGGCAAAATATGTTATTGCTATTTGCCACTCAGAATTCTGCTGGTGTAGAGGTTTACAAATTAACGTTACTATCAATATTCATGAGCAATCAGTATTTTCCGGTAACTACTGACAGTAGAAAAATGTAGAGGCAAATTACCCATGAATCTATATCGACGTTTAATTGCACTGTGGTGTTTTTTGTGTCGATATTAACAAAACCAGTCCCCTGTTGTCTTCTAGCCTTTTTGAAGGTGCTTTAATCTCTAGAATATAAGAGTATGTAGAAATAGCGATCGCTCAAATAAATTCTTTATTTACTCTTTAAAGAGCCAGTGTTTTCTCTGATAACCCATAAAGATAGCATAAATATACTGAAATTTTCCTGATCGCAATAAAATTAAATTTTGTTCATAAAAAACATAGGTTGGTACACCTGTGCATAGGTGTCAACTTAACGTATAAGTCAGGTAAGAGATAGTGTTCCAGAGTTGCCCTCATCCCCTAGCCCCTTCTCCCAAAATTGGGAGAAGGGGAACTGGAGAATTTGCTCTCCTTTCTCAAAATTGTGATTCGGAGAACTGGAGAATTTACTCCCCTCTCCCAAAATTGTGATTCGGAGAACTGGAGAATTTACTCCCCTCTCCCAAAATTGTGATTCGGAGAACTGGAGAATTTGCTCCCCTCTCCCAAAATTGTGATTCGGAGAACTGGAGAATTTGCTCCCCTCTCCCAAAATTGTGATTCGGGAAACTGGAGAATTTGCTCCCCTCTCCCAATATTGGGAGAGGGGTTGGGGGTGAGGGCAAAATTCGATATCTAAAAAACCCTCTCTCTAAATATTAAAGAGAAAGACTTTGAATTTTCCCCCTTCCCGTGTCGGGAAGGGGGTTAGGGGGTTAGGTCTTTGTGGGCTTTTCCATATAACCTGAATTGGCAGGAATAGCCCCAACTCCTTAGAAAAGTCGGGGATCTTTCATCGCCGGACTAACTATTTTTCTACAGCTTGACGCAGAGCTAATTGCTGTTGTTTGATATAAGGTACGTAATTACTACTAGAGTTGGATACCCCATTAGCTACAACCCCAATCAGATTTAACTTACTCAGCATGGCTGTAGCTTGACTAAGCTGACTTCGCGTCACAATCCCAATGCTTGCCACCATAACTACACTCCGACAAGATGATGCGGTAAGCATGGCATCCACCAAGCCGAGAACTGGCGGAGCATCTATGAGTACCAAATCATAGTTTTCCTCAAATGCTGCCATTAATTCCATCATCCGAGGGGAACTCAACAGATTAGCTGGATCAGCAGGTTTGGGGCCAGCAGTCAAAATATCAATGTAGGCGGAACCTGAGTATTGAAAACTAATTTGGTTGGGTAGATTTGCATCACTCGCCAATAGAGTTGAAAGCCCCTGTTCATTAGGAAGATTCAACTGTTCGTGCAGACTAGGAGCGCGTAAATTGGCATCAATCAGCAGTACCCTTTTGTGCAAACGCGCAGCACTCATTGCCAAACCCAACGCCAAAGCTGACTTACCCTCATCGGCTAAAGCTGAGGTAATCATCAAAGATTTTAAGTTAGCAACAGTATTTAAAAGTTCAATGTTTTTGTAAATCAAATCCAGTGATTCCCAACGCGGTGGAGATTGCAATACCTGAATTGTCCAAGGAGCGAGAACTTCTGGCTTACCAAAAGGCAACTTAATCATTGATTCTTTGGGTTTGGCTGGCGGTAATTTGGGAGTTGTTCCCAACAACGGCATGGCCATTTGCTTCTCTAATTCAGCAGTAGTGTGAACCGCATCATCAGCCGATTCTCGAATAAAGGCAGCAATGCCTCCTAACATAAACCCAACCACAGCACCTAACAGCAAGTTCTGTTGAAGATTGGGGCCTAATTGTCCACCTTTTTGAGGTTCTTCTACAACTTCCCAATTAAATCCACCCTTAGAAAGTTCTTGGCGCAATTGCTGTTCTGCTCTTAAAAGCTGCTCTAACCTTTCACGGCTAAATTGCAACTGCGGTAACATCCGATTGTAATAAGCTAAAAGAGGCGGGAAGCGTTTGATTTCAAAACGTAGCTCGTTTTCTTTTTGGGCTAAAGTTTGATCGCGAGCAGTTAAAGCAACTATAGTTGTCTGTGTTTCTACCAACTGACCAGCTAGGCTGAGATCAATTTGCCCAAGCTGTCCTTTTTCCAGAAGAGAGTCTCCATTTGTGAATGTACCAGCAGACTTTTCGCCTAAAGTTCTTCCTACTTCTTGTTGCAATAATTCCTTCTGGCTTTGAAGCTGTTCTTTGAGCTTTTGCACACTCGGAGTTTCATCTGTAAAGCGTAAGCGTTCTTGTGCTAGCGCGAGTTCGCTTTTTTGGATTTCGTTTAGTAAGCCTTGATAGCGAGTAGATTGACTCAGACGAGAAGCAACTAAAGCATTTTGAGGAGAACGGTTAAGTTGTTCTTCTAAAGATTTTTGGCGTGCTAAAGCTTCGCCATACTGAGCGCGAGTTGCCTGTCTTTCTTGGGCAATATTATTCAAAGCTGTCTCAATTGCTTTGGCCTGTGATTCTGGATCAATTAAGTTCTGATTTCTGCGAAACATTTGTAAATTTGTCTCAGCCGCGTTTACTTCTTCACTAGCTTTACTTAACTGTTCTCTGATAATTTGCAGACCTTTTTGTAAACGCGAACTCTGTTGTTCTTTGTTATATTCCACATAAACTTGTCGAATTGCGCTCAGAACTTTTTGTGTCTTTTCTGGATCTCCGGCAGTGTATTCAACTTGAAATATTTTAGTAGCAACATTATCTTCTTTGCTCCTTAATTGAGTTAAAACTAAGGAAGTTTTAATTTCAGCTGAACTTATATCTGGATAATCAGATTGAAGTTTATCAACTGCTTTTTGGATAAGTCCCGAACTTTGCATCAAGTTAAGCTGGGTTGCAGTATCTATGACCACATTAGAGTCGGTAAATTGGTTGTCTACCCCCGCTCCTTCTGCTTTACCTTGATAGTTAGGTTCTACTAAAAGTTGCATTGAACTTTTATAAGTTGGCTTGGTTTTTAAAGTTACCATGCCTGCAATAGCAATAGAAGTAATTAATACTGCTAGGAACCAAGGAAATCTTCGCAAAAATACCGCAAACAATTGTCCGTAGCTTGGTTCAGTTTCTGTAACTTGAGTTATATGAGGATTTAGACTACTTTGAACCACTTTTATTATCCTTGTCTTCAAGACTTACGCTAAGAGATATCCCGAATAATACCTATTCTTTTTACGAACCACTCAGAAGGAGAGATAAAAATAAATAGGTAATCTTATAGTAGAAAAAGATTACTTTATCAAATGAGTATTTGATGCACACCGCAAGCTTGGTTAATAATTTGCTCAACCTTCCCAAAGAAGGCATTTTCTGAAAAATTTGCTACTGCATGATTACGGATGCGATCGTAATCCCAAGAAATGCCATTAGCTTCTAGTAATGCAATTTGTAGAGATTCGGGTGTTTGTCTTTTGAAAAAGACTCCTGTTTCACCTGGAATTTGAGTATCTAATACTCCACCTGCACCATAAGCGATAACTGGTGTACCACTAGCATTAGCCTCTACTGGAACTAATCCGTAGTCTTCTAATGCTGCGACAATAATAGACTTGGCTTTGGAAAACAAGTCTTTGCGGGTTCTATCACTTACGTGTCCCAAGAACTCAATATTTTTTAATGCTTTAGATTTTAACCGTGCAAGTTCTGGCCCATCACCTGATATTAATAAGCGCCATCCTAGCCAATTAAAAGCTTCGACTATTATATCAAGGCGCTTATAGCTAATCATCCGGGCTGAGGCCAGATAATATTCTTCTTTTATATCCGAAAAAAGAAATTTGCTAGTATCAATTGGATAATTTACCATCATTGCCTTTTTGCCATAAATACTTTCAATACGGCGGGCAACAACACTAGAATTAGCAATGTAAAGGTCAGGTTCCTGTGCATATTTTAGGTCTACCTTTCTCATTACTTGAAATATTTGTTCGATTAAAGGAGCAAAATATCTATAGTCTCCGTACTCTCTTAAATAAGTTGCTGTGTCCCATAAAAAACGGGTGACATTATGACAAAAACAAATGTGACGGGCATTAGGATTTTTTCGCACTGCTTTGGCGAAACTGGTGCTACTGCTAATAATTAGATCGTAGTCTTGCAGATCCAACGAACGAAAGGCAGGAAAATATAAAGGAGCCATTGACCTAAAATATTTTACTGCACCAGGAATTTTTTGTAAAAAGGTTGTGTTGACTATGCGATCGCCTAAATCAATAGTTTTTTCGGGATCGTACAGAGATGTGAAAATATCTGCTTCGGGATAGCGCTTACAAAGCAGTTCAAACACACGCTCTGCCCCACCTCGCTGGGTTAAATAATCGTGGACTAGAGCAATTTTCATGAATTTGACCTAAAGTTTCGATCAGGTTTGTTTCAACGCTCCCCAGCAAGTTATTATCAACAACTTTAGTTAAATCGGCGGTTAGAAACCGCGCCTACACATGCAAAACCTACCTCCGTGGGTTAATAACCCTCAATTTTTCCTCAGTCCACGGAGGTGGACTTCGTTTGTGTAGCCGCGAATTCTATTCGCCCTGACTTTACATTCCTACAGCCAATTCATTTATTACAAATATTTTTGGAACCGATATTATCCAACTGCTACCAAGATTTTTTCTGAGGCGAAATAGTTGTTTTGCTCAGTTCTTAGTTGGTCGCACAGTCTGCCTTCGGGTAATTCTACATCCTCATAAGTGAGGACTTGATCCTTAGAAATATCTCGTTTGAGGCGACATCCTTCGGCTAAACCAATTGGTAGAAGATTTTGCTGTTGGACGATATCGGAATTTTCACATTGTCCGTAGGTCATGTAGTAACCGATGCCATCTAAGGTTTCTCCTGCTTTCAGGTCAATTTTGGCAGTGGTGATAACATCTACCAAGGGGCCTGCTAGTGGAGACATAACCGCATCACCGAATAGGACAGCACGCGCTACGGACAGAGGAACTTCAAAATGACAGAGGTGATAAGGAGTATAGAAGCTGTAAAGTGGGCCTTCGCCTAATTTATATAAGTTGAGATAGTGCTGTTGCTTGGGGTCGTCGTGAGTGGCAAATACATATACCCCAGGGCCAGGTTTTGCTCCAACTACATAATCGACAATGCCGCCCAGTTCTTTGAGTTGTTCAACATCATATATATGGGCCATTTCATCGACATAACCGTTGAAGTCATATCCCAACATTCCCCGTTTGGCGACTTTCATCCCTGTGGCATTGGCAACGATCGCTTGCTCGAAAGAAATTTTGGTTCCGTCGGCAAAGCTAGCCACCATGTGGGGCTTTTGACCCCAACGTTTAGCAAATCCTTCCTGGGTGGTGGGATTGCGATAGGGGTCTTGGAGTCCTTTAATGTTACCGCACAATAAGGGAGTTAAACCAATGCTTTTTACAAAGCGGTAAAGGTTCATTTGCACCCCTGGCTGATCGCCATCACAGGCGCTGAGAATCACACCTGCTTTGTCAGCATAGACTTTGAGGATGGGGCCAATGGTGCCGTCGAGTTCGGCATTCATCATGATCACATGCTTGCAATGAGCGATCGCTTCCATGACGATGTGAGCGCCAAATTCCACTGCACCTGTGACTTCGATTAATGCATCGATGCCTTGGGCGCGACACAGTAACTTAGCGTCTTCTGTGACTGCATATTTACCGGTTGCGATCGCATCTTCTAATTCGCTGACAGTTGCAACAACTTGAATATCTTCAATTCCAGCTTCGGAATAAGCTTGTTTAGCTGCATCAATCTTGCGATTGGAGATAGCAACTAATTCCATTCCTGGCACTGAATTGACAATTTGGTTGGCAATTCCTCGACCCATAAAACCAGCACCAATCATTCCCACTTTGATAGGATTTCCTGCTGCTGCTCTGGCTTGTAAGGCGCGATCGATAATAATCATGAACTAAACTCCTTTTTGGAACTGTTGGTTGTGATACAAATTCTGGATAATTTTGCACTTAATAATTTTTTACAGCTAAATATTAAGTACATTTTCATGGTAATTAAAATTAGCTTGCACCAAGCGACTATAAGTCACGGCTACACAGACAAAACCCACCTGCGCGGGTTTTAAACCCTTAATTTTTATCAGTCCGCGCAGGCGGACGAAAGTTTGTTAGGACTTACGCAAAATGACCAAAAAACGAACCGCAGAGGACGCAGAGAACACAGAGGAATAAGAGTTTGAGAGAGTTTTTGCGTAAGTCCTGTTTGTATAACCGCAATTTCTTTCTAATCACCAAGGCTAAATACTAACTGGTTGTTTGCTAGATGCTGTGGAAGCAGTCTGTTTTTCCTGGCTGTGATTTTCGATAATTTGCTCCACAACATTTTTGTAAACTTGAGCAAACTTTTCTTTGGTATGATTTGCTCTTGCGTATTCCCATGCTTTAAGAGACATCAGCTTTAGGTCTTCAACAGGCAAGTTGGAAATATTTCTAACTTTGTCCTTAATTTGTTCAACGGAAAGATTATCGAAAATCACACCGAAATCGTGAACATCTACACCAGATTCGTAGCTCAAAATCGGGATTAACCCGGCTTGTAAGCAACTAATTACTGCTCCTGACTGTCCTTCAGAAACAGAAGGATAAACAAGCCCTAAACAGTTATTTGTCACTTTTATAAAGTCAGGGCTACTAACATCAATCCAACCATAAGTGTGGATATTAGGTGTTTCGTATAGTTCTTTATAGAAAGCTTGCTCAAATTCTTTGTCATTACTTACCGGGCCACAAACTGTTAAATGATATTCCGGCATTTGGGCAAAGGCATCTAAAACTAAATCTAATCCTTTAAGGACTAAAGCACTACCACCAAACCACAGAAAACGCTTTCTTACCGCTTCCAAGTCTTTATTGTCGGGATAAGGATAAACCACAGGCGAAGAAATTGGGATACGATACATTGGTTTATTGGCATACTTGAATGTATCAGTTGTGAAATCATTACCCAACACAATCGCGCAATCGGCATATTCAATTCCCAAGTTAGGAACTTCAAATCGCTGTGGTTTTAAGGTGATACCTTTGCGACGTTGTAATTCTAGAAGCCTGTTGCATTCTGCTGCATTGCGAAACACCATATTAGCAATGTCAACGTGAAAAATCTTGATGCAATCTTTATTGAGTTTTGGTGCAAGCGCTTCCATTCGATGACGGATATCAATGAAAAATGCGTAATCTTTTTGAGGAACGAATTTATCATTGTGGAACTGGATAACATCAACATTGTAACCCAAGCCTAAAAAAGTTTGGGCGATTTGCCAAACTTCCCAGTACCAAGTATGGTCTTTAGGCATTGGCTGACCAGGTTTTAACAGGAATGGTTCAATCCGATAAGAAAGAAGTACATTTCCTTTGGAAGGCTGTTTAGGCTTTAGAGAAACAACCTGTAAGCTCTTAGCGTAATTGATTCGAGCTTGGACTTTTTTAGAGACAAAAGAGATAGTATTACCGACACGAGATAGAAGATTATTTGGCATTTATTTCTATCCTAATTAATTATTGTATTACCTCATGCAGAGGAGCCGGTGTGTTGTGCCAGTACAATGTCTAAGCTAGTAATCAAAAGTTTGTAATAAGCACAAAGCGTGCTTAGAGGATAAGGACTAAAATCCTTACTACGAACTTACCCATCAATTTAAACTTGACATACGACTAGTGGTTTGTCCGATTAATTTTGCGAGTCTGCGAGATCCCCGACTTCTTGAATAAGTCGGGGATCTGAACACCACGAACCTCTGAAAACTTTTGGGACATACGGCTAGTGCAGAGAAAGAGTCTATAATTATCTAGAAACTGTACCGCCAACAGTCATCATTCTCAACAAAGGCCAATTTAAATCTTTCTCAGATATTTCAGTTACATCTAGAGGCCAATCAATGGCAAAGAATGGGTCATCATAGCGTAAACCTCTTTCATATCCTGGCGTATAAAATTCACCCACTTGATATACAACTTCAGTTTCATCTGTGAGTGCTTGATAGCCATGAGCAAACATTTCTGGAACATACAAAGCGCGGCGGTTTTCTGGGGTTAGCTCAACGCCAATGTATGATAAAAAGCTAGGAGATTCTGGACGCATATCAATAATTACATCATAGATAGCGCCTTTAGTACAGCGAATTAATTTTGTTTCTGCTGCTGGCAGAATTTGATAATGCATTCCCCGGATAGTGCCTTTTTTATAATTAAAAGACAGGTTACATTGAGCAACAGTTGGCTTTAATCCGTGTGCCTCAAATTCTTGAGCGCAGAAAGACCGAGCAAAAAAACCACGGTGGTCAGGCTTTTCTTCTAACTCAATAATGAATGCGTCTTTAAGTGCAGTTTCGGTGAAAATCATTATGATTCCTTTGAGATGAATGTTGAGTAAAAAAATAAACTAACCACAGAGGCTCAGAGATATCCTAAACCTACAAATTGGGTGCAACTTCTTTCCTTCTCTTCCTCTGTGTTCTCTGCGCCTCTGCGGTTAATTAAATTAGATATTCTTCCGGCGATAACATTTTTAAGTTGATACTTTAACTGAATCAGATGCAGAACGGAAATCTGCTCTAGGATAAGTATCATCCCAGTATTGGGTACAGAGGTCTGGTCTTTCAGGAGGATTGGCGGTGTAACACAAGAATAGTGTTGACCGGTCTTCTGTGCGAACTGTGCCGTGATGCAAAGCATTTTTCGTATCTACAAGAATCACAGTACCGGCTGGTCCTGAGCAGGATTTCCAAGCTGATTTGGGGATGACTGGTTTTACTTGTTCATCGTCGATACCCATATAGCGTGACTTCCAAAGTTTGTAGTAAAGTTGAAAATAATTCCAACTAAATAAGGAAGTTAAAGAGCGAGGGATATATTCAAAAGGCCCAGTTTTTTCTTCTACATCATTCAAGTAAATAATGATTTTGATAATCCGCCGGTCTTCTGCATCGCTATGCCATAACAGCGTGCCAAACTGATGTTTATTATTAAAATCTATGCGTAAATGTACACCATGAAAAGCAATGGGAAGACCAATGTAATTTTCGATGATATTGAGCAGTCTTTTCTCTATTCCCCAGGCATAAAATTCTGGTAAACCTGTAACTGTGCAAATTTGGGGTAACTTTTGCTCTAAATGGTCGTTGTTGGGATTTTCCATCTGAGACAATTGATGGTAAGAAGCTTTGAGCAGTTCTGAGCTAGAGTTGAACCCTAAATCTGCAAGGGTTGTGACGTAAACGCCATCTTTTTTGAGAGCATTTAGAATGGTGCGATCGCTTCCTTCTAATGCTGGTAAATTTCTGCTATGCTTCCAACGGGCTACGTAATATTCAAAGTCAGAAGACAGTGTAGATATTTTGTGCTTAATTGCATTAAACATGGCGTAAATCCTCCTCTTTTTGATACATATTTGTTAGCAATTTAAGAGCTTAGGGCTTATAACTCCGCACTTCTTGAGTCGGTATTTCGCTTGATTCTGCTAATCCAAACTCTTTAGAAAACATCACGTCAAAAGCACACAAGCTGACTAAAGCCAAAAATGGAACTACTATCTTGATGGCGGACATCGGCCATCTTCTTAAAGCACCCAAGAAAACTTTCCAGTTGACTTCTTTACTGTTATGCAAAAGCATCCGCCTACAAAACTGCTTAGAATATCCATTCTCTTCCAGTTTCAAAATCACTTCGGGTATATGTTTGTATTGCATTAACAGTGCAGATTTTGGTTCTTTCTGCCAGTAACTCACACCAACAACACATTCTAAATAAGTCTCTTTAGTGACAATTACACTACCATTAGCAGCACAATAACCGGCTAAATAAGCTAAAGATATCCAGTTATTCTCTGCATCTTGCCAATTTTTGAGAGCGCGTTTCACTAAATCAGTGCGGTAGATTGTAGCAGTCAGAAAAATAACTGCACCAACACTTTTTGAGAAACAATGTTCAAATATAGCTTTCCCATCATTATCACCATTTTCACTATCTATATCAAACCAGCGATTACCAACAATTGTGGGTGGATGAACTGGTTCACCAGTAATTTGGTTCCGCCCAGAAAAGTTGAGGAACAATAATGATAAATCTTCATGTTGTTTGAGCTTGCTAATTACATAAGCAATAGCTCTATCTTGAATTGGATCATCATCACCAATTGTCCAAACATATTTTGTTGTTGTAGAATTTAGGCAATACATAATATTTTTGACTAAGCCTAAATTTTTAGGATTTTTATTTGATTTAAATGTAATATTACTAAGTATTACTTGCCATTTTTGGATCACCTCTTGAGTATTGTCTGTTGAATAATTATCAGAAACTAAAATCTCACAATCAGCTTCAAAACCTTTAATAGCTTGAGCTAACCATGCTAATTGTTTATCAAGTAACCCAGCCCGATTGAATGTAGGAATGGCAATGGTAAGCAATTTATTCATATTAAGTTCAATTCTGTAGTTAAGAATATTGGCAGTAACAACAGCTTATTAATTACTAAGTTGCTTTTTCATCTAATTGTTTTTGATTCAATAACCAATTTTCCAGGAGATACGCTTTTTAATTACTGGTCAATAACCGTTTATTATGCTAGCAATTAAATGATTAGTAGCAAAAAGCGTATCTTCCCTCACATTTAGTAATTACAAGGTTATTAAAAGCCGATCAGGAACAGGACATGGATAAATTTTAACTTCAGGAATTGGTACTACAAACTGTCCACCCCACTCGCCAATAAATGCCATTTGTTCCATAATTTCTTCCTTGAGATTCCAAGGCAATATTAGGAGATAATCTGGTTTGGTTTCGCCGATTTTATCTGGTTCAAAGATGGGAATATGAGTTCCAGGTAGAAATAATCCCTGCTTGTAGGGATTGCAATCTACTGTATAATCGATAAAATCTTTACCAATTCCACAGTAATTGAGCAATGTATTACCTTTAGCAGGTGCGCCATAACCAGCGATTGATTTACCTTCTGCTTTAGCCGTCAAGAAAAAATTTAATAGCTTGCGCTTTGTTTCTTTGACTTTTTCTCCAAATGTAATGTAAGTCTCTATCTGATGCAGCCTAGCGGCGATTTCTTTTGCTTTCAGATGGCTAACTCGGTCGCTAATCCTGTGATTATCAGCGTAGTCATGTTTAGCATAAATTCTTAAAGAACCGCCGTGAGTTGGTAATTCCTCTACGTCAAAAAGTTGCAAGTTGTGTGCTGCAAAAATTTTTTCGATAGTCAGGAATGAAAAATAAGAAAAATGCTCGTGATAAATAGTATCAAACTGATTTTGTTGAATAAGTTGCAAAATGTGAGGAAACTCCATCGTCAAAATGCCATTAGGTTTGAGGATGAGTTTGATTCCAGCTATGAAATCGTTTAAATCTGGTACATGAGCTAAAACATTATTACCTATCAAAAGGTCAGCTAGTTTTCCTTGTATCACAAGCTCTTTAGCAGTTTCAACTCCAAAAAACTTGTTAATACTAGGAATGCCTCTATCTTCAGCAACTTTAGCTATATTTGCTGCTGGTTCTATTCCTAAAACAGGGATTCCCTTTTCTAAAAAGTATTGCAGTAGGTAGCCGTCATTACTGGCAATTTCAATAACTTGATTGTGATGATTAAAGCCAAAGTTTTCTACCATCATATCCGTGTAATCCTTGGCGTGTTTTAGCCAACTTACCGAGTATGAAGAAAAATAAGCATAATCGCTGAAAATGTGATCTGGTGTTTCAAACTGTTCTAATTGAACTAAAAGAGTGTCTTCAGAAACATAAGCGTGGAGAGGATAAAACTTCTCGGCATTATTTAGTTGTTCTGCTGTCAAATAAGCATTTGCGAAGGGCGACATTCCTAGATCAATAAAGGTTTTGTGCAGGGGTTGACCACTGAAACGACATTTTGCGATCGCCATAAACTTTAACTCACTAATTGCAAATAATTTGATAGATGGAATAAGTCCGAATCAAAAAGGATTGATTCGGAAACTTAGTTTATTTTTTCGCTGCTGTTAGGCTACTCTAACTGTTTTTTATTCCAGAAAAAATCTTTGTCAATTTGCTCAGTCCGAATCAGATACTCTAGTTGCTTTAAGCGGGTAAATCCTCTAAACAAGAAAGTATCTTCAGCCATGTGTATTTGACTGAATAAATCAAATAACTGCCCAGCACCAAGTCGGGCATTCCAATCACACTTAAATCCAGGTAAAATTGTGTTGATTTTCTCGAAGGATACCCGGTAGCTGCGATTATCTGAACCGTTGTTACCAAAGGACAATTTACAATCTGGGAAAATATCAGCAATAATTTCTGCGATTTCTTTGACGCGATAGTTATTTGCTGTATCTCCTACGTTGAAGATTTGGTTATGTACAATATCCCGTGGTGCTTCTATGGCGCAGACTATTGCTTTGCAAATATCCAGCGCGTGGACTAATGGCCGCCAGGGTGTACCATCACTGGTCATTTTGATTTGTTTGCTAGTCCATGCCAACCCTGCTAAGTTATTTAAAACAATATCAAAGCGCATTCTGGGAGAAGCACCAAAGGCAGTTGCATTCCGCATAAATGTAGGAGAGAAATCATCGTCAGCGAGTGGTCTGACATCTCTTTCTACGAGAGTTTTGCATTCTGCATAGGCTGTTTGGGGATTAATTGGGGATTCTTCTGTGACATCACCTGCGGTAGCAACACCGTAGACGCTACACGAAGACATATATACAAAACGACGCACCCCCATAGCCTTAGCTAGGCTAGCTAGACGAACTGAACCTACATGATTAATTTCGTAGGTAATATTAGGTGCTAATTGTCCGGCTGGGTCGTTGGAGAGTTCCGCCATGTGAACTATTGCTTCAACACCTTCTAAATCATCAGGGGTGATGTTGCGGATATCTTTGTTGAGGGTTTTAGGTGTCACCCCATTAGCGTTGTACAGCCAACCAACTTTATAAAAACCAGTATCTAGACCAATAACTTCATGTCCCCGTTCAATTAACAGAGGGGGTAATAACGAACCTAGATAGCCTTCTGTTCCAGTTACTAATATTTTCATTGTAGTTAATGCCTTTGTATTGATGAGTTAAATTAGGGGCGCACAGATGTTCGCCCTACTACGTGTTACATCCGAGAGGGAACCGCTATATTTTTCGTTTGTATGTAAATAACCTCACTTCCATTCCTCTCTTCCTTTGAGGAGAGAGGCTTTGAATCTTACTCCCATTCCCTTGTAGGGAATGGGTCGGGGGTTAGGTCATTGGACTCAACCCAGAAGCGCTATATATAAATGGGCTAACAATCATTACATAGTTTGCCGACTAACCCATTAGATAACAGCACTCTATAGCGGTTCTTAATTGATGCACTACACTTTCTTGTGGGATGGTTAAGATACCCATCCCTTGTATTTCCAGGCTGTAAAAGATGCCCACTATACAAGATTCATCCTTTTATTCAGCAGCCCGGAAGTAATAACTATGTTATCTATGCAGTTACTGCAATATCTAGATGCGAAAGTTGGGGAATTTCTGCCACAAGCGCTTTACCGATTTCTAGAGAAGATGTAGCCGCAGGAGAAGGAGCATTGCAAACATGAATGGAGTTTTGACCAGAAACGATCAAAAAGTCGTCTACAAGCTTACCATCGTTCATTAAGGCTTGAGCGCGAACTCCTGCATGGGTGGGAACTAAATCTTCTGCTTGAACTTCAGGAATTAGTTTTTGCAAACTTCTGGTGAAGGCTGCTTTACTAAAAGAACGAATGATTTCTTGAATCCCTTCATCAGCATGTTTTGCTGCCAATTTCCAGAACCCAGGATAGGTGATGACTTCAAGAAAATCTCGTAAGTCAAAGTCGGTTTTTTTGTAACCTTCGCGCTTGAGTGACAAAACCGCGTTTGGCCCTGCATGGACGCTACCATCAATCATCCGGGTAAAGTGAACACCCAAAAACGGAAAATCTGGATTGGGAACTGGATAAATTAGAGTTTTAACCAGATAACGTTTTTCTTTTGTGAGTTCGTAATATTCTCCCCGGAATGGCACAATTTTTGCTTGGGGTTCAACTTTACCTAATTTGGCAGTGCGATCGCTATGCAATCCAGTACAATTAATTACAAAGCGGGTTTCAAAGTTACCTTTGTTTGTTTGCAGTACCTGATTTTTACCACTTGGGGAGATTTTCAGAACTTTTGTATTCAGGTGTAAATCCCCGCCCTGCTCTTGAATTAGCTGGGCATATTTCAAACAAACTTGCTTGTAATTAACAATACCAGTTGAAAATACCCGAAGTCCACCTACACATTTTACGTGAGGTTCAATTTCTCTGACTTCTTCGGGGCTAATTCTCTTAACTTCTATGCCATTGTCTAAGCCACGTTTGTAGAGATTTTCTAAGCGTGGTAGTTCTTGTTCTTCTGTTGCGACAATTACCTTACCACAAACTTCATGCTCAATTCCATGCTCTTGACAAAACTCTACCATAGAGCGAGAACCGTCACGACAAAATTTAGCTTTGAAACTCCCTGGTTTGTAGTAAATACCAGAATGAATTACACCGCTATTATTGCCGGTTTGGTGAAATGCCCATTGACTCTCTTTTTCTACTACTAAAATATGGGCATTGGGATAGCGTTTTCCTAAAGCCAGCGCTGTCGAGAGTCCAACTATTCCTCCGCCGATAATCGCAAAATCATACATTAGGATTATTGTACTTGAAATTACAGTAAATCTATAAAATTGTGAGTGGGGAGTGGGGACAAGGGAGATGAGGGAGATAAGGGAGATGAGGGAGATAAGGGAGATAAGGGAGATAAGGGAGATGAGGGAGATAAGGGAGATAAGGGAGATGAGGGAGATGAGGGAGATGAGGGAGATGAGGGAGATGAGGGAGATGAGGGGATAATTCTTAACTCCTAACTCCTAACTCCTAACTCCTAACTCCTAACTCCTAACTCCTAACTCCTAACTCCTAACTCCTAACTCTTCTCTTACCAAACCTTCCAAGGGGCTTGAGTACTTTTCCATAGCCCCTCTAGGTAGTTTTTATCGCGTAAAGTATCCATCGGTTGCCAAAAACCATCATGTTTGAAAGCCGATAGTTGTTCCATATCAGCTAGCTTTTCTAATGGCTCTTGCTCCCACACGGTAGAGTCATCAGCAATCAAATTGATTACTTCTGGTTCTAACACAAAATAACCACCATTAATCCAAGCTCCATCACCTTCAGGTTTCTCTCGAAAGCTGGTGATTTTAGTTTGCTCATATCCTAAAGAAATAGCACCAAAACGTCCGGCTGGTTGAACGGCTGTAAGTGTTCCTAAGGTCTTTTGTTCTTTATGAAATTTAACTAGCTCGGTGATATTAATATTACTTACACCATCACCATAAGTAAAGCAAAAAGTTTCATTACCAAGATGTTCGCTGATTCGCTTTAAGCGTCCGCCTGTCATTGTATTATCACCCGTATTTACTAAGGTGACACGCCAGGGTTCAGCATAACCAGAATGCACGTTCATCTGGTTAAATCGCATGTCAAAGGTAACATCTGACATGTGTAAGAAGTAGTTAGCAAAATACTCCTTAATTATGTAACCTTTGTAACCACAACAAATAATGAAGTCATTAATGCCGTGGGCTGAGTAAGTTTTCATTATGTGCCAGAGAATTGGCTTACCACCAATTTCAACCATCGGCTTAGGTCTGATACTAGTTTCTTCACTGAGGCGTGTACCAAGTCCTCCAGCCAAAATCACCGCTTTCATACAATTACCTCGGAGATTTGTAGAGATTTATATTATTTAACCGTGCCAATCTTAGATTTTAGATTTGCAATTTGGGATTAGTGATTGAACGTCACGAGCCTATGAGTTGATTTGTTCTACCCATTTTTATAGGAGGGCATGTATCAAAAAACTCTTTTAATCGAAAATCCCAAATCGTTCGACTGAATGCTCACGACAAGTCCAAAATCCAAAATTGCTTGACTTTATCGACATGAAGAGGATGCACTTAGATAGAGAAAAATTGATTTATTTTTTCTTTTTCTCCGTCCATAATCTAACTATTATTTTTGCCAAAATTATGAAGGAAATATAAATTAAAATCTTTTCTATATAAAAGCTCTATGAATATTTAAAAATTGGAAAATAAATTACTCAATATAAATATAATTGTTACCCAATAAATAACTAGGGTTAGCTGACGCTAACCCTAATCAGGCTTGATTTTTGAAATCTAAACCAATAATATGCAAGTGATAAAACTTACTTGTTTCTAGTTAGTTTTTTCCACATTACTTGAAGTTTGGAATAAAGGGTCACATTTGTTTTCTACGACTACACACATGTTACTGAGTGCTTGCTGGTAGTTATCCATATCAGCTTGTTCAAGAAACATTTTGGCAGATGCCTGTATATCCTCGACAGCTTTCGCCTGATTTTTGTTAGATTCGCTACCGCCATATTGTGCTAGTTCATAGCGAACCATACCTCGTTTGAGATACACTTTTGCTAGTTTGGGGCTGATAGCTAATGCTTGGTTAAAGTCAGCGATCGCTTGATGATATTCTTGCTCATAATTGCTGCTATATTGAGCAATTTGATAATAGACTACACCACGTTGAAAGTAAGCTTCTGCTTTGGATACATTAAGTTTTATGGCTTGAGTAAAATCGGAGATCGCTTTTTTGTAAGCTTGTTGAGATTCACCGCTATATTTAGCCATTTGGGTGCGGACAATTCCGCGTCTGATATAAGCTTCAGTTTCATTATTATTCAGACCAATGGCGCGATTATAGTCTGCGATCGCTAGGTTATACTCTAGATCGGGATCGTTGCTATAGTCGGCGAGCATATAGCGGGCATTACCCCGATTCACCAGAGCTTTGGTTTGATTGGGATTGATTTTGAGAGCTTGGCTATAATCTACAACTGCTCCTTCGTAGTCTTTCATGTTATAGCGGGCATTGCCACGATTTACAATCGCTCTGGCATGTGTCGGTTCTTGTGTAATTGCTTCGCTAAAGCTGGCAATTGCTTTTTCATAATCTCGGTCTTTGTAAGCAGTATAACCCTGCTGATAATAATCAGCGAAGCTGAGTTTGTTATTTGTCTGGCGAGACATCAGTGTTTGTTGAGTGTAAGCATTTTGGGAAACCAACGGCTGAGTAAATTTAATCATTACATCCGCATATCCCAATAAACCAAAACCCAGCAAGCAACAAATAATCGGGTACAACTTTGACTTCTTGGAAGGTTTATAAGATGTACCGCTTGGGCTAATTACTGGCTGCCAATAATTACCTGAGTGCGGTGACATGGTTCGCTGTGGAAAATGCGGTGTCTGGGTGTACTGCTTTTTCCGTTTGATTCGCGGTTGGAGATGTTCTTTAGCTTCTATAGCCCGATGTGATGGGAAGGGGTCGCGTCCGCCTAATCGCACGGTACGTTCACACCAGGGACAGCTACGCATGTGGTTGTTGTAGCGATGCTGAGGATTTGTCGTGCAGGTAATCAGGGAATCTTCGGCTTCAGCAATTGCTGATACCCAAGCCTGGGCGCTGGGGCGCAACTGTGGGTTGTTGTGACCCTCTTCAAAACAACGGACAAATAGTTCTTGTAAGCTGGGATGAAGAATTTCCCAAGGGGGTGCAATCGGTGTCGGCAGGTAAGGTACGTAACGCTTTTGGCTGTAAGTGAAATGACCCGATGCAATGCGGGCTTCGTAGGGCGGTGGCTCAATAGCGCCTTGAAAAATCCCCGAAAATGGGTGGGTGCCTTCCATTAAGAGTTGAAATACTAGCACCGCTAACCCAAATAAATCGTGAGAAATTTCGCGATCGTGCTGGGCAAAAGTTTTATTCTGTAGTTCTGGTGGGGTAAACTCTGGTTTACCCACTGGGCAGCGATAAACAACATTGGTGTTTGGGTCGAGTACTTGGAAAGAGTCTGTGTCTATCAAAGTCACCAGTGCTGTATCACTGACGAGGATATTTGACTCATTCACATCACCAATGCAATATCCACTTGCGTGTAAAGCAGCAATTGCCGCCGCTAAGTTACGAGCCGTGCGGAGCAGGTACTGATAGTTGAATAGGGGGCAGTGTTGGCGGCGGGTTCTGGGGTTGTAAAAGTCGATGATTGGACGCATCCCTTGAATGCGTGGCATCAAAAAACCCAGGATGATATTTTTGCCATCTGCCGCCCGTAATAAATCCTCTGGCCAAGCGATAGAAATATGCCCTAAACTCGCCGTTGGGTTTTCTGGCGGGTTGGCAAGCATCGCTTGGAGTTTATCAGCATGGGCAGTCGTTGGCTTGTGGTAAATCTTTGCCACCAAGTTGTTATCAGATGGCACCGCATAAACACAAGCCTCACCGCCACGTCCCAAACTGACATTGAGACTGAGGATTTCTTTTCTAGGGGAACAACGTAGTACCTGCATAATGAAATTACCGCTAACGGAGTTATTGTAAGATGTGAAACCTGTAAATTTTTTGCTTATGAGTTGTTGAATGCAGCTATAATGAGTGTCAAATCATCATCAGTGCGTTGTGTAATCCGCTCTGAGCGTAAAAACTTTACCAACTGCTCCTTCGCTTCTGTCTTATCCTCGGTATTAGCTACAAATTCAAACAGGGGAAAAAAGAAGGGTTTGTGAGGTTCGCCAACAACCATATTCAAAGCCAGCATTTGTAGTCCGTCGGTGATGATGCCAACATTTACTATGTCTGTGCGCCAGACTCTCATCTGCGCTGTATCTAAGGCAGTAGGTGAAGTTAAAAAAGTGGTTTCGTTGATGTATTCGCCGCTATCAGGTATGGTAAGTGCCAACAGATTACCCATGCCATCTTTTGCCACTGCCAAACCATCACCTATTTGCATTACAGCTACAACTTCTGGTGTAGCAACCATCACAATTAAGGTAGTTGCTAAATCTTGAGGTTGTTTGTCACAAGTAGCTGCCTCATGCTCTACAGCTTTTTTGGCGGCTAATATGGCATCATTTAAGAGCGATCGCACATAAGCATCATCAGTCAAAATTTTCTGGGTGAGTTTAAGAGTGGAAATGTTTTCTATTGCTGTCTCCACAGCAATCATCGCTCCCACTTTCCCAAGTAATGCAGAACCCGCGCCATCTGCTGCCGCCGCCACTAAAATGTTATCTGATAATACCTGCCAGTGATGAGCATCCTGACATAACTGATTGTTTTTTAAGTGACTTGTACCACATACAGATGCAGCCACAATCCGCCATTGAGCAATCTGTTTTGATATGTTCATAGATTTTTTTCCAGCAGCTAGCTGTGTAAACATCAAGCTGCAATTTTAAATTAAACAGTCCCCCAACCAATCGGCGGTAATGCTACCTGTTCGTCCACTTGTGAATGGGAAACAGCCGACATACTAGTTGACAGCCAGACAAACATCTCGATAAAATTTAATCCTTTAAGCTTTAAGGGTGTACGCACAGCTATTTGATTTAAACGAGTCATATTCGCATTTTCTACACCAACTGTAAAAAATGCTACACGTTTATTTGCTTCATCTCCCTGTAGTCGCTGGGATGCTTGCTCTACCACATGCTCTAACTCGCCTTGTGGTTCTCCATCGGTAATCATAAATACCCAAGGACGATAGTAAGCAATCCCATTGGCACGATACTGAGATTTCCGCTCTTGAATTATGTCTAAAGCTTTATGAATTCCTGCACCCATCGTAGTTAATCCCTGGGCTGTCAAAATTGGCGGATTGAATTGATCGGCAGTCACAAAGTCTTGTACTACATTGATATTACTATCAAAAGTTACGATCGCCACTTCCACCCGTCTTGCGGCTAAAGAATTTTTGACTAATTCATCTTTCAAACTTAATAAACCCTGATTTAAAGCCTCAATCGGGTCTCCTTGCATCGAGCCAGATGTGTCTAGTAACAGTACACAAGGACAACGTGGTTCTGGGTTCTCAGCAAATTCTACTACTTCATCAAGTCTTAATGTATCATCCATAACTTTTTGTGTTATGTTAAAGTTCAAAGCCTTATTTTCCTTTTCTCAGAGTATATAATTCCAGTCGCCGAGGCGACTTGCAGAATATAGTAGCTAGTGGTAGATGCTCTAATTTTTATTAAACAATTTTTTTTCATGAAGTTCTCGACATATTTAAGAAGAACTTGAGGACAGCTTGGTTTAGCAAAAAAGAGTTTATCAAAACACAGCATTCACTGTTGTAAGGTATCTACCCAAAAATTCTATCCATTAACCCTACAGTACAATAAATACGTAAACTTTCCTATATAACTTTTTAAAGATTTTATGTAGAATAATTCTTCTTTTACATAAAATTAATTAACCATAATTAAGCTGATTAGCTCTAAAAGTATAGCAGTGTAACTACGAGAACTTTGAGTAAAATTTACCCCTTTAAGTGAGTGGGCATAAATAAACATCATTATTAAGGTCTTGACTCAATAGTTGTCGCTAGTAAGTAAAATCTAGAAGTAACTAACATGTACTGATAGTCTAGCTATGATAGTTGTTTACGTTTATTCCTATCCACTTACTTTTTTTTGAGATAAATAAATTAAGTAGAAGGTGCTAAATGTAACAAGAAATGTCTAAGAGGTTATTTGTTTATATATACATATTTTAAAATTAATATTTTGTACGGAGAGAAATATTACAAAGAAGAAAATATTTCATTTGATATTTTCAATTTACAAATGTTCGGTTGTTGATTCCGCAAAAAACTTGATAAATATGAATAATTCTGGTGCATTCACCAAACTACGTCCTCTAAGTTTGTTAAGACAGTTATCCAATTGCTCCGACAGTACTTGTTTGCAAGCATTGAGTAACTCAGTTACTTGGTCGATTTACCTAGAACAGGGAAGAATAACCTACGCTACCCATTCAGTGGAACCTTTTGACCGGCTAGAACGTTATTTGCGTCGCCTCAGCCAGCAAATTCCCCTGCTTACCAGCGAAGTTCGTATTCAAGTACGGCTAATGTTTGAACCTGATGCATACGCTCAGTTAATCGCAGATGACAGCAATTCCAGAAGCCACCCTCCTGAGTATCAGGCTATATCCTGGCTTGTTAGTCAACAATATTTACATTTTACACAAGCAGCAGTGCTGATTAAAGAATTAGTTCAAGAGGTAATTGAATCATTTTTACTTATCAAAGAAGGAACTTATGAATTAACAGAACCACTTAATAGAATGGCAATGATTTGCAGGCTAGATGTAGAGAAAATTTTAGAACGTTGCCAAGTAAAATTACAAAAGTGGCAAGCTTTTGTTCCCCAAATTTCTTCTCCATATCAACGTCCCTATCTGTTAATTAACAGCAAAATTCAGGAAAAAGATTTACCAAAACTCCAGCCAGCTTTAACTACTTGGATGCAGGGTTTCAGCCTCTGTCATCTGGCGGTAATTTTGAATCAAGATGAAATTCAACTGGCTCACATCTTATACCCTTACATACTTAATGGGGCGATTATTTTGCATGAAGCCGATCCACCTTATGATAAATTACCAAAGGTATTTGAGGAGCGATGTCTACCACGGGTTACGCCTACGCTTTTGTCAAAATTCATCAAAGGGTTAGTTGACACCAACAAAGAACTAAGTACCACCGTCAACTCTTACCTAGATATTTCTGAAGAGAATATAGCTCCTGTTCAACCATTACCACAGATTTCTCCTCCATGCCAAGAGAACTTTCAGGAACCAACAATATCAAATAGCATAAATCTGGCTTCCCAAATAGTAACGGCTGCTACTGTAACGGCACAAAAAGTCCACAAAATTGTTTCTGTAGATGATAGCCCCACAATTCTCAAAGAAATTAGCCGTTTCTTAGAAAATGAAAGTTTTTCTGTAGTGACTATCAACGATCCACTAAAAGCCGCTTTGTCAATTATAAGGCACAAACCTGATTTAATTTTGTTGGATTTAAACATGTTAGGAATCGACGGTTATGAATTGTGCCGGATTATACGAAATAATTCCATATTTCAAAAGACTCCGATCATTTTTGTCACTGGTAATAAAGGGATTGTAGATAAAGTCAAAGCCAAACTAGTTGGGGCATCTGGATATTTGACTAAACCGTTTACTCGCGCCGAATTACTGAAAATAGTCTTTATGCATTTGACCTAAATTAATCAATCCAATGAGTTTTTTCGGCACATGACTTTGTGCGATAATCTACACATGAGTACTAATCTAGAAATTGACGAAAACTTAATTAAGGAAGCTCTCGAACTTGGTGGTCATCCAACTAAGAATGCCGTTGTTGAAGAGGCATTACGAGAGTATGTACAACGTCGAAAGCAACTGAAAATCCTGGAACTATTTGACACAATTGAATACGACGATGATTATGATTACAAGCAACAGCGCCGGAGTCGATGAAAGTCATTGTTGATACTTCAGTCTGGTCTTTAGCTCTCAGACGCAATTATAAAGTTGACGACTCACCCCATGTTGCAATGTTACGAGAATTAATTACTGATGGTCGAGTTGTTTTGCTGGGTGGTGTCCGACAAGAGATTCTCTCTGGGATTCGTGACGCCAACCAATACAATCGGCTGAAAAATTATCTCCGCGCATTTCCGAATCTTGAGTTAGATATGGAAGACTATGAACTTGCTTCTGAGTTTTATAACATTTGCAGGAGCAATGGTATTCAAGGTGCAAACACAGATTTTCTCATTTGTTCCGCAGCCGCTCGGAGAAATTACAGAATAATAACCACAGATAAAGATTTTGATAATTTCAGTCAGCATATTTCAATAACATTGTTTCAATGCTAAGTCTACGCTACTTAACCCTGCACTCAAGTTAGAGACTTTAATCTCATTCCATGTCTACGACGGGATATTCGGCGTCGCACCTAACAACCTAACAGATAATAATTCGCCCAAAGTCTTGTAAAATCGTGGTTGTTGCTCATCGCAAAAAGCTGGGCTTGTTGAGAATATAGAAAAAATAATGTCCCTTTTACATAATGTAATAATTGCTTAACTATGGAGTAATAATGCTAAAAAGTAAAACTAGAGTGAATCTTCAAGATAAATTAAGCAACGAATTATTTTAAAAGTGCTGTTGAAGTTCTTGTAGTCAGAACAAAACTTGTGTATTTAGATTGCTGGTTTTATGGGATTCTAGCCTAAGCATGAGAAGCCAAACGGCTCTCAATCGTAATGGTTATGCAAGCGATGTCTACGACGGGTTATTCGGCGTTACACAAAAATTAGCTAATTGGGTTTTGTGTTTTAAAGCTTCACTCTAGCAGAAAACAGAACAATTTATAAGTCTGCTTTCTGGCTCAACTAATAAAAATTCCTGACTCTGGAGTATAAGAAATGAAAAGTGTAGTGAGCGCAGCAGTTATATTAACATTTATTGGTGGAGGAAATTCTTTTCCTAGCTATGGACTCTTATCAAATATGAAGCCTTCAAGCATACAAGTCCAATCAATTACTCAAGGTAATCATCAAAAATTGATGGCTAGAGTGGGAACTAGTTTAGATACTCCATTTTATCTTAAATATGGAAAGACAGCTTATCTGCCCACTGAAAATATTGAAATAAAATTTTCAAAATTTATCCAGGATTCTCGGTGTCCAACTAAAGTAACTTGTATTTGGCAAGGGCAAGTTATTATTGGATTAGACATCATAAAAAATGGTAAGCAAGTTTCAACATTAATGCTAACCCTTATACCAGGTCGTGATTCTTTACCAATTCAATTTTTAGATAACTATTCGGTGAAATTGACAGAGGTTTCCCCGTACCCACAGAGCGGAAAGATGATCGATATCAAAGACTACATTGCTACAATTGTTGTTAGTAAAAACTAGATGACCTGAGTATTTACTTATTTTTACATGGTTTAGTTTTTTCACGCCGACTTACTTATCTAGGACTTACGCAAAACTACACGCGATTTGGGGCAATTCATGAATTGCCCCTACTGAAACGTAGTAGGATTGTTCAAGTGAAAGGGTACGCCTTGCCAGACGAGTAGCCAGCGATCGCTAGTAGGCACCCTAAAATGAGAACAAAAGACGATTCCTAAAAAAAGCACACTCCATGCGTATTTCTCTAAATTGGCTGCGCGAACTAGTAGAGATAAAACTTAGTCCAGAAGAATTAGCCGAAACCCTGACAATGGCTGGGTTTGAGGTAGAAGAGATTGAAGATCGCCGCACTTGGGCAAATGGCGTTGTTATCGGGAAAGTGCTTGAGCGTCAACCCCATCCCAACGCCGATAAATTGAGTGTTTGCCAAGTCGATATCGGTACAGGTGAAACTTTAAATATTGTCTGTGGCGCTGCCAATGTCAAGGCAGATATCTATGTGCCAGTGGCAACTACGGGTACTTACTTACCCAAGATCGATTTAAAAATTAAACCTGCAAAACTGCGTGGTGTCCCATCTCAAGGGATGATTTGTTCTTTAAAAGAACTCGGTTTACCCACCGATGTAGAAGGAATTCATATTTTTACTCAGCAAAATCTACCATTGGGTAGTGATGTGCGGCCGTTGTTGGGTTTAGATGATGTAATTTTAGATTTGACTGCAACTGCTAATCGCGCTGATGCTTTGAGTATGGTAGGCGTAGCGCGGGAAGTAGCAGCTTTAACTGGTGGGAAGTTGAGCATTCCTGAACCGGGTGAAGTCTCTATTACCAAAAGTGGGGGAAATTTAACTTTAAAAATTGCCGATACCCAAGCTTGTCCGGCATACATTGGTACGGTAATTGAACAGGTCAAAATTGCTCCGTCTCCCGAATGGTTGCAACAGCGTTTGCGGGCGGCTGGGGTACGTCCAATCAGTAATGTCGTGGATATTACTAACTACGTTTTGTTGGAATGGGGACAACCACTGCACGCCTTTGATTGCGATCGCATACAATCTGTTGCAAGTAGCGAAAATTTAACAATTGGTGTTCGCTTCGCCAATGCTGGAGAATTCCTCAAAACCTTAGATGGACAAACTCGCACCCTATCAACCCAAAATTTATTAATTACCGCTAACGACAGACCTGTTGCATTGGCGGGAGTCATGGGTGGAGAAGAAACAGAAGTCCATCAAGGGACTCAAAGTTTAGTTTTAGAAGCAGCTTTATTTGATTCCGTAGCAATTCGCCGTTCATCCCGGAGTGTTGGGTTAAGAAGTGAGGCTTCTGGCAGATATGAACGGGGAGTTAACCGCGCTGAGTTGGAAATAGCTAATCGCCGCGCCTTATCCTTAATTAGCGAATTAGCTAGTGGAATTATTGTCCAGCAGGAAATTGCCGACACCCGCCCCGATCCGTCTACCTGGAGTCGTTCTATCGCCCTGCGTTTAGACCGCGTTAATCAAATATTGGGGCCAATCGATTTAGGAGAGGATACAGGTGAACTCCAAGAACAAGACGTTGAGCGCATCCTGACTGCATTGGGATGTAAGTTAACTTCTTCAGGAGAAGATACGAACCATCAACCTACATGGTCAGTTTCTGTTCCCCCCTATCGTTACCGCGACTTAGAGCGAGAAATTGACTTAATTGAAGAAATTGCCCGTCTCTATGGCTACAACAGATTTTGTGATACTTTACCAGAAAAAGCGGAAGCTGGTTATCTGCCTTTAGATGAGGAATTGATTCGCAAGTTACGAGCTTTCCTCCGGGCTGAGGGGTTGACAGAATTAATCCAGTATTCTTTAGTCAAACCAGGAGAAGACAGAAATATAGTCCTGTCAAACCCCTTATTTGTCGAATATTCAGCCCTACGAACCGATTTGATATCTGGGCTGATTGATGCCTTTCAATACAATTTAGAGCAGGGTAATGGCGCCCTTAACGGTTTTGAAATCGGGCAAATTTTCTGGCAAGAAGAAGACGGTTTGCAAGAAACAGAAGCGCTGGCGGGGATTGTGGGAGGCGATCGCACCGTTGGAAAATGGTCAAAAAGTGGACGCGAACAACCTATAACGTGGTTTGAAGCCAAAGGTATTTTAGAAAGTGTATTTCAGCAACTGGGCTTAGAAATCGAATTTCAACCCGATCGCCGCGACGATCGCTTACATCCAGGGCGCACTGCTTCTCTGTGGATTAGGGGTACCAGGCTGGGAATTTTTGGACAACTCCATCCGCAATTGCGACGAGAAAAAGGTTTACCAGATGCCGTTTATGTTTTCCAGTTGGATCTAGATGTGCTTTTAGAATCTCTAGGACAAGATGAAATTCTTGTGCCAACATTCCAGCCTTATTCTACCTATCCAGCGAGCGATCGGGACATTGCCTTTTTCGCCGCCGTGAAAATCTCAGTTGCTGAAATTGAAAAAGTAATTACCAAAGCTGGTAAAGAGTTGCTCGAATCGGTGGAATTATTTGATGAATATCGTGGCGAAAATGTAAAAGAAGGAGAGCGGAGTTTAGCATTTCGTTTAGTTTATCGGGCTAGCGATCGCACTTTGACTGAGGCTGAAGTTGAACCAGTACACAATAAAGTGCGTGAAGCTTTGGTGGAGAAATTCGGCGTCAATTTGAGGAGTTAGGAGAGACGCGATTCAACGTGTTTGATGAAGTTATACATCAGATGTAGCGATCGCCTCTAAGGGATTACTAAGAAATAAATTACTACTACTTGTGGGGTGGACATCTTGTCTGCCCTTCCTTACGTGCGATCGTGTCGCCATTGGTGTCAACTTAACGTGAAAGTTATGTCCCACAAGGAACTGAAGTTTCTTGCTAATAGCAAAAGTAATCTAAAGATTACTAAATATCTCCAAAAATCCTTAGTCTACTTCAGTAGAGTTTCGCTATTAGCCTTGAACTTCAGTTCAGGGCGGGTGATGAAGCCAACAGTTAAGCCCAATAAGCTGAAGTTGACACTAATGGCGAGACGCCCACCTCACAAGAAATAGTTGAGTATTTTTTTATTTGTCAGTCCCTAATAACACTAATCCCAGTTGCTTCAATAAAGTAGTATTACATCTATATTACTAATAAACAGTATCTACTGTATAATTTGCTCTGACGCTACTCATAAAAAACTAAATTTTCGGTAATCAACGATGATAGAATTTGCCGCCATTACTTCATTGATTAGTAAATATGCTCCTCAAACTAGTCAAATAATCATTAAACAAGCTCAAAAAAACGAAGTGTTTCTGCTTCATCTGACAAGACCCTGAAACAGTGGGATCTGCATACAGGAAAGGAAATCTCTACTTTTATTGGTCATAAATCCAAGGTATTTGCAGTAGCGATCGCCCCAGATGGAAAAACAGCCGTTTCTGGTTCATCTGACAACACCCTCAAACAGTGGGATCTAGAGACAGGAAAGGAAATCTCTACTTTTATTGGTGATAGTCCTATAATTTGCTGTGCAGTTTCCCCAGATGGGTTGACAATTATAGCAGGAGAACAGTCAGGGCGTGTTCATTTCCTTCGTTTAGAAGGAGGGGATATAGAGTGAGCAAATCTTATTTTATTTATCTTGATGTTTGTTGTTTAAATCGCCCTTTTGATGATTGGAGTCATGATAGAAACCGTTTAGAAGGCGAAGCAGTTATTAAAATTTTAAAGCAGGTTAAAGCAGGAAAATATAAATTAGTCAGTAGCGAAGCTATTGAAGCAGAGTTAATAAAAATGACTAATCTTGATAAATTCAAACAAATTAGAGAACTATTAAATTTAGTTAATTATCAAATAATTTTAAATAAAGAAATAGATAAACGTTCTCAAGAATTAGAAAAATTAGGGTTTAGTCTTTATGATTCCTTTCATGTTGCTTGTGCTGAATCTGCTAAAATAGATGTATTATTAACGACGGATGATAGATTACTCAAAAAAGCAATTAAATATAGTAATATACTACAAGTTAAATTAGAAAACCCTGTTATTTGGTTAATGAATAGTTTTTTATTAAATGGAGATGATGAAAATGACACTCATTGAATTACGCACAAAAGGTTATCAAGCCTTAGTTAAAGAGTTGGGACAACTTGACACAATTCGCTTTTTACAAGAAATGGGTTGGGGATCTGGTGATTATACAAAAGAACGCCAAGAGTCTCTAAAAAATTTAACAAGAGCAGAATTTTGGCAAGATATTGAAGAAATTAGAAAAGAAACAATAGGCTAAATAATAAATACATTTATATTAAATCTTAAAGATGATTGTAGTGCGATCTGTTGTTAATTCGAGAAATTGAATTCCTTCTAAGAGGTTGTTTGAAAAGTGGTTAACTGTGATTTTACGCACTTATTGATCCCCCCTAACCCCCCTAAAAAAGGGGGGAACTGGATCAAAGTCCCCCTTTTTAAGGGGGATTTAGGGGGATCTAGAACGTTTTGCTACCTATAAAATGACTTTTAAAACATCCTCTAACAGTAAATGAAGTAAATCAATGTTTGATAACACAACTATCAAAAATCCGAGAGGACATCCCAAAGAATTTGAAGCAATTATTACAGAAAAAAGCCGTAATTTTGTCGGTCGTGAATTTATCTTTGCTGCTATCAACAAATTTCTCAACCAATTTGACCGGGGCTACTTTACTATTATCGGTGATCCTGGTATTGGTAAAAGTGCCATTCTTGCCCATTATGTCAGTCAAAATCCGGGAGTTCTTTATTACAATGTCGAAATTACAGGTAAAAATCGCGTTGAGGAATTTCTGACGACGATTTGCACTCAATTAATAGAAATCACCTAAAATCAAGGTAGTAAAAACCTCACCGCTAACTTTCCTGATTCTACCACAAAAGACAGTAGTTTCTTATCATTATTACTGTAACAAATTAGTGATAGATTGCATCCAGAACAACATTTAATTATTACTATACATGGCTGCGATAGAATTGATATCAACAATCAACCACGCGGCTCAAATATATTCTATTTACCCCGATATCTACCCGAAAAAGTTTATTTTATCCTGAGTCGTCGTCCTTCTTTGAAAGATAAATCAGGTTTATTAACTGAAACACCAGCCCAATCTTTAGATTTATCAAATTACCCTGAGCAAAATCGCGCTGACATCCAGAAATATATTAAAAAATATCTTAAAAATAATTTAAATGAATCAACTGATTCTGACCTTAGGGAAGAGAATAATCCGGGAGACGTTTCGCTCCAAAAGACAGAGCAACGTTTTGATGATGATGAAACAAATTTTATGTATGTTAAAGAAATATTAACAGCTATTAATCAGGATATTTACCCTGAAAATTTACAATTATATTACCAAAATCACTTAGAAAAAATGAATTTAGCAACCCTTAAACAGCAACCAATGGGTTTAGAGGTGTTAAATATCTTAGTTCAAGAGCAATCAATATCAATAGGAGCGATGCCTACGGCGGCAAGCTACGGGCAAAGATTAGATCAAGATGAATATGAAATCAAAGTAATTTTAGACAAGTGGCGAGAGTTTTTACATTTAGAATCAATAGCAGCAGAAATAAATTATAGTATTTATCATGCTAATTTTCGTGATTGGTTGAGACAACAAATAGAGTCTAGCTCTTGAGTTAAAAGGGCGCTTAGAAACCGCATCTACACGAGGTTTAACCTACCTCCGTGGGTTAAGAATCCTTGATGAGTGTATTAGTCCACGGAGGTGGACGAGAGTTTGTGTAGCCGCGAATATAGCGCTTCTCACTTAAGTGCAATACAGACCTAACCCCCAACCCCTTCCCTACTAGCGTTGGGGAGTAAGATTCAAAGCCTCTCTCCTTTTAGGACAGAGGTTTGGAGAGAGGTCAAAGAGGTCAAACTGTGTTGCATCCAAGCAAGAACCGCTATATTCGCCATTGTAATATCTTATTAACCAGTAGGAGTAACAAGCAATTATGACTAAATATGTACTTTGGGGGACTTACTGCGAAGACGTTATCGAAAAACGCGCCCCCCACCGTCAAGCTCATTTAGACGGATTAGCAAAACAAAAAGAATCCGGTGTACTGATTACCATTGGCCCCACCAAAGATGTCACAAAAGTTTTTGGGATTTACGAAGCCGAAGACGAAGCCACTGTCCGGGAGTTAATTGAAAATGATCCCTACTGGAAAAATGGCATCTGGACTGAATATTCTGTCAAAGAATGGATTCAAGCTTTTTGAATTAGTCATTAGTCATTTTTAACTCTCTCCCATCCTCCCATGCCCCATGCCCTACATAATGAAAATTTGGCAAGTTGATTTTTATCGTCGTCCCTTACCAGATGCATCTGGACAAGTTTTATGGGAGTTGTTGATTTGTGACGCAACTCGCAGCTTTGAGTATGAAGCTACCTGTCTCCAGTCAGCAGCAAATTCTAACTGGGTTACTGCTCAACTTGAATTAGCAGGTGGTGAAAAATTGCCGGATGTAATTCAAGTATTTCGTCCTCAGTCACTAAATTTAATTGAGGCGGCGGGACGCAATTTAAGTATTAATATCGAACCTACCCGCCACACCTTAGCGTTGAAACAGTGGTTACAAGAAAAGCAATATCCCTCAACCGTGGATAAACCACCCCCAGCACCATTACCAGAAAACCTCTGGGGGGAACAATGGCGTTTTGCGACTCTAGCTGCTAGTAATGTAGAAACGAGTTTTAGCGATCGCCCCATTCCCATTTTGCACCTCCCAGAACATCGCAAACCCATCAATTTGGGTTTGGCATCAACAGTCCCCGTCCCTGGTGTAGTAATTTATGGTGGACGCCAATCGATGCGCCTAGCGCGGTGGTTGCAGCAAGCCCGTCCCGTAGGCTTGAATTACATATCTGGCGCACCAGATGGCTTAATATTAGAAGCTGGCTTGGTGGATAGATGGATTGTTGCCACTTTTGAAGATCCAGAAGTTACAACAGCAGCCAAAGCATATCAACAACGCAAAAAGCATTGCCAAGGCTTGCATTTTTTGTTAGTCCAGCCCGATGATTCCGGGATGACTTATAGCGGCTTTTGGCTATTGCAGACAGAAGATTGATATTAATAGCCAAAAACATATGTCCGGTTTCAAATTGGTATAAGTTTAGCAAATTTTGGTATGATGATAAAATCATACTAAATAGTAATACTAAAAATTAATTATAGATGCTCAAAGTCACAATTACCTTAGAAGAAGATATTCTGCGATTTGTAGATCAGTATGCACAGGGCAACCGTAGTGCATACATCAATACATTGCTGGCAGAACACCGCCGCCGAATTTTAGCAACAGAAATGATTGCAGCCCTCAAGCAGGATATTGAAGATCCAGAATATCGAACTGAAATTGCTGCTTGGGACGGCATTGCTGGAGATGGTATAAATGCCAGGGAGTAATTTAACTTATCGGCGAGGAGAAATACGTTGGGTGAATCTTGCTCCAACAGTGGGGGCTGAAGCAAAAAAAATCCGCGCTTGTTTGATTGTGCAAAATGACATCATGAATCAGTATGGGTTGCTGACAATTGTCATGCCATTTCGACCCGGAAGTAAACAAGCCCCTTACGTTGTCAATATAAAAGCAACACCAAATAATGGACTAGACCAAGACCGTTTTATTGATGTTGGGCAAATTCGTGCTGTTGACAATAGTCGTATTTTGGGTTTGGTGGGTGTGCTGGAGTCAGACTACTGGGAACTTATTCATACAGCTTTAAATGTAGTTCTGGGATTTGTGGTTTAACGAACTTTGGGGGTTTAAGTCAAGAGTCTCTACAGGCAGAACGTTTTGGGTCGGGGTCTAAGAACAAAGTTCAGAGCGCAGGAAACCGGCGCTCCAACGAAAGCGCTAAATAAGAGTCACAAAACTTAATTACTTTCCTTGTGCCAAGCGAAGTCGAGGTATTACGAATTATTTAAGGGTGTTAGAAAATCAAGTGAACGTTTAGATATATCTATTGTTTCTTGAGTAGAGTATAAGGTTTTTATAATCGCTTCCTGAGCCACAGCTTTTACGACATTAATACTCACAGAGTTTCCCAGTTGATAATAAGCCTTATCGTCATTATGATGAAGTATAAAGCTATCAGGAAAACCTTGCAGCCTTGCAGCTTCTCGCGGAGTTAGTCGCCGCACTCTTTGATTGTGATAAACTCCTAATCTATTAGCATCACTAGCAACCAGCGTTACTGAAATCTTATTTGGATCTACAAACTTATAAACTTCAAATGAAAAGTTACCCGATAGAGGTTTATATTTATCATTAATAAGTTTTAGATATTTTTTTCTAACTAGTGAGTTCAAAATTTCCGCCAAATTGGGATGCTCAAAAAAACTGGCTATTTGCTCTTGAGTTAATAGTTTGCCATCTTGTTCTTGTCCAAATACTTTATTCCGTCTCTTTAATATAAAACGGTTCATAAGTTCAATTTCTTCTGCACTGCACTCACCACGCAATCCTAAATCCCACGAATGAATAGAGTTTCCACCGCGATAATCAATCAGCCTCATCCCATGTAAGCGGTTTAAATTATTATTAAATATTCGTTTCAAAGCATTGACAAACTTTCGTGAACAATCATACTTTTCATCTGGATTGTTTTCCAAAATGTCAGCAACAGTCACAGACTTTTTTGGTGGATAAAACAAAGATAACTGCTGAGGATTATATGAATGAGAGTCTTTCGGCCCCACATCAGAAATTAATTCAAAAGTGGGAGAAGCATTTAAAATTCCTACCAAATAAATGCGGACACGATTTTGCGGTAAGCCAAAGTTTGCACTGTTCAGTAAAAAAGCATGAAAACTATATTCTCTTTTTTGAATTTCATGCTTAATTGTTGCTAAAGTTCGTCCTTGATCGTGACTATAAAGCCCTCGGACATTTTCAAAAATAAAAGATTGTGGTTTATAAGTATCAAGTAATCTGGTTATTTCAAAAAATAGCGTACCTCGTGTATCGACAAACCCTTCTTTTTTACCAGCATGAGAAAAAGACTGGCAAGGAAACCCAGCTAATAAAAATTCATGTTTTGGTAGTTGATCAATTAATCGAATGTCACCTAATGCTTTTTGAGCAAAGTTTTTTTCATAAACTAATTGAGCATCTGTATTGATTTCGCTGCTTAAAACACATTCAGTTTCTATATTTAAAGAATCAGCCGCCTGTTCAAAGGCTAATCTAATTCCCCCTATTCCTGAAAATAAATCTACAAACCGAATTTTATCCATAGATACTAAGTTAGTTTTATCCCAAAGTTTAATATATTATGTAGGTTCTCTGATAATTTTGATTCAGCATAGTAACCCGCATTCCGCATGTGCGATCGCAAAATATAATATTATCTTCTTTCTAAATATTCTTGTTGACACTAAAAAGCGCCCTCCCTTTTGGGAGAGCGCTTTAAGATTTAGCTAAACTTTACTATTTAACCGTTGATAGCAGGAGCGGTAAGAGCGACAGGAGCAACATCTAAAGCTGCCAAATCTAAGGGGAAGTTGTGAGCATTACGCTCGTGCATTACTTCCATACCCAAGTTAGCGCGGTTGATTACATCTGCCCAAGTGCTGATCACACGACCACTTGAATCAATGATTGATTGGTTGAAGTTGAAACCGTTCAAGTTGAACGCCATTGTGCTTACACCCAAGGCGGTGAACCAGATACCGATTACAGGCCATGCTGCGAGGAAGAAGTGCAGTGAACGGCTGTTGTTGAATGAAGCGTATTGGAAGATTAAACGACCGAAGTAGCCGTGGGCTGCAACGATGTTGTAGGTTTCTTCTTCTTGACCGAATTTGTAACCGTAGTTAAGAGACTCGGTTTCGGTGGTTTCACGAACTAGTGAAGAAGTTACAAGGCTTCCGTGCATTGCAGAGAACAAACTTCCGCCGAATACACCTGCTACACCTAATTGGTGGAAGGGGTGCATTAAGATGTTGTGTTCTGCTTGGAACACGATCATGAAGTTGAAGGTTCCGCTTATACCCAAAGGCATACCATCGCTAAATGAACCTTGTCCGATTGGGTATACCAAGAATACTGCGGTTGCTGCTGCTACTGGTGCAGAATATGCGATCGCAATCCAAGGACGCATACCTAAGCGGTAGGATAGTTCCCATTCACGACCGAGGTAGCAAAATACGCCGATCAAGAAGTGGAAAACTACCAATTGGTAAGGTCCACCGTTGTACAACCACTCATCTAAGGAAGCTGCTTCCCAAATTGGGTAGAAGTGCAAGCCGATAGCGTTGGAGGAAGGTACTACTGCACCAGAGATGATGTTGTTTCCGTAAATCAAGGAACCTGCAACAGGTTCACGGATACCATCGATGTCTACTGGAGGTGCGGCGATGAAGGCGATTACGAAGCAAGCGGTGGCGGCTAGCAGGGTGGGGATCATGACTACGCCGAACCAACCGATGTAAATCCGGTTGTTGGTGCTGGTGATCCACTCACAGAATCGATCCCATACGTTGGCGCTTGAGCGCTGTTGTAAGGTTGCTGTCATGGTTTTATAAGTACGGTTAGTTGTTTATGAATCAGGCTGGTTTGTGTTTGCCTGTGAAAATACTTTACAGTGCTTTACATTTTTTAATCAAGTTTTTTTACTTCAGTAAAGCTGATGAGTTCTATCAGCTTTACTTATTTAAAGTAGGACTTACGCAAAATGACCAAAAAACGAACCGCAGAGGACGCAGAGAACACAGAGGAATAAGAGTTTGAGAGAGTTTTTGCGTAAGTCCTGTAAAGGTAAGCAATGAGGTTAAGATCCGCCAAAGCTCTCTTTTGTATGACATCACAATATATATAGTTGTAGAAATTCTGATTCTATTACCTACTTATCTGGGAACAATAACTTTGTAGATTAGCGCTATTCCAAAAAAATTAACCCTCGGCTTACCACTGGGGGCTTTTTTTGTTTGGCAAAATGGCATATCTCTAAATTAGACGGTTGCTATGGTATTTAAGTAGGATACATTCCATGCGAAAAAGTACTGACTTGCATTACCCCTGGCTAACTACCAGGGGTTTTTATTGGAAGCTCTACTGAGATATTGCACCATTCTGAATAACTGTAAAGTTGACAATTTGATCTGAGTAGTGATTCTAAAATTCCCTGCTTTTCCGAATTAACAAGGGATAGCGATTTTAATTCACTAAGGAAGTGTCAATATAGGCTTATATGAAAGTGAAAAAATCAAGTACAACGAATTAACGATGACAGAAGCTAAAAACGTAATCGGTGGAAACCTAGAAGCCTGCTGCACTTCTCCCATAACTGGGTTTTACCGCGACGGTTTTTGTCGCACAGGTGGTCAGGATTTCGGGTCGCATGTCGTATGTGCCGAAGTGACATCAGAATTCCTGGAGTTCACCAAATCCCACGGGAACGATCTAAGCACACCTGTTCCTGATTTTAATTTTCCTGGACTGAAACCTGGCGATCGCTGGTGTTTATGTGCTTCTCGCTGGCAAGAAGCTCTCGATGCTGGCGTTGCTCCACCCGTCATCCTCTCTGCAACCCACGCTAGAGCTTTAGAAATGGTTTCCCTAGACGAATTGAAAAAACATGCCTTAACTTTGTCTTGATTTGAAGTTGAGAATGGGACATCCCTTCGGCTTACCTCGGCAACGCTTGGCACAAGTCGCTCAGGGCAGTGGAGTGGGCATTGCTTATTAATTCTTGTCCCTCATCTCCCTCATCTCCCTGATCTCCCTACTCCCCAATTCCAAATCAACCCACTGAAACTTCCATAGGTAGTTTTAATACATCGGCAACCATAGCAATCAATTTAGTGGGGTCTATTGGCTTAGATAAATGCTGCTGAAACCCTGCTCTTAGAGCTTCTAGGCGGTCTTCCTCTCGCGTATATGCTGTTAAAGCGATCGCTGGGATACGTCCGCCTTTTTCTGGTTCTAAAGAGCGCAGTTTCCGAATCAGCGTATAACCATCTTGCCCTGACATGCCGATGTCGCTAATCAAAATATCTGGTTTTGCCTGTTCAACTACTGCCAACGCTTCATCAACTGATGCTACCGCAGTGGTAAACGCCCCATATTCCTCAAACATAAAACTGAGAAAGTTACGGGTATCTGCTTCATCATCTACGACTAAAACTCTTAATCCAGCTAGAGGGGTGGATACCACAGGGGAAGAAATTTCTCCTGTGGCTTCTCTACTGGCTCTGCTTGCCCTATTGTCTTGTAGCAGTGGCAGTCTCACAGTAAAGGTTGCTCCTTCTCCAGTGCCTAAACTTTGGGCAAATATTGTACCTTTGTGCAGTTCTACTAGATGACGGACGATCGCTAGTCCTAATCCTAATCCATTGTGCGATCGCGTTGTGGTGCTGTCTGCTTGCCGGAAACGCTCAAATACTTTGGGTAAAAACTCGGAACTGATACCAATACCCGTATCGATAACTTGAATTTGGGCATATTTGTGAGTTATTTCTTGTTCTTCACCACAGACTACTGACAGATCCACATCTACCCTGCCACCCTTAGGGGTAAACTTAATCGCATTAGTTAGTAGATTCCAGACAACTTGCTGTAACCGGGCTGGATCGCCATAAACTGACCCGACCGAAGTATCCAAAACAGTATTTAATTTAATATCTTTTGCTTCTGCTAGGGGACGCACTGCCTCTAAGGCTGCCTCCGTTACCGTGAGCAGATTCACCGCAGATACATTTAACCGCAACTGACCACGGATAATCCGGGATACATCTAAGATATCCTCAATTAGTTGCATCTGAGATATGGCGTTGCGTTCAATCGCTTCAAGGGCGCGGGAAGTGGCTTTTTCGTCAAGTTTTTTAGAGCGGAGGATTTTTGACCAACCCAGCATTGAGGTTAAGGGTGTGCGGAGTTCGTGGGAGAGAACAGCGAGAAACTCATCTTTCATCCGATTTGCTGCTTCTGCTTCGGCTCTTGCTGTCTGTTCTCGAATCACTTGAGCGCGGACTTCTTCTGCTTGTTTGCGTTCAGTAATATCTTCGAGGGTGCCTACATATCCCAGCAATTCTCCTTGACCGGAAAGCATGGGTGATGAGCGAACTTGAACCCAACGCACGATGCCATGAGCCGTTTGAAAGCGAAATTCTTCAGAGTAATCACGACCTTCACAAATGTAGTTAGACCAAGTAACAACTGCTCGTTCTTTATCTTCTGGATGAACAGATTCTAACCATCTTTTTTCTAAACTCTCTGCTGCTTTCAAGCCACAAATTATCTGATAGCGAGGATTAGTATATCTACAGCCACCTTCAGTATCAATTTCAAAAATGCCAACCGGTGAACAAGTACTCAGCGATCGCAATCGTTCTTCACTTTGTCTTAGTTCCCCATTCACAGCTACTAGCTGCGCTGCTTGTTGCTTGACAGCTTCTGTTTTCTTAAATAGTTCTACGAATACTGTCACTTTAGAAGTCAAAATGTTGGGGTCTAATGGTTTGAGCAAATAATCAACTGCACCTAAGGCATAGCCTTTAAATAGCATTTGGTCGCTGGTGCTAAAAGCAGTGAGGAAGATAATTGGAGTATGACGCGATCGCCCCCGATTGCGAATCAAGGTTGCAGTTTCAAAGCCATCCATCCCTGGCATTTGCACATCCAGCAAAATCACTGCAAAATCTTGATGTAGCAGACACCTCAAAGCTTCTTCCCCAGAAGTAGCTCTTACCAGATTCTCTCCCAGTTTTTCTAGGATTGCTTCTAGTGCTAGCAAATTTTCTAGTTTATCATCCACTAGGAGGATGTTTACTTTGGGTTCCATCTGCATGGGTTTTTTTTCCGTAATTAATGACAAAGCTTGACCATTTGGGAAGCAATGTTTGAAAGTGTTAAAATCCAGTCTACTGCAACAGCAGAAATTGCTGCTTCTGGCATAACATCGCTTTGGGCTGTGGCAGGTTCTTGTACGATAGTAAGCCCTCCCCGCGCTTTTATTTTCTTAAGACCTTGCATACCATCTTGGTTTGCTCCTGTCAATATTACACCAATAACTTGCTCACTGTAGACATCGGCTGCTGACTCAAATAACACATCGATAGATGGTCTGGCATAAGAAACAGGCTCATCAGTCGAAAGAGCAAAATGACCTAGTTCAACTAATAAGTGATAATCTGGTGGTGCTATGTAGATATGGCCTGGTAGTATTTCGTCTTTGTCTTCTACTTCTTGAATCGGCAACGAAGTATATTCTTGTAATAACTCCTGGAGTGTGTTGTTAGACTCCTTGTGACGGTGTTGCACGATCGCAATCGGCACTAGAAAGTCTGCTGGTAAATTACCCAGGATAATTTTTAAGGCTGATAATCCGCCCAAAGAAGTACCAATTACCACAATTTCAAATGCCACTTGTTTTGTCCTCACACCTGTTAGTGTGACTTGATGGCTCATTAAATTTTTTCAGCATTCTCCAGTTCCACCACAGCTACTAACTTACCTTGACTCGCTTTTCTACCCACTAATCAAAATTATATATTTTTGTCATTTACATTACAATTAAAAATTTTATCATTGTGGAATACTTTACATAAAAAATATGATATTTATGATTTTTTAAATTTTAGTTAATGCCAGAATCGATACATTCTAGAAAGATGTTTTTGCTAACTAACTAACTTTTAAAAGTTTAATTATTATTGTTTTGACAATTCATAAAAATTTACTTAAGCTAAAAGATAGGTTAAGCAAATCAACAAACGACAGCGATTTGGTTTAGCTACATCAAAAATTGCTGTTGCAGACTATTGGCATGAGGAAATTAATCGCAACCAAAATTGTTCTCTAAAGGCAAGGTTACTAAATTTGTCTACAAAAAGCGAAGACATGATTAAGGGTATTGCACCGCGCACATATTGAACAGATTTCGGTCAATTATGGATGGATACTTGTAGTGATGTTAGTGAATCTCCATCAATCATGGAAGTTTGAATAGCGATTTTCGATTAAGGTCTTCTGGTTTATATCTCGTCAGGGACGGAATAAATCTAAAATCCAAAATTGATTGCCCAAAGTGCGTTAGATATGTCCAGGAGAATACAATGCTTGAGTATTTTAAATCATTGAACGACCACAATTTACCCTATCCAGATACGATTCATCCCATCGTTGTCCACTTCGTAATTGCGATGGTATTGTTTTCCTTTTTCTGTGATGTAATTGGCTATTTTACTGGTAAAACCAGCCTTTTTGAGGTGAGTTGGTGGAACATGTTAGTTGCGACGATCGCTATCTTCGTGGCGATCATTTTTGGTCAGTTTGAAGCGGGTTTAGCACAGCCTTACAGCCTTGCTAAATCGGTGCTGAGTTTGCATACGCTAATAGGTTGGTCGCTTTCGGGAATCATCACGGCAATTACAGCTTGGCGCTATGTAATTCGTTCCCGCAACCCGCAAAAAGTACCAATTTATTATTTGGCAGCCGGACTAATTTTAACTTTGATAGTTGGCTTGCAGGTATATCTCGGAGATGAACTTGTTTGGGTGTATGGATTGCATACAGTGCCAGTTGTGGAAGCAGTAAAGGATGGTCTGTTGCGATGAACTCAGAATTAATTGACCAATTGAGCGGCTCTTTAGGCGCAAACGGATTACCTTACACAATTCCGATTCATCCCAACTTAGTGCATTTGACAATAGGTTTGTTCATCATTGGGATGACCTTTGATATTGTCGGTGTTCTGTTCCCCTTTGAAAAATGGGTCTTCAAATTTTTAGCAATTACTGTGGAACGTGACAACTTATTTGATGTTGGCTGGTACAACATGCTAGCTGCGAGCATCATTACATTTTTCACAGTGGGAGCAGGCTTTTACGAAATGTTGTTGGCAACACCACCAGCTGATATGAAAAGTGCCTGGGGATTGCAGGCGATGCAAACTATGCTTTGGCATGGTGTGGGTGGTGTGTTCTTATTAGCGCTGATTGTTGTTTTGACCATCTGGAGAGCATGGCAGCGCTTCGTTTGGGCCAAACAAGAATATAAACAGACAGATAGAGAAGTGCAATGGATCTATCTCTTGGCAGGCATAGCAATCATGTTCATTCTGTACGTCCACGGGACACTAGGGGCGCAAATGGCTGCCGAGTTTGGCGTACACAATACAGCAGATAATTTACTGCGATCGCACCAAAACCTCAACACAACACTCAAATAATTCATTTGTCAATTGTCCTTTGTCAATTGTCATTTGTTTAAAGTTACTAACCATCGACCAATGACCAATGACCAATGACCATGAAAATCCAGAAGATTTTAAATATTTTGACGCTGCTGACAGGCGCGATCGCAGTGACTATTACGAGTCTCTGGATCGGGAAACAGGCTTACTTTTGGCTTCCCCCCCAAGCAGCAGCCGAATCCCTACTAATTGATGATTTGATTAGCTTCTTAGTAACCCTCGGTGCCTTCATCTTTTTGGGAGTAACAAGTACTCTGATGTATTCTGTTATTTTCCATCGGGCAGTTAAAGATGATTTTACCGACGGTCCCCCAATTCATGGCAATATCACCTTAGAAGTTGTCTGGACAGCAATCCCAATTCTTTTGGTGTTTTGGATTGCGGGTTACAGCTACCAAGTTTACGAACAAATGGGGATTCAAGGCCCATCAGAACTAGTTCATCTGCATAATCCGTTGGCAATGGAATCAGGTTATGCAGCACCAGCTAAGGCTTTAGTAGAACCTGTAGAAAAAATCGACGTACTAGCTAAACAGTGGGCGTGGGTTTTTCATTATCCCGAAAAAGATATTACTAGTACCGAATTGCATTTACCTAGCGATCGCCGGATACGTTTAGCATTAAAATCGCAAGACGTTCTCCACGGCTTTTATATTCCTGCATTCCGCCTCAAGCAGGATATTATTCCCAACCATGCGATCGACTTTGAATTTACTCCCATCCGCCCTGGCAAATATCGGTTGACCGATTCTCAATATAGCGGTACATACTTTGCCACCATGCAGGCGAATGTGGTTGTCGAATCTCCTGAAGATTATCAACAGTGGCTAGCCCAAGCTGCAACCCAGAAGCCATCTCCAGCAAAAAATCAAGCAGCTGCTGAGTATGCCCAAACATCCCATCAATCAGTCCAAACTGGTTGGGTTACAGTTCCACCTGCTGCACCTCCTCTAGTCAATTCACCTGGTTGAAAGGAAACTAACCATGACTAATGTTCCTATTCAAGGTATCCTTCTCCCTGATGAGAAGCCTAACCACGAATCTCCGGGTAACTGGAAAGAATACTTCAGCTTTAGTACCGACCATAAAGTTATTGGTATCCAGTATCTCGTTACCTCATTCTTCTTTTTCCTTGTCGGCGGTATCTTTGCGATGGTGATGCGGGGAGAACTGATGACACCCGAATCAGATTTAGTCGATCGCACCGTCTACAACGGGATGTTCACCATGCACGGCACCATCATGCTGTTTTTGTGGACATTTCCCTCACTGGTTGGTTTTGCTAATTATTTAGTACCCCTGATGATTGGGGCGCGAGATATGGCATTTCCCCGCCTCAACGCCGTCGCCTTTTGGATGGTGCCAGTAGTTGGGATTTTGATGATGGGTAGCTTCTTCGTCCCTGGTGGCCCAGCCCAAGCGGGTTGGTGGTCTTACCCGCCAGTTAGTCTCCAGAATCCCACAGGTAACTTAATTAATGGTCAAGTTATCTGGCTCTTAGCGGTGGCAATATCCGGCGTATCCTCAATTATGGGGGCAGTAAACTTTGTCACCACAATCGTCAAAATGCGGGCCCCAGGAATGGGCTTCTTTCGGATGCCCTTGTTTGTCTGGGGAGTGTTTAGCGCCCAGATTATCCAACTATTCGGATTACCTGCACTGACAGCCGGTGCAGTGATGCTGCTACTCGACCTCACAGTTGGCACTGCCTTTTTTGACCCCGCCAAGGGTGGAAATCCAGTCATGTTCCAGCATTACTTCTGGTTCTACTCCCACCCCGCCGTTTACGTGATTATTTTGCCCGTCTTTGCGATTTTCTCAGAAATCTTCCCAGTTTATTCACGTAAACCTCTATTTGGTTACAAAGTAGTCGCTATTTCATCCATCTTGATTGCAGGAGTGAGCGGCATTGTTTGGGTACACCACATGTACGTCAGTGGTACATCCGGCTTGATGCGGTTGATTTTCATGCTGACGACAATGTGCGTATCTGTCCCCACAGGAATCAAAGTATTTGCTTGGGTAGCCACTATTTGGGGCGGTAAACTGCGACTAAATACCCCCATGCTGTTTGCCCTTGGTGGATTAATCATGTTTGTCTTCGCCGGCATCACAGGGATCATGCTTTCCTCCGTGCCGGTTGATGTCCACGTTAACAATACCTACTTTGTGGTGGGACACTTCCACTACGTCCTCTACGGCACAGTGACAATGGGCTTATTTGCCGCCATTTATCACTGGTTCCCCAAAATGACCGGGCGGATGTACTCCGAAAGCTGGGGTAAAATCCATTTCTGGTTAGCCTTCATCGGCACCAACCTCAACTTTTTGCCCATGCATCCCTTAGGATTGCAAGGAATGTTACGCCGAGTTGCTTCCTACGCCCCAGAGTATCAATTCTGGAATGTCATCGCCAGCCTGGGCGGATTCCTCTTAGGAATGTCCACGTTGCCCTTCATCTTCAACATGGTAATTTCTTGGATGCAAGGCGAGAAAGCCCCCGCTAACCCTTGGCGAGCCATCGGCCTAGAGTGGTTAGTTTCTTCACCCCCCCCAGTAGAAAACTTTGAAGAAATCCCCATCATCATCTCCGAACCCTACGGCTACGGCAAATCAGAACCCTTAACAGCCAACCTCCCAGAATAAACCCAAACATATCGGGAAGACGCAAAAACCCTCCGCGTCCCTCTGCGCTTCCCTTGGCGTTCCTTTGCGTTTCAAATTCCCCTCAAGGTAAAACATAATTCCACCAATGGACAGTTATATCGATTCAAATGAATTACACCAAACAGGCGCAGAACATACCCACGACGAAGAAGGCAACAAAATGTTTGGCTTCATCGTCTTCCTCCTCTCAGAAAGCGTCATCTTCTTAAGTTTCTTCGCCGGATATGCCATCTACAAAACAACAACCCCTAACTGGCTACCAGCCGGTGTTTCCGGGCTAGAAATCAAAGAACCGACAATCAACACCATAATTCTTGTCGCCAGTAGCTTTGTAATTTACTTAGCCGAACGCGCCCTTCAACGCCATGACTTAGTAAAGTTTCGCCTGTTTCTCTTGACAACAATGGCGATGGGAACTTACTTTTTGGTTGGACAGGCGATTGAATGGAACGGCCTCGCCTTTGGGTTCACATCAGGGGTATTTGGTGGGACGTTTTACCTACTAACAGGCTTCCACGGTTTGCACGTTTTTACCGGCATTCTGTTGCAGTTGATTATTTTGGTACGTTCTTTCATACCTGGAAACTACGATACAGGTCACTTCGGCGTCAATGCAACCTCGTTGTTTTGGCATTTTGTCGATGTGATCTGGATTATTTTGTTTATCCTAATCTACGTCTGGCAGTAAATCAAAATGAGGGAGAAATTACTCCCTCAGCCATTTCCCTTTAAACTAAATAACTCGTATTTGGCACGATCGCAAAGAAGGCATACTCATACCAAGCAGTCCAAATGAAACTGCGAATCCATCGCTGGCGCTTTTCGGGACTCAATTCATATTCAAATGCGCCACGAGATACATCAATGGAAGATAGGTGAGAGTTACAACCACAGCCGTGTTGATAAGTAAAACCGTATTTGGAAGCAATACTTTGCACCTTCATCTGAATCGCAAATACTTTACCTGCATGAAGTATGGCATCCCAAGCCCGTTTGTGTTCAATATCGCGCTGATCAAATCTTAAGGCGCGTTCTTCAAAAACATGATCGCGGTAAATTGGCGCTAAATGCACATGATAGAAGCTGGCGGGTAGTTCATAACCAAACTCGTTGAATAAATCTATACCAATACGAGCCACTTTGACTTCATTAGCATACTCTGTACCCTTTGACTCCACATCACGGAGAATTTCTGCAAAGTTCGGATAGCTGTGTTTGAGAAAGTCTTGCCCAAAAAACTCTAGGGTTTCCCATGCTAGTGGTGCAAATAGCTGAGAAAATGACGGTATCAAGTGAGCTAGTTGGGGGCGATCGCTAAACAAGTCAACATCACCATGTTGTAATTTATACAAGAACAACTGTGCCATCTCAACATAGCTTTGGGGATGGGAAATTCCCACACTGGCGCAACATCTAGCAATGTCTTGCCATGTAGAAGGTAGTTGAGAAACGTGAACCGCATTTTCTCCAGCAATGACTGCAACAGGAGGACATTCGAGTAGCTGCATCGACAATCTCCTTTAAGACTTTAATCTGTAATTTAGGTATAATTTCTTATCTAATATTTCCACAGAAATTCAGGAAGCAATTAATAATTGTAATGTTAATGATATTTTAACTAGACTAAATGTAATTAAACCTACTCCCCTGATGCCTGCGACAGAGGAAGAGAATCTATTTCCATTTCCAGTAAGGGCCCCTTTCAACACTACCATTGGGCATAATGGTCTCCCAAATCAAATTACCGAACCTACAAATATTGGTCTTTGAGACGTCAGCCGAACGAAAGTTAGCATGAGCCAAAATGGCGTAAGAAAAACCACCGATGTTAGCTCCACAGAAGCTAGCACGACTAGCGTTGATATGATTCAAGTCGGTTCCCTTCAAATCGGCTTCAGTCAAATCACACCAACTCAAGTTGGCGGAATGCAAATTAGCATCCCTGACAATAGCGCGTTTCAACCAAGCACTTTCCAAGGAAACACCAAACAAATCGGCTCCAGTCAAATCGGCTCCAGTCAAATCGGCTTGTCTGAAGTAAGCTTTGCGCAAGTTGATATCTCGCAAAATAGCCCCTTCGAGGTTGATCGAACTATCCGAGGGAACACCCTGAGATTGAATCAACTCAATTCCTCGGAAATCTCGCTCCCCATCAGCATATCGCTGCAATAACTCCTCGGCGCTAATTTCCCAAGCCATAATTTAACATCCAATTTATTTTCTAATCTCAAATATAGTGCTACTAAGATATAGTCCGATCTACTCAACCGCGAAACCCCTTTAACTTCAACTTCCAAATCAACATTCTGCAAGCCTCTAGCACTTCAATCAAGCCAATCACTGAGAAATTCAACTTGATTGTGCATCTGCTCAGCTGATTTTATCACCAACAGTTTTAATATTCCACGTACCTGCTCACCCACTGAAAATCGCTGTTGCTGCATCAGCAGTATACCTGCATGAGGTTGTCCGCCTGTGACAAACTCGGTGTGCAAACGGTAAAAGTCTCGCACATTGCCGCTATATATCACCCTGCCTTGCTCCGTCGCCCATATAAGCTGCTCGTCATCGGGGTATCTTAATCGATTTGCTTCCAAGCTCGTTATTACATCTATACCCCTCTCTCTTAAAGCTTGCACAATTGCCCGACGGTTAGAATCCTCATCGGTATACAGACGAATTTGACTCACGATTGTTTACTAGAACTGTGCAAGGCTAGGAGGCGATCATATTCAGCTTCATCTGCTGCAATGTCCACATCGATTTCATTTTTGTTGGCGTAGTAATGGGTTAATGCCGCATAAATCTGTGCCAAGTTTAAATGCCCTATTTCATGGGCAATTTCTTCTATACTATGACCCGCATTATGCCAAATTGCAATTCGACGAACGGTAACTCCTGTGCCTGCAATCAAAGGAGTACCCCCATGAATTCCAGGATGAGAGTCAATCAAACTACCAATATTAACTGCTACAGTCAAAGTGTTTTCCTCTACAGTCAATGCTTTTATGAGGATTTTAGCTTAATCTGATGGCAAGAGGGCGAACGAATGGGTTGGTCAAACCTTGGTGGAAGGCGATCGCTGATAGCCTAGAGCAGTTTAAAATATAGTTGTCCTACTACACCCCCATTTTCTTATATATTTTCTCACCTTTGACTATTTCTTCATAGTACTGTTCATAAGGGGTAAATCTGATGGATTCTTGCCTTCCTAAACCCAAAATACCAAAGGTGCAAAGGCTATTATAAAACAGTTCATATACCCGCTTTTGAAGTACCTGATTAAAATATATTAGGACGTTACGACAAAAAATGACATTAAACTCATTAAAAGAGCTATCAGTTGCTAAATTATGCTGGGCGAAAACAACGTTTTCTCTTAAAGATGCTCGAAATATAGCATTGTCATAAGCCGCTGTATAATATTCTGAAAAAGACTTTTTGCCACCTGCTTTCAAATAAAGTTGAGTATATTCTTGCATCAGTTTCAGCGAGAAAATCCCACTTTTGGCACTTTGTAATACCTTCTCATTAGTATCAGTAGCATATATACGGCATCGGTGATAAAGCCCTTCTTCTTGTAGTAAAATTGCCATTGAATAGACTTCTTCACCAGTCGAGCATCCAGCGTGCCAGATGCGAATAAACGGATAAGTTTGCAAGAAGGGAATAACTTGATTCCTGAAGGCGTGATAAAAGCTGGGATCACGAAACATTGATGTGACATTCACCGTCAGAGCCAGCAAAAATCGTTCCAAATAGGCACGGTTGTGGAGTAAGCGTTCTTGTAATGCAGAAACATTTGCTAACCCCTCTAATTCCATGAACCCCTGAATGCGGCGCTTGAGTGAGGAAAGAGCATAATTGCGAAAGTCATAACCGTAATACTGATACACACCTTCCAAAAGCAGATGTATTTCTATATCCTCCAAGGTAGGCTTCGGTAAAGTCATAGTACGAATTAACATATATGTTGAGCCAGTTCCAGTTATTTAAATGTGCTGGCAATACAACGAGTTAAGCTGCTTGGAGTTAGCCAAACGAAGATTTCCCAAAACACCTTATGGAGAAAAAAATATTCACATTTTAAAGTGGTAGGATTTTTATAACCCAAGTAAATCTTACGCCGAAAATAGCTTAGTGGATCTATTAAATTTGATAACGGTGCTACTTATGGGTTTGGGTTTCACCGAATGGCTGTTATTCCTAAAGCAGCGATCGCTATTATTGAAATCCCAACTAGCCATCTTACCTGGGAACGCAGATTTTTAATCTCTTGACTGAGATTTTCTCTCTGTGGTATGGGATATGGTTGAAGTTCTGCAACTTCAACAGCTACTTGTTGGGGTTTCTTTTGGGTACTTTCAAAAGTTACCTGCGTATGTAGCCAATTAGTAATTAATTGAGGACAGTTTTTCTTAAACCAACTTAAAGCCAAAGTTCTAAAAAGTGGTTTGGACATTCGCGCAATTAATTTCATCACCCTGTTTAAGGGTTTCAGGCGAAGCTTTTGGTTGATCAGATTAACTGAGCCAACATCATAGAGACAATCCAGAATTAGTTTCACAGTGGCTTCTTCACTGTTAATCAAGTTTTGCAATAAAAGCAGAACATCGTGCATCCGCTCTGCTTCAATAACTTTTTCTCTCAAGGTTTCTGGAGAGCTTAATGAAGGACTTACGGTTGTATTTAGGGCGTTTTGTCTTACTATTGTCATGTTAGTAACGTAGCAGTCATAATAATGTAAGTACACCTGTCTACCGGGAGAAAGATTTTTTATCTAGAGAAAGAACCTAAAAGCCAAAATCTTTTCGTGAGACACATGATTATATCGTCTTTGTAAAAAAGTTATTTGTCTAGTTTCCATAAAACTTTTATCTATTTCTGAATAATCGAACTAAACCTTATCTAAGTTGAGAACCGTAGTTTTCACCCTCTCCCTAAATCCCTCTCCCAAATGCTTCAGAGGGAGTTTGAAATTCTGGCTCCCCGAATCCCAGATTTGGGATTCGGGGTTGGGGACAAATCCTTTTGATCATGGAAGAACTATAGGTTTCAAGATAGAGGTGGTTTAGAACTGCAAAGTAGAACCTGCTAGATTCAATGGGAGCATCCGTTTTACGAAACATATCTTCATTTTTATTTAGATGCTAATACGTTAATTTGTGCAACAACCCGTTCTAATTCGTCAATGATTACAGTGGTTCCAGTCTTTCTGAAGGCATCCACAAGCGCACGGTAATACCAAAGAGTTCCTTCTTTACCTCCCTGAAAACGTTCCCAAAGTGATTCGCCCAAAACGCGATAATCTTTGAGAATAGATTGGGCGTTGTAAAGTTTATCTGCTAATGATACGAGAAGTACTGATGAACAAGCAGTAGGAATATGAGCAATATATGCCTCCTTGCGCTGTCGCCAAGGCGGTTTCGGAGTTGTATCAGCGTCAGTACAACCATCTACAATTGCTGTTACATTGTCACCAAAGCGACGGCGAATTTCTTCGCGTGTTGCAGCACCACCTTGATCTTCGATCGCATCGTGTAAGAGGGCTGCGATCGCTTCATCTTCATTTGCCCCATATTCTAAGGCAATACTGGCGACACCTAATAAATGGGCAACATAGGGAACACCTGAACCTTTCCGAACTTGGTTGGCGTGCAGTTGGGTGGCATAGGTAAGGGCTGTGGTAAAGCGTTCTGAGAGCATTGTTTTCAAAGAATAAAAGGGAGCATCCCGTCAGGTGCAAAAACTTTGTGTTTGCCCTCATCCCCTAACCCCGAATCCCATCATTTAGGATTCGGGGAACTAAAATCATGTCTCCCCTCTCCCATCCTTGGGAGAGGGGCTGGGGGTGAGGGAAAAGATTTAATGTCAATTTTATAACAAACTACTCCAGACACAGAGAATGCACAGGAGATGGGTAGAGAGCCTAAAATTGAGATATCTATCAAGCTTGCGATGGCATCATCATGACCAGCGAAAAAATAACGGTGCAGTCTTTGTATACTGTCACTGATGAAGAATTAATGCTGATGAGTTCGCAAAACCCAGAACTGCGGTTTGAACGCAATGCTAATGGTACATTAGAAACTATGCCCCCGACTGGTGGAATTTCTGGTAATCGAGAAATAAAAGCAGGAGCCTATTTGTTGAATTGGGTAGAAAGTCAGGATTTAGGTGAAGTTTTTAGTTCAAGTACAGGTTTTAGATTAGCAAATACGGCAGTGCGATCGCCTGATGCTGCTTTTGTCGCTAAAGGACGTTTGCCAGAAGGTTGGGATCAAGAAGAAGACAAATTTATTAATTTAGCACCCGACTTTGTAATTGAAATCCGTTCTAAAAACGATAGCTTGGCAAAACTCAAAGCCAAGATGGAAGAATATATTAGTAATGGTGTTCAATTAGGATGGTTAATTGATAGTAAAAATCAGCAAGCTTTAGTTTATCGCCGGGATGGTTCAATTACTCAATATCCAGCTACGGCAGTATTAAGCGGTGAAGATGTTGTGCCTGGTTTTTCCTTGCCTTTAAGAAAATTATTATAAAATTGACTATAATTTGATATCAATTCCATTAAAGAGATTTTGGTGCAGCATTAATTAAAACAAGTAGCTTAACGATTTAATTCTCAAGATATCATCTTTCTTTTGAGCGATATTTGACCACAAGGCGCTCTACGTCTGCGCCTGAAAAGTTCTGAGGAGAAAAAAATTTTTTATCTAATAAAAAATTAGATAATTCTACTTTTAGATAGACAATATTTAAATCTATATTCCATCGGCAGATAGATAAAATTTTGATGATAATTTCTTAAATTAACTTAAGAATATGCTATCTATAGGAGTAAATTTAATAATGCCAGACAGTGCTGGATTAGGAGAACAGGCGCTAAATAAAGCGGCAGAAATAGGATTATCTAGCCAATTAGATGAAGTAGAAAATTTAGATGTAGACATCAAAACAGACCCGTTGAAGCTGGTTCAGGGGCAGGTGGATGCAGTCACGATTGAAGGTGAAGGTTTGGTTATGCAGCAAGACCTCCGCATGGAGGAATTAAAAATGCAAATGACTAACATTGCCATCAATCCTTTGAGTGTAGCTTTTGGCAAAATTGAACTTACTAAACCTACTGAAGCTAAGGCACAGGTTGTGTTAACCGAAGCTGATATTAATCGCGCCTTTAACTCAGAATATGTGCGATCGCAACTGCAAAGCCAAAAAATCCACGTAAACGGGGAACTCAGGACTATTGAACCTCAACATGTAGATTTTAAACTACCTGGTGATGGGAAAGTAGCACTAAATGCCAGCATGAAATTAGTAGAAACTGGTGAAAATCAGCAAGTTGCTTTTTCCGCAGTCCCCAAGATCAGTGGCAATGGAAAAACTGTTACTCTGGAAAATGTCGAGTATGGCGAAAGTGAAGAAATATCGCCAGAATTGACAAAAGCTTTGATAGATCAAACGAGCGAAATTCTAAATTTGAGTAACTTCGATTTAGAAGGAATGAGTCTGCAAGTTAACCAACTAAAAGTAGAAGTAGGCAAACTAACCCTACAAGCTGAAGCTTATGTAGAAAAAATTCCTTCAGCTTAAAAATAATAGGACGTTAATAAATTTAGGATACTAAAAATGGAAACTACAGACACAACGCAAACAGGTTCAACACCTTTTCCAAATATTCCACCAGTTATTGAAAGTAACGACAGTGAATATCTTGATACCGGCGTACCTAGCACAGTTGCGATCGCAGGACATCCCCTACATCCCCTGAGTGTGATTTTTCCCATCGCCTTTTTAGCCGCCGCCTTGGGAAGTGACATTGGTTACTGGTTAACTCATGATTTCTTTTGGGCTAGGGCTTCGCTATGGTTAATCGGACTCGGATTAGGTGGAGGCTTACTCGCTGCTGCGATCGGTCTGAGCGACTTTATGAAAATTGAACGAGTTCGCAAGCGCACCGCCGGTTGGGTACATTTAATACTTAACATTTCTATCCTGGTTTTATCACTCGTCAACTTTCTCCTGCGTTGGGGCGACGCTGAGTCCCGAATAGTACCTTGGGGACTATTAATTTCGCTCGTTGTTGGTACACTGACTAGCGCTTCTGGCTGGTTCGGTGCTGAACTCTCCTATCGCCACAAAATCGGTGTAGTGGGCGCTGGTAGCAGAAGATATCCATAACGAAGTTAGCACTTACGCACAAAAAATCGCCCAAAAGTCCTCCAAAATCTCAAAGAGTCCTATCGAACATCCCTACATACCTCTCCTTAATCCCTACATCCCTCTCCTTAATAAGGAGAGGGACAGGTTTTACGTAGTAAAACCAGGGTGAGGTATTTCAGGGGCTATAAAACTTAACCCTAAATGGCCTCACCAAAGCCTTGTGTACACCCTAGCTTTTTAAGGGAGGAGTGCGCTACGCAAACGATGTTTCAGGTTTTCAATGCGTAAATCTGGAAGTAATTCCTAATTAAATCAAAAATTACGAATTATTAAGAAAGAGCAGTGCAGAGGCTAAAATTTTCGTTAGTCTTTAGCCTTGAAAAAATGCTCCAACATCGTAACCAAACAATATTTATTATTCTTTCTCTGCTCATCGTTGTACCGATGGGCTTTTTGTTTAAGTACTACACCGGGCCTGCCCATCAGTGGTTTAATGACTACGGAGCAGCGATATTTTATGAAATATTTTGGTGTCTCTTCGCATTTTGGTTTTTCAGAAATCGAGCGGCGATAATCCAAATTCCTATATGGGTTTTTGTCATCACCTGTATACTAGAATTCTTGCAACTTTGGCATCCGCCAATATTAGAGGAGATTCGCGCCACCTTGATAGGTAAACTGTTACTTGGTACTACCTTTGCTTGGTGGGATTTTCCTCATTATCTATTGGGTTCTGTTTTAGGTTGGTTGTGGCTGCGACAATTACATAAAATAGGTTATGCAAAAAAAAATCAAGGTTAAACCTAATTCAAAACAGCAAAAAATTGAAGAACAACTTGATGGCAGTTTGATTGTGTATTTAAAATCCCCCCCAGTTGATGGTAAGGCTAATGAAGAGTTAATTAAACTATTAGCAAAAAAATTTGATGTAGCCAAATCTGATATCAGAATAAAATCAGGTTTGTCCTCTCGACAAAAGCTAATAGAAATTGATACAGATATCTAGTACCGCAAGGTGAAAGTCAGCCCCAACTCTTAGGATAAATTCGCGTTTGGGTAAGTCACACATTCACGCATTCAAAAACTTTGAACTGCATAAAAAAAGCAAAATCGACTTTTCATGCTTGTGTAATACTGATATACCTTGGTTGAGCTTTGACTTTTTCTATCCAAGCTTGGATAGCAGGAAATTGTGTTAAATCAAACCCACCTTCATCAGCTACATGAGTGTACGCGAACAATGCGATATCAGCAATCGTATAACGCTCTCCTACAAAAAAAATGTGGCAAGTCAAGTATTTTTCCATCAGGCTAAGTGCTGCATAACCTGGTTCACGTTTTTGCTTTATAGCTTCACTATATTCTTCAGTTTTACCTAAAATAGAAATCCAAAATCTTGATTTAGCAATAAAAGGCTCATGGCTATATTGTTCAAAACATAACCATTGCAGCACCTGCGCTCGTAAAAAGCGGTCATAGGGTAAAAATTCTGTACCTTCACTTAGATATACCAATATGGCATTTGATTCTGCCAAGTATTTCCCTGGCTCAATTTCAATAATAGGTATCTTTCCGTTGGGATTTTTACTTAAAAATTCTGGTGTTCGAGTCTCACCTTTCAAAATGTTAAGCTCTACCCTTTCAAAAGGCATACCTAGTTGTGTTAATAAAAGACGTATCTTATAAGCATTGCCAGAAGGTAAGAAATCGTACAAACGCAGTAGTTCCATGCTAAAATGCAGTTAAGAATATGTTGATAAGTAGAGGTTCAAAATACAATATCTTACCAAAATATTTTCCTAAAACCGGATGATTTTTTTGAAGATTTAGCTTAGAAGTACTAAATAAAATTATCTGAAAAAATAAAAAACATTCTTCATTTCTACATTGAGATATTTAATAAAGTTTCGGGGTTTAATTCCCCAGCAAGACAGGCAGCACGTTTTGTGTCGGGGTTAAATCACCCTTACAAAACGTAATACTTCTCTTCTCTACGAGACACTTTGCGAACGCAGCGTTAGCGATAGCGAAGAACGAGCGTCATTGGGAACTTGTAGTGAGCGTAGCCGAAGTATTGCAAATTGCCAATTGATTTAATTTAGTTAGTAATCGAGAATAAAAGTATGTGTGGAAGATTTACTCTAAATCAGTCAGCAGCAGCTTTAGCTGAAGTTTTCCATGTTGAGCCAGTTCTGGATTTAACAGCCGGATATAACATCGCACCTACGCAAATGGTGGCAACGGTGTTACAAAATCCCGAAAGCGAAAAGCGTGAATTTAAGCAGTTGTATTGGGGATTAATTCCGTCATGGGCGAAAGATGCAGGGATGGGGGCAAAGTTGATTAACGCTAGGGCTGAAACTGTTGCCGAAAAACCCGCTTTTCGTTCGGCTTTTAAGCATCGACGCTGTTTAGTGATAGCTGATGGCTTTTATGAGTGGCAACGGCAACAAGGCAAAAAGCAGCCATTTTATTTTCGCCTTCAAGATGGGCAACCCTTCGGTTTTGCAGGTTTGTGGGAGAAATGGCGATCGCCAGCAAACGAAGAAATAATCTCTTGTACAATTTTGACAACGGCAGCTAACGAATTACTCCAACCTATCCACGAGCGGATGCCAGTGATTCTAGAGCCAAAAGATTACGATTTATGGCTAGATTCCCAAGTGCAAACGCCCCAAACCCTACAGCAGCTATTGCGTCCCTATCCAGCCCCAGCAATGACTGCGTATCCAGTTAGCACCTTAGTAAACAACTCTCGGCATAATAGTCCAGAGTGCATCATCCCACTCACTGAGAAGAATGCCCCCAGAAATCAGTTAAATTAGCTATTGAGTGAACTGGCGATTAGATGAAGAGGGAAGAGTTTTTCCAATACCTAATACCCAGTCCCCAATCCCCAATCCCCAGAGACTACTATGCCAAGAACACAAAAAAACGATAATTTTGTTGACAAATCCTTTACAGTGATGGCGGATATCATTCTGAAGATCCTGCCAACCAACAAAAAAGCTAAAGAAGCGTTTGTTTATTATCGAGATGGCATGTCAGCCCAAGCAGAAGGGGAATATGCTGAAGCATTAGAATATTATGAAGAAGCTCTCACACTAGAGGAAGATACCAACGATCGCGGCTATATTCTCTACAATATGGGGCTAATCTATGCCAGTAACGGCGACCACAACAAAGCTTTAGAACTGTATCACCAGGCAATTGAGTTAAACCCACGGATGCCCCAAGCTTTGAATAACATCGCCGTGATTTATCACTATCAAGGCGAAAAAGAGAAAGAAGCTGGAGATAACGAGGCTGGCGAAGCACTCTTTGACCAAGCAGCAGACTATTGGATTCGAGCTATTCGCATGGCTCCCAATAACTACATTGAAGCCCAAAACTGGCTGAAAACCACCGGGCGATCGCAAATTGACGTATTCTTCTAAAAGTGATGAGTTAGGAATTATGAATCATTCACTCCTAACTCCCAACTCCCAACTCCTCACTCCTCACTCCTAACTCCTAACTCCCCTAATTTCTAACTCCCAACTCCTCACTCCTCACTCCTCACTCCTAACTCCTAACTCCCCTAATTTCTAACTCCCAACTAAAAAATATGATTGACCAAGAACAAGTTCATAAAGTAGCTAATCTTGCTCGTTTAGAATTGACTCCAGAAGAAGAAAAACAATTTACTACCCAGTTAGGAAGTATTCTGGATTATATTCAACAGTTGGATGAACTTGATGTTAGCAATGTGCCTCCAACAACGCGGGCAATTGATGTCAGCAACATCACACGAGAGGATAAATTGCAACCCTATCCTGACCGAGAAAGCATCCTCAACAATGCGCCTGAACAAGAAGGTGAATTTTTCAAAGTACCAAAAATACTCAACGCTGAATAGTCAAAATTCAACAGTCAAAATTTTTAGATTTTTGACCGGGACAATTTTAGATTTTAGATTAAAGAATTAAAAATTATTTCGGTTATACCTCGTCCCTTGCGATGTCCTGAGCAAGCCGTTGGCTGAACGGAACAATCCAAAATCCAAAATTTAAAATCCAAAATTGTTTGACTGTTGACTAATAACTAAGGAGATAATTATGGGTTTGGGAATTCTTAAGAATGGTCAATGGGTATCTCAAAGAGAGCAAGAAGACTCAGAAGGTAAATTTATCCGTCCATCAACTACTTTCCGTAACCACATTACAGCTGATGGTTCTAGTGGGTTGAAAGCTGAAGCGGGGCGTTATCATCTGTATATTTCTTGGGCTTGCCCTTGGGCGTGTCGCACCGCCATTATTCGCCAATTAAAAGGACTCCAAGATGTCATTGGGTTATCAGTCGTTGCAGCAGAAATCGATCAAAATAGCTGGGAATTTGGTGATGAACCGGGGTGTATTCCCGATACAGTCAACGGGACTCAATATCTTTGGCAACTTTATCTAAAAGCTGATCCTAACTATAGCGGTCGGGTGACAGTTCCAGTTTTATGGGATATCCAAAATGGGACAATTGTCAATAATGAATCCCGCGAAATCATTCGGATGTTTGATACAGAATTCAATGCTTTCGCCAAACAAAATATCAACTTTTATCCAGAACATTTACAAAAAGTAATTGACGAGACGATTGATACAATTTATCAACCAATAAATAACGGTGTCTACCGGGCGGGATTTGCTACCACTCAGTCGGCTTATGATGAAGCAGTAACGGAATTATTCACCGCTCTCGACTACTGGGAAAAAGTATTGGGAAATCAACGCTATCTTTGCAAAAATGAAATTACTGAAGCGGACTGGTGTATGTTCACTACTCTGTTTCGTTTCGATGTAGTTTATTATGTGCATTTCAAATGCAACTTACGCAGGATTGTAGATTATCCGAATCTGTGGAATTATCTCAAAGAACTTTACCAATTATCGGGAGTCAAAGAAACTTGCAATCTTGACCACATCAAACGGCATTATTACAAAAGCCATCCCCAAGTTAACCCAACTCGCATCGTTCCAAAAGGGCCACTGATTGATTTTGATGCACCCCATGACCGGGATAAAATATTTGCTTAATTGTTTTGTTCGCTTGTCGCGTCATCGCTTGATAAGTATTATAGGACTTACGCTTTCAAGGCAGTAAAATCCTTGATTTTCCGTAGGGGCAATTCATGAATTGCCCTTACATTTGGTATCTGATGCGTAAGTCGTATATTACATGCAGCCCAGAACTTAGTGCGATTCATCTGAGAGAAAAAATTTCAAAGCGTTAATTTTTGCAAAATATAGCTAATCCAGTACAAATACTCAAAATCACAGAAATCCGATAAAGTTTAGAGGATATTTGAAAAGTCCTTTTGTCGAGCTTGAAAACAACTAGCAATACTGCGGGGTTCTTCTTTTAAAATAAGTTACAAAATTTCGGTTAAAGCGCCCAAGATTAGATGATGGTGGGGAGCATCCCGTCAGGTGCAAAAACCTTGATAGCCCTCATCCCCTAACCCCGAATCCCATCTTTGAGATTCGGGTAATTAGAATTATATCTCCCCTCTGCCATCAGATGGGAGAGGGGCTGGGGGTGAGGGAAAAGATTTAAGCCAAAATTGGGATGCTCCCCGATGGTGAAGACCCCCAACCACCCGGATATGACCCCGTAAAGACAGCCGAAAGTGGACTGTTGAATAATTAACTTGTGAGAAAGGTCTTCGTGAGTTTCTACGGTTATAACAAAAGGCGACATTAGGATACACTGGCTTTTGAATACATCGGAAGTTCAGCAGTAACAAACAAAATCGCCTCTGGTGACTTGCTGCCTAGTATCCTATCGCTTTTTGCTGTATGAAACTTACTCAAATCTCCGGCAAGTCTCCCTCAAGAAGGTTTCTTAGCATCTAAAAAGACTCCCACTGTTTTGAGGCTATAGCCTTAGAATATTTACAAGCTTTACTTACGAATTAGCTCTCTTAGCGAGAAAGTACCGTTTTTACTGTCTAAGCTGACATTCTACCTGTTTCTATTGGTATCTGTGTAGCTTAACAAATCAGAGGATTCATTAATATTAAGCCTGTTTTACTATTTAGTTTCTTACCCTAGCCTATTTATTAGACTGCCTAGTGTTCATTTCAGTTTGTTCAATAGCTTTTAGCCCTTATCGCTCCCATGCTGACCCATCACCGCAAGCCCGTGTGCTTATCACTTATTTCCACTGACCTACCAATCTGGTCTGTTGTGGAAACTGCCGCGACATTGTATCAAAAAGATACTGATAGATTCCATTTGCTGCTGACCGCACCGCCCCTAATTAGCTGTGAAGTAGAGAGTGTCGTAAGTCCAGAGGATACACTTCCCCAAAATAAGAGCAAAGCTTATGCCCCTAACAGTCCCAGAATTTTGTGGCTAGAGATTTCCCCTTACCGAGTCATCATGACTATGCAAGGTAACGCTCAAGTCAGTTACCGTCACTTTTGGGAACGGGGCGTTTATGGCATTAGTCGCTATTGGTTGCCAACTGAGTCATTGCAACCTAACAATCCGATTCGTTTACGAAATTTTACTAGTAGCCTAGCTCTCAACGGACATCCCTTACCAGAGCATTTGCGTCTGGAATATGAATTGTGGGCAGAAAAAGTTCAATTAGGATGTTACATACTGAATTTGGAAATTAAACATTAATATCGGGGGACTGGAGACTGGAAACTGGGGGAGATTAGGGGACAAGGAGAATCATTCTTAACTCCCAACTCCCAACTCCCAACTCCAAACTCCAAACTCCAAACTCCAAACTCCTAACTCCAAACTCCAAACTCCAAACTCCAAACTCCTAACTCCAAACTCCAAACTCCAAACTCCAAACTCCTAACTCCTAACTCCAAACTCCTAACTCCAAACTCCTAACTCCAAACTCCAAACTCCTAACTCCCAACTCCCAACTCCTAACTCCTAACTCTTTCAACCAAAATAACTGGGTTGGTTTCCAGGTTTCCATTTAATATTGCAACCAACACTCGGCTTTTGGTCGCTTGTAACAGGTTTACCCGCCAGCACTGCTTCAATAGCTGCGCGTAAATCTGTGCCTGTTACGGGTTTGCCATTACTGGGACGGCTATCATCTAATTGTCCGCGATAAACAAGCTGCCGTTGGTCATCAAATACAAAAAAATCAGGTGTGCAAGCTGCTGTGTAAGCCTTTGCCGTTTCCTGATTCTCGTCGTAGCATAAGGTAAAATTAAAGCCTTGTTCTGTCGCAAATGCTTGTAACGACTCTGGCGCGTCATCGGGGTAATTTTTTGCATCGTTAGCACTGATGGCAACGATCGCTAAATCACTTGTAAAATAATCTTTTCCTAACTGCACTAATTCTTGTTGAATGTGCTTGACAAATGGACAATGCCGACAAATAAACATTACCAACAGCGCTTTTTTATTTGCGAAGGTGGAAAGTGAAGTTGTCTTTCCAGATACTACTTCCGGTAGATTAAAATCTGGTGCTTTTGTGCTTAATGGCAACATAGTCGAAGCAGTTAAAGCCATAGTTCACCCAATATTTTTACGCTGATAGCGGCTTTTGCTATCAGTATATTTTTACTCTAGCACTAAGTTTTCCATAAATTAAGAGACGGTAAATTTACCGTCTCTTATATTTGTTGAGAATTAAGTTATAGAAATTATTTTTTATAGACTTGCCAAAACACCAACGATGCCGTGTCCTGTGAATACTTCTAATGCTATTAGAGAGACAAAACCAATTATTGCTAAACGACCGTTGAGCATTTCTGCGTAGGGAGTGAAACCAGTGCGATCGCCTTGCTCGTCTATATAAATTTTTGGCTCGATCGCAAAGTTGTTTAGTTTGCCTTGGTCATCAATTATAGCAGTGCTTGTACGCATGGATTTTTCCCTGTCTCTGATTTATGTAAATAAATGTAACAAACTTATTAATATTTGTAAAGCATTTTCATCTGATCGAGTAGAAGTCCAAGCCAGAGAAGAGATATGATGATGAATCGAGTTCAAAGCAATGTCTAAGCAACAGGCTCTACTCCTTATTAGTAACCACTTTCAGTCACAAATTTATTCTTTAACACCTAATGCATCGATTTCGAGTAGAGGTTATTGCCAAAACACCAAACCCGCAGCAGGTGATTTATGCCGCGATGCACCAAGACTATACTGATGGGTTTGTGTTTGATGGGCGCGACTCTTGGCCTTCGGAGTCACAAAGCGGCGAAGTTATTGTTAAGCGACTTTTAGCAGGTGAGAGAGGACATTATGGGCCTCTAGAGCATCCCCAGATTGTTTTCAACTGTGGCTACTTTCCCCACAGCGTGATGCAGCAGGCTCGTACTCATCGTGTGTCAGTATCATTTGATGTACAATCATTTAGATATACAGGCAACCAATTCATCAATGTAGTAGAAGGTAAAAAAGACATAGAAGATGTTTTTTACCTGCGTCCTGTTGGTTATTACACTGATAGACAAGGCAAAAAATACCACTATTCACCAGAGCAACGAGCAGCAGATTTAGAGTGGTGTCTAGAAGCAGCTAAACGATATAAAGCTGATTTTGAGGCTGGGATGTCTGAAGAACACGCAAGAGGTAAAGTACCTTTTGATTATCGCCAGCATTTTGTAGTTAGTTTCAATTTAAGGTCTTTCTTGCATTTTTGTGACTTGAGAAATAAGAAAGATGCTCAACTTGAAATTCAAAAATTGTGTGAAATGATGTGGCCTCATTTTGAAGATTGGGCACCTGCGATCGCACAATGGTATGAAAAGCAGCGTCTAGGTAAGGCCAGGTTAGCACCTTAGATAATCGCTTACCCCATGCTCTCGATATGCGAAATTTGACATAATTTGCGATAGGATAAAGCGACGCGACTATTCTCAGATTTATTAGGTTTGATTTAGAGCGATCGCATCTATTTTTTTTGATGAACAAAGCTGTCGATGTTAGCACTAAAAAATTAATCAGCCTTGCACCAAATAATTGGGCAAAATGGGTGACAGGAATTTCCGACATTGTTACAGGCGAAATCTTAAATACAGAATTCCAATGGATTAGCCGACAAAGCGATGTTGTAATTCAGGCTGAAAGTCCCCAATACGGAAAATTTCTCATCCTTAATGAGTTGCAATTACGCTACACATCAGAAATGCCGCGTCGGATGCGTGCATATACCGCTCTTGCAGAAGAGAAATATCAACTACAAACGTACCCTGTACTGATTAATATTCTCAAAATCAGCAACAGCGAAATACCTACAAGCTTTGCATCCAATTTTATCGGGTTAAGAGCAATTCAAGATTACCGCGTGATCAATCTTTGGGAGGTTGACGTAAATATTGCTTTTGAGACACCGTTACCCTCGCTGCTTCCCTTTGTACCAATTCTCAAAGGCGGAGAAAACGAGTCTACAATTAGGGAAGCATTGCGAATGCTACGTGCTGATGAGCAATTAAATCAACTTGAGACAGTTCTGGCATTTTTTGCAACCTTTGTATTAGAAAGTACTTTAGTTCAGGAAATCATGAGGTGGGATATGACAGTCTTAAGAGAGTCACCTTGGTATCAAGAAATTTTACGTGAGGGACAAGCACGAGGACAAGCAGAAGGAGAAGCACGAGGACAAGCAGAAGGAGAAGCACGAGGACAAGTACGTGGAATCATCTCTAGCATCGAAACAAGTTTAGAGGCGAAATTTGGCAGCGATGGTTTGGAGTTGATGTCGCAAATTTCTGACTTAGAGCAATTGAAAGAGATTTTACGCAGAATTGTTGTAGCAAATACAATTAAAGATTTACAGAATGTTTTGTAGGATAAAGCGATCGCACTCCGATTTTTGGGTATGATTTAGAGCGATCGCACAGATCAGCAGGAACTTAAATTAAGTTATTTAAGAATATTTAATTATACCTTTGCTAATGTAACAATCTCTAGTTGATCCTGATATTTACCTTGACGGGCTTCATAACTGATAGCACATGGTTCACCTTCTAAAAATAGCAATTGTACTACGCCTTCGTTCGCGTAGATGCGACAGTCGGCACTCGAAGAATTGGAAAACTCTAAGGTAAGATGGCCCCGCCATGCAGCCTCAGCAGGCGTTAAATTTGCTATTATCCCACAACGTGCATAAGTACTTTTACCTATACATATTACTGTAATATTTTCAGGAACCTCTAGTTTTTCTAGAGCAACCCCAAGTCCATAGGAATGAGCAGGTAAAATAAAGTAACTGCCATTAGCATCTGTGTGCAGTGCTGTTGGCTCCAGATTCTGGGGATTAAAGTTTTTGGGATCAACGACAGTTCCGGGAATGTGGCGAAAAATGCGGAACTCAGCCGGAGAAAGGCGTATATCATAGCCATAAGAAGATAAACCGTAGCTAATTACAGGTTGAACCGCTACAGACTCATCTTTTTGTACTTTTCGGATTAAACTTGGCTCAAAGGGCGAAATCAAACCCTTTTGAGCCATTTCAGTAATCCAGATATCGTTTTTAATCACAACTTCACAGCTAATTCAAACCGAATTACTAGGATATCCTGAATTGAGCATTTTATTTAAGGTCGATAACTCCGGCGGATTTCTGTAATTTGATCTGCTACATCGAGAAGAGATTTTGGCATCTCTGGACCTGTGAGAATGATATCGACATGGGGAGGGCGTTTTGCCAGAAACGCTAAAACTTCAGTTTCTGGAATTAAACCAAAGTTAATCGCTAAACTTAACTCATCTAAGACAACGAGAGAATACTTACTCTCACACACTACCTGTTGTGTATACTGCCACAGCTTTTGCAAAGCTTGATTTTCGGTATCGTCTAAATGTGGTGTATCAATACAACGAGGCAAATCACAACGAATCCAATCTAAATTTTGTCCTAGTTGTATAGGTCTATCCTGTCCTTGACGAATACCTCCTTTGAGGAACTGCACTATTAATACTGGCGTTCCTTGCCCAGCAATTCTCAGTGCTTGCGCCATAACGCTCGTAAAAAAGTTACGGTGGGAGCTAGTGAAAACTTGCACTAGTCCTTCTACTGGATACGGTAAGGTAATGGGTGAATTTATACTTGGAGTTTCTAGCTGGGCAACCATAGGGTAAAGTTCAAAAAATTACAATAAATTAAGGGGTTGGCTGGCGGTACTGATTACAAGTCTGCCTGTATAATCTATCTGTTTTTCCCAAGTGTGGTGGATTTGGCAAATTGCATTCTTAGTCAAACACTAGGTTTGTGCTGAAGTCAAGAGTTCTGTTGATTTAGATTTTCGTCTTTTCTCGGAAAAGAGTTGTAAAAATAAAAACATTAGAGTTCCAGTTCAAATTATTTAAAAAAGCTAGGTATAACGGCTGAAAATCGCTAAATGTTAGATTTATCGGTTGTTTGGGCAAAACAGACTTAGCAAGTAGTGAATTTGACAGGATGAGGAGTAAATTATTGTGAGATTGGTGATTCTGGGAGGTTCAGGATCGGGTAAAAGCACTCAAGCACAAAGGCTTTGCAGATACTTTGATATTCCGATGATTTCTACAGGTGAGATTTTACGGGAAGCGATATCTGACGATAAGCTCCTCCCGGAGTTCCAATGGTCCGAAGCTGACCCACGCACTTCTCTTTCGGTTTACGCTAGCCTGAGTGAACTAGGTTACCACGCCCAGCCCTATATGCAAAAAGGCGAATTGGTTGCAGATGAAATGATCGTTGAATTGATCCGAATTCGCCTCAGACAACCAGATATTAACGGAGATTGGGTCTTAGAAGGCTATCCCCGGACTGCCTTCCAAGCTGAAGAATTAGATTTTTTATTAGATAATTTAGAGCAAAAGCTAGATTGGGCTATTTATCTCCAAGTCCCAGAAGCAGTTATGGTTAGCCGATCCTTGGGGCGATCGCTACCAGATGACCAACCAGAAATCGTCCAACGCCGTGTAGAATTATTCTACGATCGCACCATTCCAATACTTGAATATTACGACCGTCGTCGCTGCTTGTTGACCATCAACGGCGACCAGTCACCAGATATGGTGCTGCAAAATATTTTGACTCTGCTTTCAGTTCCTTAAAAGGAGTGAGGGACAAGAATTAATAACCATTCCCCATTCTCCATGCCCAATGAACACTAAGGTAATCTTAAGGCAGTAATTCTAAAACTTGAGGCAACTCCAATGGCTTGGCAGCGTCCTGACGGTCGTCTTGCTTACGAACTACGTCCGATCAGCTTTCACCCCAATTTTACCCACTTTGCCCCCGGTTCTGTTCTCGCAAGATGCGGTGATACTCAAGTACTTTGTACTGTTAGCGTTAATAAGGGAGTTCCGAAGTTTCTTGAAGGAACTGGTAAAGGCTGGTTAACCGCTGAGTACCGGATGCTCCCATCTGCTACCCAAAAACGGCAAGACAGGGAATTATTAAAATTATCTGGACGGACGCAAGAAATTCAACGTTTAATTGGCCGCAGTTTACGCGCAGCAGTGGATTTTGAGGCGCTGGGAGAACACACCCTGACTGTGGATGCTGATGTGCTGCAAGCAGACGCTGGAACTCGGACAACAGCCATTACAGGCTCGTTTGTGGCGTTGGCTCATGGGATTTCTAAATTATTGCAACTTGGGGTACTAGAGCGATCGCCTCTGTGTGGACAGGTAGCAGCCATTTCTGTAGGATTACTAGATGGAGAGCCATTTTTGGATCTCAATTACATCGAAGATGTGGCTGCAACAGTAGATTTTAACGTGGTGATGAATCAACACCTGGGAATTATTGAAGTCCAGGGAACAGCCGAAGAACGCAGCTTTAGCCGGACTCAGCTGGATCAACTGCTAGATGTCGCCCAAAAAGGAATTGAGGAATTGTTAATCGCCCAACGCGAAGCGATCGCTGACTGGGAAGAGTTATTTGTGGGAGATTGATAATATGTTATTACCCAGGGCAAAATGAACTGATTAATTAGTTTTGTTAATTTTTAATAAGAATTAATAAATGTATCCTCTGTGGTGTTAATCAACAAAGTATCAAGTAACTGGATGTAAATAAAAATAATCATCAGAGCCGTTAGTAGTAAGTACAACCGACTACTGACAACTTACCGTTGAAGGTATAAGCGGCTACGTTTTTCTAGCCTACCTAATCCATGATGTTAAATGTTTCAAAAGTTAAAAAGGAGGATTGTAATAAGTTCGGTATTGTATTGCCAGAAGCCAGCAATACGATAATGAAGCCATGAACAAAACCGTTGAAGTTCTACCGGATCAACCAGCGCTGGTTGCACGAGCGCTAGAATTAATTCTGTCGAAGTTAGAAACTGCCATTGAGCAACGGGGGCGGTTTACCATCGCCTTATCTGGTGGCAGTACACCTAAGCCGTTATACGAAGCGATCGCTACTCAAAAACTGCCTTGGGATAAAATTCATATATTCTGGGGGGATGAGCGTTACGTACCAGCAGATCACCCCGATAGCAATGAACTGATGACGCGTCGGGCGTGGCTAAATCATGTTGATATCCCAGCAGCTAACATTCACCCCGTACCAACTTTAGAAGCCAATCCAGAACTAGCTGCTGCTAAGTATGAACAACAGCTTAAAGAATTTTTCAATTCTTCTGGGGTCGAGTTTCCCTCATTGGATGTAGTATTGTTAGGAATGGGTGATGATGCACATACTGCATCTTTGTTTCCCCACACAGAGGCTCTCAAAGTAAGCGATCGCCTAGTTACCGTGGGTAACAAAGACGGAAACCCCAGAATAAGTTTCACATACCCCTTCATCAACGCTGCGAGCAGTGTGATTTTTCTAGTTGCTGGTGCTAATAAACGACCAGCTTTGGCGCAAGTCTTTGCACCTGTAGCCGATGACTTTACCTACCCATCCCGCTTAATTCGGCCCCAAGGAGAACTTTGGTGGCTGCTAGATGCGGCAGCAGGTTTGGAACTTCAACATTAAAAGCTAGGAGTTAGGAGTTAGGAGTTAGGAGTTAGGAGTTAGGAGTTAGGAGTTAGGAGTTAGGAGTTAGGAGTTAGGAGTTAGGAGTTAGGAGTTAG
>NZ_JBALFF010000127.1:0-11455 GCF_036916975.1 Nostoc sp.
AGTTCTTGTTGACGTTGACGTTGATGTTCTTGAGCAAGTTCTTGTTGACGTTGACGTTGATGTTCTTGAGCAAGTTCTTGTTGACGTTGACGTTGATGTTCTTGAGCAAGTTCTTGTTGACGTTGACGTTGTTGAGCAACTTCTTGTTGACGTTGACGTTGTTGAGCAACTTCTTGTTGATGTTGACGTTGTTGAGCGATCGCATTTTTATTATTTGTTAATGCGATTGCACTTCTATCTTGACCGCTAAGGGCAGATTTTGCTGTTAACTTATCTTTTGGAACTACTTGCTTTGGTAACTTTACTGCTTGTACCTTTTGAATTGTGGATGGTTGCTTGGGCGAGACTGGTTTTGGTTTAGACGCAACTTTTCTTGTTCTTGGTTTTGTCTCAGAATAAATCTCTACAACTTCAATTGGAATAGTGGCTTCATTTGGCTGCTGCCACAAGCGGCTAAACTGAGATGAGCGCATCAGCCAGAACGCTAGCAAGTGCAGAGAGACTGAACCTATAACGACAGAAATCCACAAAGCTGGTGGATCGGTGTGTCGCCTCCAGACTTTGTTTGAAATTGGAGTTTTGTCTGCAACTGATGGTGTCATATTATATAAACTGGATATGATTAGGCACTCTTACTCATTACTAATGCTTTAAAATACCAGTCTAAATTTTAGCGATTAACCATTACCTCTGGTTTAACAGCAAAAGTCAAAACTGTTTCATCTACTCCTTTAAGTTCTAGCGGACTACCTTTAGTAATTTCTTCTTCCTGCAAATAATCTGCCACGGCAGCAGAAACCAAGATAGTACCGGGAACAGCAGCAGCTTGTAACCTTGCAGCAATATTCACACTTGGCCCAATGGCAGTATAATCAGCCCGTTCAGCACTACCAAACATCCCCACAACAGCAGTCCCTTGGTGAATACCGCACCGAAACTGGACGCTATTAAGTCTGTCACCATCGAATACACCTTGATTTCGCCAGCGTTGGTTCAACTCAGCCAGTGAGCGGTGCATTGCTCGTGCTGTATTGATCGCACGACGCACTTGTTCATTGGGGGTTAACTCTTCCGGCGCTCCATATAGAGCTAAGATACCATCTCCCATAAATTTATCTACAGTGCCGCCATTGCCAAATACAACTTTGGTCATGGCTTCTAAATATTCATTTAGCAACTCTGCGACTCGTCGGGATCTGAGAGTATTTGATAGCTGTGTAAAACCCACGATATCACTAAACAAAACTGTAATTAAGCGTGGTTCTGGACGTAAATCTAAGGTTAAATCTCCGGTTGCGGCTTTTTGTACCAATACAGCCGGTAAAAAGCGCTTTAATACGGATTCTGTTAAATAAGTATTTAACTCCACAATTCGCCGTTCATTTTCCTTCAATGCCAAAAGATTCCGAACTTCCGCCAAAAGTTCCCGATCGTTGAATGGTTTTGCTAAATAAGCATCCGCACCATGTTCTGTACCTTCGATGCGGGTTTCCTCGTCAGCTTTTGCTGTCAGCAGAATGATTGGTATTCCTTTCAACTTCTCCTCTTGACGGATCATTTGAATCATTTCAAGTCCGCTCACCAGGGGCATCATTAAGTCAGTCACAATCAAGCTGGGTATAATTTCCTTAGCTATAGCGTGTCCTTCAGAACCGTTACGAGCTGTGCGTACATGATAGCCGTTGCGGCGGAAAATTTCAGATACATAGGTTCGTAAATCCGGGTTGTCATCTACAACTAAAATTGAGTGCTGAGTCTTAAGTGCTGAGTCTTGAGTATCAATACTGGGGGAGGAGTTTATTGTAATATCTTCAATATTGTCTGTTGTTGATACCAGTTCTAAATCAGCCAATTCTACGCTAGCACGGCTTGTATTCAGTTCGGTAGTCGTTTCTAGTACTTGCTGTGCGGGTAAATGAGCATTTCCAGTCACCAGCCATAAACTAAAGGTAGTGCCTTGTCCGTAAACTGATTCCACAGTGACTTGACCACCATGTAATTCGACCAATTCTTTAACTAAAGCTAAACCCAAACCACTACCTTCATAGGAGCGGTTTGCTGAACCTTCAGCTTGGCGAAAGCGCTCAAAGAGGTAGGGAATTTGTTCTTTAACAATGCCAATTCCAGTATCTTGTACTTGTAAGATGCAGCGATCGCGCTCAGATTTTAGTCTGACACCGATCGTCCCACCTTCGGGAGTAAACTTCATAGCATTTGAAAGCAGATTATAAACCACCTTGTCAAATTTTTCCGTATCCAAGTACACCGGAGAACATTCATCTAACTGGGTGACCAGATGCAGTCTCTTTTTCTCACAGTAGGGACGAAAAGATTCCACTATTTGGCTAACAAATTCTGCTAAATCGCAGGGATGGAAGCTAGGCTGCATTCTCCCTGCATTCAGGCGTTGTAAATCTAGGAGTTGATTTACCAGTCGCAGCAGACGGCGAGAGTTACGCAGGGCGATCGCACTTTGGGGGTAAGATAATCCTTCACCAGCCGCCACCGCCGACTCTAAAGGCCCTTGAATCAAGGTGATGGGTGTACGAAACTCATGGGAAATATTTTGGAAAAATTCGGTTTTTTGTTTGTCTAATTCCAGTAAACGTTCAGCTTGTTGGCGAGTTTTCTGATACAGGTATGACTGCTGCACAGCGATCGCTGCTTGAGCTGCTACTGCTTTCGCCAAATCAATATCAGATGAGAGCCATCGGCGTACTTTTTTACCTTCATGTAACGTAATACTACCGATACATTTACCATCAGCCAATAATGGTACAAACATTAGCGATCGCGCTGGCATGTTTAAAGGCAAATCAAAACCCTGCACATCTGAGGGAGAATGGCTCACATTACCAATTACCACAGGTTCATGCGTCTGTAGCATTTGTTGGAGGATTGGATTCTCCTGTATAGATGCTTGAGAATAGGGTAATCTCGGAGGGACTAGATGATTTTTGCTACCTGGATTATTGTCTGGGGCTGGGCTGTGCCTACGTAAATTTTCCGAATGTTGAAAACTGTCATACAAGCCTACACACTCGACAAACTCATCTTCCTCTGTCCACAAAGACAAGACGCAGCCATCGACTTGTAAGGCTTGTCCCAATTGCTGCGTGATCGCCGCAAAAATATCTTGGGGGTCTAAGCTAGAGCGAATCGCGCTAGTAATTGTATTAATCAAGCTCTCTCGCTTGGCAAGAGCACGTACTTGTTCGTAAGCATAAGCTTGAGACAAAGCTAAAGCTGCCTGATCTGCCACCATCAACACTAGCTGCACTTCATCATCCCCCCAAAAGCGAGGCACAGAACACTGATGCAGTGCCAGCACTGCCATCAGTTCTTGTTGGCAGATCAATGGCACAACTAAACTAGAGCAAATGTTAGCGGCAGTAAAAGCTTCCCCGCGTTGGCGCAGTTCGGGAGTATTACCGTGAATCCGCTGATCATCAGTTACATCGTGAATCACCTGGACTTCACGAGTTTCCCACACCGTTTGAGCCAAAAGAGGCAAAGGGACAGTGGGTGAGAGGGACACAGCAGAAGAATTATTTGCTTGTACCTCGGCTTGTGTCTGTTCCCCTACTTCTTCAGAAAGAGGCTTCTGATAAATGAATCCTTTATCAGCTAACTGCTCATCTTGGAAGGGACGCAACAGGCAAACATCCACCTCCAACATGTGACCCACTGTATCTACAATTGCCTGTAAAATTTGGCGATAGTCTAAAGCACTGCGAATCGTATTTGTAACGGTATTCAGCAGCGATTCTTGTCGGAGTGTGCGGGTAAGCTCGCGGGTGCGGGCTTTGAGGACATTGTGAGTATCCAAAGCTTGGCGTACTACTGCTTTGAGTTCCTCAGCTTCCCACGGTTTAGTGACATATTTAAATACCTTACCAGCGTTGATAGCTTCCACCAAGTCTTCGACATCGGTGTAGCCAGTTAAAATAATCCTGATAATATCTGGATATTGAGTTGCTGTCAGGCTCAAAAATTCTGTACCGCTCATCATCGGCATCCGCTGATCGGAGATGATCACTGCGACCTCCCCCTCTTGAGCCAGCAGATCGAGTGCCGCAGGGCCAGAGTTTGCCCTTAGCACCTTATAGTCGCGATAGAAAGTGCGGTAAAGCAAGTCAAGGTTGTCTGGTTCATCATCGACAACCAAAATTTTAGGCTTACTGTTTGCTTGGGATTTCATGCACCGCTTTCCTGCTGCAACGGCAGTCGGATAAAGAATTTTTCTGAGTCAGGTATAGAGCAGAGCATTTTGACCAATAAAGCTGTTTGGCTACATGACTGCTGAGTGTAGGAGCGTTTACTCACAGTAATTCGTCTCAATGGCTTATACCGATTACCGTTTGCTTTGGTGCAGTGTAATTGCTTTCATAGTCAGTTTTAGGGTTACAGAGTCGCCGCTTGCTTGCCAAATCTTCTTTCACCTCCTGTAAGCAATGTTTGATACTACATACAGCGCTCATAGCTAGCTGACAAATCCAGATGAAGCTGCATATTAAGTTTTCCCTTTGCAGCAGTTGTACTAACACTTGCAGGTAAATTTTATTTATGGTAGTCATGGTAGAGTCAGTAATATTAAAACAAGAAGATTTAAAGCCAAAGTATACTATTAGACAAATACCTCTTTCTAATTTAGCAATCAGAACTATCATTAAGACAAGTGTAGGGTTAAGAAGTTAGGGATTAGGAATCTTGGAGATTCTCACCCACTAGCTGCACAGCCTGCTACTATTACCTAGTAAGGCAAGGCAAAAGTTAATCTTGAGCCAGTGCGCCCTTGCGGCTCTAGTGACTTGTTCGCTCTTAGCGTTAAAGTAGAATAGCAACTGGCTCTCAAAAGTCAAAAGCCTCTTATTTTGAGCTTTTTGGCTGTAATGAAATGGTAGGTTTATTTCTGCCGACCTGTACTAGTGGTAAAGTCCTGTTAGTGTAGCAGCAATTGCATAAGCAAGTTCAGTACTGCAACTAAAGCTGGTTTGCAACTAGAATTTTTCGGTAGTGTACTTACTTAACAATTTTGTAGGTAATGTTTACGGACAGGTTATGCTATTTATCTACCCATTTACCTAAACCTGTTTAACTTTACAGATGTTTTTGTGGTAAATAGACTGAGATATTCCCTACCTAAAGCAAGGGATGCACCTGAACCTAATAAACTTAAAATTGTAGATTAATGAAGCTGTAACTTTTAAGATTCTTCCAAAAATACAGGCTATAAAGCCCCAAACTAAAGTGTAAAACTTTGTCCGCTCCACAAGCAAAACCAAATTAGCAATCTTAAGTCAGTTCAATATCCTGGGCAGATATAAAGTTTTTCTCAGTTTAAATGGTGTTTAAGGATATTTGAGTAAATTTTCGTTGAATAAAATCAATACTAAACTAGCCTTGAAATATCGGTTTTTTCATCCATACCAGCAACAGCCAATAGATCCAGCTTGCTGGCAATTTCAAATTCGTACAGCTACACCTGCTGATCTGATCGGTGTTTCTCAAATTATTGCTGAAAGCTTTCACTCCCAACAGGGGATATGGGGATGGGCTTTTCCATTGCTACGTTTGGGTATTTACGAAGACTTAAGGCATCGCATGGCCTCACCGCCGTCGCGTCATATTTGTCTAGTCGCCTTTGAAGCTACTACTGGTGTGGCTAATAACTTAGTTGGAAGCGTAGAACTGGGTGTACGTTACAGTGATTCGTGGAGTCAGCTTGGCATGGATTTTCCTTACTTGTCTAATTTAGCAGTTCACCCACAATACCGTAGACACGGTGTTGCTTCAGGCTTACTGACTAGCTGTGAAAAAGTTTCTCGTGACTGGGGATTTAAAGACTTATATCTCCACGTTTTGGAAAAGAATTATCAAGCAAGGCAACTTTATTTCAAGCTGGGATATCGGGTGCATAAAGTCGAATCGAATTGGAATACATTTTTTCTAAGACGCTCAAGCCAAATGTTATTGCACAAGCATCTAAGTCCTGATTCCACTATTTGATTTTATTTTGGCAATACTTAAGCAAGTTTTGATGTTGTAATTACTTTGGGGCAAATTTCTCACCAATATCTACAATCAAAGCACAAGCTAACTTAATTAAAAACTAAGCTAATATGAGCTATGGGACTGATATTTGATTTGAGAAATACACGTAGGGTGTGTCAGACGAGAGTACAGCACTGTCCGAAGATAGTGGGTTACGGACTCCCTTTTAACGCACCCTACATATACTGAGATTTTTGAAATAATTATCGAACTGCACCGCCATGTTTACGAGAGGCTTCCGCCAAGGGGTAGCTTCTGGTAGATAAGAAAATAAAAAAAGGTTACAAATCATTTAAGATTCCTATATAGCTTTAAATAATTCTTTTAAACATGTTTTGTTTGGAATTTTTAAGGATTTTATTATTCGTAATATTAAGAAAAATCTAACTTGGTAAAACTTTTTGAAATGCTGAAGTATTAAAGTTTGTCTTTTATATTTGCTATTAAACAATAAGTATTTTAAAATATTTTATTACATAGGTAAATAAATTAATTACAATCAAAATAGCTGTATAATTTACTTGAGAAAACTAGCCATAGCTCATAATAACTTTTTAATTCCGATATTCATCTTTATAAAAACTTTAAGAAAACCCTCTCATAATTGGAAGACAAATCTAGTTATATCTCATAAAATATGATCACTCAATTACTAAAGAATGCCTATTTATTACTAATCTTAGTAAAATTGGCCAAAAGACTCTTGATAATATAAAGAATTCCAAAACCTGATTTGACATAACAGCTAATTCTGTTTTGAAGTGCATACTACTACCAAATTCGTTGAAATTTTAAAAAACATGGATAGCGAACAGCATCGGCGCTATCAGACTTCTATGGTATCAACTTATTACCCTGAAGCTAGTTTCCTTGATTCTCTTGTCATGCCAGACGGAACTGAGCAATCGCAAGGCTCGGATATCCTTACACGTTTACACAGTGGGGAAGTTTTCATCGTCAATAGTCGTAGACGAAATGGATTAATCCTTTTTAAACGCTATCATGCAGAATTTGCTGGGCCTGGGGCTGCTGTAGGTGGGGATTACGATTGTGATTGCCAAAGGGCGCTGCCCATAGGTAATCTGTCTTTATTAACTCCCGAATCTAATGAAGAACGCCAGAAGGCTTACTTGATTAGGCGACAGTGGATCAGATTGATCAAACAAATTACAGAAAATCCAGTGCCTGGACAGCGAGTTCAGAAAATTCTCGATCAATTTGAACAATACTTTCCACCAGATATAGTGGCGCTTCTGCCGGATGTTGCTTTTGCCCTTTTAGTAGGTGTGCTGCCACAAACGGTGGGAATAGTACGCCGTTTGGGCAGTGAGGTGAACAGCCGATTTAATTACTGAGTGAATTGCTAAAATTGCAAATTTGCCAAAACAGCTTGTACTCGATTAACGGTGCGGGCGTTTTCCTCTATTGTCCCTACAGTAATTCGCAATCCTGGGCTAATGTGTCGTACAACGGTGCCAAGTGTTCTAAGTTTCTGGTGGAAAGCTTTTAACGCAGCATCTGGTGAATTAAAGCTATTTGGTTTAAGACGTAGGTAAATAAAGTTAGCAGCGCTTGCGGTAATTTGTAGTTCTGGTTGCTGGGATAAAATTTCGATGAGTTTAGCTCGTTCACTCAGGGTTTGAGAAATTGATTCCAGTAAGAGTGTGCGGTTTTGTAAAGCAACTAATGCTGCTGCTATAGAAAAGCTAGGGAGATTGTAAGGTAAGCGAACTTTTTCTAAGATGGCGATCGCTTCGGGATGAGCTACGCAATAGCCAACACGGAGAGCTGCCAACCGGAAGGCTTTAGAAAAAGTACGTAATATCACCCAATTGGGGCGCTGTGCTAATTCACCGACTAGGGTAGTTTGACTGAATTCAAAATAAGCTTCATCAATTACTACCAAAATATGCTCACTCAAACTTCTTAACCATGCCAACTCTGCCGCAGTTAAGCTATTGGCTGTCGGTGAATTGGGATGCACTACAAAAACTACGCGAATCGGGGGATTTTGAGTATTTTCGATCGCAGCCTGTGCAGCTTTTAAGTCAATCTCAAAATTTGTTTCATTTCTACCCACCGCGACTACAGGAATACCCAAAGTTTGTGCCAAAATTCCATACATAGAGAAAGTGGGATTGGCAACTAGAATTGAACCTTCTCCTCCTAGACAGGTGGCGATTAATAAAGAACGGATTAGTTCATCTGAACCATTTCCAACAGAAATATTGGCAGCAGTAGTAGATGGCGAGATGACGGCTGATTCATTGACGTATTCGGCGATCGCATCTTTAAGTGTCTCATGTCCGCCATCAGGATAACGATTTGTTTCAATTACTTGCTGATATGTCCAGGCTAGCTTCTCTTTTAACTCAGGTGGTAAATCATAAGGGCTTTCATTTGTATCTAGCCGATCAAATTGCCCGGCTACAGATTCGGCTGTATCGCTGCTGGGGTGGGGTTTGTAGGCGGTAAATTTCGCTAAATCTGACCGGATAAAGGGAAGCATATAAATTTTGGATTTTAGATTTTAGATTTTGGATTTTAAATCAATACTGTTGACAAAAGACTTATTTTCCCCTAGCCATCCTTGATAGTGGGTGAATATAGCCTCTTTGGATCTACAAGTTAAATAGTAGTTACTGAAAAATATTAGATTAGGTCTGAGTTTAATATTTTACAGCTTCAAGGTAATTGGCAAAAGAGGCGAATTGCCTGCCAAATTTCTTCCATAACATTACCCAAGGCATGGTCGCTCTCAAGTTCGACTAACTTTACCCAAGGACGCAAACGCCCAAAGTTACGACTGGCTTCGATGGGGATGACTTCATCGTTTTTTCCATGCAAAATCAGGGTGGGGATAGGACGTTGCAAAAACTTCTCTTGGTATTGAGCAGCATCTGTAACAAAATCGTAACTTAAGGGAAGCTTTCGCTGCTGGCCATAGTGGTAGACCATGATATATTTTTCTTGCTGCCACCGTTGTACTTCTTCATCGCCTAGCTTGGGCAACCAATGGGATAAAAACTCAAAAGCTGGTGCTAGCAGCACGAGACGCTGTATTTGTAAATATTGCTGTCCCAAGTGGGCAGAGGTCAAGCCGCCTAAACTTGAGCCAATGAGCGTTACTGGCGTAGAATTATTACTGAATTCTGCGGCAACTTGAGTAATCTGACGAGTCATTGTCAACTGCGAAAAATCGCCAGCATTTAGATCGGGAATTTTGAGCTTTGTGTGAATTTGGGCAAAGCGATCGCCTATATCCCGCGCTTTGGTAGAATTAGGGCTAGAAGCGAAACCGTGAAGATATATATATTGCAAAGCTGTAAATAGTTAAGAGTGAGAAGTCAAGAATTTTAAGTTAGGAATTTCTTTCTTCAACTCATAACTCATAACTCTTAACTCCTAACTCTTATCACCGCATTGTGACAAATTCTTCCGCTACGGAGGGATGAATACCAACGGTGGCATCAAAGTCTTTTTTAGTTGCGCCCATCTTGACAGCGATCGCTACACCTTGAATGATCTCACCGGCATGTTCACCCACCATGTGAGCTCCTAGCACTTTGTCAGTGTTGCTATCAACCACCAACTTCATCATTGTTTTTTCTTGCTTACCAGTCAAAGTATAGTACATGGGGCGAAAGCGAGTGTGAAAAATTTTGACGGCATCACCAAGTTTTTCCCGTGCTTCGGCTTCTGTCGAGCCAACTGTAGCGGCTTCTGGGGTAGAAAATATGGCTGTGGGAACAGTTTCGTGACTGAATTCGCGGCGGTTATTGCCGAATTCACTATCTGCAAAGGCTCGTCCTTCGCCAATGGCGACGGGAGTTAAATTGATTCGGTCTGTGACATCGCCAACGGCAAAGATATTCGGTTGATTAGTTTGACTATATTCATTGACTGCGATCGCATTTGTGGTATTGTACCCTGGACCTTCCATAGAAGTAGCAACAACATCAACCCCAGCGTTTTCTAAACCTAGCCCATCGACATTGGGAGTTCGACCAGTCGCCACTAAAAACACGTCGGCAATTAGTGGTTCCTGGTCTTCTTTTGATAAAGTCAGTTTAAAACCTTCCGGCACGCGTTCAATTGTTTTTACCACATTATTCTTAATCAGCCTAATTCCGTGGTTCGTCATCCCCTCTTCAATTTCTGTACGGATGTCCTCATCAAACCCCTTCAAAATCTTTTCACCTCTGGTAATTTGTGTAACCTCAGAACCCAAACCACGCATGATACAGGCAAATTCTGTGCCAATATAACCAGCGCCAAGAATGACGATGTGTTTTGGTTGTTCTTTTAGATGAAAGATTTCGTTAGAGGTAATGCCATATTCCATCCCTGGTAAATCTGGCTTGATCGGACGCCCACCAACAGCAATTAAAATTTTATCTGCTGTAACTTTGCGTCCATTCACTTCTACTGTATGGGGGTCTAGCAATGTGGCGCGACCAGAAATTAGTTCTACTCCCGCTTTTTCTAACAAGCTGATATGTAGTTGCGACAGTCGCCGAACTTCGTTATCTATAGATGTAATGAAATATTCCCAGTCTAACTCGGCATTACCTACTTTCCAGCCATAGCCGGAAGCTTCACTGAAGAGTGCAGGAAAGTGAGAGCCATAGACCATGAGTTTTTTGGGAATGCAACCGCGAATCACACAAGTGCCACCAACCAAATCATATTCTGCGATCGCCACTTTTGCCCCATAGCTAGCCGCCCGTTTGGAAGCCGCCAAACCTCCAGAACCCGCACCAATTACAAACAGGTCGTAATCAAAAGTCATAAATTTATGTTCTCTTTAGCAAAAAGTTAATTCCTGGGAACTTACACAGAAAACGTCATTGAACTATATAAGGATATCCGGTAAACCCTGTGTAAGTCCTGTCCTTGATTTAATCTAGCGTTAGCAGATGTTCTCTGATCGTAGGGAATATCACTTTTTGCTTGGATTGCTGTAGTAGAGACAGTAACTAAAATTGTTTGTCATGGTTCTGCCTCTGGTGTCGGGCATAACTATGTGCTACTGCGCTGGAGCAGTTAAGTCCCACAGTACTTACACAAAATTATCACAAAATCAACCGCGTTCGGCATTCGCAGAGCATCTTGTACCCCCATTAGCAGTTTTATGTGCTTGGAAGCTGAGTTGGGGTTACGGGTGTTGGAACTGTTGGGGTTACGGGTGTTGGAGCCGTTGGGGTTACGGGTGTTGGAGCCGTTGGGGTTACGGGTGTTGGAGCCGTTGGGGTTACGGGTGTTGGAGCCGTTGAGGTTACAGGTGTTGGAACTGTTGGGGTTACGGGTGTTGGAACTGTTGGGGTTACGGGTGTTGGAGCCGTTGGGGTTACAGGTGTTGGAACTGTTGGGGTTACGGGTGTTGGAGCCGTTGGGGTTA
>NZ_JBALFF010000128.1:0-3745 GCF_036916975.1 Nostoc sp.
ATAAATTTGCTGATGTAGCTTTTAGTGATGAGAAGGAGCGGAATAATTGGTTTAAAAAAGCACGAAGAACTTTAAAAAAAAGTAATGCCATGACCGAATGGCACTAAGAAAAGCTTTAAGCTATGCTCCGTAATGATTACAGGCATTTATGCGATTAAGGAGTCAAGGAGTAGCAGCGATCGCTATTTTTTGTAAGTGCTGTGAATGTAAGTGCTGTGAAAGTCAGAGTAACGGTGAGGGTTGCCCCAAAAAATTTTTAGATAGGAAAAGCTTACTCGTTCATGAAATACTTTCTTGAAGACGAGCAAGCAAATATAACTACTATCACTGTGACACTACGAGTACAAATTCTCAAGCAAAAATTTAGTCAGAGTTTGGGACTACCTTTTAAAGAGCTGTTACCATCTTCTGTAATTGAGCAAGCACTCTCGGAGCTAAAAATTAGATACTATAGGCGATTATTTGATCCAATAGTAACGCTTTGGGTGTTTTTGTCTCAGGTTTTAGATACTGATAAAAGTTGTCATAATGCAGTGAGTAAAGTCATTGCTTATTTAGCTGAAATTGGGGTAGAAATTCCCTCAACTGATACAAGCGCTTATTGCCAAGCAAGGGCAAGGCTTCCAGAAGAATTATTAGAAAATCTTTTTAGTCAGGCTGCACAAAATATTGAAGAGAAAGTGACAATAGAACATTTGTGGTGTGGTCGAAATGTCAAGGTAATAGATGGGTCAACTGTCTCTATGCCCGATATAGTGGATAACCAATCATGCTACCCTCAACCCAAGAGCCAAAAGGACGGATGTGGATTTCCAATTGCCAAAATTGGTGTGATATTTAGTTTAGCGACGGGAGCCGCTATTGCCTTATGTATCGATGTTTTAAATACTCATGATATTAAATTAGCTAGGAAATTGTATAAGTTTCTTAACCCTCTAGACATCCTTCTGGGAGATAGAGCTTTTTGCGCTTATGCCGATTTAGTTACTTTGCTAAAACTTGAATGTGATGCTGTATTTCGTAAGCATCAAGCTCGAAAAACATCGATGCGACAAGGCAAAGTTGTTGGAGACTGCGATAAATTAGTTACTTGGTACAAACCTAAAAAATGTCCCAAAGGATTGAGCCTAGATGAATTTGATGCTCTACCTCAAACCATAACTGTGCGAGAGATTTACTATTACATTGTTATTCCTGGTTTTCGTACAGAAAGAGTTAGCTTAATCACTACTTTATTAGATAAAGCAACTTATTCAACTCTGGATATTGTTGGGCTTTACGGTCAGAGGTGGGACGTTGAGCTAGATTTAAGACATCTTAAAACTACCTTGGGTATGGACGTTTTACGATGTAAAACTTCTTCTATGGTACGTAAAGAAATTTATGTTTATTTGCTTGCCTACAATCTACTTCGTAGTTTGATGTGGTCGGCAGGCACTACTTACGGTACTCCGCCGTTGCGATTGTCAATACATCGGCACTCGCCATCATTTAAATAACTTTATTCCCGAATTGTTAGCCGCTACTTCAACAAAACGTCAGCGAATTTATCGCATTTTACTTAAAGTTATTGCCCACAAAGCTGTGAGCGATCGCCCCGGTAGAAGTGAACCACGAGTCCGTAAACGTCGCCCAAAAATTTATCCCTTGATGACCAAACCCCGGAATGAATTACGAAAGCAATTAAAAACTGCTTAACCACAAGTGTTTCAGCTTTTCTTAGTGCCATTCCTTCCGGCTCTAAATTCTCTATAGCATCAAATATATGTAATTGTTCTGCAACCTCACTGCTAAGGATCTTCCAGCCTAGAGAATCCTGCTGGTCGCGCATCCACTGGTCGATAAAAGCATAAGCCCGTTGTCCAGGAGTAATGACTTGGTTTGCTAACTGGCAGGGGATGGTACTGTGGAGAGATTTAGCAAAATGGGTGATTAACAACTGCACGAATAACTTGTTTAAACTGGGGTTTTGCTTAGGAAAATCCGTGTGTTCTTGGACTACTTCCCAGAAAGCTTCAGGGGAGATAAAACGCTCAATATCAGACCAGAGGGCGTTATCCGACTCTAATAAACCGCCCAGCAGCACCCGCCGAATCAGCGTCCCTGCATCGGGTACTTTTAAGCCTGCGAGGACGGAAAGCATAGCCAGGAGTAATCCCCGTTCGTCGCTATCGGGGGAGATACCCATTGCTTGCAGGGCTTCTGTCCGTTTGGGGCTTTTAAAGAATTTATCATGTTCCCGGATGACAATTTCTAGACCGCGCGATCGCAATCCTAAATCTGCATAGATGAGGGCTGCGGGGTCAGCAGAGAAGGTTAAACCGCTTTTTTGGATGTCTAGAAGCCAGTTTTCTTGGGGTGCAGGTTCGGGAAAGGGGGCGTACAGTAGAAAAGTTTGATTGGGTTGCTCGACCAGCAGGTGATATTTGACGGTAAAGGCAGTATCAGCGAGTTGGAGTTTTTCTACGCCTTCGAGTTGGAGTTCATTGAAGCTGCTGGTAAATTGTTGTTCGGGGTCGTACCAAAACACAATCCGCCGTCCTGGATGCGACCAACGGGCAGAATCTTGAAAAAATGTTTCTAGCGTGTTTTGGATACGAGCGGTGTTCATGCTAGGCAGAGGTAAGGATAATAAAGTGTCTTTTAGAATTCAATTGCCACCTAATATGGCACACAATTTACAAAGGTAGTGGTAAATATGTAGTAATAATAAATTTAGGTTGCAATCAGCGATAATTAAAATGTCATCACGTTAAATCGTCAAGAGTTTCTTAAACTGCATAGAAGCTCACCCGAATATTTAGGTATTATTGTTTGTACAGCAGTAAAAAGTTGGATGAATCTTTATGCTTTTAGAGTTAAGACAATTGAGGATTCAACCAGGACAGCAACTGTTACTTGAGGACGTTAGTTGGCAGCAGTTTGAAAATATTTTGGCAGAATTAGGAGAACATCGCGCTGCCAGAATTTCCTATAGTCATGGTTTTTTAGAAATTATGGTTCCTTTACCCGAACACGAAAAAGCCAAAGAAATTATTGGCGATATAGTCAAAATTTTACTAAATGAATTAAGTATTAATTATGATGCTTTAGGTTCAACCACCCTAAAAAATGAAAAAATGAGTCAGGGAGTAGAACCAGATACTTGTTTTTACATTCAAAATCAAGCGGCAGTTATTGGGAAAAATCGCATAAATTTAAGTGTAGATCCATCCCCTGACTTAGCCATAGAAATTGATTTAACTTCTCGGACGCAATTAGATAATTACCAATTTTTGGGAGTACCAGAACTTTGGCGATATGGAAAACAAGGCTTACAAATTAACATCTTGCAAGGTGGAAAATATGTAGAGTCAAATTTTAGTCCTACTTTTCCAGATATTCCGATAATTGAGCTAGTAAATAAATATGTCCAGCAAAGTCAAGTTGTCGGTAGCAGCCAAGCAATTCAAGCTTTTAGAAATTCGCTGCGGGATAATAAGTAGTTTTTTTACGAAGTTCTTTTTCTCTTTCTACAAGCTTTGAATTTTAATGTAAATGGAAAGCGCTACTGTTGAGGTTGTTCGTCATAATTTAAAGTTTGATCGCCTTATCCCACATCGTTTTGATCCCCCCTAACCCCCCTTTTTAAGGGGGGAACTAGAATTAAAGGGGAGCAATGCGATTTTGTGAGGTCTGGTCAAAAATCAGCGATCGCTAAAAATTATATTTAGGTACAAGGTGATTTTATTTGCAAATAAAATAC
>NZ_JBALFF010000129.1:0-38583 GCF_036916975.1 Nostoc sp.
AGTTTGGAGTTAGGAGTTTGGAGTTAGGAGTTTGGAGTTAGGAGTTTGGAGTTAGGAGTTTGGAGTTAGGAGTTTGGAGTTTGGAGTTTGGAGTTAGGAGTTTGGAGTTTGGAGTTTGGAGTTTGGAATTAGGAGTTTGGAATTAGGAGTTTGGAATTAGGAGTTTGGAGTTAGAAGTTATTATTCTCCCCTGCTCCCCCTGCCCCCTGCCCCTCCTCATCTCCCCGGTGGTGGACAAGCAGGGAGGCGGAAACCAAACAGTGCGCCTCGTGGTGAGCGATTCTCTGCCCAAATTGTACCCCCATGAGCGGTAATAATTTGCCTGGTCAAATAAAGCCCTAGTCCAGATCCTGAGACGTGGCGATCGCTATGTCCTTGATAAAATCTTTCAAACAAGTGGGGTAACTCTTCTTCGGTAAAGCCGGAACCAGTATCGAGTATTTTTACTACTTGATCGCTAGAAAAACTTTCAAGTACTACTTCTACTTTACCGCCTCGAGGGGTATGGTTTATGCCATTACTCAAGAGATTAGTAAAGACTCGCCCCAGTTGCAAAGGATCGCCGTTTACCCAAATAAAGCTACGAAAATCTGATTCGCCATAGTGGAGAGAAATATAAACCTGGCGTGTTTTGGCTAGTTCAGTCAGGGTGGCGATTACCTCCTCTGCCACAGTTGCCAAATTAACAGGTGATAACTGTAGTTTTAGCCCTTCGGCATCATTGCGGTATACATCTAAAAGCGTTTGGACTAATTGCAGTGTACTGCGATGACTACGAGCCATTGTTTGCAAGACTTTTGCTTGCATTGGCGTGATTTCACCAAATTGCTCATTTTGCAAATATTTCAGCGTTTCAATTGCTCCTAATAGGGGTGTTTTCAAATCATGCGTTAGGGTAGAAACAAAATCTTCGCGCATGATAGCTAGTTGTTCTTGGGAGCGTAATTGTGCTTGAGTATAAGCGATCGCTTCTTCATTGCGGTGGTTGCGATCGCTTAACCAACCCGTTACCACCAACGCTAATACTGCAATCAACCTATTTGCCAACGTTGGGAGATGAAGCATTTCTCTTCCGGGAATAAACAAATTCAATAATGTTAAGCCTGTAGCTGCAAGAGTGATCCCCAATACAGCACCCCGATTCAATCGTGAATCTGCTAACAAAATCGTCCCTGTGTAGAGGTAGCCAAATACGTACTCAGGTGGTGTTAAATATTCCAAGACTATCACGATCGCAAAGGCGAGGGCTATTAGCCCATAAGTCTCCCCACGCTCGTTTATAGCTTCTTTCATAGCTACTACTCGATTTAATATCTTCATTTCTGATTTACTAAAAAATCGTTATCCTACAATCTTTACAATTATTTAATTCAGCGATTATGATTTATCAGCAATCTATATCTGCAAATGTTAACTTGACCATTAACCCGATAATTCTGATTGTTCAGATCCAAAAACCTTGATTGGCGACTGATATGGCTATTTCCTTCTAAACATAAACCGCCCAAAACTGAAGTTGCTCTCTTATAGCTAAAGTCCGTTAAAACGGGCTATAACATGAGTCTCAGTCGTCTTTAGACGACTTTCGCTATTAGACTCAGAATTCATTCTGAGGCGGGCTTTCGCTATAAGAGAGGTGAATTCATTCTGAGGCGGGCTAGATGAGAATGATATAGCCTTGGGTAACTGAGAGGTTGGGGGCTAAGTAGTTACCCACAAGGGGTGGAGTATTTACCACAACCTTTTCAACCCGTAATCCCTTTCAGAAAATCCTGTGGGATATTTATATTCTTTGAAACTAGCAAACTTCGACAATCTATTGTATAAACAAATAATCCTAAGTAGCGAGATAGATGAATTAAGAATAAAAAAAGAAAATATTCTTAACAATAAATTTAATAAGTATCTAGATAATAACTGAAAATACTAAATCTAGATTTAAAAATGTTATTTCTAAGAATTGGTTAGCACTTAAATTTAATTGAGCGCGAAATATATGGGACAAGGTTTTTTGCAAATTGGCTTAACGCTGTGTATTGTCATAGCAATCACTCCCTTACTGGGTAAATACATAGCGCGTGTCTTCTTGGGAGAAAGAACACTGCTTGATTTTTTAATGAACCCGATAGAACGAAGTATGTTCGTATTAGCGGGTGTCCGTAGAAAAGATGATATGACGGGTTGGCAGTATATCCAGGCTGTAATTTGCAGCAACCTGATCATGGGTATTTCAGTCTATTTACTGATATATTTTCAGAGACTCTTGCCCTGGAATCCTAACGGCTTCGGTGCTACAAAATGGGATGTATTACTGCACACAACCATCTCCTTTGTGACCAATACCGACCAGCAACACTATGCTGGTGAGACAACCTTAAGTTATTTTAGCCAGGTAGCGGCTTTAGGCTTTTTGATGTTCACCTCCGCAGCCACGGGGCTAGCCGTGGGAATTGCCTTTATTCGCGGGTTGACGGGGAGAAAAATGGGTAACTTTTACGTCGATATTGTGCGTGGAATTACGCGAATATTGCTGCCGATTTCGATTATTGGAGCGATCGCCTTACTTGTAACAGGTGTACCCCAAACATTAAAAGAGACTCTAAATCTGAGAACCTTAGAAGGTGGAACCCAATATATTGCCAGAGGCCCGGTGGCATCCTTTGAAATGATCAAACTTTTGGGCGACAACGGCGGAGGCTTTTTTGACGTAAACTCAGCCCATCCTTTTGAAAATCCCAATGGTGCTTCTAACTTGATAGAAATGATCGCCATGATTTCTATACCAGCAGCCTTGATTTACACTTACGGTATATTTGCCAACAACATTAAGCAAGCTTGGCTACTTTTCTGGATGGTGTTTGTGATTTTTGTAGTTATGGTGGGAGTAACAGCCGTGGGAGAACTGCAAGGTAATCCCCTTGTTAATAACGCCTTTGGATTTGAACAACCTAATTTAGAGGGTAAAGAAGTTCGATTTGGCTCCACACAAACGGCATTTTGGGCAGTGATGACTACCGCTACTATGTCTGGTGCTGTGAATGGGATGCACGATTCTTTAATGCCGCAAGGAATATTTTCGACTCTCTTCAACTTGTTTATTCAGGTTATCTGGGGTGGACAGGGAACTGGAACAGCTTACCTATTTATTTATTTAATTCTCACAGTGTTCCTAACCGGACTACTAGCAGGGCGCACCCCAGAGTTTTTAGGACGTAAAATTGAAAAGCGAGAAATCGTCCTTGCCAGCGTCGTGTTGTTGATTCACCCAATTCTAATTTTGATTCCCAGTGCGATCGCCTTGGCTTATCCCATTTCCCTATCTGGAATTAGCAACGCTGGCTATCATGGTATTTCTCAAGTAGTTTATGAATACGCTTCAGCAGCAGCAAATAATGGCTCTGGCTTACAAGGGTTGAAAGATAACACCCTGTGGTGGAACTTGAGTACAATAGTTAGCTTAATCGGAGGACGATACATTCCGATAATTGCCATCCTCCTATTAGCTGACGGCATGTCTGGCAAACAACCAGTTCCTGAAACCCCTGGTACTCTAAGAACGGATTCTTTAGTATTTACTGGTATCACTGCTGGAGTGACATTGCTTTTGGGAGCCTTGACTTTCTTTCCCGTTCTGGCTTTAGGCCCCATAGCTGAGGGTATGAAACTAGCATCTGGCAGTTAGAAAAGTTATGAGTTATGAGTTATAAGTTATAAGTTTGGAATATTAAGAGAATACTAAAAAATAAATTATCTGGTTTTGTAGGGTGTGTTAGCGATCGCGTAACGCACCTTCATCAGATGGTGTGTTAGTAACGCACTCTACAGATGGGATCTGTTTTTTATTGGAAGTTCCTACCCTACGGGGAAGTCAAAAGTCTAAAGTCTAAAGTCAATAATTTTGAACCCCATAAAGAAATTTAGGGGCTTCTCAAGCTGATATGTAGCTTAAATTTCATATTCGCTCAAACAAAATCTTCACTTGTTGTTTTAGATTTTTGAAACTTCCGAGTTCAAAGGCTCAACTTCCGAGTTCAAAGGCTCAACTTCCGAGTTCAAAGGCTCAACTTCCGAGTTCAAAGGCTCAAGTTCCGAGTTCAAAGGCTCAACTTCCGAGTTCAGAAGCTCAACTTCCGAGTTCAAAGGCTCAACTTCCGAGTTCAAAGGCTCAACTTCCGAGTTCAAAGGCTAGTAATGAATATAAGATTCACCTTGACAACGCTAAGTAGTCGGAAAAAATTAAGTTTGGAATTGTTTCACTTCGTACCCTGCAAGAAAGCCAAGGCCGAAGGCAATGACTGTAAATAGTTTTGTCGAGTTACTAAATCACGTCTATCTTGAAACCTATAGTTCTTCCATGATGAAAAGGATTTGCCCTCATTCCCCAACCCCGAATCCCAGATTTGGGATTCGGGGAGCTAGAATTTCAAACTCCCTCTCCCAAATTTGGGAGAGCGATTTAGGGAAAGGGTAAAAACTACGATTCTCAACTTAGATAAGGTTTAACTCCTAACTCCTAACTTTATTCATAAATCAAGTGGCAACTAACTTTAAAGGTAGACGGCCAAATCCTCGTTCTGGCGATCGCCGCCAAGCACGGAAAAAGGCCAGGACAATTAATAAGTGGCTGTACTTAAGGGCTATGAAAGATGCTTTTGTCAAGCTCAACCCTAAATATGCAATCAAAAATCCAGTGATGTTTGTGGTTTGGGTGGCAACAATCATCATTTTATTGCTAACAATTGATCCCAACCTATTTGGGCCAGCCCTCCAAAAGAACCCGCAAGTTTTCAACGGCTTGTTATCGGGGATTTTATTTTTTACAGTTTGGTTTGCCAATTTTGCCGAAGCAATTGCCCAAGGGCGGGGTAAAGCCCAAGCCGATGTCTTGCGATCGACGAGATCAGAAACGATCGCGAAAAAACTTGCTGCCGATGGCACAATTAGTGAAGTTTCATCCACCAGCCTTAAACAGGGCGATACTATCTACGTTATTGCTGGCGATATTATTCCCGCCGATGGCGAGGTAATCATGGGTATCGCCTCAGTGGATGAATCGGCAATTACTGGAGAATCCGCACCAGTATTAAAAGAATCAGGTTCCGACGTTGCCAGTTCCGTCACTGGTGGGACGCGGATTATCTCAGATGAGCTAATTATCCTCATCACTAATGACCCAGGTAAAGGCTTTATTGACCGGATGATTGCCTTGGTAGAAGGGGCAGAACGCAGCAAAACACCCAATGAAATTGCCCTGACAGTATTGCTGGCAGTTCTCAGCTTAGTCTTTTTATTAGTCGCGGTAACTCTGCCCCCACTTGCTTACTATGTCAACAGTCCAGTTAGCGTACCAATTTTAATTGCCCTATTAGTAGCATTAATTCCTACAACCATTGGCAGCTTACTAAGTACCATCGGCATTGCTGGGATGGATCGAGTTGCTCAATTTAACGTCATTGCCACTTCAGGACGAGCAGTCGAAACTTGTGGAGATGTCAACACTTTAGTTCTTGACAAAACAGGTACAATAACCCTCGGCAACCGTTTGGCGGAAGAATTTATTCCGATCAACGGTCATTCAATGTCAGAAATTGCTAATGTTGCCTGGGCGGCTAGTGTCTTTGATAATACACCAGAAGGTAAATCTATTGTGCGACTGGCAGAAAAGTTAGGCGCAAGGTTTGATTTCGACTTCAACCAGGCAGAAGCAGTTGATTTTTCTGCCAAAACACGCATGAGTGGTACAAACTTGCCTGGTGGGTATGAGGCCAGGAAGGGAGCAGTAGAAGCCATCAAAGGATTTGTCCATTCCCGCAACGGACGCGATACACCAGAATTGGATGCTACCTACGAACGAGTTTCTCGGCTGGGAGGTACACCCCTAGCAGTTAGCCTAGATAACGAAATCTATGGGGTTATTTATCTTAAAGATATAGTTAAACCTGGTATCCGCGATCGCTTTGAGCAACTGCGACGGATAGGAGTGCATACCATCATCCTAACTGGAGATAACCGGATTACAACTTCTGTCATTGCCAAAGAAGCTGGAGTTGATGACTTCATCGCCGAAGCCACACCAGAAGACAAAATCAGCGTCATTAAGAAGGAACAAGCAGCAGGTAAACTAGTTGCCATGACAGGAGATGGAACTAACGATGCTCCCGCATTAGCCCAAGCTAACATCAGCGTTGCCATGAATACAGGGACGCAAGCTGCAAAAGAAGCCGCCAACATGATAGATTTGGACTCCGATCCTACAAAATTAATCGACATCATTAGCATTGGCAAACAATTGTTGATTACTCGCGGGGCATTGACCACATTTTCTATCGCTAATGATATTGCTAAATACTTTGCGATTATCCCAGTAATATTTGTTGCTGCTAATTTGCAAAGCTTGAATATTATGAATTTGACTAGCCCTAATTCTGCTGTTCTATCAGCACTGATTTATAATGCTTTAATTATTCCCGCTTTTATTCCGTTGGCATTGAAGGGTGTACGGTTTAGGCCGCTGACAGCTAATCAGCTACTGCAACGCAATATGTTAATTTATGGCTTAGGTGGGGTGATTGCGCCATTTATCGCCATTAAATTGATAGATTTACTGATTACAATTCTCGGCTTGGCTTAAACCAATTCGCAATTCGCTTTTTCGCTCATAATTCAGCATGAATTCTCACGAGTGACTCCTGAATTCTGTTTCTATAAAATATTAGCAGCAATTGGAAAAATTTTATGGCTATTATTCGAGAAACTATCAGAGCAATTTTCATAACTCTAATGCTTTGGTTGTTGACTGCAATCATCTATCCTTTGATAATCCTTGTAGTGGGTCAAGTTTTTTTGCCCTATCAAGCCAATGGCAGCATTATGCTGAATCTAAATAATCAACCAATTGGTTCGGCTTTGATTGGTCAGTTGTTCACATCTGAGCAATATTTCCATCCTCGTCCCAGTACTGTTAGATATAGCCAAGGCAAAAAAGCCAAGCCAACTGGCATCTCTGGAGCCAGTAATCTCGCTGCTAGCAATCCAGAACTACTAAACCGGATTCTAGAACAGGCAAATGAATTGCGAGACGAAAATCTTCAACCGATCGCTGATATGATTTATACCTCTGGCTCTGGTTTAGATCCGCATATTTCCTTCAAAGCAGCACGGCAGCAATTGACGCGGGTTGCTACTACGCGGAAAGTAAAAGAAGAGGAGATCCTACGTTTAATTAATAGGTATACTGATGGCAGATTTTTATGGATTTTTGGCGAGCCGGGAGTCAATGTTCTTCGATTAAATTATGCTCTTGACTTGCAAGATTTTAATCGTCAGCAAAATCAGTAAGTTAAGAAAGAGTTAGGAGTTAGGAGTTGGGAGTTGGGAGTTGGGAGTTAGGAGTTGGGAGTTGGGAGTGGGGAGTAGGGAGTTAGGAGTTAGGAGTTAGGAGTTGGGAATTGGGAGTTGGGAGGTAGGAGGTAGGAGGTAGGAGTTAGGAGTTAGGAGTTAGGAGGTAGGAATAAATAAGTTTTTCATTACTCTCTACGCCTCTACGTGAACTGTAAGATTCTTGTTTTAACTAGTTCCGTGGGTTTAAGTCCCCCGGTTCTAAAACCGGTAAGTAATGCGATTGGGGTTAAATCCCCATTACAAAACAAAATTTACGTACAGCCCTTTAGCCCATGAAAACCGCGCAGCGTGCCGGAGGCTCTATTACGAATTACGAATTACGAATTACGAATTACGAATTACAAATTATTTTAAAATATTCATGCAAGAGGTATAATGTCAGATAAAAGTAACACTGGTTGGGCTAGCACTCCTTTAAATTCTGGAAGTTACTCGCTTTATCCGGGACGACGGCGGGGCAAGCATAAAATATTTATTGGCATGGCTCCAGGAGTAGGCAAAACCTACCGGATGCTGGAAGAGGGACACGCGCTTAAACACGAAGGGATTGATGTTATCATTGGGCTTTTAGAAACCCACGGACGCAAGGATACATCTGAGAAGGCAGAGAGACTGGAGATTGTACCCCGTAAGCAATATCCTAGCGGTGAATTGACACTAACGGATATGGATACAGATGCTATTTTAAAGCGATCACCCCAATTAGTCTTAATCGATGAACTTGCCCATACCAATGTCCCTGGTTCCCCACGCGAAAAACGCTACGAAGATGTAGAAATAGTTTTAGCAGCAGGTATTGATGTCTACTCCACAATGAATGTCCAACATTTGGAAAGTCTCAATGACTTAGTAGCCAGAATTACAGGTGTAGTCGTCCGTGAGCGTGTTCCTGACAAGATTTTGGATGAAGCAGATGAAATAGTGGTAATAGATGTCACGCCGGAAACCCTGCAAGAAAGGTTATTAGAAGGCAAGATTTACGCACCAGAAAAAATCCAACAATCCCTCGATAATTTTTTCCAACGCCGTAACCTGATTGCTTTGCGAGAACTGGCTTTGCGCGAAGTGGCAGACAACGTAGAAGGAAATGCGATCGCTACTATCCCCAATGGGCAATCCTGTAATATTCACGAGCGGGTTTTGGTATGTATATCCACCTATCCCAACTCAGTGCAGTTGTTACGCCGGGGTGCGAGGCTGGCTAACTATATGAACGCGCCGCTTTATGGCTTATTTGTCGCCAATCCAGAACGCTTCCTCACCAAAGAGGAAACCTTACACATCTATACTTGTGAGAAACTCTGTAAAGAATTTGAAGGTAATTTTATTCATGTTACCAACATTAACGTAGCTAATGCGATCGCCCAAATCGCCGAGAAATATCGGATTACCCAAATTGTAATCGGAGAGAGTCAGCGATCGCGCTGGCAAATGCTCCTCAAAGGATCTTTGACGCAAAAATTAGTCCGCTTGCTCAAAAATATTGATTTGCATATCATTGCGAGTGAAAAAATGGTTTCACCCAAATAGGAGATCAAATTTCCCCAAAAACCTCAGAAGTAAAGCTCCCATGCAAACCGTAGGGGATATGATGCTTGAGATGTAAACGTGCAATTACTCCTTTAGAGAAATCACTCGCATCTAAAATTACCAAATCTGATCGGTGATGGGCAGCATCATAAACCAAAGCTAATACCCAACCATCATCTTCCTTTTCCGAACCTGGACGCGGGACAAATAATCGGTTCACCGACAAAACCACGCGGTGCAGCACTCCAAAATTGCCTTTCTCCAGACTCTAAATCAATTTTCAACAATGCTTGTAAGGGAGCATTACCAGTCTTTGCATGAGCCGCACCTATAATATAGATATCGATAAGAGCGTCCCACATTCGCCGGATGTATGCTGGGAAATTCACAACAGCGATTATCAATTAATTCCCGCCGGACTTTTCCATCCTTTAGATTTAAATAAAATCGCCAAAGTTCCCCAGGTGAAAGCGCTTCAAAATCAACTTGTCGAAAATCGCTTTCGGGTTCCACTTCTGGCAACAATACTTTCCTACGCCAGTTGCTACCAGCCAAAGGCAGAGCACTGGCTCGAATTGGCATGAAATTTATCCCACTATTCGACTATTTTCGACTCTGGTTCTCTCAGTACCAACTCAGACATCAAATCTGGCAAAAACCCTTGTTCCCCATCAATGGATGTCTCAGTTTGTTCTTCAGCAGCAGGTAGCCAGTTGATAAAGGGGAGGGGTAACAGCGTGCTGAGATTAGTAATTAGCACCAATAGCCAAAGTGATTCAAAGTTCGTTGCGGTGATGCCCAGCCAATAGGTGATTAATGCCCCAAATGCATGGGAAACCGTTCCTGCTGAATTAAACACCGACATTAACAGGGCAAATAATGTCGCTTCCACACCAGAGGGACAAAGCCTTGCTGCTAGAACCATCACTTGCATAAAGGCAATTTTCCCCATCACAGTCAGAATCAGGCTATCACCCAAACTAAACCAGTGGTCATCTATACCTAAGAGCCTGTTTGTGTGAGTCACTAACAATAGCATCGTCATCCCCAAAATTGAGGAAAGGACAGTACTCCAAGCAAAAATCACGCGAAAAGGGATGCTTTTAAGGAAACGTTGAAAAATCCAAACACCTGCTAAAGAAGCGAAACTTGTCACCAAGTGGACTCGCCCCAAAAATTCTGGTTCAAAGTGAAGTTCGTTGGTAGAGAAGTAGAAAAAGGCTGAGTCAGCATTTGGGGTAGCTTGCCAGATGAAGATAAACGCCGTTGGTAGCCAAATTGTTTTTTGGCTAATGGCTTGGCGTAGCTGCCCCAGTTGATGTTTGATTGGTAAAGGGTTGGTGTGATTACTATCTTCAGCATCTTTGCTAACGGGGGACTCAGCAATTAACCAAGCTACCCCTGAGACGATGAGAGGGAATAAGGCGGTTATTCCAAAGACAGTACGGGTAGTAAAGTATTGCAACAGCAGACCACTAAAGTATGCTGTTATCAAACCTCCGATCGCAGAAGCACCCCAACACAGAGATTGTAATGAGCCGGCTTTTGCTTGCGATTCGTCTCTGGCACGTTCCACAACCAGCGAGTCAACTATGACATCACTCATGGCGACACTAAGAGAACCAAGAGCGATCGCTAATGTAGCTGCCCAGCTAGTATGAACTATTGTGGCCAGACACGCCCAAGAAGCAGTTCCCAGTATCCCGGATAAAATCAAATAAGGACGCCGACGATAGCCAAATATAGGCAAGCCATCAGAGATGAAACCAAACACCGGCTTGATCATCCAAGGTAGGAAGACAATTCCCAACAGCGCCGACACCTCGACGGGACTCAGCAGCAGTTCATCTTTGAGGAAAAAGCTAACGGCTAGACGCGATAATCCTAAAATTCCTTGGACAAAATAAACGGTGAGAATTGCAATTAACTCTGCATTAGGTTCATTACCCAAGAAGATTTTTTGTGTTAATGAGTCTTTGACCTTGGACAAGCCAGATGATTGAAGCACCATTCGATAAATATTTTTAAGTTTTATCTACTTTTCTATCATATCGATTCTTAAGAAGTGGGCTTTGTTTGTGTGACCGTAAATTCCGCAAATTCCATTCGCCCTTGCTCAATTTGACACCGATAAGCATGGTACCCCTACCAAGGTATTTGTATAACAATTCTAAATCAAAGGATTAGGGCGAACCTACCGGAAGTAAGCTCGCCCTAACTTGTATTTAACATTGAATTATTATCGGAAGTTTTGAAATCCTGCCTACAGCAGCCTACGCGAACGTGGAGCCTGGTTTTGTAGCCGAGTCAGAAATCTACTTATGACAATTGCAAAGCTGACTTTTTCTTGACTCGACCAGTTAGAACTGAAGTAGCACCCACAAAACCAATCACAAAAACTCCTAATAGAGAAGAAGACTCAGGAACTGCTTTAACAACTACATTACCGGTGATACTCTTGTAGCCAGTGGCGACTGTGTGATTATCTGATTCAAAACCAGTTCCGCCGACATTGGTGAATTGAACCTGATCAAAAGTTCCGCCAACATCGTAGAAGTTGATGAACGCATAGGGTTCTCCAGAATTTTGACCTTTGAATGCCGAATTAGGATTACTGTAGTAGCTGGCTTTATTTGGTAGGTTTGCGATATAATTAACCACATCTTTAGTGGTCATAGTTTGTACAACCTGACCTTGTGAAAGAAATGTAAGTACGTTATTAGCATCTCCCGCAGACCACCAAAGTCCAAAGTAACTTTGTGCGGTTGTCAAATTTAAGGTAGAAACCGTTTGCTTACCACCCGATCTGTTCGTATCGACATCAAAATATTTGCCTGTTCCACCAGCACCACCATATTGGTCTTTATCCACGATCAGAGTATTCGTATAGCTACCAATATTTGTTCCTGCATCATCAGCCCATGTAAAGCCTGTTGTACTATAACCTGTTGTTAGTGCTGAAGCATCAAAATTTTGTACACGAGCATTAACAAGATTTGATGACTGTGCATTTTGTACGGTTGGGTCTTCTATTGATACCGTAAAAGACGTAGCCATTACAGGGCGGGTAAAAGTTGCTAAAGACAAAACAACACCAGAAGCGATCGCGGACTTAATTAAAAGACTTTTCATTTTACAACTTTTTCTCTTTTTAAAATCTTTCGTGTTCATGCCCATTGTGCAATGTGCTTCTAGATTCCAACATCAGAGGGATTACTACTTTTTGTATTTGCTTATACTTAGACAAAAGTTGTTATATATTCTAATTTAGGAGTAAGTAATATTATTGGTACAAGTTTCTGTGATGTTTATCGCTTTATGTAGAAAGCGCGAAGTTATCAGTGCTAAATTGTAAACAAGCTTTATTTATAAAAAGTGCCATTTTGTGATTCGCAGGCAGTTCATATTTTTAGGGTTCTAGGTCAAGAAGGCATGAAGCATTATGCTATGCCACCTGAGTTTTTTTTGACATGGGTAGTAACATGAATTAAACTATCTCTTGCAACAAAAGAGTCTTGAGCAATGCATCCGACTGAAGAAGCTGCTGTCCCTACTCGCGTTATCGGTTTAATTAGTGGCACATCTGTAGATGGCATAGACGCTGCGTTGGTAGAGATTTCTGGCACAGAATTGGATCTCAAAGTTGAGTTGGTAGCTGGGACAACATATCCTTATCCAGCCGAACTCAGAGAAAGAATATTGGCAGTTGGTGCAGGCGTTGCCATCTCAATGGCAGAATTGGCAGAAAGAGATGATGCGATCGCCCAAGTCTTTGCCCAAGCCGCCCAAAATATTCAAATTGGTCATCAGCCAGCCACTATTATTGGCTCCCACGGTCAAACAGTTTATCATCGACCACCTGGGGATAAGGAAATGGGAAACAAAACCACTCCCCACTCCCCACTAGGTTACAGTCTTCAACTAGGACGCGGTGAATTAATTGCCCATCTTACAGGTATTACAACTGTAAGCAACTTTCGCGTTGCTGATATCGCTATTGGTGGTCATGGTGCGCCTCTCGTGCCTAGAGTAGACGCCTATTTACTCAGTCATCCTCAAGAGGGGCGTTGTATTCAAAACATTGGTGGTATTGGTAATGTTGCCTATATTCCGCCTCGGCATGGCGACTGGCTCTTAAAAATTCGCGCTTGGGATACGGGTCCTGGAAATAGTCTGTTGGATCTGGCGGTGGAGCATTTAAGCGATGGTGCTAAAACTTACGATGAAAATGGTAATTGGGCAGCGAGTGGTACTCCAAGCGATCCATTAGTAGAAGAATGGCTCAACCAAGACTATTTTCATCTACCGCCGCCCAAATCCACCGGTCGAGAGTTATTTGGTTTAACTTACCTGCATCAGTGTTTAGAAGATGCCCAAGCATACCAACTCAACGCCGCCGACTTACTGGCAACTCTGACGGAACTTACAGCTGCTTCAATTGTTCATAGTTACCGCACTTTTTTGCCCCAAATGCCACAAAGGGTACTATTATGTGGCGGTGGTAGTCGCAATCTCTATTTGAAACGTCGATTAGAGTTGTTGTTGCCATCAATACCAGTTTTGACTACAGATGAAGTTGGTTTGAGTGCAGATTTTAAAGAAGCGATCGCCTTTGCAGTTTTAGCCTACTGGCGACTTTTGGGTATTCCTGGCAACTTACCTACTGCGACTGGGGCACCTCAAGAAGTGCTTTTGGGAGAAATTCACCAAAGTCAGTACTCAGTGCTGAGATAGGAACAATAAACAAGATAAAAAATTTCTTGATTTTGCACTGGCTCAACGCCCCGCTATCGCTAACCCAACTTAGCACTGCTATAACTGTAATCTTGGCGGCACTCGATCAAGACAGGGAATATAGAAGGTGGCTCATACATTTTTATTGGAACCAGGACGCTGGACAATGCAAGGAAATTGGTTCGAACGTAATGGTATGCCAATCAGTGTCAAGGGTATGACCTTGGTAGCTTGGAATCGAGATAACTGGTTTACTATGGCTACAAAACTGATATTTCCTGGTAGCGATCGCTCAGAAATCTCTCTGCAATACAAGGGGCGGCTGCATGAGGGAGAGCGTCAGTATACTTTTTTACTCCAGCATAATATTTTGGGGCAGATTGAAGGTGAAGGCTGGATTGGTTTAGATACTATTGTGCAGCGTTATTGGGTAATAGGCGATCGTCAGCGTCGTAGTGGCTTTGAAACCCTGCACCGAATTTCGGAAGATAGGTATTACCTCAGTAGTGGCATTTTGGCTGGTCATTTTTTAACTAACACAATGGAAGTTAGCCTAGAGCGTCAGTCAAGCTAAAGGTAGCGCTGCGTGCTGTGTGTCTAGTCTAGAAGTCTGCCGCTCAAACAATTCCAATGCACTGCTTCCTCAACGCCCAATGTCTCATGCCTGACCTCAAGGAGTCATTGTTTATTTTCACTGACCTACTGAGTTGTATACTAAATAAGAAATTATCAAATTATCGTTAGACTTTTAGTATTTTTACCGAATCGTGTAGTCTGGAGTCCAGTTTCATGAATCCTAAAGTCTCTGTTATTATTCCTGCTTACAATACTGAAGCTTATATTGCCAAGGCAATAGAATCAGTCTTAGAGCAAACGCTCACAGATATTGAACTTATCATAGTCGATGATGCTTCAACTGATAAAACTGTAGAAGTCGCTAAAAGTTTTACCGATCCACGTCTGAAAGTAATAGTTAATCAACAAAACCTTGGGGCTGCTGCTGCGCGTAATCGGGCCCTGAGAGCAGCTCAAGGAGAATGGATTGCTGTACTTGATTCAGATGATTGGTATGCTCCCGAAAGATTGTCCAAGCTTGTGTCACTGGCAGACGAAATAAATGCAGATATGATTGCTGACGATCTTTATTTAATCAACGATGGCGAAACATCTCCTTGGAGTACATTGATTCAAGAAAGTGAAGAACGTATAGACAAAATTCTCCAAATTGATATCGTTTATTTTGTAGAAACTGATGTCTATGGACAACCAGGGTTGCATCTTGGTCTAAGCAAGCCTCTATTTAAACGAGAATTTCTGGTTAAGCACGGCATCGAGTACGATGATGCTATCAGGATGGGCCAAGATTTTTGGATTGATATGAAATGCTTAATCAAAGGCGCTCGCTTTTTCCTTGAGCCAAAACCCTATTATTTCTACCGTTCACGCCCCGGCTCTCTTGTACATAAAAGCCAATTGCCACGTCTAAATCAATATTTGAGTGCTACTACTTCTTTCATGCAACAAGAAATTGTTAAAACAAATCCAGCTTTAATGCGCGCTCTTTCTTATAATAATTCAGTTTATAAAAAATATCTAGCTTACTATCAAGTTATAGAACCTCTGAAGCAAGGAAAATGGTTAATAGCATTCACAGAAATGGGGAAAAGTCCTTACTTCTTTTATGAGTTAATTTCCCGATTGAACAATATTATCGGACGCCGAATTCAATACTATATAATGGGTAATAAATCAGTTTTTGACATTTCTTATAACATCCATAAAAAACGAAAAATTACCAATTAGTCCTATCACAGCTTTCTTAATAAATAATCCATCCTTACGTAGCCAGAGATTATTTATAAAATAAAATTACCGTAGGGGATGTTAGGTGTATATTTTGATCTAATTTGTTTGTCACAAAAAACATGATATGAGCGCCTAACGACACCGCTATGAACATGGTGCGTTACGGCTTGGGTCTAATGCACCCTACTTAGTATTTACTTTAGGGACTTCCAAGAAATAAATTACTCAAATGAAACGAACCACTCCAGACACAGAGAAGCCAGTGCGCCCTTGCGGGTTAAGAGACTTGTCCCTTGCGCGTCTCCCCTTGGGAGAAGCAACTGGCGCGACACACAGGAATGAGGAAGAGAGAGTTTTTGGGTATTTTTTTATTTGGAAGTCCCTTATAAATGGTCTCTAAGCTAAAGCATTATTTCCGAGGCATAATAATGGGTTGGGACTTAAAAAATCTGCCCCGCAGGACTTTAGGTCGCCTCCTCTGGCTTTGTTGATATTCAAAACTCCGCACTCATTACTCAGTTATTAGAACTCTGTGGTAAGTGTGGTAATACCTAATTAAAGTTTTTGGCAGATCCTAGAGTTATCTATTTAGTCAAAATTGGGCAAACTAAAATTACACCACAGTGAAAATGCAAAATGGTAAAAAACGTCATTATAGCAGTTTGCAGTTGAGTGCAATATAGACCTAACCCCCAACCCCTCCCCTAAAAGGGAAGGGGAGTAAGATTCAAAGCCTCGTACTTTTCCTCCTAAACACTTACAACCTGCTTTTGGATTCAAATTCTCTATGTCAGACCCCAATATTGGTCGCTTACTCAGCAAACGCTACCAACTCCAAGAATTAATCGGTACTGGAGCGATGGGTCGGGTTTATCGTGCCAAAGATACTTTGTTGGGAGGTGTACCGGTTGCGGTTAAGTTTCTGGCGCTATCAATCCAAAATGAAAAGATGCGATTGCAAGACCGCTTTGAGCGAGAAGCAAAAACCTGTGCTTTACTAGGGCAAAAAAGCATTCACATTGTCCGAGTCATGGACTATGGCGTAGATGACAATAACACCCCGTTCTACGTCATGGAATACCTACAAGGACAAAGCCTGAACAATATTATTCGCAAGCAAGGACTGCCTTTACCAAGATTTTTGAGTATGGTGCGTCAACTCAGCCTGGGGTTACAGTGCGCCCATGATGGTATCCCAGTTGAGGGCAATATTTGCCCAATTATCCACCGCGATATCAAGCCAAGCAATATGCTGGTGATTCAAGATCCCAGTTTTGGAGAATTGGTCAAGGTTCTAGATTTTGGTATTGCTAAATTATTACAGTCAGATGGCGACCATACAAAATTCTATTTGGGGACATTGGCTTATTCTTCTCCCGAACAGATGGAGGGTAAAGAATTAGACAATCGTGCTGATATTTATAGTTTGGGCGTCATGATGTTTGAGATGCTCACAGGCAAAATGCCACTGGTGCCACCAATTCATTCTTTTGGAGCATGGTATAAAACACATCATTATCAAAAACCACATTCTTTTGCTGAGGTTGCGCCCGGATTAGAATTACCAAAAGAAATCGAAAATTTGGTGATGAGTTGTCTAGCTAAAGTACCACGCGATCGCCCCCAAAGCATCACTGAAATCCTCAAAGTTTTAGCATCTCTAGAAAAGCCTGAGCATTCACGCAAAATTAAGCAAGACAGCCAAGCCCTAGTTCCTGCTACTACAGTGAGCAATGAGCTTGAACAAAAGACAAAAGGCGATTCGCGGGTATCCTCGTCAAACGATGAAATCGCTCGTGGCATTTCCTGGCCCCAAAATAAACCAGTTGCCGATATTGTGTTTCCTCAGGCTATTAATAGCAATGGAGAGCTTTTACCAGCCCTTTGGGTGATGCTACCGCAAGAGGAAATTCAAAAGCGCTTACTCTGTACCCGCTATAACCAATTTCTGTTCATCTCTGTTCCCCATCCCATGCTGCTATGGATTACTGTCATCTATAACCGCAAACATGGTGCTAAATGGTTACCTTACTACCTTGATCTCAAAACCAGTCTTGGTCAAGAAATTGTCCGGTTACTACAGCATACAGGTTACTACCGCCTGTTGTTCTTTGCACGAGAAACACCAAATCGGTGTACCCATATCTTACTTTCTAGCATCGCTTCTGCCCAGCGCCAACGACTGCAAGAGTGGGTTGCAATGAGCAACACATTGATGTCCTCTGTTGACCCGCAAATGAGTAAAAGATTACTCAAAAGCGAGTATGAAAAGATTAAGCCTCAAATTATCGCAAAATTGGAAAGTATTAATACAGATTCTCCATACGATCTTTGCAGCTAGGAATAATTTATTCATGTTACATGTCTTATATGTAACTAAAGGGTGGTTTATGGAAGAATGTAAACTTTTATAAACAAAATATATATAAAGATGTAAGTTCTAGTTAGATGTATAAAGAGTGAAAAAAGTAGCTGCCAAATTACGGCTATCTAAATTTCCTCTCAATCTTCCTATGTATATATTGCGGGAGATTGTTGTAAATTTACGCAGGTTAATTCGCACATTAGACGAATCTAAAGGAAGTCTAGCTAAAGCCAAAAGTAGATGTTTAATACAAAATGAAAGTAAATTTAGACTCTAGCAGATGTATCGTCGAAAATTTTACTCATTGTTAGTTTTTTGAATTTAATTTTTGTCCAACCTTTGCAAAATTGGTTATCGAAGTTGACGCCCCGACATCCCCAGCTCTTTTCCTCCTTGGAACCAAGCAAGAGAAGGAGGTCGCCCACTGCGACAGTAGAACGACTCTATGCCATAGTGGAACCGGAATCTAAGCCCCACTGGTGCTTAAGAAGCTCTTGATAAGTTGCCTCGCGCACGACCATTTGTTCATAGAGCTTTACTAAAAAGTCTTTAGCTTGATCGTGGCTCATATTTTGCACCTGAGTAGCAAATGAGCAGATACTGAATTGCTGTTCCAAGGATAGTTTCATTGGTTGGTTCATAATTAACTCCGAAAAAACAACGAGTAAAGGTGATATCGCTTACAGAAGTCCAAATTGGATAAAATTGGACTGATATCTGTCCAACATTTGTTCCTCCGTATTAAGAAAGATAACAAGTGTTTGACACATTGCCCACATCCTAAATGTGGACTTTTTCTGCTCTGATATCTTGCACCTAATCCTACTGATATACCACCCAAGTTAGCCGAGCCATATTCGGGAAATATTCTCTGTTTGGTCTTGGATAGATATAACTACCTCTTGACTCCTTTTTGCTTTGCATAACTCTCCTTTGAGGAGATGAGCAAATTTTGTCCTAAATCCTACATAGTTTCCCTCTTGGAGAAAAGCTAAGATGCTGTCTCCTGCCAATATGGAAAAAGCTTCGGAGGGTTGGGACTTTCAGGAGGTTGGAGAATGGATGGTAATAAGCGAGAATTATAGTCGCTTAACCTTATGACGTGCAAGATGTAAATCTACCAATATTATGCAAATTTAGCCTCTTTTAGGTGACTTTGAAGGCTAAAAATATTTGTATCAAATTGTAAAAAGTAAAAATGCTCATGCTGAACAAATTGCTGAGTATATCTACCGGATTTGTCCTTTGTCCCTTGTCCTTTGTCAAATAGCTAGTAACTCTTGACCAATGACCAATGACAAATGACCAATGACCAATGACCAACAACTATTTAGTCGAGTGAAACGATGACAACTGTGATGTTATCGTGTCCTCCGTGGTCTTTGGCAGCCTCAACTAGAGAGATGGCGGCTTTATCAAGCCAAGGAGTGTTTTGGAGGCAGCTAGCAATCTTCTGTTCGACAAGTTCTTCTGTTAGACCATCACTACATAACAGCAAGCGATCGCCAGCTTTTACATCCAGTGGTTGCACATCAATTTGATGTAAGTCTTCACGCCCCAAACAGCGCGATAATACATGACGAAACGGATGCGATCGTGCTTCATCTAAGGTGATATCACCGATTTTGATTGCCCGTGCTACCCAAGTGTGGTCTTCAGTTACTTGTTCTAAGTGCGATTCTCGGAAGCGATACAGCCGCGAATCGCCAACATGACCGCACCAGGGCGGCTCTGGGGCGCGAAAAATTACCGCTACAACTGTTGTACCCATGTCGGCGCGTTCTGGATGATTTTGCTGATCGTGCAAAATCGCTTTATTGGCACCCCACAAAGCTTGCTCTAGCAATTCTTGGGAAGATTTTGAAGATTGCCAATTTGCTACCAAATACGCCTGAATTTCCTTAGTGGCAATGCGGCTTGCTTCCTCACCTCCTGCATGACCCCCCATACCATCGGCGACAACGAAAAACCGCGCCTCTGGGTCGATATAGTAAGCATCCTGATTATTAGAACGAATAAGTCCCGGATCGCTAAAACCCGTGAAATTAAGTTTCATATTTTTTTGCAAAAATTAATACATCCGATCGTAACGGTCAAGGCGTAAAATTAGTCTGATCAGGATCACTGAAAGCCCTGCTGCAATTAAACCAGGCCCTAATGCCCACCATACATAATTGGTAACGATTAAGATCGTAGCTGAAAGGGTGAAACCACTGATTAACAGAGCATAGCTTATTGACAGCTGAATACTGCTCTGTCGGCGCAATAGGCGTTCAGTTTCGATAGACCGAACACGCAAGCGCATGTCTCCCCGTTCTAGCTTCTCTAGGGTATCCTCTAATCTACGTGGTAGACCAAACGCGGTACTACTTACCTGAGCTGCTTGACGACTTAATTCGTTAATAAAGCTATTTCCCTCAGAACCATTCATATCGGTCATAAGCTGCATTGCATACGGTTTGGCAACTTCCATAAAGTTAAACTCTGGATCTAAACCTTTGCCTACCCCTTCTAGAGTAGAAAAGGCTCGCATCACAAAAGTGAAGGTTGCTGGAAATCTAAATGGCTGATTATAAGCTATTTCGTAAAGATCGTCACTGATTGCTGCTACTGATTGGTTTTCAAAAGGCTTATCCATGAAATGATCCAGCATGTACTGGACGGAACGCCGCACTGGCCCCATGTCATCGGTTGGGGCGATCGCGCCTAACTCGATTAGAGATTCTACAACGCGATCGCCATCTTTTTGGGCAATGCCAAACAGTGTTTGCATCAATCCTTCACGCACGTTTGACTTAATCCGCCCCATCATACCGAAATCGTAGAATATCAAAGCACCAGTTGTACTAATGGCAATATTGCCTGGGTGAGGATCGGCGTGGAAAAAGCCACTATTGAGCAACTGTACTAAATAGGCTTGAGCGCCTTGACGAGCGATCAACTTTCGATCTAAACCTGCTGCTTCTAAAGCTTCGTATTGGCTAATTTTAATTCCAGGGAGATATTCTAAAGTCAACACTCTAGACGAGGCATAACGCCAGTATACTTTTGGGACATTCACCCAATCGTAGCCGCGAAAGTTCCGGCGAAAAGTATCAGCATTACGACCTTCGTTGAGATAATCAATTTCTTCCCAAAGAATACGACAACATTCTTCATAAATACCTAACCAATCTCGTCCCCGTCCCCATTTGGGATGGTTTTGAAAATAGCGGGTAATTCCCTTAAGAATTTGTAAATCTATTTCAAATAATTTTTTTAGTCCAGGACGTTGCACCTTGACAACAACCGATTCCCCACTATGTAGCACAGCTTTGTGTACTTGCCCCAAGCTAGCAGCAGCTAAAGGAATCGGTTCAAAATTATGGAATAGTTCAGGAATTTTCTTGCTTAGTTCTTTCTCAATGGTCGCTTCTACTTGCTCATAGCTAAATGCCGGTACTTTGTCTTGTAACTTGGCTAGTTCTTCTACATATTCAACTGGGAATATATCAGCACGGGTAGAAAACAATTGCCCTACTTTGATGAAGGTTGGGCCTAAATCTAGTAGGGTATTGCGAATCCACACCGCTTGGGTTTTGCGTCTTGTGGCTTGCTTTGCCTCAGTCACACCACCCGGATAACTCCAAGATTTGTTGTATAGCCAAAGTCTGAACAATAAGGTCAAGACAAAAGACCAAATGTCCACAAAACGCCGTCTGCTAGAGTATTTTTCCCGATTCCAACGGTATGCTTTATCTGAATAACCTTGTTCCATATACTTTTTTTACCGTTGGTTTGCAAGCGAATCCCTTGAAAGAAAAGACACTCTGATTCCTAAACTGTTTTTTTTAAGTGTCCTTTGTCATTTGTCATTTGTGCAAAATTTTTGACGAATGACTAATGACGAATGACCAATGACTAAAATTTATGCAGAAGTTCTGCGATAATGTTGCAATTCTGTTCGTAACAGGGCAATTTCTGCTCGTAATTCATCAATATCTGCTTGCAAGTCACCTGATTCAGAACTGGCTTGTCCACCACCTGTAGTAGATTGACCAGCATTAGCAGCTTCTGCTGCCCGATTTGCTCGCTCTAGAACTTCGTCTGTAAACTGGCGCAACTGCTCTTTAGCTTCGGCATCAAATTTGCCCAGATCGCTCAAAGCATCGGTCAAGGCGACCTCTAAACGCTCATTAACTACTTCAGCTACTGCTCTGCCTACGAAAAAGGCTTGCACAAGGGGGTTACTCATAAATTTTTGTTACGTTGATCCGCAAAAGAATTATAACTTGCCTGTATGCTTTACGGCTTCTGCTAGGGAGTTAGAGATTTATGTGACGCGATGTGCTACTTCAGGCTTGGCGAATAGAATTGGCGGAGTTTGCGGGCATACAAAGGAGGGCTACACCGACCTGGGGTAAAATATATGATGACATTCCAGCAACTCTTGATAATATTGCTCTGGTGTATTGGGTAAATAGGCTGTCATTTGCAAGGCTTGCTCTTTCAACTTGAAACTTTGAGTAATATTAATCCGGCTAAGGAAATCTAGATCGTGGGAAATTACCCAAATAGCTCCTTGATAGTCATTGATACCTACTACTATTTGTTCAACAGTTTCAATATCCAGGTTATTAGTTGGCTCATCGAGAATCAGCAGATCGATTTCTGAGATACTGATCGTAGCGATGGCTAATCTTGCCAACTCACCCCCACTCAGTACAGAGGCGCTTTTGTGAACGTCATCATATTTAAACAGAAAGTGTCCTAGTTGTTGACGCAAAAGCTGATACCTGAGATCAGGATTAGCAGCTTGCATATTTTCCAAAAGTGTGTATTGGCGATTTACGAATTCGTAAGTTTGATCGAGATATACAGCTTTCATGGCTGGTGCTAGAAAAACCTCACCTGAGTCAAAAACTGCTGTTTGGTTTTCCATTCCTAAAATTGCCTTTACCAGACTCGATTTACCAGAACCGTTTGCGCCGATAATGGCTATGCGATCGCCAGATGATACATGCAATTGAACATTTTGAATCAATAGACGTTCTGATATCCTAAGATTTGCACCTTGGATATTAATTAGATTTCGGCGCTTTTGATTTTTTTCTTCTAGCTGAATACTCGTTACTTTGGTCGTTTTGACCTTCGTCTCTGCAACCTTTTGATTCGCCTTTGCTACTGCTGCTTCATGTTTCTTTTTCGCATTTCCGGTAGACACCTCAGCTTTGGTTTTAATCAGTCCTGCTGCTGTTCTATCGATACTACCATTAAGAAACTTAGCGCGACCGTTGCGACTTGATTGGGCTGCACGTTGCTGTTCTTGTATAGCTGTGGCTTGGGTACGTTTGAGTTCCTTTCTGGCGACTTCGTGCGATCGCAATGCTACCTCTAACTCGATTTCTTTCTGTTCTCGATACTCAGAAAAATTACCTCCATATACTTTCAAACCAACAGGTGTAAGTTCCCAAGTTACAGATGTTACTTGATCTAAGAAAAAAGGTTTGTGTGAGACAATTACATACGCACCTGTGAAATTTAAAAGAAACTGTCTTAAGCTTTCTAACGCTTGCAAATCCATGTGGTTAGTTGGCTCATCCAGCAATAACAAGTTGGGCTGTTGAGATAAACCAATCGCCAGAAATAGTTTTGTGAGTTCTCCACCACTTAAGTTAGCAATTGGTAAAGATAAGTCAAGTGTTGTGTGGAATTGTGTTTGTAAAATATCCTCAATATTCCACCAATCATCAGAAATAGAAACCAAAAAAGTTAGTACTGTATCTGCTGTGATTTCTTGCCTAATAGTGCTGATTTGTGGCAAATAGTAAACAACACTATTACAGCAAACAGAACCTGCATTTGGTCTAATTTGACCTGCAAGTATCTTGAGTAGGGTTGATTTTCCTACACCGTTGCGACCTACTAAAGCGATCCGATCGCCTGCTTCGATACTCACCTGAATGTTTTGAAACAAAGTTCTGTCCAAGCTGAGTTCGTAGGCTAAATTCTCAGCTAATAATATTGATTTTTTCTGCATTCTTCTCAAACCTCAATTCGCAAAGTTCCAACCGCGTATTCATAACAATTACGGGGAAATTAGACACAAAATGAACTTAGCCGCAGACACTTGCCAAGCGGTTAAATGTAGATATGAGTAATGACAATATTTTTAGTGCATGACTATGTGAAGTAATCCTGTCAAACTAGTTGCATTTATTCTTCGTTGACATTTATTGCTTTGGCGCAACAGGTGTTTGGTACTACTTCATTTGTGCTATCTCGTTGGAGTTGTGATGAGGTTTGATATTGATTACAGTGTAGCATGAAGGAATTTTCAAAGACTAGCGATCGCTTTTTTTATTTACGGTACGCGACGCGATCGCTAACTACAAAACTAAAACTGCTAAAATAAATCGATAACTACTTGATGCCGCATCCATTCTATGACCATAGCTCAAGAATTAGATTCTCAAGAAGGCATCTGCCAAGATGTTATATTTCCGCCTGGTGATTTATATAGTGACGAACCTCCCTTGGAAAGCGAACTGCATTTACGGCAAATAATCCTCCTCTTAACATGTCTGGAATGGTTGTGGCGAGATAGAAATGATTTCTATGCGGCGGGAAATCTGACTATCTACTATAGTCCACACCAACGCAAATCAGAATACTTCCGAGGGCCAGACTTTTTTGTAGTGCTGGGAACTGAACGCAAAACCCGTAAAAGTTGGGTAGTGTGGGAAGAAGATGGCAAATATCCCAATGTAATTCTAGAAATTTTGTCTGACTCAACAGCGAATACTGATAAAGGTTTAAAAAAAGAAATTTATCAAAATACTTTTCGCACACCGGATTATTTTTGGTTCGATCCTTACACACAAGAATTTGCGGGATTTCATTTAGTAGATGGAGAATATCAACCTTTACAAGCAAGTGAAGAAGGATATTTGTGGAGTCATCAGCTAGGTTTATATTTGGGAGTTTATCAGGGACTATTGCGATTTTTTACACAAGATGGGCAAGTAGTACCAACACCTGAAGAAACGGCAGAACAAGCTGAAGAAAAGGCACAACAAGCTGAAGAAAAGGCAGAACGTTTGGCTGCAAAACTGCGAGAGTTAAATCTCAACCCAGATACAATTTAGACTGCTGCGATCGCATTATGATTATTCTTCTATTTCAAAATTAACTCCTTGATAAATATCGCTGAAGGAAATTTGAAACCCTATTGATTTTAGTGATAATACAGCATCTACTGATTCGTATTCAGTTAATACCCATTGCCCTTCAGCATTTTTATTAAACTGCTCAACAAGATATTCATATTGATTAATCATAATATATTCTTTGAGTGTCGCAATAGAACGATAAAATCTAAATTTATTAGTTCGATCGTGATTCTCTGTGGATTTAGATAATACTTCCACAATCATTATGGGATTGGTGACTGTAGTAGTGCCAGTTCCCTCATATATTGGTTCTCCCTGAATAACCATGACATCAGGATAAGTGTAGATCCGATAACGCTGTATCCACAATTTGACATCACCCATGTAGATTTTGTAATTTTTACCCCGCATCGTAAATTTAAAATTGGCATAAAAATTACCTGCTATTTCATTGTGATTAGTCGTACCACCAGCCAGAGGAATTATTTCTCCATCTCTATATTCATTTTTGGATTCTGATGTCTCCTCTAGTTGTAAATATTCCTCTGGACTGGAGGATTTTTTCGGTATTTGTGTTTGCATAAAAACCATATCTGTGAAATATAAATTAATGAGGATAGTGTTGTGCTAAAAACTCCTCAGCCTCACTTCTATGTTTAATCACTCCATCCAAAGTAGCAGCAAGTATATCATCTAAGATTTGTCGATATTGAGGCCCTGGTTTGTAACCAAGTTTCTTTAAATCATTGCCATTCAATAGTGGCTGCACATTAGCCCAAACAGTTAAATATTCCCAAATTTGATGTCTAAGCGATCGCGGACTTTGCAAAGCAATTAAAATCAACATTGGTAAGTCGTACTGTCGCAGCAACTGCACTACTTGACTAGGACTTTCACACTTAGGCAAAGATTCCATCACATTAGTTTGGACAGAAGCCAAATTTTGCAAGCGTTTAATGCTATCCTCTTGCAATTGCAGATTTTTTGCTACTTTCGCCCGATATTCTGGTGCAAGTTGGGTGATTAACGCTTCTAAGCGCATTTCCCAATGAATGAGGGTTTGTTCAGCATCAAATCGCCGCAAGCAGCGTTCTAGCAAACGTAATTGTCGCAATAGTTCTGCGTCTAGCTTCAGGGTAGGATGGATACATTGCAATGCGCCTAAATTATCGAGTAACTGCAAAACCGATTTCCAGTAAGGGGCTTCTAGGATATGTTTTAATTCCGTTTTCAGTCGAGTTTGCAGGGCTGGAGTTCTGCTATTCTCTTGAGCAGTGCGATCGTAAATACCACTGTTGATGGCATAGCGGATAAACTCTTCAGTTTGCGGTTCTATCTGAAATCCAAAGCGCACAGCAAAGCGCACACCACGAAAAATCCGGGTGGGGTCTTCGATAAAACTATTGGCGTGCAAAACCCGAATTTGTTTAGCTTGTAAATCGATTAATCCACCAAAAAAATCGAGTAATTCACCAGTACGGGGAGTAGTGAGGCGTAAGGCGATCGCATTTATGGTAAAATCTCGACGATACAAGTCTTGACGAATCGAACTCGCCTCAACTTCTGGATTTGCTGCTGGATAAGGATAGAATTCTGTTCTAGCGGTGGCAATATCTACCCATAAAGAATCTAATTCGGCATCTTTATGCCACAACAAAGCCGCAGTTTGAAAAGCCCCGTGGATTTCTAAGCGAGCCGTAGGATAAACTTGTTGAAGTGCCTTTGCTAATTCCACACCAGCACCCACATCTGCTGATTTGTGAAAGCCATCAACTACCAAGTCAATATCTTTAATCATAAATGTGCCTGATGATGCTTGGGCTAACAGTAAATCCCGCACCGCACCCCCGACAAGATAAAGATGCCAACCCCGTTTTTCTGCCTCTTGCGATGCTATTGTAAGTAATTGCCAGAGTTGCGGAGCAAGGCGATTTTGCAACTCAGTGTTGAGAGGAATTTTGAATTTTGTTAGCGCCGCGTGAGCGTCATTTTGAATTTTGAATTTTTGTCCCTCTTCCTCTTCATCCCTTTCTTGATGTAATTCCCTCAATACATCAGTGCGGGTGACAATACCAACTAACTGCTGATTTTCCAATACTGGTAAACGGCCGATATCATAAGTCACCATCAGCGACTCAATTTGTGGCAGTGTCGTATCTGCCGTAATTGTTCTCAGATTTCTTGTCATATAGCCTTTGACTGGCGCATGACTAAACCCGTGGTGCAAGGCGATATCAATATCCCGCCGCGAAATAATACCTACTAGTTGCCCGTGGGTATCGACTACAGATAAACCAGAGTGTCCATAACGTAATAAAATACGCTGGGCTTCGGCAATTGTGGTTTCAGGTAGAATAGTGCGGACAGGAGAAGACATCAAATCTCTAGCAGTGGGGGGATTGGGAATTTGCGCTTTTACTCCATCAACGAGTTGTTGTAATATTGTCTGTGAATCAACTCCCCTTAAGTTTAGGGATGCGGCTTGTGAATGACCGCCGCCACCTAGAAGTTGAAATAATACGTTAAGATTTGTTTTGGGAATTTGCGATCGCCCAATTACAGTTAAACGTGACTCACTTTCAGCTAAATCATACTCATTAGCCAACAATAGGGCATCAATTTCGGTTAATTCCACGAGTTGGGATGCCAAACTCGATAACCCCGGCACAAAAGCATCTGTTTTCAGAGTTACCCAAGCAACCGTATATCCATGTAGATAGAGAGATTCTAAATTTTCTAGCGATTCAGTTAATAGCTGCTGCAATTGTAAAGACAAGCTAGGGTCACGGTAAGTAGAAATTACTGATAAACTGGCACCTTGTTGCATCAACCAAGCCAAAGCGAAAGCATCCCGTGGTGTGGACAGGTCAAAGGTCAAAGAGCCAGTGTCAACGTGAATACCCAAAGCCATCACCGTTGCTTCAGCCGGAGTCAGGGAAATTTGCTGTTGTTGCAATTGCTCGACGATTAAAGTTGTCGTCGCTCCGACTGAGGAAATGTGCGATCGCGTGGCAGCAATATCTGACTCTTGTCCTAAGTGATGGTCATAAACTATAATCTCTTTTAGATTGGGTAAATCTAACCATTCGGCAGCCTTACCCAGGCGATCGCGCTGTTGCGTATCCACCACACTCAGAGAACGAATTTTTTCTGGATTCACCGAACGGCGTTCAATCAGCGGATATTCATCCCGATGCAATGCCAAAAAATCCCTTACAGGAGGGTGAGAACCGCCACTCAGCACAATCTTACTTCCCGGTAGTAGGCGCGTTAACCCCACCGCAGCCCCTAGTGCGTCAAAATCGGCTGTTGTGTGGCAAAGAATTAAATCCATAATTAAGAGTCATTAGTCATTGGTCACTTGTACTGAGCGTTGCCGTTGGCGCAGCCTAAGAAGAGAAGTATTGGTCATCAGTGCTTAGACAAAGGACGAACGACTAAAGTATTGTAATTTTTGGTAACTGAAAAATAAGAAAAAAGTATTCAGTGTTGCCCTTGAGATAAAATGGGCAGAAGCCTCACCCTTTAACCCTCAGAATCAGCGCCCTAATTGTCAAATATTCTGAAATACATGATCGGGGCGTTGTATGATTTAAGTGGTTACTCGCCACCACGGTCGTTGATACACCTCGCTTACTACCCTCTAGGAAACCTACGTGAAACGTTGGACAAAGGGAAAAGAGTAGGTATCCTTTTAAAAAATGCAAATTTACCATTGGTTGACACATCAGTGCAAAAGTCATAAGCAATTCATCCTGTGTCGTAAAATTTGTGGGTTACGAAAGGAAGAAAAAATCAATCTGTCGGCAGTGGGAGAACGCCAGGACATGAAACCAGAGCTTCTGGAAATGTCCTATGCAATAGGAGGAGTCACACTCGTTGCCTACACTGTACACCTTACTGTTAGTGTAAGACATATCACTATTTCGCTGTATTGGGAGAAGCAAAAATGACCATAATATTCCAATTCGCTTTGATAAGCCTAGTTGTATTGTCTTTTGTCCTGGTTGTTGGCGTCCCGGTTGCTTATGCCACTCCCCAAAATTGGGTTGAATCTAAAAAACTCCTCTGGGTTGGCTCTGGTGTCTGGATTGCTTTGGTATTTTTAGTTGGTTTGTTAAACTTTTTTGTCGTGTAGACGACGACTTTGCTCTGGCGCAGCCACATAATATAAGAACTAGAGGGGCAGAAAAGCCAAGGTCAAAGAGAAAAGGAGAGATTTTTTCCGATTTCCTTTTTTCTCACCGTGCTTTCCTGCTCCTCTACATTTAAATAAGAAATGTATGTATATAGCGGTTCCCATTCAGATGCGGTACAACATTATATCGCTGGTGTAGGGGACAGGCAGTGCCTGACCCCTACCGATGTACCTCACATAAACGAGAACCGCTATATTGGCCAGAACTATAGTTGATTAAGAGGCAGTCATGGCAGTTTTCGAGGGAACTTTTACCCAAACGGAGCCTTTGCGGTTTGCAGTGGTGATTGGTCGATTCAATGACCTAGTTACCGGAAAGCTACTAGAGGGATGTCAAGATTGCTTGAAACGCCACGGTGTAGATCCTGACCCCCAAGGTCATCAGGTGGACTATGTTTGGGTTCCAGGAAGTTTTGAGGTACCTTTAGTAGCTCGCCAACTAGCACTTTCCCATCGTTATGATGCTGTAATTTGTCTTGGCGCAGTCATTCGAGGGCAAACACCCCATTTTGATTATGTATCCGCCGAAGTTTCTAAAGGAATCGCCGCCGCTAGCTTTCAAACTGGAGTGCCAGTAATTTTTGGCATTTTGACGGTAGACACTATGCAGCAAGCCTTAGAACGGGCAGGCATCAAAGGTAATCATGGCTGGGATTATGCCCTGAATGCCCTAGAAATGGCAAGCCTGATGCGCCAACTGCGTTCTAACCTAGCAGAGCCATATTCTCGTAATAGCCAGTCTTTGCCAGCCTCTTTTCAAAGTGCCAGCATCGGCAATTTAACTGCGGAGTCAGAAGAATTGGGCTAAATGAGTCATTAGTCATTAGTCATTAGTCCTTTGTTCCTTGTCCAATGACTAATGACCAATGACTAATTAAGGGGTTGACAATTAGAAATAAATCTGAGATATTAATGTATGGTTATCGATTGCGGGTATAGCTCAGTGGTAGAGCGTCACCTTGCCAAGGTGAATGTCGCGCGTTCGAATCGCGTTACCCGCTTCCAACTAAAACCTCTTGCAGTTTTTAACTCCAAGAGGTTTAGTATTTTTAAGGTGCATTGAAGTCTTCGGCGATTCAGACTACACTCTTGTGAATCGCTCCCAATGTAGACAGATTGAGCAAACAAATCGTCTACTGTCTCAATTTTAATATCGCCCACAAAAAGAAGCGTTACCCACTTGCTAAGAAATATAAAACCCAGCTTTAGACTGGTGTAGATATACATTAGCTTGGCTACAATCTTGATAGGTGTAATTAATTCGTTTTATGTAGGGTGTATTACACTTGACTAAAGGTGGATAGTTAAATAATAGTGTTGTCAGGTGTAAAGCGTCTTTTAGCAGTGAAGTTAGCCACAATCTATTTGGGCAAAAAGTCACACACACGCTCTGGATGTTTTGGCAATTCTCGCTCTTTAAATGCTTGTAAACTGCAACGAATAGAGGTTACACCTAATCCCGATCTAACCTTGATAAGTGGATAGTAATATATAGTGAGTCAAAGGAAAATGAGCGGGTTTATTAGTATCTGTTGTCTATGAGCGTAGCCTTCCGAAACGATTTGTTTTAGGAGTAGTCGCCCCTTATCCTTAAAATTGTACCAGGTGTGTCAGCATAATAAATGCCCAAAAACGCAACCACATTACCTTGAAAGCAACAAATGAAGAGAAGGAAATTTTTAAATAAGATTGCCATTCCCGGGGGAAGACTAGAAACAGAAAACCTCGTACTGATATGGCAATTAGGATATTTAGAGTCTGCTGTATCTAGTGTTTGCAATCATAGCGATTTAAACATCGCCTGTTTATCTTTATAAAGAGAGAAGCCTTATCAGGCATTTACTAAAACGATCCTATTCTCGCAGTTCGTGTAAAACACGCTCAAGTTACTATATCGTTTGTGCAATCTCAAAAACCCGAAAAAATAGATTTCAATGCTGAATACCCCTGTCCCTGTCGTCGCCGGGGTCAGTTAATTCCGATTACGCTGACAGAAGCATTTGGTTGCGATCGCTGTCAGCAAATCTTTGTAGTAGAAGATAATGGTAATGTCCTAGAACAGCTTTCTACCACCTATCCGTACAAGCGGGCTTGGCGTTGGATGGGAAATAGTTGGCATGTTGTCCATCCGCGCTTGGGAGAAAGCTATCTGCCTATAGCACTTGGGATTATTTTCGTGCTAGTGATTATATGGCTGCCATTAGCACTGCGATTGGCAAATAGTTCCAGCATAATTGCTTGGGCAATGGTGGCAGTGCTATTGGCTATTCTGCCAGCACTAATGGTTTGGCTTACCTACAGACGTTAACTCAATGACTGTTGAAGTTTTGGATGATTACCCCGAACCAATTACTAGTGCTCAACGCGCCTATCATGCTTCCCTAAAGTTGGGGATCACAAAAGGGGCAGACCGGAGTCGTGCAGTACTGGCGATGGCACAAGCCCTTGAGCGCTCATTTGACGACATTCTAGAAGCCAACACCTTGGATTTAGAGACCAGTCGGGAAATGGCAGTGCCTGAGTTGATACTAGACTGGCTAAAGCTGACTCCCACAAGGTTAGAGATGACCGTGGACATTTTGCAACGGTTGGGGGAATTATCAGATCCACTGCGGCGCGTCAGAACGGCTGATTATCAACTGGAAGATTCTCAAAGTTATACCCAGTTAATGCCCTTGGGAGTGATTGGATTTATTTATGAAGCGTTTCCAGATTTAGGAGCGATCGCAGCAGGTTTTTGTATCAAAACTGGCAATAGTATAATTCTCAAAGGCAGTACTGAAGCTAGCCATTCCAACGCCGTCATCGCTGAGATACTGCAAAGTGCGATCGCCCAAGTTGGTCTACCTCCTGGCTGTATAGAACTGATCGCAGCAGAACATGGTGCTTCGGTTCGGGATTTAGTCACCCAAGACCAATACGTAAATTTAGTGATTCCCTACGGACGTTCTAGTTTAGTACAGCAGGTAGTCCGACAGTCAACTTGCCCAGTCTTAAAGTCCGCGATGGGTAACTGTTATCTCTACTGGTCGCTAAATAGCAGTTTAGAAATGGTGCGCTTAATGATTCTTAATAGCCATCAGAGCGAACCAGATCAAGTTAATGCCATTGAAAAGGTACTCATTCATCGGCAAGCCTTGCCATCATCAATAGCCGTTTTGTGGAACAGCTTGATGGAAAAAGGCTTTAAAATTAAAGGAGATGCAGAACTAGTAAAAGCCTTTCCCCAGTTGCAGTTGGTCAAAGAAGCCGAATGGGGAAACCCTTATTTAACTAGAACAGTAGCTTTTAAATTGGTGGATAGTTTAGAAGCTGCGATCGCCTGGATTAATGAATACAGCAGTGGTCATGCCGACTCTATCGTTACTGAATCTTACCAGGAAAGTCGGCAGTTTGCTTTAGGAGTTACCAGTGCTTCTACCTACATCAACACTTCCCCACGTTTTTCCCGCAACCCCTCGCGGGGAGATTCAGTGTTTCTCGGCATGTCTAACCAAAAAGGTCATCGCCGGGGATTTATCAGCCTGGAAACTTTGACCACCGTTAAGCACATTGTTCAGGGAAATGGCAGATTTTAAATAATTCGTAATTTATAAACTAGAATTCTGAATTAAAAAAGGCACAGAATAAAGAAAATGACTATTTAAGCCAGAAGCGATCGCCTGGTAAATATTACAGTTAATAAATCTTTCTGAAGAATTATTTTGGCATTTCTTTGCAAGACTTAACTAACTTCTAATTAAAAAAAGTGAATATAGATAAAAAATGATAACTAACATCATAATTTATGAAGTTATCCAAGCTAAATTGAGACTATGCTTAATAATTGCAGTCTAGTTGATCGTCTTAAGTAAATAGGTGCAAATGAACTTAAACATTTGTTGAGCTTTTTGTACTTTGTCATTTGTTTAAGTGTTAAATATTAAAAAACAAAGTTTATTTGTGTCAAGTTACTGACTAGGTTGTTGAGCAAGGCAGTAAAAATCTGACCTGAGCCAACTAATAACAGCGATAACTAAAGTAAACTTAACAAGAATCACGTAAAATGATAGAAAAAATTTTGCTGGCTGTATCGGGATTGGGACACGCAGAAGAAATGCTCAAAACCCTGAGAGAAATCCCTTCTATTGAATCTGCAAAAGTGACAATTTTGCATGTTGTTCAGGCACAAAATACTGCTGCTACCATGACAGCTAAATGGGAAAATGGCGGGAAAATTTTAGCTAATGCCATTCAAACTTTGAACTTAGATCCTAGCCAGGTTTCTTCAATTTTGCGCGAAGGCGACCCCAAAGATGTAGTTTGCCAAGTAGCTGATGAAATCGACGCTGACTTGATTATTATGGGTTCACGCGGACTGAAGCGGCTGCAATCCATTTTATCAAACTCAGTCAGTCAGTATGTTTTCCAGCTATCTTCTCGCCCCATGTTGCTGGTAAAAGATGATATTTATGTCAAAAGAATTAAGCGGATTATGGTGGCAATAGACAACTCTGATTCCGCAAAAAACTGCTTGAAATTGGCACTGTTTTTACTGCGAGATATTCAGGGCGGCGAGTTGATTTTGGCAAATGTTACCACAGATTTAGGCGGGAAAAAATCGGAAATAACCGAGATTAACTCAGATAAAAATCCTGTTTTAGCCGCCGCAGTTGCAGAAGCTAAAAAACAGGGCATCCAATCTCGGTCTTATATCAGCAGTGGCAAACCTGGTGAAGAAATTTGTCGGTTGGCAGATGAGTTGAATATAGACTTATTATTGCTCGGTTCTCCAGATCGTCGTCCATCCATCGCTAAGAGTTTTGTTGATATAGACCGACTTATCGGATCTTCCTTGTCTGACTATGTTCGAGTCAATGCCACTTGTCCAGTACTGTTGTCGCGGACGATCGCTTAAAGTCAAATGATTACTTAGTTGTGGATAAATAAAAACCCCTACACTACTGATGCAGGGGTTCTTTATTTGATACACAAACTCTTAATTATCTTTTCCACTTTCGCGGCTAGCAGTTTGGATGTAAAGAATTAGTAAAAACACAGTGGGGACTAGTACGAACAAAATGCTCGCTACGAACCCCAGGTCATTAACTTGCATGGCAAGAAAACCTCTCTTAAATTTCCAGTCAACAACATTTAGGATAGCATCATCGACGACAGAGTTATACCAAATCAAAATTCAAAATTCAAAATTCAAAATCAGGAAACTGAATTTTGGTAAGTATTTTGACTACTGACTCGATACAAATTGAAGCAATAACAGATTTAACAGCTTAAGGCTTGGTGACTACACTGACTGAGCCATTCACTAAAGTTTGACAGGCAAGGCGGTAATTTTCCGGCTTTTTTTTGAATTTGCGGTTTTCTACGTCTGTGCGGGGGGAAAGATTTTCTAGTCCTTCGACTATCTCCACAATGCAAGTACCACACTGACCATTACCACCACAATTGGTCATCTTGCCAATAAATTTATATATATCAATGTCATTTTGCATCGCTTTGAGCCGGAGATTTGCACCATCTGCCGCCACTACTTCTTTATTCTCTTTAACGAATTTGATGTTACCCATAACTGATTCCTCCTTGATTCTAAGCTTGGCTTTCAAGGCTTCATATTGACATGACTTGATTCATATCTTATTTATTATATTAAATTATTACAAAATATTAATAAATGTTAATTTTATCAAATATAGCGCCACAAAAAAATAGAACAGGTATAGCACCTGTCCTATAAATTGAAAAATAGATTAACTTACCTAAATCCCACGGCTGCTTGCCAAACGAAAGCAAGCAACAAGAAGAATACGGGGATGACTGGGAGAACGTCCACCAAAGGATCAAAGATTTGGTATGCTTCAGGCAGTTTTGCTAATAAAAGTGCTGCTTCCATGTTTGTTTAAATCCAACTATCCAACACAGCTTTCATAATTGAGAAATATCTTAACATGGTTTGGTCAGTTGTTAGGAGTTAGGAGTTAGGAGTTAGGAGTTAGGAGTTAGGAGTTAGGAGTTTGGAGTTTGGAGTTTGGAGTTTGGAGTTTGGAGTTAGGAGTTAGGAGTTTGGAGTTTGGAGTTTGGAGTTTGGAGTTTTTACTCTCCCTCATCTCACCCTGCCCCCTGCCCCCTGCCCCTCTTACCCCCCATCTCGCTCATCTCCCCTTTCTTGGTTGAGCCAGTGACCAAATTCTGTGGTGAAGCGATCGCTTAATATTGCTTCTCTAATATGCTGCGTAAAGCGAATTAGTTCGGTAATGTTGTGAATGCTCAACAAGGTATAAGCTAAAATTTCTTGCGATCGCACTAAATGAGATACGTAAGCACGGCTAAAATTTTGACAAGTGTAGCAGGGACAAGTTTCATCTAATGGCGTAAAATCTTCACGAAACTTAGCATTTTTTAAATTCCAGCGTCCGCCCTGGACGATCGCTGTACCATGTCTGGCCCAGCGGGTGGGAATTACGCAATCAAATAAATCTATACCAGATGCGATTGCGATCGCCATTTCCCGATAAGTACCGACACCCATCAAATAACGCGGCTTTTCAGGCGGTAGAAGCGCTGCTGTCACTTTCACAATCTCAGCCATCATTTCTGGCGGTTCTCCCACACTCACGCCACCAATGGCATATCCGGGTAAATTCAACTTAGCCAAAGCTTCAGCCGCACGACAACGCAAATCCAAATATACGCCCCCTTGTACAATCCCAAACAACGCCTGATCGCTGCGTTGATGAGCCGTTATGCAGCGTTCTAACCAGCGATAAGTGCGCTCAGTTGCAGTTTCAACCTCTTGGCGAGTCGCTGGGTAAGGCGGACACTCATCAAAGGCCATAATCACATCCGCCCCTAAAGTATTTTGAATCTCGATGGATAGCTCAGGGGTTAAGTTAATAATTCGTCCATCATGGGGCGATCGGAAAGTGACGCCTTCTTCAGTAATTTTCCGCATCTCGCTTAAGCTGAAGACTTGAAACCCACCCGAATCTGTAAGCATTGGGCCATTCCAACCCATAAATTTATGCAACCCACCACCTCCAGCCACGATCGCTTCCCCTGGTTGTAGGTGAAGATGATAAGTATTCGATAAGATCATTTGCGCCCCAGTATCTCGTAGCTGGGCTGGGGTGATAGTTTTGACATTTGCTAGCGTTCCCACTGGCATAAATCTGGGGGTTTCTACAACACCGTGAGGAGTGAAAAAGACTCCGGCTCTAGCTTTGGTTTGGCTACAGCTTGCAAGACATTCAAAGGAAAAATTCGCACTCATACCATTTTGGATTTTAGATTTTAGATTTTGGATTGTGAAACGCTAATCGGTAAAGAGTTTCAGAAATCCATAACTAGCAGCCATAAAACCAAATGGTATTAGGGCAACATTAAGATTATTTGGCTAAATTATGGACAAACATAAAAACTGGCAATTAAGTTTTTGTGAACACTTAAGGGTTCACTACTAACCTAGTTACCAACTTTACGAGTATATACTGGACTAATTGTTATTTAGAAAGAATCAGAATCATCGTCAATTTCTGCATCCCACCTGGCGGAGAGGACTTGCTCCATCATCGCTTCTATGGCGCTGACATTGAAGGTTCGCTCTCGTCGCTCTTGTAGGGGGGTTGAGCGGGGAATCAACCGCAGACACACTCCTTCTTGCATCAAATCAAAATAGGTTTCTTGTTGCGCCGACTGTTTTAGTTCCAAGTAATCAAAACTACAAACATTTAGATATAGCGCGTGGTTAGCCACTAAGGTAGACCTTTGCGGATTGGCGAAAACTTCCATCACATCCCCTTCACCCTCGCTCAGTACCTTATCTTCTTGGGTGTAGATGTAGTGGACTCGACCTAAATCTGCCAGCAATCGCCGGATGTCGAGCTTATTCACAATGATGCCCGTGTTAATAATGCACGGAGCTGGTATCCTGATGTCGGGTAGATGGTGACTCATAGGAAAATAGCGATTGAGCTAAGGAGAGCGACAACATAGCTAAACTGTCATAATTGAATAGCTTGTTTACTTCCTACATTTAAAAAAATATCAATTTTGTGGGGCAATCGTCTAAATAATTTCGAGTAAGTTTTTAGTTAACGAATACAAAACACAAATTTTGATCGCTGATGAAATTTTAATTTCCTGAATCATTCGTTTTTTGTATAAAAAATACTTTCATTATTTATTAACCACTTAGAACAGCATAACAAAATTTTCAAGGAGTATCTTTAATAGAAGTAAATCTTATCTAAAGTTTTAAAGTATGCTCATGTTGATTTTACTTAACCCAAGTCTATTATCTAGCAATTAACCATATATTAATCTTACTAAAATGACGAAACACCAACAGTGGTGGAAAAAGCTGCTGTTAAGGCTGGCAGCTAGTATTATATTTTATACAAGTATTCCAGTACCGTATTTGGACGGGTTAGACTTTGGGGGAGTGGCACGCCTTGCTTCGATTGTAGGGTTAATAATTGGGGGAATTTTAGGGTTACTGGATACGGGGATGGATTATCTGGGTATGCCAGTGTTAACTCGTAGTGCTTTAGTAGTAAGCGTTTGGATTGCCATAACTGGAGGACTGCACTTAGATGGGGCAATGGATACTGCCGATGGTTTAGCAGTGGGCGACCCAAATCGGCGGCTGGAAGTGATGACAGATAGTGCTACAGGAGCATTTGGGGCAATGGCAGCGATCGCCTTGGTGATCCTAAAAATAGCAGCTTTAACGGACATCTCAGAAAACCGTTGGTTATTGCTGATGGCTGCTTGTGGCTGGGGACGTTGGGGACAACAACTAGCGATCGCGCGATATCCTTACCTGAAACCAACTGGTAAAGGTGCGCTTCACAAACAAGCCATTCGTTCTTACAAAGATTTGTTACCAGGATTGTTGTTGCTGTTTGGTTTGAGTGGTTTAGTTTGGTTGATAGATAAACAGCAGCTATTTCTGGCACTGGCAATGATAATTGCTGGAAGTGCGATCGCTACTTTAACTGGTGCATGGTTCAACCACAAATTAGGCGGACACACAGGAGATACCTATGGCGCAGTCGTTGAGTGGACTGAAGCTTTATTTCTCTGTGTACTGACCGCTCTCTTAAGTTAGGAGTTAGGAGTTAGGAGTTAGGAGTTATGAGTGAGCAGTTATGAGTGAGCAGTTAAATCAGTAGCGATCGCGGTTTCAGTCGTGGATTTGACACTTCGGCACACCTATGTGACCACCCCGACACCACTTGTTAGTTGTGGGCGACTCTGACTCCCAATGGACAAATTAACTGATAACTGATAACTGTTGAAATATTTAACTCCCAACTCCCAACTCCTAACTCCTAACTCCTAACTCCTAACTCCTAACTCCTAACTCCTAACTCCTAACTCCTAACTCCTAACTCCTAACT